>NZ_CP060436.1:2485000-3085000 GCF_003590145.2 Pseudooceanicola algae | reverse complement strand
CGGGAACAGCCGCAGCCGGCTTTCGGTATCCGAGGATTTGACGACCTTCCATTCCGTCTGCGCCGGCCGGCCATTGTCGTGGTCGATCATCTGGCGCGGCCGGTTCGGCCAGTCGACGCCGATGGGCAGGTCGACAAGGCCCGTCTTCGGCTCTACCCGGCCAGACACACGGGCGACATAGGTCTTTTTCGTGCGCCTGTGTTCGAATTGCAGCCCAAGGTGGCGCTGCGCATGGGGCGTCAGCGCAAAGACCATGACGCCCGAGGTATCGCGATCCAGCCGATGCACCAGCAGCGCCATGGGAAAGGCCGCCTGAATGCGCGACAGCAGACAATCGGCCAGATGCTCTCCGCGCCCCGGCACGGACAGCAGACCAGAGGGCTTGTCGACAATCAGGATCTCGTGATCCTCGTGCAGGACGGCAAGCGGCGTATCGGGTGGCGCATAGGTATCGGACATGCGCACGGTCTAAGCGCAGAAGGCTGCAAGGTCCATCCGCTGCCTTTGGTCAGAGCCGCCCGAAAACCGCATCGAGGATGGCTGAGAGCTCATCCGCATCCGCCTGGGTGAAGGCGTCCGCGCGATCACTGTCGATATCGAGCACCGCGATGACATCCCCCGCCCCGTTGCGCACCGGGATCACCAGTTCGGAGCGGGTCGTGCTGGCGCAGGCGATATGGCCCGGATAGGCATCGACATCCGCGACCAGCTGGGTCCGGCCGGTGCGCGCCGCCGCCCCGCAGACACCGCGCGAGAACGGGATCACAAGACAGCCATGCCCGCCCTGATAGGGGCCGATCTTCAGCACCTCGGGTTCCGTCACGCGATAGAAACCGGTCCAGTCGAAACGCGCATCCGCGTGGTGGATTTCGCAGGTCAGCGTCGCCATCAGCGCGACCGCGTCGGTCTCTCCTTCGGTCAGGGAGGCAATGCGGGCGGCAAGGCCGCGGTAGTCAAGTCCGGTCTCGGGGCTGGCCAGCGGCATGGGATCTCCTGAAGGAAGGGGCGGGTGCTCATGGATTGGTAAGGATTGGCCAATAGCCTGTCCAGTATCGACGCGAAACCGGGAGATGCGGCAATGAACCTGACGACGGTAGTGCAGGACGGCGTGACGCTGGTCACGGTGAACGCCATGCGCATAGATGCGGCGGTGGCGATCCGGTTCAAGGATCTGATGCGCGAGATCACGCGCGATTGCGATGGACGCGTCGTGCTGGATCTGGCGCAGGTCGACTTCATCGATTCCAGTGGGCTTGGCGCGATCGTCGCCGCCATGAAGCAGTTGGAAGACGGCGCGCGGCTGGAACTAGCGACCTTGCGTCCCAATGTGGACAAGGTGTTCCGCCTGACCCGGATGGACACCGTCTTTCCGATCCATGACGGTGTCGCCGCCGCCGTGGTGCCCCATGCATAGCGACGGCCGGCCGGCCGCTTCCGGAATGGCCTCGCCAGGGATTGCCTCCGGAAAACAGGAACGACCGGACACCGGTAGCCCGCCCTGCGCCGAAGGCTGCCCCCCGGACAAAACTAGCCCGGGGGAAGAGACCGATCCCGAAAGCGGTGCGGTCAAGAATCAGCCAGGTGCGATCCGCCTGACATTCCCGAGCAACCCGATGTCGGTCCGCAATGGCCTGAAGGCGGTGCTGACCTCCCTGCAGCCTTATGACATGGACGCAGAGGAACTGGGCACGATCGAACTTGTCCTCGCCGAGGCCCTGAACAATATCGGCGAACATGCCTACGAAGGAGAGGACCGGGGTCTGATCCACCTCGAATGTCTCTGGTCACCGGGTGGGCTGCACGTGCAAATTCAGGATCAGGGCCGCGAGATGCCAGACGGTCATGCCCCTATCGGCACACGTGTCCCGCTTCCAGATGAACTGGCCGCCCTGCCCGAAGGCGGGTTCGGCTGGTTCCTGATCCGCGACCTGTCCCGGGATGTCTCCTACCGCCGCGAAGCCGGCGTCAATACCCTGTCCTTTCGCATCCGGATCAAGATGCCCGAAGGACGGTGAAGATCGGCCCGGTCCGCTCTTGACCTTGGCCCTTCGCCTCCCCTCCGTATCGCCAAAGCACCCGAAGGATCGGCCACCTTATGCCCTTCACCGGGGACAAGGTCGCTATGCCCTTGACCTTGCTCCCGGCTCCGCGCAGCTTCACCTCAAGTAATGGGGGTCGACGATGCGTAAATTCACTGTTCCGGGACGATCCACCATCTGGGCTGACAGCGGGATCTGCGCCACGTCGCACCCGATTGCCGCGCAGGCGGCCGTTGATATCCTGAAAAACGGCGGCAACGCCATGGATGCGGCGATTGCCGGCGCGGTCGCGCTTGGCGTTTGCGAACCGGCGATGTGCGGTTTGGGCGGCGACTGCTTTGCCCTGGTGAAACCCGCCGGATCGAACGAGGTGCTGGGCTTCAACGGCTCGGGTCAGGCGCCTGCCACCGCCGACCCGCAGGCGCTGCGCGACCGCGGCCTGCGCCAGATCCCAGCGACCGACGCACAGGCGGTGACCCTGCCCGGCGCGGTCGACGCCTTCGACAGGATGTCGGCGCTCTGGGGCAAGCTGGGCCTCGCCGATTCCCTTGCCCCGGCAATCCGGTATTTCGAAAAAGGCGTTCCCGTGCATGAACGCGCCGCCCATGACTGGGCCGAAAACCATGCAGGCCTGACCGGCGCCGCACGGCGGCATTTCCTGCCTTGGGGCCATCCCCCCGCGCCCGGCGCCCGTTTTGCCCTGCCCGGGCAGGCCGAAGTCCTGCGCCGTATCGCCCGCGACGGCGCCTCGGCCTTTTACCAGGGCGAGGTCGCCGAAGACATGATCGCCGCACTTGCCGCAAAGGGTGGCGGCCACACCGCCAAGGACTTCGCATCCGTCGCCGGTGAACAGACGCACCCGATCTCGGGCGAATACCATGGTGCAAAGCTGTTCGAACATCCGCCAAACGGGCAAGGCGCCATCGCGATCCTGATGCTGAACATTCTGGCTCGTTTCGACCTTGCGCATCTCGATCCCTTCGGCGCCACCCGCACCCATATCGAAGCCGAAGCCGCCAAGCTGGCCTATGCCGCCCGCGATACCTTCATCGCCGATCCGACCCACAGCGACGCCACCGACCGGCTGACCGACCCCGGCTTTGCCGCCGAACTCGCCGCCCGGATCGACCCGGAACGGGCCTCTGACCTGGTGTCACGCCCTGAAGGTCAGCCGCACAAGGACACGATCTATATCACCGTGGTGGATCGCGACCGCATGGCGGTTTCGCTGATCTATTCGATCTTCAGTGCTTTCGGGTCGACCACCGCCAGCGACAAGTTCGGGGTGATGCTGCACAATCGTGGCTGCGGCTTTGCCCTGACCGAAGGCCATGCAAACGAGTTGGGCGCGGGCAAGCGCCCCATGCACACGATCATCCCGGGCATGCTGGCCGAAGACGGCGTGCCCAACCTGCCCTTCGGCGTCATGGGTGGCCAGTATCAGGCCAATGGCCATGCCCGTTTCGTCACCAACCTGCGTGATTTCGGCATGTCCCCCCAGGCTGCCATCGACGGCCCGCGCGCCTTTGCCGAGGGCGGCATCCTGACGTTGGAAAGCAGTCACAGCCCTGAAACCGCAACCCGATTGGCCGAAATGGGTCATAAGGTCACCGTCAGCGACGCCCCCATCGGTGGCGCGCAGGCGATTCGAATCCATGCCTCGGGGGTTCTCGAAGCGGGGTCCGATCCGCGCAAGGACGGCTGCGCGATCGGCTACTGACGGCGTCGCGGCATCACGCCCGCGCCTCTAGTTCAGCTGAAAGTGAAGCTGGTAGGCCCCGTCTTCGAAGGGGCCGAACAAATCCGGAATGTCGGGGTGATCCACGGGTTCCCCCGACAGGTCCTCGATCAGGTTTTGTTCCGAAACATAAGCCACATAGTAGCTTTGGTCGTTCTCGGCCAGAAGGTGATAGAAGGGCTGCTCGCGCGCAGGCCGACTGTCTTCGGGAATGGAATCATACCATTCCTCGGTATTGCTGAATTCCGGATCGACATCGAAGATCACACCCCTGAAGGGGTGCTTCTTGTGGCGCACGATCTGGCCCAGATGATATTTTGCTCTTGTTGTCAGCATCGCTTGCAGCTCATGGAGCCCACTACTAACGTCAAATCCCGGACATTGTCCAACCGATAACCGAATTCGGAGTTACCGCACGTGGGCCTTGTCCTGACCGTACTCGAGATCGTCGCGCCGGTCTTCATCCTCGCGGCCATCGGCTTTGCCTGGGTGCGTCTGGGCTATGAATTCAACATGAATTTCGTCACCCGGCTGACCATGAGCCTGTCGGTGCCCTGCCTGATTTTCATGGCTCTGATCGGCACCGAACTTGACCCCGCAGCGGTCAGCGCCCTGTCCCTTGCCGCTGTCGTTTCCTATGGTGCCCTCGCCCTGGTGACGGCCGGAGTGCTGCTGGCGCTCGGCCTGTCGATGCGCACCTATCTCGCCCCGCTGATCTTTGGCAATACCGGCAATCTGGGCCTGCCCGTGGCGCTGTTCGCCTTCGGCGAAACCGGGCTTGGCTATGCGGTTGTCGTCTTTGCCGTCATGGCAATCTGGAGCTTTACCTTCGGTATCTGGATCGTGGCGGGCGGCGGATCGGTTATCAAGGCGCTGAAGGAACCGCTTCTCTGGGGCACTGTCCTTGGCGGGATCTTCCTGTGGCAGGGCTGGCAGGTGCCTGTTTTCCTGGGAAATACCCTGTCTCTGCTCGGCCAGATCTCGATCCCTGTCATGCTGCTGACCCTGGGCGTCGCCGTGGCGCGCCTGACCCCCAGTTCGGTCCTGAAGGCACTTGGGCTGTCGTTGCTGAAACTGGTGCTCTGCGTCGGCATCGCCTGGGAAGCCGGGCGCCTTTTCGGCCTCAGCGGCGAAGCTTTCACGATCCTGGTAATCCAGCTTTCCACGCCCGTCGCGGTCACCTCTTTCCTGCTGGCCGAGAAATACGGCGCGGATGCGGATTCCGTCGCCGGCCTGGTGGTCGTGTCGACCCTGGTCTCGGTCCCCGCGCTGCCGATCCTGCTGGCTCTGCTGCTCTAGGCCCGCTTCGCGCGGCTCAGTTCACAATCCCGGTCATCGCCGGATTGACTGTTTCGCTCCTGCCTTCTTTCGTGTAAAATTTGGCAAAAAACAGAGCAGATAATAAAAATTGAGAGGCAGATGGGCAGAAAGATTTTCGCGCTTCTGTTCGTGTTACTGGCCGCATCCTGCGGCGGGCGTGACACGACAGCCCCGCGCAACCTGAATGACGCCTGTGCGATCCTGGACCAGAGACCGCATTACGCGCGCGCCTTCAAGCGAACCGAGCGCCGCTGGGGCGTGCCCATCAACGTACAGATGGCGATCATGTACCAGGAGAGCAAGTTCATCGGGAACGCCAAGACCCCGCATAAATATGCACTTGGGATCATTCCCATGGGACGGGTCAGTTCGGCCTACGGCTATAGTCAGGCGCTGGACGGGACCTGGCAGGAATACCAGGATGCCACCCGCAGTCGTCGTGCCAAGCGCAACGACATCGACGACGCGGCGGATTTCATCGGCTGGTATCTGACCGGAACGACCAAGCAATTGGGCATCCCGCTCACCGATGCCCGCCGTCAATACCTCGCCTATCACGAAGGTCGGGCCGGCTATTCCCGCGGATCACACAACGGAAAGTCCTGGTTGCTGAATGTCTCTTCCAGCGTCGGAAGCCGCTCGATCCTTTACGGCAAGCAGTTGGCCTACTGCGACTAAGCCGCTCGCATGGCGGCCCCAAAGGGCCGCCATGCACCGCCCCGATCAGCGACCATTGTCTTCGTCGAAGGCGCCCACCATACGGAACATGCTGTCGCCCAGGGAAACCCCGGTCTGCATGTGGCCAAGCGCGACCGTGGTCACGCTGCCACCGCTGTCATGCACGACCCATTGGCGCAGCTCCACCGGATCACCCGTCAGCACCAGTTCGATGAACCCGTAATCGGGATGCTCCGGGTCCTGCGCCCGCACCACCGTGGCCGGCCCTTCCTCGCGGTGATCCGTCACCATGTTGGCGCGCCCCAGATCCACCGTGTTCGACAGGATCAGGCTCAGCGGTGTGCGGTCCAGTGGATAGGTATTCGGCCCGCCGTTGCTCTTGGGATCATAGACCGCGACCGCCCCCGCACTGGCCAGCACCAGCGCCTCTTCGGGGGGATCATATTCGAACCGCATCCGTCCCGGTCGCTTGATGAAAAGCGTGCCGGTCGACACCGTGCCATCGCCATTGATCTGGGTGAAATCCGCTTCGGCAGTCTTCCAGCCATTGAAATAGGCCGAGATCTGCGACAGCGGAATGGGGTCCGCCATGGCCGGAACGGCCAGGGCAAGGACGGCGGCGGCGGGCGCCAGAAGGCGGGTCAGGGTATTCATGACCAAGATGTAATCCTCGGATTGCGTGGCTTCCAGTACCCAACGCTCACGAAGCAATCACAGGTCCGACGCCGCAGCGGAAAGACGCTGCTCCCTGTCATCTGGCTTGAAATACTCTGGGGGAGGCGCCGCAGGCGGCGGGGGCCAGGCCCCCTGCCGTCCTTACTGCTCGGGCACCAGCACTTCGCGCTTGCCGACATGGTTGGCCGAAGACACGACGCCCTCGTCCTCCATCTGCTCGACCAGCCTGGCGGCCTTGTTGTACCCGATCGCCAGCTTGCGCTGGATATAAGAGGTCGAGCATTTGCGATCCTTGATCACGATCCCCACCGCCTGGTCGTACAGCGCGTCTTCGCCGTTGGTATTGCCACCAAGGCCAAGCACGGCGTCGATGTCGTCGGCCTTGTCGTCCTCCGGCCCGTCGACCACGCCACCGATGTATTCCGGCGGACCGTAGCCCTTGAGGTGGTTGACGATCTCCTCGACCTCTTCGTCCGACACGAAGGGCCCGTGGCACCGGGTGATCCGCGCGCCACCGGCCATGTAGAGCATGTCGCCCATGCCCAGAAGCTGCTCGGCGCCCATTTCGCCCAGGATGGTGCGGCTGTCGATCTTCGACGTGACCTGGAAGGAAATCCGGGTCGGGAAGTTCGCCTTGATCGTCCCGGTGATGACGTCGACGGACGGCCGCTGGGTCGCCATGATCAGGTGGATACCAGAGGCCCGCGCCATCTGCGCCAGGCGCTGGATGCAGGCCTCGATCTCTTTGCCCGCGACCATCATCAGGTCGGCCATCTCGTCGACGATGACGACGATATAGGGCATCTTCTCGGGCTGGATCTCTTCCGTCTCGAACACCGGATCGCCGGTCTCGTCATCAAAGCCGGTCTGAACGGTGCGCGAGAACGTCTCGTTCTTGGCCAGCGCATCCGCCACCCGGCCGTTGTAGCCGTCGATGTTGCGCACGCCCATCTTGGACATCTTGCGATAGCGCTCTTCCATCTCGGCCACGACCCATTTCAGCGCCACGACGGCCTTCTTGGGATCGGTGACAACCGGGCTCAGCAGGTGGGGGATACCATCATAGACGCTCAGTTCCAGCATCTTCGGGTCGATCATGATCAGCCGGCATTCTTCCGGCGTCAGCCGGTAGAGCAGCGACAGGATCATGGTGTTGATCGCCACCGACTTGCCCGACCCGGTCGTCCCCGCGATCAGCAGGTGGGGCATCTTGGCAAGGTTGGCGACCATGCTTTCGCCGCCGATGTCCTTGCCGAGCGCCAGTGGCAGCTTCATGTGGCTGTCGCCGAAGTCCTTGGCCGCGAGGATCTCGCGCAGGACAACCATCTCGCGGTTGTCGTTGGGCAGTTCGATCCCGATGACCGACCGACCCGGGACGGTGGAAACCCGCGCCGAAAGGGCCGACATCGACCGCGCGATGTCGTCGGCAAGGCCGATCACCCGGCTGGCCTTCAGGCCCGGTGCCGGTTCCAGTTCATACATGGTGACGACAGGACCGGGGCGGACCGAGACGATCTCTCCCTTCACGCCGTAGTCGTCCAGAACGCTTTCCAGCATGCGCGCGTTTTCTTCCAGTGCGTCATCGGACAGGTGGTGGCGTGTGATGCTTTCGGGATTGCGCAGCAGACTCAGCGGCGGCAGGGCGTATTTCGCCTCTTCCGGGACAAAGCCGAAACCCGGCTGGGCCTCCTTGCGAGCCTGCTCAGACTGCTGCGGCGCCCGGGGGGCGGTATGCTGCACGACCTTCTTCGGCTCTGCCGAGGGCAGTCGAGGCGCGGGTGTGCGCGGCAGCGGGTCGTCGGTTTCCGCCGGAGGCTCCCCGGCGTCATCCGGCCGTTCGAAATCCGTCTTGTCAAAGGCCGAGGCCCCGTCAAATGCGGTCTCGTCGAACGGCTCCTCTGCCGTCAGGGGATAGGCTTCGGGGACATAGGTTTCGCCCTGCGGAACAGGGGGCGTGGGTCCGATATCCCCGACATCCATGGCCCACTCGGGATCGGTCGGATAGATGCTGTCCGGGCCCTCGCGCCAGGGCGGGGCCTCGGGGGCCTCGGACAGCTCGGGCGCGTCCATATCGGGATAGGCCGAGGTTTCGAAGGACACCGGCGCACCGCCAAGCGGTGCGGCACCAGTCGGCGCGGCCCCCACAGGGCGATAGCTGGTCGGCGGGGCGCTGACCGGGGGTTCCGGCGGCAGACCGGTTTGCTCGGACGCCATCAGGGGTGGTTCGCTGCGGGTCTTGGGATCAAAGACCAGCGGTTTCGGCCCACGCGGATGGCGTTGGGGCGCTGCCGGGCGGGTCTTGCGGATCACCGCGGTGCGCTGACGGCTGGAGCGAACCGCGTTCTCGATCTTGCTGCGGATGCGCTCATCCCCGGGCAGATCGCCATCGTCGGCCGGCAGGTAGGTGACCGGATCGTTGGGGATCAGTTCGCTTTGCGGCATCTCGGGTTCGGCGCGGCGGATCAGGCGGCCAAGCAGCCCGCGCGGCTCGGGGCGCGGGGGCTCCTCGGCGGGCGCGTAAAGCTCCTGAAGCGGCTCTGCCTCGGAGTGGTATTCCTGCTCGACCTCTTCGTAGACATCATAGGGGTAATCGTCGGGATCGCCCTGCCAGCTTGGGTCCTGCGGGTCATGCAGGGTCGGCTGCCAGGCCTGTCCGTTGTCTTCGTGCCGGGACCAGTCCTGCGACCACTCGGGCGCGGGCTGATTGGCCCACCCCTGGGACACCGGCGGTTCCTCCTGCCAGACCTGATCGTCGCCCCAGTCGCCCATGTCATGACGCCGCGCAAGGCGCGCTTCGCGGCGGTTGCGGTTGCCTTCGGCGGCGCGTGCGGCGGCACCGGAGGTCATACGCCAGGTGCCAGCGGCACCGCGACCCAGCAAGCGCAACAGGAACATGTAGCCCAGCACCAGCCCGATCAGCAGCAGGCGGAAGCCCTGATGGAATTCGCGCAGGGTAAAACCCATGACGAACAGACCCAGCACGGCAGACCCGATTCCCATGATCAGCGCCAGCAATCGGATCGCGGCGTCGATCGGCATCGGCAGCAGACCCAGCAGTGCTCCGAGCGCGGTATCCCCGAACAGCCCGCCCAGACCGAAGGCATGGGGCCAACCCGCCGCCGTGTTCAGCGTACCGGCATAGACCGAGACAAGGATGACGAAGACCGGCGCAAAAACCAACCGCCCGACCGGCGGCAGATCCGGCACATGCAGCGTGAAGCGCAGCCCCCAGACCACCGAAAGCAGCGCAATGGCCCAGCCCCCTGCCCCGACGATCATCACCACCGGAGCCGCGACACCCGCGCCGAAACGGCCCAGCCAGTTCTGCACCGGGGCATCGCTGGCGGACATCATCGAAGGATCATCGGGGGCGTAACTGAACAGAATAGCCGCCAGCCCCAGCCCGCAGATCAGCAGGCCAAGCCCCATAAGCTCTTTCCCGCGCTTGCGCAGCGTATCCTGCATGGATCTGTCGAACAGCGGATCGCGTCCCTTGGTCTGGTAAGCCATGTCGCTTGCTCCCTAGCTGTAAAGACAATCGCGCAGGCGGGTCAGCCCCACGATCATCTCGTCTTTCGGTGCCACCATGGCGACACGGATATAGCCCGCACCGGGATTGTCCCCGTCGACCCTGCGGCTGAGATAGGCCCCCGGCAGAACCCGGACCCCGGTCGCCTGCCAGAGACGCAGCGCCGCCGTCTCTCCATCCGGGACCGGCAGCCAGAGGAAGAACCCCGCTTCCGGGCCCGCATAGCCGGGCAGACCCGACAGGATTTCGTCGGCGGCATCGTATTTTTCGGCATAAAGCGCACGGTTCTCCACCACATGGGCGTCATCCGCCCACAGAAGGGCCGAGGCATTCTGGATCGGCAGCGGCAGCGGCGCCCCGGAATAGGCGCGCAACTGGCGGATGCGGCGCAGGCTTTCCGGCCCACCCGCCACGAAACCCGACCGCAGACCCGGCACGTTCGACCGCTTGGACAACGACTGGAACAGCACCACGCGCTCGGGGTCGGCCCCTGCCTTGTCGGCCGCGCTCAGCACACCCATGGGGGCAGTGTCGCGGTAGATCTCGGAATAGCATTCGTCCGCGAAGATCTTGAAATCATGGCGCTCCGCGAGGGCCAGCAGGTCCGCAAGGTACTCCGCACCGGCCACGGCGCCCTGCGGGTTGGTCGGCGTGCAAAGGTAGCAGGCGGTGGTGCGATCAAGGATCTCGGGCGGCAGGGCGGCGTAATCGGGCAGGAAGCCGTTGTCGCGGCTCGCCGGAACAAAGACCGGCTCGGCCCCGACGGAAATCGCCGCGATCATGTAAACTTGGTAGAAGGGATTCGGGATCAGCACCACGGGGCGCTTGCCCGCCTTGGTTTCCGGCAGCAGCGCCATGGCGGCATTGTAGAGCCCCTCGCGGGTGCCGTTGAGCGCCATGACCTGCTCGGGAGGGATCGTCGAACCGTAACGCCGCGCGATGAAATCCGAAATCGCACCGCGCAGTTCCGGCGTGCCGTCATTGGGCGGATAGCTGTTGAACCCGGCAGTGGTCGCGCAAACGGTTTCAGCCACCCATTCGGGGAATGGGTGCTTGGGTTCGCCGATGGTCATATGCAGAACCTCGCCGCCCGGCTCGTGATGGTCGAGCAGGGCACGCAGGCGCGGGAACGCATATTCCGGAAGGTCCGAAAACCGCTCTGGAAACATTTCTACTGCCTCTTTCACCGGGGTCATTTCGCCCCGTTTGCGGGCAGGTTAGCTTACATGGCCGGGTCGCGTCCAGCGCCATGGCCCTTTTGCAACGCTTATGTTGCCCCCAGGACAACGGGTTCCGCAGCGGCGGCGACACGGGCCAGGCGCTCTTCCTGCAGGGGCTGACCCATTAACATCAGGCCGCAGGCCGGGCTGGGCGTCGGCAGGGAAACGGCGGGCAGGCCCATCAGGTTGCCGATGCGGGTATTGCGCAGCGCCAGCAGGTTCTCGGTGATGTAGTAGTCTTCGTCGCTCAGCATCCGCGCCACATCGGGCGGCAGGATCGGGGCCGTAGGGCAGATCACCGCGTCGAAGCCCGCCGTCGCGGCCTGCCATTCGGCGCGCAGGGCATAGAGCTTTTCCCATCCCGCAACGTAATCGGGGGCCGAAACCTGCGCCCCGGCACGGAACCGCTCCAGGATTTGCGGGAACATCAGGTCGGGTGCGGCTTCGATGCGGTCCTTCCACAACCCGTAGCCTTCGGAGGCAAACAACAGTGCCGACAGCGGCATGGCCGCGTCCAGCGCGGGGACGGTGATGTCGGTCAACCGGGCACCGGCGTCCTGCAGCCGGGCCGCTGCCGCATCGAAGGCGGCCAACGGGGCGTCGCGGATCGAATCGAAGGCCACGTTGCGCAGCACGCCCAGGCGCAGGCCACGGGGGCTGACGCCGCGCAGGTCCGGGGCCGGGCGCCCTTCGAGCGCGGAGAGCAGCAGGGTGCAATCCTGAACCGACCGGGCCAGCGGGCCGATGGTATCGAAGCGTTTGCAAAGCGGCTGCACCCCTTCAAGGCTGATCCGCCCCGAGGTGGTCTTGAACCCGACCAGATTGTTCCAGGCCGCCGGAATGCGCACCGACCCCCCGGTGTCGGAGCCGATGCCCCCGGCCGCCAGCCCGAAGGCCACCGATGTCGCCGCGCCAGAGGAACTGCCCCCCGGCGCCAGGGCCGGGTCGTTCACATTGGGCGGCGTCGCGGTCACCGGGTTGATGCCGATGCCGGAAAAGGCCAGCTCGGACATATGGGTCTTGCCGAGACAGATCAGCCCGGCCTGCGTGGCATTGCGCAGCACCAGCGCATCGCGGTCCGGGACATGGCCTTTCAGCAGGGCGCTGCCTGCCTCTGTCGCGGTGCCGGCGCTGTCGAAAAGGTCCTTCCAGCTGATCGGCACCCCGTCCAGCGGATGACGGCGGGTGCCCAGCCGGGCGCGCTCTGCCGCGGCTTCGGCTTCGGCAAGGGCGCGCTGCGGCGTGGTACGGGCATAAATGCGGTCGCTGTCGGGATGGGCCGCGATGGCATCAAGGTAGCATTGCGTCAGGGCCACCGGGTCGATTTCGCCCGCCCCGATGCCGCGCCCCAGGTCCCCCGCCTGCATCCATAGCCATTCCTGCATCATCCGCCCCTTTGCCCTGCGCGTTTTGCCGCGACGGTAACGCCGTGATCCGCCATGGACAATCCCGGGCGGGGCCTCATATTTGCAGCATGGATTTTGATAGCGATCTTCTGATCATCGGCGGCGGGCTGAACGGCCCCGCCATGGCCCTTGCCGCCGCGCATATGGGGCTGAGCAGCACTGTCGTGGACGCCCTGCCCGCGCCCACGCGCGAGGCGGCGGATTTCGACGGCCGTGCCTATGCGCTGGCGCTGGCCTCGGTCCGGATGCTGGCGGCCATCGGCCTGTGGGACGCGCTGCAGGAATCGGCCCAGCCGATGCTGGATATCAAGGTTTCGGATGGGCACGCAGGGCGCGGCGCCGCGCCGTTCTTCCTGCATTTCGACCATGCGGAGATCGAGGAAGGCCCGATGGGCCAGATGATCGAGGACCGCTATCTGCGCCGAGCCCTGCTGGAGACGATGGACCGTAGCCCGCTGATCACGCAGTTGAGTGAAACGCGGGTTGTCGCGCAGAGTGTGCAGGCCGAAGGCGCCGAGGTCACCCTTGATACCGGCGAGCGCCTGCGCGGGCGGGTGCTGATCGGTTGCGATGGCAAGACCAGCGGCACGGCCCAGAGAGCCGGGATCCGCCGCCAGGGCTGGTCCTATGGGCAAACGTCGCTGGTTTGCGCGATTTCCCATGAGAAACCGCATCACGGCGTCGCGCATCAGTTCTTCATGCCGCCGGGCCCGCTGGCGATCCTGCCGCTGCCGGGCAACCGCAGTTCGATCGTCTGGAGCGAAACCAGTGCCGCCGCCCGCGCGATCCAGGCGCTGGAGGATACCGATTACCTCGCTGCCCTACGCCCCCGGTTCGGGGATTTTCTGGGCGAAATCGCATTGGCCGGCCAGCGCTTTGCCTATCCGCTTGGGTTGTCATTGGCGGAGAAATTCAGCGCCCCGCGGCTGGCGCTGGTGGGGGATGCCGCGCATGGGCTGCACCCCCTGGCCGGACAAGGGTTGAACGCCGGTCTGCGAGATGTGGCTGCGCTGGCCCAGGTACTGGGCGAGGCGCGGGAGCGCGGCGAAGACATCGGCGCCGGGGATGTGCTGGCCCGCTATCAGGAATGGCGGCGGTTCGACACGGCCACGCTGGCCATGGGAACGGACATTACCAACAAACTGTTTTCAAATGATAATCCGCTGCTACGACTTGGGCGCGGCCTGGGCCTTGGGGCTGTTTCCGCCTTGCCGAAGCTGCGTCGCGGGTTCATCCGTGAGGCCGCCGGCCTGACCGGGGATCTGCCCGATCTGATGCGGTGAGGCCCACGTGGGGGCGCTGCCCCCGTCTCCGTGCCGGAGACTCCCCCGGGATATTTGGAACAGGGAAACCGATAGGGCGCCTAGAGGCTGCGGGCCTCGTCGATCAGCAGGATCGGGATACCGTTGCGGATCGGGAAGGCGAGATTGGCGGCCCTGGAGATGAGTTCCTGTGCCTCGGCGTCGTAGCTGAGGGTGGTATGGCTTTGCGGGCAGACCAGCGCCTCGATCATGCGGCGGTCGAAGAGGGGGGTGTCGGTCATTGCAGCATGTCCTGGCCGTTGCCGCCCCGCAGGGCGTATTCCATCAGCGTCACGAGGGTTTCGCGACGGGTTGTGAGAGAGGGCGCTTCGAGGAGCGCCTGTTTTTCCTCGGGGTCGAAGTTGAGCAGCATCGACAGGGAGTTGATGAGCAATTCGTCATCGGCGTCCTTGAGGGAATCCCAATCGGTCGAGAGGCCCTGGTCGAGGAAGTAGCGGTCGAGCAGGGACAGAAAGGACTTGCGGGCGAAATCCGGATCGGTTTCCGCCGCGCCGAGATCGCGGTCGAAGCCGGACCAGTCCACTTCGAAGCGGCGATAGGCGGTGAACCCCGTCACCTCCTTGCACAGTCGGAAGCGTGACATTCCGCTGAGAGTGATCATGTAGCGGCCGTCTTCCATTTCTGAGAACTGGGTCAGCCGCCCGGCGCATCCGATGCTGTGCAGCCTGTCTTCGGCACCTTCGGGGGTTCCGCAGGGCTGGACCATGCCGATCAGCCGGTCCTTGCATTTCAGGCAGTCTTCGAACATCGCCAGATAGCGCGGCTCGAAAAGGTGCAACGGCAGGCGTGCGCGGGGCAGCATGAGCGCCCCGGGCAGGGGAAACACCGGAAGGATGTCGGGCAGGTCGGCGGGTTTCATCATGGTGGAAATCTAACCCGCATCGGCCCTGCGGAAACCCCTTCAGGCGAAAATCATCGAGGAGAGCTTGCGCCGTCCGTTGAGCGCGACGGGGTCCTGCGGCTTGAGCGCGTCGAAGATGGTGAAGAGTTGCTGCTTGGCCGCGCCTTCGTTCCATTCCCGGTCGCGCCGGAAGATCTCGAGCAGGGCATCCACCGCTTCCTGGACCTCGCCTGTGGCGTGCAGCGCAAGCGCCAGGTCGAAACGAGCCTGAAGGTCGGCAGGGTCGGCCTCCACCGCAGCGCGCAACTCGGCCACGGGGCCGGCATCGGCAGCCTGGCGGGCGAGTTCGAGCTGGGCATGGGCGGCTTCGAGCTCCGGTGCCGAGGAGATTTCGGCCGGGGCGCCGTTGAGGATGGCCTCGGCCTGATCCAGTTCGTCCAGCGCCAGATGGGCGCGGACCAGCCCGCCATAGGCCGGGGCGTTGTTCGGATCTTCCTGCAGGATCGCCGCGAAGGTCTGGGCCGCATCGGAGGCGGCGCCTTCGGCCAGCATTTCTTCGGCTGCGGTGACGGCATCCGCGAGGCCGCCGTCATCGTCTTCGACCATGGCGGCGAGTTTTTCGACGAAGGCCTTGACCTCGGACCCCGGCAGGGCGCCCTGGAAACCGTCCACGGGCTGGCCCTGGAAGAAGGCATAGACCGTCGGGATGGATTGCACCCGCATCTGGCCGGCGATCATCTGGTTCTCGTCCACGTTGACCTTGGCCATCAGGACCTTGCCGCCCTGGGCATTCACGGCCTCTTCAAGCGCCGGGCCGAGCTGTTTGCAGGGGCCGCACCAGGGCGCCCAGAAATCGACGATGACAGGGGTTTTCTGAGAGGCCTCGACGACCTCCTGCATGAAATCCGCCTCGGTGACGTCTTTCACGTATCCCCCGGCGGGGGCAGTGGCGGGTCCGGTTCCAAGCTCGATCATGGCGAGAGCTCCCTTATTGGCTGGGTCGGAAACTATATGGACCTTCGGGGGCGGTTTTCCAAGCGGTTCCGCCGGGCGTTCCTTGCGGATGTGGCCGGGGCGCTGCCCCGTCTCCGTGCCGGAGACTCCCCGGGATATTTACAACAGGGAAACCGGGTGGGTGCATTTTTGCATAGGGGCAAGCGCGGCAGGCGTGGCTTGCCTTTCCTGGTTGGGACGGGCTTAGTTTCGGCGAAAGCCGGGAAGACCAGAGATGACGAATATCACCGCAGGGGAAGCGCCGGAAGGGGCGAGGGTGCCGGGACCGGGGTCCTTGCGGATGGACCGGGTGATCGGGCTGATCCTTGCCGCCGTGGTCCTGAGCGTGGTGCTGCGCAGCTTCACCGGCTGGGATTGGTCCGATGCGGTGGCAAAGGGTGGTACGGTGCTGGCCGTGGCCCTGCTGTCGTTGCGGGCCCGCTGGGGGCGGCGGGTTTTCGTATTGATTGGCTTGGCGCTGGCGGTCTATGTGGTTGCCCTGGCCGAGGATGCAGGGGCGGTGATCGGGACGGCGCTGAGCCAGGCGAGCTTTATCACCGCGTTTTTCTGCGCCCTGGCAACGCTGCGCCACACGGCCGAGATTTCGGCCCCGATCACGCGGGCGGCTATTTATCTGGCACAACAGCCGCCGGGGCGGCGCTACTCTGCGCTGGTGCTGGGGGCGCAGGTCTTTGCGCTGGTGCTGAATTACGGGTCCATTTCGCTGCTTGGCGGGATGGCGCAGACATCCGCGGTGAAAGAGTCGGATCCGCTGATCCGCGAGATCCGCACGCGACGGATGTTGCTGGCCGTGCACCGAGGGTTCGCGGCCAGTCTGGTCTGGTCGCCGCTGAGCTTCGCCATGGTGATCTCGACCAGCGTGATCGCAGGGGCTAGCTGGGCGGCGGTTCTGCCGGTTGCGATGGCCTCGGCTGCCATACAGACCGGGATCGGCTGGGCGCTGGACCGGTTCTTCAAGCCGAAGGTCGACCCGTCACGCGTGCCGGCCTATCAGCGCCGGGACAGCCCCGCCGCCCTATTGCCCGTGTTGTGGATGATGCTGCTGGTCGCGGTGCCGGTCTATGCGATCCATCTGGTCAGCGGCGTTTCAGCAGCCCTGTCGGTGCTGGCCGTGGTGCCGGTCGTCGCCGCGCTCTGGCTGGTGGCCGAGGCGCCGAGGCGGACCGGGGGGCGGCAATTGCGCCAGCACGGCGGGGCGTTCCTGTTTCAGGAACTGCCCGGATTCGGCGGCGAGATCATCCTGCTGGCCATGGCCGGTTTCCTGGGCAGTGCGGCAGGGGCGATGCTTGCACCGGCGCTGAGCGCCAGCGGCATCGACCTTGGCAGCCTGCCTGTCTGGATCCTGCTGCTGGTGCCGATCTGGATCATCCCGCTGGGCGGGCAGTTCGGCATGAACCCGATCCTGTTCGTGTCGCTGTTCGGCCCGTTACTGCCGGATCCGGCCACCCTGGGCATCGCGCCCGCAGCCATGGTAATCGCCCTGACGGCCGGTTGGTCGATCGCCGCCGTGACATCGCCCTTCACCGCCTCGGTCATGCTGATCGCGCGGCTTGGCGGGGTCACCCCGTCAGCGGTCTGTTTCCGCTGGAACGGGGTCTTTGCCCTTGCTGTCGGTCTGGCCCTGTCGCTGCTGGTGCTGGCTATCGCCTAGCAGGTCACAGGTCGAAGGTTGCAAACACCGGGGCGTGGTCCGAGGGCTGTTCCCAACCGCGCACCGCGCGTGAAACCCGGCTGGAATGCGCCGCATTCGAGATATCCGGCGTGGCCCATACATGATCGAGGCGGCGCCCCTTGTCCGCGGCATCCCAATCCGGGCTGCGATAGGACCACCAGGAATAGAGGTTCCCTTCGGGGATGTCCTGCCGGGTGATGTCCACCCAGTTCCCGGCGCCCTGGGTCTCGGCCAGATGGGCGACCTCGATCGGCGTGTGCGACACGACCCTGAGCAGCTTCTTGTGGTCCCAGACGTCATCTTCGCGTGGCGCGATGTTGAGATCCCCGACCAGGATCGCCTTCTTCGGCGGCTCGGCATGGAACCAGTCCCGCATCCCGGTCAGGTAGTCGAGCTTCTGACCGAATTTCACGTTCACTTCGCGGTCGGGCTTGTCGCCCCCCGCAGGGACGTAGAAATTGTGGATCGTGACGCCGTTGGGCAGGCGGGCAGCAACATGGCGGGCATGGCCAAGCGCGGCGAAATCCTTGTCCCCGACATCTTCCAGCGGCAGCTTCGACAGGATGGCGACGCCGTTGTAGCCCTTCTGACCGCGTGCCACCATGTGGGTATAGCCAGCGGCATGGAAGGCCTCGACCGGAATCTTGTCGACCGGGCTCTTGCATTCCTGCAGGCAGAGCACATCCGGCGCGTCCTGTTCCAGCAACTTGCAGACCAGTCCTTCGCGCAGGCGGACCGAATTGATGTTCCAAGTGGCAAGGGTAAAGGGCATGGCAAGCTCCGGATGTTGGGCAGGTCTTCGGTAGCATCCGGGACGCGGCAGGAAAAGCCCGACCCGGCACCGCGAGCGTCCCCACAGGCAGATCCAATGCATTCTAGCTTTAACGCGGCGGCAAGGGATTCGCGCTATCGCGGAGGCTGAAGGGGGCGCCAGTGCGGATCGTCACACAGAATATCATCGTCGCGATGACCTTCCTGGGGCTCTGCCTGTCCGGGCCGGTTCTGGGACTCGCCTCTTTGCCAAGGGCCAGTCACGGGCTGGTTCTGGTACTTTCGGGGCCGTGGGCAGACCGAGAGGCGGCGATTGCCGCGGCCGGGGGCCACGGGGTCGGGCCAACATGGGCGCCGATGGCGACGCTCGCCCAGGCGGGCAACCCCGATTTCGGGGATCGCTTACGCGAAGCAGGGGCCTTTCTAGTTGTCGACGGCACCGCCGTCGCGAAATTTTGCGGAGTGACCGGATGAACGTGACTGACATGACCGCCGATCAGGATTTGAAAGACGAGAACGGGTTCGAAGCCTCGCGGAAACAAGCGATGCGGCTTGTCGGGCAGGCAGCCATGGGGCTCGCAATCCTGCCGCCCGCCGCCGCGCTGCTGGCTGGCAACCCGGTGCTGCCGGTCCTGGTTTTCGCGCTGGCTGTCGCCGGGCTGGCCTTTTTCGGCAGCAGCAGCGGGGGACCGGGCGGGCGAATGATCGTCGGGATGGCGCTGATCGGGCAAGCCATGGGGTTTTCGGCTGCATTGGCCGGGCACCCCTGGCAGGTCGACAGCCATATGCTGTTCTTTGCGCTTCTGGCGGTCACGATGGCCATGTCGGACGCGCGGGTCGTCATTGGCTGCGCCGCGCTGATCGCCGTGCATCACCTGACCCTGGCCATCGCCTTGCCGACCTTGATCTACCCCTCAAGCTCGCTGGCGCAGAATATCGAACGCACGGCCCTGCATGGTGTCATCGTGGTAATGGAGGCCATCGTGCTCTTCGTCTCGATCCGAAACCGTGTCGCATTGGACGAGCGGGTGGCCGAGTCTGACCTTGCCTCGCGCCGCGCCATGCAGCGTGAACAGGAAATCAGCATCCGCGCCGCCGAAGCCCAGCAGATCGTCGTTGACGGGCTGGGGGAGGCATTGAACCGGCTCGCCAGTCGGGATCTGGGCGCCACGATCAACACGCCCTTCGATGAAAACCACGACAGTCTGCGGCAGGATTTCAACCACGCGGTCGCTGAACTGCGCGAAACCGTCCAGAACGTGATCCGCAACGCCCAGGCCGTGTCGCAGGATGCAGACGCCATCGCCAATGCCTCCAACAACCTCGCGCAGCGGACCGAACGGCAGGCCGCTTCGCTGCAGGAAACCTCCAATGCAATTCAGGAGATCAACAACAACGTGCGCGCCACCGCCGAGGCCGCGCGCAGCGCCAGTTCCGCCGCCGACGGCGCCCGCGCCCAGTCACAGACCTCGGACGAGGTTGTGCAACGCACCGTTTCGGCCATGGCCGAGATCGAAACCTCATCCTCCGAGATCTCGAATATCAGCCAGGTGATCGAGGATATCGCCTTCCAGACGAACCTTCTGGCGCTTAATGCTGGTGTCGAAGCCGCCCGCGCAGGTGAGGCGGGCCGCGGCTTTGCCGTGGTCGCGACAGAAGTTCGGGCTTTGGCTGCGCGCTCGTCCACCTCGGCGCGTGAGATCAGCTCGTTGATCTCCACCTCCAACGAACAGGTGAAGAACGGCGTGGCGCTGGTGAATGAAACCGGAGTTTCGTTGAAACGGATCTCGGAAGTGGTGCGCAACGTGGCGGAACTGGTGTCGCAGATTGCCTCTTCGGCGAATGAACAATCCAGCTCTCTGGCCTTTATCGACGATACGATGAAGGAACTCGACCAGGTAACCCAGCAGAATGCCGCCATGTTCGAAGAGACCAATGCGGCCTCTACCGCCCTCAACCGCGAGGCGGAGGAATTGAGCGCGTTGATGACCCGGTTCCAGACAGGCGCAGATACTGACCAGGCTCCCGGCGCACGCCGATCACCGGCCGCGCCGATGCCCGCTGCTTCGGCCAAGCAAGTAGTGAACGGTCCGCCCGCCGGCGGTCAGGACGATTGGAATGAATTCTGACCTTGTTTCATCCCTTGCCGGTCCAGGGCCTTGCCAAGGCGAGGGGCTGCCGGAGGTCCTGACGTTCAGCCCCCATAAGCAGCTCAGGGCACGGGCGAACGGCAGAGATCCGCTGATAAACCGCAGATCTTATGAGCCTAAGAGAGGCGCCAGTTGAAAAAACCGACGCCGATTCGCGTCACCTCGAAGAGACGCAAATCCTGCCGAAGATGGGAGAGTCTGTTTTAATTTTACGGGAATTCACCTTAACCAACTGTAGGAAAAGAAAAAAGCCCGGGCCATAAGCCCGGGCAGTCCAACAGGGAGGTACATATCTAACCCGGATATGTTCGGTTTTGTTCCAAGGAACATGCTATCAACATACATTTTTCCGACGACCACGGAAAGCAGGGAATACGCTAGGCGACCAGACGGTACCCTCCGGACTCGGTCACAAGCAGGCGGGCGTTGGATGGATCAGGCTCGATCTTCTGACGCAGGCGATAGATATGGGTTTCCAGCGTATGGGTCGTGACCCCCGCATTATACCCCCATACCTCGTGCAGCAGGACATCCCGGGCCACCACGCCATCGGCGGATCGGTAAAGGTACTTCAGGATATTTGTCTCTTTCTCGGTCAGGCGGATCTTGCGCTCATCCTCCGTGACCAGCAGCTTCATTGCAGGGCGAAAGCTGTAGGGGCCAAGCTGGAACACCGCGTCCTCGCTTTGCTCATGCTGACGCAATTGCGCCCGGATCCGAGCGAGCAGGACCGGAAACTTGAATGGCTTGGTGACGTAGTCATTCGCCCCAGAATCCAGCCCAAGGATCGTATCCGCATCGGTATCGTGCCCCGTCAGCATCAATACCGGGCTTTTCACCCCCTGTTTGCGCATCAACCGGCATAGTTCGCGCCCGTCGGTATCTGGCAGACCGACGTCCAGAATCAACAGATCGAACAGCCCCTCCTTCACCTTCTGCATCGCATCGCTGCCACTGCCGGCCTCGAAGACATCGAAATCCTCGGTCATGACAAGCTGCTCGCTCAGCGCCTCGCGCAGGTCGTCATCATCATCGACAAGCAGGATCTTTTTCAATTGCGCCATATTTCCGGTCTCCTATGCCCGTCAAGCGCACATGCGCCTGCCTTGCCGCCACGACAAGTTTTGCTACAGGCTCTCACGCTCTCGTGTTGGAGAAACGGGAATTGTTTCAAATCCCCCACCATCCGGCTATTGGTAGGCGCCTGAAACCCGCACCCGTCCGGCCCTGCCCGGAACCGGGTCGATCCCGGTCCGAAACGGAATTACCGCATGAGCCTTCTTCCCGAGGTCGCCGAACTTATTGCCCGCGCCCGCACCGATCTGCGCATGGGCTTGCCAGTGGTGCTGCAAGGCGGCGGCCACGGGGCGTTGGTGCTGGCTGCGGAAACGCTGCGCCCCGCGCGGTTGCGCGATCTCATGGCCTTGCCGGGCCAACCGGTGCTGGCGATCACTGCGCGCCGGGCCGAGACGCTTAAGGCGCGGCCTTATGACGGTGACCTGGCCCGCCTGCCGGTTCCACCCGGGGCCACACCGGAATGGGTCGGCGCGCTGGCCGATCCGGCAGATGATCTGCGCCACCCGATGAAAGGCCCGTTGACCGCCCTGCGCGACGGGTCGGCCGACCTGCATCGCATCGCTTTGAAGCTGGCGAAATCCGCCCGAATCCTGCCCGCCGCCATCCTGGCGGAGCTTGGGGATCCCGCCAGTTTTGCCCGTGATCACAACCTGACCCTGCTGCCCGCCGTGCATACCGCGGCGCAACTGGACCTTGCCAGCCCGATGAATGCGGTGGTTTCGGCCCGCCTGCCCCTGGCGGTGTCCGAAGCCGGGCGCCTGCATGTGTTTCGCCCAGCAGACGGCGGTGAGGAACATTATGCGGTCGAGATTGGCCGCCCCGCGCGGGACAAGCCCGTTTTGGCGCGGTTGCATTCGGCCTGTTTCACCGGCGATGTTCTGGGCAGCCTGAAATGCGATTGCGGCCCCCAACTACATGGCGCCCTGACCCAGATGGGATCGGAAGGCGCGGGCATCCTGCTTTACCTCAATCAGGAAGGGCGCGGCATCGGTCTGGCCAACAAGATGCGGGCCTATTCCCTGCAAGATCAAGGCTTTGACACGGTCGAGGCGAACCATCGCCTTGGCTTCGAAGATGACGAACGCGATTTCCGCCTTGGCGCGGAATTGCTTCAACGGCTGGGCTTCAGTCAGGTGCGGCTGCTGACCAACAACCCGGCAAAGATCGCGATGATGGAAAAAGAAGGCGTCGCGGTTGTCGAACGGGTCCCGCTGAAGGTCGGTGAAAATCCTTTCAACAAGGCCTATCTTGCCACCAAGGCCAAGAAATCCGGGCACCTTCTATGAGGCTGCGCCTGACACCGATGGGCCTGCGTACCGGATGCGTGACACTGCCCTGCAGTATCGGGCGCGGCGGGATCCATCCGGACAAATGCGAAGGGGACGGGGCGACGCCGGTTGGACGACACCGGGTGGCCCAGCTTTGGTATCGCCCCGATCGTCTGGCCCGGCCAGTTCCATGGGCGCGGCCGATCGGGCCTTCGGACCTGTGGTGCGACGCGCCAGATCACGGGGCGTATAACCAGCATTGTCGCGCGCCCTTCGCCGCGAGCCACGAAAGACTGCGCCGTGCCGATCCACTGTACGACATGGTCATAGTGCTGGACTGGAACTGGCCGAACGCCCGACCGGGGGCCGGATCGGCGATTTTCCTGCACCAATGGCGTCGCCCGGGGTTTCCGACAGAAGGCTGCATCGCGCTGCGCCGCGATCATCTGCACAGACTGATCCGCCATTTGCGCCCCGGTGACGTGATCGAGGTCGCGCCCCGCCCGGCCTAACCGCGCGCGCCAAAGATGGCCGAGCCGACGCGGACATGGGTCGCGCCGAAGGACACGGCCTTTTCGAAATCCCCCGACATGCCCATCGAAAGCCCGGCAAGCCCGTTGCGGGCGGCGATCTTTGCCAGAAGGGCGAAATGCAGGCTGGCTTCTTCGTCGGCAGGGGGAATGCACATCAACCCCTTCACCGGCAGGGACAGGTCGCGGCATTCGGCGACGAAGGCATCGGCTTCGGCTGGCAGAACGCCCGCTTTCTGCGGTTCCTCGCCGGTATTGATCTGCAGGAAAAGCTCCGGACAGGTGCCGATCTCGTCCGCGATACGCGCGATGGTCTGGGCAATCTTGGGGCGATCGACGGAATGGATGACCTCGGCCAGTTCCATGGCCTGACGGACCTTGTTGCTTTGCAGTGGGCCGAGGATATGCAGGGAAATTCCGGGAAATTCATCGCGGTAGGCGGGCCACTTGCCGGCCGCTTCCTGCACGCGGTTCTCACCAAAGATCCGCTGGCCCTGCTTCAGGACAGCGCGCACGCGGTCTTCTGGTTGCAGCTTGGATACGGCGATCAGCGTTACGTCGTCGGGGCTTCGCCCGGCCTCGGCGCAGGCGGCGGCGATGCGCGACCGGATCTGATCAAGCGGCGTCTGGTCGGGGCTGGTTTCAAGGCTGGTTGTGGTCATGGCACCCTCTTTGCAAGCGCGGCCAAGGAACATCAATGCAGCCGGAAAGGAAAGGGGCACCTCGGGCTGCGACCCCAGGAAAGAGGCGGCAAACGAAAAGGGGCAGGTCCGAAGACCTGCCCCCTGGATCGCAACATTCAGCTTCTGGGATCAGAAGTTGAAGGTCACACCGAAGTCAGCAACGGTGTATTCGATCAGGTAGCCGACGGAACCCTTCAGAGCAGCGCCGCCGCCCAGGTCGTAAGCGAAGCCAACGCCGTAGTTGGCGTCGTCCAGAGCGTCAACGTATGCAACGAAGCCCGAAACGTTCAGAGCGGAGTTGATGTCGTAGTCGAAGCCGACACCGTATGCATCACCGTCCGAGCCGTTGTCGGCGTAGGAAGCGTTGAAGCCGATGTTGGCGATGTCGCCGGAGACAGCAGCAGCCCACTCGGTGGAGTAAGCGTATGCGTCTTGGTAACCCAGAGCGAAGGTGTAGCCCGAGAAGGTGTACGCGACATACATGTCGGTGCCTTCGTAGACCGGGTCATACGACAGATGCGCTGCGAAGGCATCCATTTCGTAGGTCATAGCAACGGCATCGGAACCGTTGATGGCGTTGGAGCCGTAGCCGGGGATGCTGATAGCCGGCGAGATGAACTCGAGGCCGAGCAGACCGGGGGAGGGCATTGCCAGACCGGGCATGTTGTCGAGCGCGTACTCGACGTTGCCGACCATCAGGGTCAGACCGTCGGAGGACACCCACAGCATCGGGTCGTTGAAGCCGTTGGTGGTGGTGCCGTTGGCGTTCATGTAGTCGCCAGCGGAGGTGATCCGCATGCGGACTTTACCACCGAATTCCATGCCGTTGTCGGCTTCAGTGGTGCCGATGACGTCAAGTTGGAACCGGTTGGTCAGGTTCCAGTCTTCGGTACCATCGTTGTAAACGACACCGAAACGGGCGAAGCCGACCAGGTCGATATCTGCGGACGCAGCACCGGCGGTCATTACCAGCGCGGTCGTTGCGAAGAGAACTTTTTTCATCGTGTTTCCCTCGGTTTTCTCAGTCTGCCCCAAAACGGGGAATCCGATTTGGGTATGCCAAGGTCTTTCGCTCTTTTCCCCTTATCATTGCAAGTAAACCGGATCGGGCGGGGTAATGCGGGTCCGAAGCTGGTGCAACTCTGCCACAGTCTGCCGCCCTGACCCGGTGATGCTGTCGCGATCAGTGGCAGATTTCAGAACCGTTAATGCCAATGGCCAGAAAGCCGGCTCGGCGGAAATCCACGCGAGAGAAGGGTGAAAAGCCCATTTTCGGCGGGAAACCCCGCTTGATCAGGGTCTTGACCGCGTCTGCACCAGGGCCTGACGCCCCTTGTCCCGCGCACCGCCAGACACCGCGCAGACCATTTGCCCGCAGAACACCCGGCAGCGGTCACATTATGCGTCCCCTTAACAGTATGTAGAGATATCTGCGCATTGGCCCGACCGCTGCCCGCAACACCTCGGGGTCCCGGACCCGCCCCCGCGGCGAGAAACGCGGCAGCCCGCAACAGCCCTGAGATGTCCGCAGTCCGGGCAATGTCGGTCTTGCCGGCTGCAAGGAAGGCCCGGACCCGGAATGTTCCTTGCCCCCCCTTGCCCGCTTCGTTAGATCAGGGTGGACACATGGCACTTTGTGCCTATGGAAATGAGGCTTGGCATGACGTCTACTCGCGCTATCGGCCTGGCGGCCGGGATCGCCCTTCTCGCGCTCGGCGCCTGCGGATCAACCGGCACGCAAACCACGAGCGTTCCGGTCAGTAACGCTTCGGGCGATGTCTATGTGCCCGGCGGTCGGACCGAAGGGTCGACCTACGCCGAGGAAAGCACAGTCTGGGAAATCTTCAGCCAGCGCGATGATGGCACCAAGGTCGCGGTGAACCGCTATCTTTGGAACGCCTCGCTGGAAGTGCTCGATTTCCTGCCCGTCAAAGAGGTTGATCCCTTTACCGGCGTCATCGTCACCGACTACGGCACGCCTCCGGGCGGCGGTCGGTCCTATCGGGCGACGGTCTATATCTCGGATCCGGCACTGGAAGCCCGGTCGCTGAACGTGGCGCTGCAAACCAGCGGGGGCCGCGCCGCCGATGCCGGCACGCAACGCGCCGTCGAGGACGCGATCCTGACCCGCGCCCGCCAGTTGCGGGTGGCCGACCGGGGCCGCTGAGACCGCCAGCGCCCCACCAGGGAACAGACGGAAAGCCGCCCTTCGGGGGCGGCTTTTTCGTGTCACGCATCCCCGATCACAGCGGCATCGCCGCCACGGCGTCCACCCAGTCCAGCTGCCGCGGCAGGCAATGCCGGTTCAGATCATACCCCTGGGTGATGACCTCGCGCGCGGCGCGGCCAAGCCGGGCGCGGGTGGGGGCATCCTCCAGCAGGCTGCAGACCTGATCGGCCAGCGCCGCGCCGTCGAAGAAATCGACCAGCCGCCCGGTTTCCCCATCGCGCAGAACCTCGCGCACCGGTTCGGTGTCCGAGGCGACGATAGCGGCCTCGCAGGCCATGGCCTCCATCAGCGACCAGCTGAGCACGAAGGGGTAGGTCAGGTATACATGCACCCGCGCCACCTGAAGCATCTGCAGGAAATTTCCATAGGGAATGCGGCCCAGGAAATGCACCCGCGCCATGTCGGATTCCGGGATCTGGGGCGCGACCTCATCAAGTAAGATCTGCTTCCAGGTCTGCCCCTGGGGTGGCGGCGCACCATAGGACGACCCGTCCCCGCCGGTGATCAGCACCTGTGCCCCGGGGCGATCCCGCAGCAGGCGCGGCAGCGCGCGCATGAAGACGTGATAGCCGCGATAGGGTTCGAGGTTGCGGTTCACGAAGGTCACCACCTCGTCCGCGCGGGTCAGGACCTGGCCCGAGGGCAGGCTGAATTGCGCCCCCGGATCAGGCTTCAGCGCCTCGGTGTCGATCCCGTCGTGAATCACCGAAATCCGGTCGCGCATCGCCTGCGGAAAGGTCCCGGCCTGGAATTGGGTCGGACTGATCCCCGCCTGCGCCACGTCAAAGCTGAGGTGGTTGTGCAGGTTCTTCAGGCGAAGGCGCGGCGCCGCGCCTTGGGGATCGGGGGACGGAAATTCGGGGTCAAAGCCCAGGTGCGGATAGTCGGCCAGATGGTAAAGCTCGCAATACAGCCCGATGCGCGCCTGCGGCCAGACATCGCGCAGAAACAGCGATTCCCCCCAGCCCGGGTGCGCCACGATCAGATCGGGAACAAAGCCCGTCTCCTTCAACTTGAGCGCGGCGCGAAAGCAGGCCTCGGCCCGCGTCACCTTGGTGTCCAGGTCGAGCATCCAGGGATGCACTTTCTGCCCCCCCTTGCGCGCGATCTGATAGGGCAGCATCCGCACACCCTGCCAGTCGGTCGCCTGTTTCACCCGCAGGGTCAGCGCCACGACCCTGTCGCCGCGCGCGGCCAGCGCCACGGCAAGATGCCTGAACTGGCCGGGAAAATTCTGGTGGATGAATAGGATGTTCACGGGGGCCCTCCTGCTAGACTGCAGATTACCCCCCACGGTCGCGTTGGGAACCCGTGCTTTTGCCATCCCGGCCCGCCCGTGCCGTTTTGAGCCCGAATCTTTAAATCGCTGGACCCCCGCGCCCTGCCGCCCTATCAACCCGCCCCGAGACGCCCATCACCGAAAGGCCCTTTCATGTCGCGCTATTCCGCTGCCGAAATCGAACCCAAGTGGCAGAAAGCCTGGGACGATGCCCTGGTCTTCAAGGCCCCGCGCGGCAAGGACCTGACCGGTGACAGCAAGCCCAAGTATTACGTGCTCGAGATGTTCCCCTATCCTTCGGGGCGCATTCATATCGGGCATGTGCGCAACTACACGATGGGCGACGTGATCGCGCGCTACAAGCTCAGCACCGGGCACAACGTACTGCACCCCATGGGTTTCGACGCCTTCGGCATGCCGGCGGAAAACGCCGCGATGGCCAATGGCGGTCATCCGAAGGACTGGACCTATTCCAACATCGACACGATGGTCGAGCAGATGAAGCCGCTTGGCTTCGGCCTGGACTGGAGCCGGATGTTCGCCACCTGCGACCCGGAATACTATGGCCAGCAGCAGGCGCTGTTCCTCGACTTCCTCGACAAGGGCCTGGTCTATCGCAAGAACGCCGTGGTGAACTGGGATCCGGTCGACATGACCGTTCTGGCCAACGAACAGGTCGAGGCCGGGCGTGGCTGGCGCTCCGGTGCGCTGGTGGAACGCAAGGAACTGACCCAGTGGTTCTTCAAGATCTCCGATTTCTCGGACGATCTGCTGAGCGCGCTCGACGGGCTCGACAACTGGCCGGCAAAGGTCAAGCTGATGCAGGCCAACTGGATCGGCAAATCGCGCGGTCTGCAATTCGCATGGGATCTTACCGAACCGGCAGAGGGTTTCGAGCAGATCGAGGTCTATACCACCCGGCCCGACACCCTGATGGGGGCCAGCTTTGTCGGCATTTCGCCGGACCATCCCCTTGCCAAATCGCTGGAAGCCAAGGACGAAAAGCTGGCGGCCTTCTGCGTCGAAGCGCGCAAGGGCGGCACCACCGAAGAGGCCATCGAGACCGCGGAAAAGCTGGGCTACGACACTGGCCTGACCGTCACCCATCCGCTTGATCCCGACTGGAAACTGCCGGTCTGGATCGCGAACTTTATCCTGATGGACTATGGCACCGGGGCGATCTTCGGTGTGCCGGCGCATGACGAGCGCGACCAGGAATTCGCCACCAAATACGACCTGCCCATCACACCGGTCTTTGAACCGGTCGAGGGCGATTACCCCGCGCGCGGTGCCTATGTGCCGCCGAAACCCGACAAGGTGCGCTTCACCCGCCCGGTCGCGGGCGATGAGGTCATGACCGGGAACGAGGCCATCGACGCCGCGATTGCCTTCTGCGAATCCAAGGGCATCGGCGAAGGCGTGACCAAGTTCCGTCTGCGCGACTGGGGCCTGTCGCGGCAACGCTACTGGGGCTGCCCGATTCCGGTCGTGCATTGCGCCAAATGCGGCGTGGTGCCCGAGAAGAAAGAGAACCTGCCGATCCAGTTGCCCTACGACGAAGGCGGCAAGCCGATCGACTTCTCTGTGCCGGGCAATCCGCTGGACCGGCACCCGACCTGGCGCGACTGCGCCTGCCCGTCCTGCGGCGGGGATGCGCAGCGCGAAACCGACACGATGGACACCTTCGTCGATTCGTCGTGGTATTTCGCGCGCTTCACCGCGCCCCATGCCGACACCCCGACCGATATGGCCGAAGCCGCCTACTGGATGAACGTCGATCAATATATCGGCGGTATCGAACACGCGATCCTGCACCTGCTCTATTCGCGTTTCTTTGCCCGTGCGATGAACATCACCGGCCACCTGCCCGACAGCGCCAGCGAGCCCTTCGACGCACTGTTCACCCAGGGCATGGTGACCCATGCGATCTACCAGACCGAAGGCGCCAATGGCCGCCCGGTCTATCATTACCCCGAAGCGGTGACGCTGAAGGACGGCAAGGGCTTCCTCGAGGACGGCACCGAGGTGCAGATCATCCCCTCGGCCAAGATGTCGAAATCCAAGAACAACGTCGTCGACCCGGTCTCCATCATCGACCAGTACGGCGCCGATACCGCGCGCTGGTTCGTGCTGAGCGATTCGCCCCCCGAGCGCGATGTGGAATGGACCGCCGCCGGCGCCGAAGCGTCGGCCAAGCACCTGGCGCGGGTTTGGCGCCTTGCCGCCGAACTGGGTGACAGCCCCGCGAATGGCGATGCCGACACCACCCTGATGCGCGATATGCACAAGGCGATCCGCGACGTGACCCTTGGCGTGGAAAGCTTCGGCTTCAACGCCTCCATCGCCAAGCTCTACGGCTTTACCAACACCGTTGCCAAATCCAGGGCCGGCTCGGACGCCAAACGTCAGGCGCTGAAGGTTCTGGCGCAGCTGATGTCGCCCATGACCCCGCACCTGGCCGAAGAGATGTGGCAGATGCTGGGCGGGGAGGGCCTGATTGCGCAGGCCCCCTGGCCAGTCGCGGACGAGGCCATGCTGGTCGAGGACAGCATCACCATGCCGATCCAGGTCAACGGCAAGCGACGCGGCGAAATCACCGTTCCCGCCGACATGGACAAGGCAGAGGTTGAAAAGCTGGCGCTGGAAGTCGACAATGTGAAGCGGACGCTGGACGGGGCCCAGCCACGCAAGGTTATCGTTGTCCCAGGGCGGATCGTGAATGTGGTCATCTGACCGGCGCAGTTTTCTGGCAACCTTGGCTTCGGGGCTGGCCCTTGGCGGCCTCGCAGCCTGTGGTTTTACCCCCAGCTACGGACCCGGGGGCGGCACGCTGCCGCTTCTGAACACGACGCGGATTCCCGCGCCCGACAGTGACGACAGCTATGTGCTTGTGCGCGAACTGGAACAGCGGCTTGGCCGGGTAACGGCCCCGCTGTACGACCTGACGCTGCAATTGAGCGTCGGAGAAGAAAGCCTGGCCGTCACCAGCGACAACACCACGACGCGGTTCAACGTGGTGGGATCGCTGACCTACACCCTGACCCAGATCGAGAGCGCGACAGAGATCGGGTCGGGCAAGGTGCAATCCTTCACCGGTTATTCCGCCACCGGCACAACGGTCGCCACGCTGGCGTCGCAATCGGATGCCCATGAACGGCTGATGGTGATCCTGTCGGACATGCTGGTGGCCCGCCTGACCGCGGACATGGCGCTCCATACCCAGTCGGTTTCCCAGTCGGCAATGGGGGCGCCCCCGGTTTCCGGCCAATGAAGCTGGCCTCCAAGGACATTGCCCGCTACGCGGCGAAACCGGACCCGGATCGCGCGGGCATCCTGCTGTACGGACCCGACGCCATGCGCATCGCGATCCGGCGGCAAGAGATCATCGCCAACCTCACCGGCCCCAACGGCGATTCCGAGATGCGGATCTCGCGGTTTCAGGCCACCGACCTGCGCCGTGATCCCGACGGACTGAACGTCGCGCTGCGTGCGCAAAGCTTCTTTCCCGGCCCGCGCGCCGTCTTCGTCGAAGGCGCGACAGAGATGCAGGCGAATTACATCCTGCCCGCACTTGCCGACTGGCAGCCGGGCGATGCACATCTGGTGGTGGCCGCCGGGCAGCTGAAGCCCACCTCGAAGATCCGCAAGGCGTTCGAAGCCCACCCCCGCGCCTATGCCTGTGGCATCTACGACGACCCGCCATCGCGTGAGGAAATCGAGGCCGCGCTGAACAAGGCCGGGTTGACCCGTCTGCCCCCCGATGCCCTGCGCGCCCTGACCAGCCTGGCGATGGTCCTCGACCCCGGCGACTTCCGCCAGACGATCGAGAAGATCGCGCTGTACAAGTACAACGACCCCACCCCCCTGACCGAGGCCGAGATCGCCCTGTCCGCGCCCGCCTCGACCGAGGCCGAGCTGGACGAGATCATCGACCACGTGGCCGAAGCACGATCGGATCAGGTCGGCCCGATGATGCGCCGGCTGAAGGCGCAAGGGGTGCAGCCGGTGGCGCTTTGCATCGCCACGCTGCGGCATTTCAAGACGCTGTATGCTGTCGCCGCGCATCCCGACGGGGCGGGCGCAGGGATCGGGCGGCTGCGCCCGCCGGCCTTCGGACCGCGCCGGGACAAGTTGTTGCGTCAGGCCCAGGGCTGGGGCGCGCCGAAGCTGGAACAGGCGCTCGGGGTGGTGACGGATACCGACCTGACCCTGCGCTCGGCCGGGCAATCGGCCCCGGACATGGCGCTGGTGGAACGGATGCTGATCCGCCTCGCGATGATGGGGCGCGCCCGCTAGGGGCTGATTTCAGGACGCGGTTCCGTCAAGGTACTCTGCCGCATGACGCCCGGCCCAAAGCCCGGTCGCAAGGCAGGCGGTCAGCAGGTAGCCCCCCGTCGGCGCCTCCCAATCCAGCATTTCACCCGCGGCGAAGACACCGGGGCGGGCGCGCAGCATCAGCCCTTCGGTCAGCGCCTCGAAGGGCACCCCCCCGGCGGTGGATATCGCGCGGGCCATGTCCTGCGCACCCTCCAGTGGCAGGGGCAGCGCCTTGACCCTTTCCGCCAGCGCCAGCGGGTCGGTCGGCAGCGGTCGGGCCAGTTCGTTGATCAGCGCACGTTTCACCGGGTCCAGTTTCAGCGCCTTGCGCAGGCGGTTCGACAGGCTTTCCCCGGGCCGCCCCGCCGCAAGACGCCTGGCGATGTCCTGCACGCTCAGATCAGGGGCAAGGTCGATCAGCAGCGGCGCGCCATCCCGCAGGGCGCGGGACAGGGTGTATATTGCGCCGCCTTCGATGCCGTCGCGGGTCAGCACGCATTCGCCGCGCGTCACCCGGTTTCCGGCCCGCAGCGCCACCGACTTGATCGGCGCGCCGAAATGGGGGGTCATGTGGTCGGACCAGCGCCGCCGAAAACCGCAGTTCGCCGGGCGGAAGGGCACCACCGGCAGCCAACCCGCCCAGGCCGCGTCCGAGCCCAGACGCGGCCAGCTTGCGCCGCCGCAGGCCAGTACCGTGGCCTCTGCCGCGATGGATTGAACGCCTTCCGGGGTCTGGAAACAGGCCGCGCCAGCGGCGTCCCAACCCGTCCAGCGCCAGCGTGTGCGCAGGGTGACGCCCTGCCCCGCCAAGCGCGTCAACCAGGCCCGCAGCAAGGGCGATGCCTTCATGCCCACCGGAAACACCCGCCCGGTCGAGCCTGTGAACAGCGTTTCGCCCAGATCACGCGCCCAGTCCTGCACCGCTTCGGGGCCGAAGCCCTGCAAAGCGGGGCGCAACTGCGGCGCGGCCTCTTCATAGGCAGACAGGAAGCTTTCGAGATCCTCGTCGCGGGTCAGGTTCAGGCCGGATTTCCCGGCCATCAGGACCTTGCGCCCCATGGTCGGCATCTGCTCGACAAGCGTCACCGCATGGCCGCCACGGGCCAGGGCCCCCGCCGCCATCAGCCCTGCCGGGCCGCCGCCGATGACCAGCGCCTGCGCCATTCCTAGCCGCGCGCCCGTCCGGTCACGCCTGCACGCCGATGATGCGCCGCAGCTCTTCACTGCGCATGCTCAGTTCCTCGCCAAGATGGGCGTCAGCGCCGGCCCCGCACATCCAGAGCATCAGTTTCGCGGGCCATTCGGGGGGAATGTGGTCTTCCCAGTCCAGCTCGCTGACCGCATTGACGCCCGAGGCCTTGATGTCGCGCTGCATCTGCGTGGCGACGGTGCCCGGCGACATGCCCATGATACGCAGGCCCTTGTCGACGTTTTCCAGATGCGCCGCGCGAGTCAGCATCGCCGCCCCGGCCTTTGACGTGCAATAGGCCGACCAGCCTTCCAGCGGGTTATGCGCCGCGCCGGAACTAACCGTGATGATCGTGCCGCCGCCTGCCGCCGCCATGGCCGGGATCACCGCACGCATGCCGTTGAAGACGCCCTTCACGTTGATATCGATGACCTTGCCCCAATCCTCGGGGTCGGCTTCGGCCAGTGGGGCGATGGGTTTCAGCACCCCGGCGTTGTTGATCAGGATGTCGAGGCTGCCGAAGGCCGCGCGGACCTTTTCGAAGGCTTCCGAGACCTCCCAGAACCGCGACACGTCGCAGGGGATGGCCACGGCCTGCGCGCCGATTTCGCCGGCAAGCTCGGCGATTTCATCATCGCTGCGGGCCAGCAGGGCGACATTGGCCCCGGCTTCGGCAAAAATGCGGGCGGTGGCGGCGCCGATGCCGCGGCTGGCCCCGGTGATGACGGCGGTCTTGCCGGTCAGGTCGGTCATGAGATCTCTCTCCCTCCTTGCGGGATGCGCGTTGCCCCAGAGCTAACGAAGCACCGGCGGCGGGTCCAGTGGGCAGCCGCCCTGCTTCGCGAAATGCGCGGCCAAACCCTGCGGCGGCGCCCCATGCCCGCCACTGGCGGCGGGGAAACGCCGGTGTCGGCTTGACCGCGGCGGCGCCTCCCCCACATCATGAGAAACTCCATGGCCCGGAACGGGCCGGTCTTCAGCAAGGTCCCACATGCCAGCGAAACGCCCCCGCCGCCCCGCCCGAGGCCTGCGCCTTGGCGCGATGATGCTGTCCTTCGGGCTGGCCCTGGCCAGCCCCGCCGCCGCCCTGACCCCCGAAGCCATGTTGGGACAATGGCAAGAGGTCCTTCAGGACGCGGGCTTCACCGTGACCACCCGCCTGCGGCAGGACGGCGACACGGTGATCCTGGACCGCATGGCCCTGACCCTTCCCGGCGCAGACGGCGCCAACACCCTGGCGGTCGAGTTGCGCGGGATTGAACTGCATCAGCTTGCCGGAGGGCTGGTTTCGGTCGAATTGCCGGCGGAGACGCCTTTCAGCGTCGATCTGGACCGGGGAGACAAGCCCTGGCGAGCCGAGGGCCGGTTGCTGCAGGACCAGTTCGTGATGCGCAGCCATTCGGTGAGTGGCAGTGACGAGATCCTGAGCGATTTCACCGCCGCTGCGCTGAACCTGACCATCGACAGCCTGATCGCGGGCGGAAAGACGCAACCGGGCGCAATCCGCCTTGTCGCCGAAGCCCCCGAAGGTCAGGTCGCCTTGCTTCCCGAGGCGGACAGCCCCGCCCGGCTGACCCATAACGCGCAGGCCACCTCGCTGAGCTTCGACATGACCCATGCCGCCCCCGCCCGCGGGCAAGACATCGTCGTGTCGGGCAAGCTGGAAGGGATCGCAACCGACGGCAGCACCCGACCCGGTCCGGGGTCCGAACGGGACGCCCACCTGACCTGGGACAGCGGCCAGATGCAGACCACCCTGGACGGCACGCGAAGCGGTAACCTGTCGACCGCCTCGGGCGGCGGCGCGCTGGATCTGCGCAGCGGGGACGGTCAGACCAGTTTTCTGGCTACAAGCCGGGCCGTCGCCTTTGCCCTGAGCAGCGACGCCCTGACCGCCCCCCTGAACGGGCGGGTGGACGAGGCGCGGCTGGCGAGTACCGGCCCGACGGTGATGACCGGGGCCGAGGCGCCCTTTTCCTTCGACCTGCGGCTGGCCGATGTGACCCCGCCAGCGATGGCCTGGCCCCTGATCGACCCCGCCGGGCGCTTGCCGCGCGATCCGCTGTCGCTTGCCCTGTCGGCCACGGGCACGAAACAGGCGCTTGCCGTCTCCGATGATGTCGCCATCGCCAGCCTGCCGCTGACCGGCGCCGGGCAGACCAGCGCCCTGCGGATCGAAGCGTTCAATCTGACCGGCGCCGGGGCGGCCCTAAGCGGGCAGGGTACCCTGCAGCTTGATCCCGGCAACCCCAGTCGCTTTGGCCCGGTGCCCCGCGCCGAAGGCAGCATCGATTTGCGTGGCGAGGGCCTGCTGGCGTTGCTGAACGCGCTTGGCGACAGCGGGCTTGTGCCCCCGGCGCTGGTGATGGCGCTGCCGCTTTACCTGCCGCTGCTGGCGGAACAGGAGGGCAGCCGTGATGTGCTCAGCACCCGGCTGCGGCTGGGTCTGGACGAAAGCCTGTCGGTGAACGGCAGCCCGCTGATCCCCGGTCGTTGATTCCCGTCGCTGACAAACCGCCCGATCCGCACAACCTTGATCCGACCCCGCCCAACGGCTAGGCAAGGGGCAGCAAAAGAAGAAGGCAGTTATGTCCCATTCCCTTTCCGACCTCAGCCAGTCCCTGCTGGACGCCGCCCGCGCTGCCGGGGCCGACAGCGCCGATGTGATCTTGCGCGAAGGCAGCTCGATCTCGATCGACATGCGCGCCGGCACGCTTGAACATGCCGAACGCGCCGAGGGGATCGAAGCCGGCCTGCGGGTCTTCATGGGACAGCGGCAGGCCTGTGTCTCCGGCTCCGACATCCGGCCCGAGACCTTTGCCATGATGGCCGAACGCGCCGTGGCCATGGCCCGCGAAGCCCCCGAGGACCCCTGGATCGGCCTGGCCGATCCCGCGCAACTGTCCGCCCGGCGCAACGCAGAGGGGCTGGAACTGCACGACCCCGCGCCCGAACCTGCACCGGAAGAGCTGCAAGAAGACGCCCGCCGCGCCGAAGCGGCCGCCCTGGCGCATGAGGGCATCAGCCAGGTGCAATCGGCCTCGGCCGGCTATGGCGCAAGCGAGGCCTTCATCGCCACCAGCAACGGTTTCGCCGGGGGCTATCGGCGCAGTTCACGGTCGCTGTCCTGCGTGGCCATCGCCGGGACCGGCAACGGGATGGAGCGTGACTACGACGGCGATGCCCGGGTCTTTCAATCCGACCTGCGCAGCCCCGAAGAGATCGGCAATCGCGCCGCCACCCGCACGCTGGAACGCATGGGCGCCGTCGCCCCGAAAACCGGCAGCTACCCGGTGCTGTTCGACGAACGTGTCGCCGCCAGCCTGATCGGCCACCTGTGCGGCGCAGTGAACGGCGCGGCGGTGGCGCGGGGGTCGTCCTTCCTGATGAACGCCCTCGGCGAACTGGTCCTGCCTGAGTCGCTGACCATGACAGAAGACCCCCTGCGCCCGCGCGGCCCCGCCAGCCGCCCCTTCGACGCCGAAGGGCTGACGGTTGCACCCCGCCGCATCATCGACGCAGGGGTGCTGACAGGCTGGACGCTGGACCTGGCCACGGCCCGCAAGCTGGGAATGACCCCGACGGGCAATGCCGCGCGCGGTCTGTCGTCGCCGCCCTCGCCCAGCAACTGGAACCTGGAATTGACCCAGGGCAGCGCCAGCCGCGAGGAACTGATGCGCGACATGGGCACCGGCCTGCTGGTCACCTCGCTGATCGGGCAGACGATCAATTCCAACACCGGCGATTATTCCCGCGGTGCTGCTGGTTTCTGGATCGAGAACGGCGAAGCGGTGCGCCCGGTGAACGAATGCACCATCGCGGGCAATCTGCGCCAGATGCTGCTGTCCCTGAACCCGGCCAATGACGCGCAGGCCTGGCGCGGGTCGGTCGTCCCCTCGCTTCTCGTCGAAGGGATGACCATTGCCGGAGCGTGACGGGCAGGACCCCGGCGCGCCTTCGGCCCGCGAAGACGACCTGGCCCTGCTGATCGAGGCCGCCCGCGAAGCCGGGGACATCGCCATGGCCTTCACCGCCGGAAACCTCGATTTCTGGGACAAGCCCGGCGATCAGGGCCCGGTGACCGAAGCCGACCTGGCCGTCAACGATGCCCTGCGCAAACGCCTGACACAGGCCCGCCCCGCCTATGGCTGGCTTTCCGAAGAAAGCCCCGATGATCCCGCCCGCCTTGCCGCGCGGCGGGTGTTCATCATCGACCCCATCGATGGCACCCGCAGCTTCATGGACGGACAATCGGCCTGGGCCCATTCCATCGCCGTCGCCGATCAGGGGGTCGTCACGGCGGGAGTGGTCTTTTTGCCGGTGCTCGACCGGATGTTCGCCGCCGCGCGCGGCCGTGGCGCAACCCTGAACGGCACGGCGCTGACCTGCAGCGCCCGCACCGACCCCGAAGGCGCGACGATCCTGGCCGCCAAGCCCAGCTTCGCCGCGGGCCATTGGCAGGGCGCGGTGCCCGGATTCAGCCGCCACCAACGCCCGGCGCTGGCCTATCGCCTGTCGCTGGTCGCGCAGGGACGCTTTGACGCGATGCTCACCCTGCGGCCAAGCTGGGAATGGGACATCGCCGCCGGCAGCCTGATCGCCGAAGAAGCCGGGGCGCGCATTTCCGACCGGGACGGCCAGCCCCTGCGCTTCAATTCCGCGACCGCGCTGCTGAATGGGGTGATCGCCGCCGGACCCGCACTGCACGGGGACATTGCCGCGCGGCTGGTCCCCTCGGCCCCCCTGCCCGCCACCCCACGCCCGCCTTTCGAATGACGGTGCGCAACGGTTCGGTAACCGCCCGGCGCTAAGCCTTGCGGCGCCCTGTCGGACCACCCCGCCTGGGACCCGCCGCCTTCGGCATCAATACACCACCGACCCTGACCCAGCCTTGACCACAGGCCCCATTCTGCGCAGTTTGCCCGCAAGCTGCCGCATCATCCCCAGAAGGAGACCCCCATGCCGCAACGCCTGCACCTCGTGTTCGGAGGCGAGCTGATCGACCCCGCCAAGAACGCCTTCCGCAATGTGGACGACATCGACATCATCGGGATGTTCCCCGATTACGCCTCGGCCTACGACGCCTGGAAGGCGGCCGCGCAGAAGACCGTGGATAACGCGCATATGCGTTACTACATCGCCCATATCCATCGCCTGCGCGACGAAGAGATCGAGGTCTCGGCAACCGAGGAACTGGGCTGAGACGACCATGACGCGGGGCGGGGGACTTGCCAGGGCGCTAGGTCGCCGGGGCAACCGGGGGGCCTCGCCAGGCATGGCGCAGCGGCCCGAGGGGCTGCTGATCTGGCTCATCGTGCCGGATCCCGACCGGCTGCCTGCCGCACATCTGCTGGCCGCCCTGCTGGATGACCGCCTTTGCACCGAAGGCGCGACCGCGCGGGTCCTCGTCAGCCTGCCCGACGGGACTGCACTGCCCGAAGCGGTCGGCGGCCCGGAGCTGCTGCATGTGCCCATTCCCGAAGACACCCACGACGACATCCCGACCTTCCTCGACCACTGGCGCCCTGATCTGGTGATCTGGCTCAGCGGGCATATCCGCAACGCCCTGATGGCCGCCCTGAACAAGGCCGAGGTGCCGGTGCTTCTGGCCGGGGCCGAGGAACGCGCGCTCTCGGATCCGCGCTGGAGCCTGCGTGCCCTGCAAACCCGCCGCGCGCTGGAAGGCTTTTCTGCCTTCCATGCCGCCTCGGCGGGTGCCGGCCGTCGCCTGCAACGGCTCGGGGCGGATGCCAGCCGGATCCGCATTTCCGAACCCCTGCAGGAAGGCCGCATGGCCCTGCCCTGCGACATCGCGGATCGCGACGAACTGGCGGATGTGCTGGCCGGCCGGCCGATCTGGCTGGCCGCGATGGTCTGCGCGGACGAGCTGGAACAGGTCCTCGACGCCCAGCGTCAGGCCAGCCGCATGGCGCATCGCCTGCTACTGATCCTGGTGCCCAATGCGCCCGGGGACAGCGATGCCTTCGCCGAAACGCTTACCGCCCAAGACTGGCGGTTTCAGCGCTGGTCCGACAAGGACGCCCCCCGCGACGAATGTCAGGTCCTGCTGGCCGATACCTATGGCGACATGGGACTGTGGTACCGGTTGTCCCCGGTCACCTTCATGGCCGGCTCCCTGCAACGCGGCATGAAGGGGCATGACCCCTATGAACCTGCCACCCACGGCTCGGCCATCATCTACGGACCTTATGTCGCCGGCCACCTGCCCGCCTATACCCGCCTGTCCCATGCCGGGGCCGCCCGGATCATCCGCGATGCCGGGGGGCTGCAAGCCTCGGTCTCGATGCTGCTGGCCCCGGACCAGGCGGCCAGCATGGCCGCCGCCGCCTGGTCCACCGTGACCGAAGGGGCCGAGGCCACCGACCGCGTGCTCGACTGGACCCTCGCCCAGCTTGAAGAAAGGAACCTGCTGTGATCCGCACCCCCGGCTACTGGTTCACCCCGCCTGACCGGCCGGGCTGGCGGGCGCGGTTGCTGAGCCCGCTCGGGACGCTCTACGCGCAAGGCACGGCGCGGCGCCTGGCCGGAAAGGCGGGGATCGACCCCGGCCCGCCGGTGATCTGCATCGGCAACCTCAACGCCGGCGGCACTGGCAAGACCCCGACGGCGATCGAGGTGCTTATGCGCCTCAACGCCCGTGGCTTGACCCCGCATTTCCTGTCACGCGGCTACGGCGGCTCGCTGCAAGGGCCGATCCGGGTCGACCCCAAACGCCATACCGCCGCCGAAACCGGGGATGAACCGCTTCTGCTCGCCGCCTTCGCCCCCGGCTGGATCGCCCGCGACCGCGCCGCCGGTGCCCGCGCCGCCGCCGAAGCGGGGGCAGACGTGATCCTGCTCGACGACGGCTTTCAGGATCCGACACTGAAAAAGACGCTTTCCATCGTGGTGGTCGATGCCACCCGAGGCTTCGGCAACGGCCGCTGCCTGCCCGCCGGACCCTTGCGCGAACCGGTCACGCCCGGCCTTGCCCGCGCCGACCTGCTGCTCTCCATCGGCCCCGATGACGCTCAGGCCAGGTTCCTCGCCACATGGGGCGACCAGGTCCAACTGCCCCACCTCAGGGGCCGCCTCGACCCGCTGCAAACCGGCATGGACTGGACGGGCCTGCCCGTCCTCGCCTTCGCCGGCATCGCCCACCCCGAGAAATTCTTTGCCACGCTGCGCGGCCTCGGCGCGCGCCTCCTGCACTGCGAGGCCCTCTCTGACCACCAGCCACTGACCCCGGCGCTGCTCGCCCGTCTCGAACGTGATGCCGCCGCCCACGGCGCCCAACTGGTCACCACCGAAAAGGACGCAGTCCGCGTGCCCGCGGACTTCCGTCAAAAGGTCCTGACCCTGCCCGTCCGCCTCTCCCTGCAGGACGCCACCCCCCTCGACACCGCTCTCGATCGCCTCTTCCCGCGCTGATTGCAAAAGGGGCGCAGCCCAGCGCCACACCCCTTCCGTTTCCCTGTTCGAAATATCCCGGGGGTGAGCGGCCTGCCGCGAGGGGGCAGCGCCCCCTTCCCCGGCCGCTCACGCGACCCCGTTGCTCAGATCAGCCCTTCGGCCTTGAACAGGGCCCCGAGGTCGGCTTCCGGCCGCGCCCCGTAATGGCTGATCACCTCGGCCGCCGCAACGACGCCCATCCTGCCGGAGACCGCCAGGTCGGCCCCGGTCGCCAACCCGTAAAGGAAACCCGCCGCGAACAGATCCCCGGCCCCGGTGGCATCCACCGGCGTCACGCGTTTCACCGGCACGACGGCCTCTTCATCGCCCCGGACCAGCACCACGTCCTGGCTCGACCGGGTGCAGACGATCAAGCCGCTTTCGCTCGCTGCCTGTTCCAACGCCGCGCCCAGGTCATCGGTCTCGTAAAGCGATTTCCACTCGTGTTCGTTGCCAATCACGTAATCCAGCTCCCGGACCAGCTTGCGGAAATCCCCGCGGTGCCGGTCGACGCAGAACGGATCCGACAGGGCGATCCCCGCCAGGCCACCGGTCGCACGGGTCAGCCGCGCCGCCGTGGTGAAGGCCGCCTTGCCCTTGTCCTTGTCGTACAGATACCCCTCGAGGAACAGGATCTGCGCCTCGGCACAGACCGCTTCGGGCACGTCTTCCGGCCCGACCTCCGAGGAAATCCCGAGGTAGGTATTCATCGACCGCTCGCCATCCGGGCTGACGAAGATCATGCTGCGGGAACTCGGCAGCGCCCCGCCCGAAACCGCGGCATTGGGCATATCCGTCCCGCTGGCCACCGTTTGGGAAATATAGCTCGTCCCGACCTCGTCATCCGCCACCTTGCCGATGAATGCAGTCTTCAGACCCATGTTGGCCACGCCTGCGACCGTATTGGCCACCGAGCCACCGGGGATGCGGCGGCTTTCACCCATTTCATTGAACAGGAAATCCGATCTTTCCTGCTCCACTAACTGCATGATCCCCTTTTCGATCCCCGTTCGGGACAGGAAGGCGTCGTCGCATTGGGTAATCACATCCATCACGGCATTGCCGATCCCGATCACGTCATATTTGGTCATAGGTTCTTTTCCTCGAATTCACAGAGATCGCGGATAAGGCAGGCCGCGCATTTCGGCTTGCGCGCCACACAGACATACCGTCCGTGCAGGATAAGCCAGTGATGCGCATGAAGCTGGAAATCCACGGGGATGTTGTCTTCGATGGCGCGTTCCACGGCGACGACATCCTTGCCCGGACAGATGCCCGACCGGTTTCCGACCCGGAAGATGTGCGTATCCACGGCCTGGGCCGGGAAATGCCACCACATGTTGAGCACCACATTCGCCGTCTTGCGCCCCACGCCGGGCAGCCCCTGCAGGGCCGCGCGCGAATTGGGGACTTCGCCGCCATAGTCATCGACAAGGATCCGCGCCATCTTGATCACGTTCTTCGCCTTGTTGCGATACAGGCCGATGGTTTTGATATGCTGAACAAGCCCCTCTTCGCCGAGCGCCAGCATCTTTTCCGGCGTATCGGCAATCGGGAACAGATCGCGCGTCGCCTTGTTGACGCCGACATCGGTCGCCTGGGCCGACAGGGCCACGGCCACCAACAGCGTGTAGGCGTTCGAATGGTGCAATTCGCCTTCCGGATGGGCACTTGCGGCCTCGAAACGGCGAAATACCTCGCGGAGCGTCATGTAGGGCAATTGGCGGGCCATGCGGAATCCTTGCCCGGAAATCCGCAAGGCAACAAGTCGGTTTAACCTGAAAGAAACCGGAATGTCACACCCTGCCCTCCGGAGGCCGCAAATGACCGAATCCCCAGAACCCATTTCCGGTCTCGGACCGGGCACCATGGTCCTGACCCTGGAAGGCGACATGCCCATCGAATGGCTGGCGCCCGGCGACAAGGTGATGACCCGCGACCATGGCGCCATGCCGGTGCTGCACATCTGTCGACTTCGCAAGCTGCCGGAAGGCGGCGCTTTGCCCGCGCCCATGCGCTTTCAGCCGGGCGAACTGGGTCCACAGGGCGAATTGCAGGGCAAGCTGCGCGTTGCGCCGGGCCATCGCGGGCTGATCCGACACGGTGCGATCCGGCAGAATTTCGGCTGCGAAGAGGCGCTGGTCCGATTCTGCGACATCTCGCGGCGCAATCGCGCCCGAAAGGACCCGACCATGGGTGGGCTGACCTACCATCTGATCATCATGGAACATCACGAGGTCATAAATGCCGGCTCCCTCTGGATCGAAACCACCGGCCCGGACATGGCCGCCCGACTTGATCTGCCCGACGCCGTACGCCGCGCCACCCGGCTTCTCGACCCCGAAACACCTGAACCCCGGCGCTGCCTGACCCGGCAGGAGGCTCGGTTGATCCGCGACACCTGCCCACAGGAAACCTCCCTGCTCGATCTGCTCTCTGCCTGAACGCTATCCTTCCCAAAGGCCGCACGGCCGCTTTGCGCAGGAACCGGGTCGCCTCAGGAGCGTCCGGCCTGCTAATCTGTCCGGGCAGATGACCGGAGAGACCCCATGACCGATGCAGCGATCCAGCCCGACGCCCCCGTTGCGACGGCACAAGCGGGCGATACCGCTGCGGACAGCTACCACTATGCCCTGATGCGCCGCGCCATTAACGAGATCGACAGCGCCGATGCCCCCCTGACGCTCGATGACCTTGCATCCCGGATGAAGATGAGCCCGGCGCATTTCCAGCGCCTTTTCTCGGCTTGGGTCGGGGTTTCGCCCAAGCGGTACCAGCAATATCTGACGATCGACCATGCCCGCAGCCTGCTCGCCCATCGCCATACAACGCTGGATACCGCCTTGCAGACCGGCCTGTCGGGGACCGGGCGGCTGCATGACCTTTTCCTGACATGGGAGGCGATGAGCCCGGGGGAATATGCCGCGGGCGGTGACGGCCTGATGATCCGCTGGTCGCAGATACCGACGCCCTTCGGCCCCGCGCTTGTCATGGTGACCGACAAGGGCATTTGCGGCATCGCCTTCACCGCTGAAACCGGCCCCGGCGCTGCCTGGGCCGACATGGCCGCGCGCTGGCCCAAGGCGGCTTTCAAGGAAGACGATGCGGCGATCCGCCAACTGGCCGGCCCCGTCTTTGCCGGCCGTGGCGAAACCCGCCTGCACATGCTTGGTGCGCCCTTCCAGATCAAGGTCTGGGAGGCGTTGCTGCAGATCCCCTCCGGCCATGTCGCGACCTATTCCGATATCGCCCGCCGTATCGGAGCCGATCGCGCCGTGCGTGCCGTGGGCACCGCCGTGGGGCGCAATCCGGTCAGCTTCCTGATCCCCTGCCACCGTGCGATCCGCAAAAGCGGCGGGCTGGGCGGATACCACTGGGGCCTGCCGGTCAAACGCGCCATGCTGGCCTGGGAAAGTGCGCGCACTGACAGTCTTTAGCCACGCGGGCCGACCTGCCTGCTCTGGGTGCCACAGCCCGCAGAGTGCGAAAAAAGGCGGAAATATGCCGAAGGAAAACGTCAAATCCGTTGGGCTGCACTGTCTGATAGGCTATCTGCAGGAACAGGTTGGCCGCGGCATGCGGCCGCAAGAGGACAAAGCGACATGACATTTCTGAAGACTTCGACCCTGGCCGCCGCCGGATCCGCGATGATCCTGCTTGCCGCCTGCGAAAACCCCGATGACGGCTACCGCAACACCCGCACCGGCGCCGGCACCGGCGCGTTGGTCGGTGGGGCGCTTGGCGCCATCGTCAGCGACGACCAGGGCAAAGGCGCTGCAATCGGCGCGATTCTGGGTAGTGCCGCCGGCGCCGCATATGGCTCCAGCCTCGACAAGCAGGAAGCCGCGCTGCGCAACGATCTTGGCAACAACGTCCAGATCACCAACACCGGCGACCGGCTGATCGTGACCATGCCGCAGGACATCCTGTTCGCCACCGACAGCGCGACCCTGCGGTCGGACCTGACGGCGGATCTGCGCACCGTGGCGCAATCGCTGAACGAATACCCCAACACGCGGGTTCAGGTGATTGGCCATACCGACAATACCGGCGATGCGAACTATAACCTCAGCCTGTCGCAACGCCGCGCCGCCTCGGTATCCAACACGCTGATTTCCTATGGCGTCTCTTCCAGCCGCCTGCAGCCCATCGGCCGTGGCGAAGACCAGCCCCGCGCGGACAACCTGACCGCCGAAGGGCGCGCGCAGAACCGTCGCGTCGATATCGTGATCCTGCCCAACAGCTGATCGCAGATCCCGGCCCCGCCCGATATTTCCGGGCGGGGCCACCCGCATCGCGCGATGATCCCGAGCGTCCCGACGCCGCCCCACTTCCCCCACCTTTCCAATGCAGCGCCGCCCCGCAAGACCGTCAGTCTGCGGCGAGATCGTCATGAGATAACCTTGGCTTAAGCCCGCTTGGAGTAGGCTTCTCCGGAAACTTTCCCTGCTGGGCTTTCTGGACCGGAACCGACCATGCTGCTGCTGTTGACCTTCAAGGTAGATCCCGACCTGTTTCAGCGTTTCGAGGAATACGAAACCAGGGCCCTCGCGGTCCTGGCCGGCTATGGCGGTGAAATGGTCCTGCGGTTGCGGCATCTGGACAGCAGCGGCGAAACCCACCTGCTGAGCGTGCCGGACAGGGATACCCTGTCCGCCTTTCTTGCCGACCCCGAATGCGTAGCCCTGCAAGAGGCATATGCCGATGCCCTGCCCACCCCCCTTGTGACCAAGGTCGCGATACTGGAAAGCGGTCAGCTGCCCCGATAAGTCGAATAGCTGAAGGGCGAGACCAGCAGCGGCACGTGATAATGACTTTCCGGATCCGAAATACCGAAGCGCAGCGGGATCACATCCAGAAAGCGCGGTGCTTCCGGGGGCACGCCGCTGGCATCCATGTAGGGCCCGGCATGAAACTCAAGCTCATAGGTGCCGGGCAGGAAATGCGCCTTGGGCAGGATCGGGCTGTCGGTGCGGCCATCGGCATTGGTCGTCATGCGCGCCAACTCGTCCCGCACCCCGTCGACCAGCCGATAAAGGACGATCTCCATCCCTTCGGCCGGAACGCCCCGTGCCGTATCAAGAACATGCGTTGTCAGGTAGCCTTCGGCCATTCCTGTCCCCTTCCCGGAAAATCCTCTTGAAACCTTCGTGCGCCCGTGAAGTTATTGCCGCGGTCCGCGGCGCACTCCGGGACTCCCGAAATTCAGACGGAGACAAGCACATGAACCGCTATCCGCGCAACATGATCGGTTACGGCCCCACCCCGCCCGATGCAAATTGGCCCGGCGGCGCCAAGATCGCGGTCTCCTTCGTGCTGAACTACGAAGAAGGCGGGGAAAACAACATCCTGCATGGCGACCCTTCCTCCGAAGCCTTCCTGTCAGAAGTGATCGGGGCGACCCCCTGGGAGGGCAAGCGCCATTGGAACATGGAAAGCAACTATGAATACGGCGCACGCGCCGGGTTCTGGCGGCTGCATCGCCTGTTCACCGAAAAGGGCGTTCCGCTGACCGTCTACGGCGTGACCGATGCGCTGGCCCGCGGGCCGGAACAGCTTTGGGCGATGCAGGACGCCGGCTGGGAAATTGCCAGCCACGGCAAGAAATGGATCGAACACAAGGACATGACAGAGGCCGAGGAACGCGCTGTCATGGAAGAAGGCGTTGCCCTGCACACCGAGGTCGTCGGCACTCCGCCCGAGGGCTGGTACACGGGGCGCTGTTCGATGAATACCGTCCGGCTGGCCGCCGAGATGGGGATGAAGTGGGTCTCGGACACGATCGACGATGACCTGCCCTATTGGCGCCGCTTCGGCGATGCCGAGACGCTGGTGATTCCCTATACGATGGACACCAACGACATGCGCTTTGCCGGGCCTGCGACCTTCGGCGGGCAGGAAGAGTTCTTCGAATACCTCAAGGGCGCCTTCGATGTGCTTTACGAGGAAGGCGAGGCTGGCAGCGCCAAGATGTTCTCGATCGGGATGCATTGCCGCCTGCTGGGCCGTCCGGGCCGCATGGCTGCGCTGAAGAAATTCATCGAATATGCTCAGGCCAAGGGCGATGTCTGGTTCCCGCGCCGCATCGACATCTACGATCACTGGCTTGAACATCACCCTTCCGAAACGCCGGAAATGGTCCCGAGCACCATGAGCCGCGAGGGTTTCGTCGCCGCCTTCGGGTCGATCTACGAACATTCCCCCTGGATCGCCGAACGGGCCTGGGAGGCTGAGCTTGGCCCGGTCAACGACAGCGCCATCGGATTGTGGAGCGCGCTTGTGCGGGTCTTTCGCCGGGCCTCGCCCGAGGAACGCCTTGGCGTTCTGAAGGCCCACCCCGATCTTGCCGGAAAACTGGCCACGGCCAAGCGTCTGACGGCCGAAAGCACCGGCGAACAGGCCAGCGCCGGGCTGGATGCGCTGACCGATGCCGAGCGTGAATTCTTTGTCGCCGGCAATACCGAGTATACCGAAAAGTTCGGCTTCCCCTTTATCATCTGTGTCAAAGATCATACCAAGGCAACGATCATGGAAGCCTTCCCCGCCCGTATCGCGAGCGATCCCGAAACGGAATTCAAGGAAGCCTGCCGCCATGTCGAACGCATCGCCTATCACAGATTGAAGGACCTGCTGCCGTGACGTCCCGCAGCTACTACACGCCCCGTGGCGGCCTGCCCGGCCAGGGGGAAAAGCACTATGACCCTGCCCGGTTCACTACCGCCTATGCGGTGATCCCATCGGCCTGCATGTCCGATATCGTGACCTCCTGCCTGCCCGGCTGGACCGGCGCGCGTGCCTGGATCATCGCGCGTCCGCTGTCGGGGTTCGCAGAAACCTTCGCTCAGCTGATCGTCGAACTGACCCCCGGCGGCGGTGCCGACGCCCCCGAACCCGACATGGGCGCGCAGGGCGTGATCTTTGTCACCGACGGCGTGGTATCGGTCACGCTGGACGGTCAGACCCGCGACCTGACCCCCGGCGGCTATGCCTATCTGCCCGCCGGCAGCGGCTGGAGCATTGCCAACCGCAGCGCGGCGACCACCAGCTTCCACTGGGTCCGCAAGCGCTACGAAGAGGCCCCCGGCATCCCCGCACCCGAGCCGATCTTTGGACACGACGATGACATCACCCCCGTCGCCATGCCCGGCACGAACGGCGCCTGGGCCACGACCCGTTTCGTCGACCCCGACGATCTGCGCCACGACATGCATGTGAATATCGTCACCTTCCAGCCCGGCGGGCGCATTCCCTTTGCCGAGACCCATGTGATGGAACACGGGCTCTACGTGCTGGAAGGCCGCGCGCGCTACCTGCTGAATACCGACTGGGTCGAGGTCGGGCCGGGCGATTTCATGTGGCTGCGCGCCTTCTGCCCGCAGGCCTGCGAACAGCTTGGCGATGCGCCCTTCCGCTACCTGCTTTACAAGGACGTCAACCGCCACCCGGCGCTGTCCCTGTGAGCCGGGTCATCCACGCCGAACCGCTGAGCGCCGAGGCCTTTGCCCCCTTCGGCGATGTGCTCGACGTTGCGGGGGCACCCGACAAGCTGATCAACGCGGGGATGTGCGGACGCTATCACGACCGCGCCGAACTGGATTTCGGGCCCGAAGGGCGCGCCGGGATCAGCCTGTTCAAGGCCGTGCCGCGCAGCCTGCCCTATGAATGCGACCTGCTGGAACGCCACCCCGAAGGATCGCAGGCCTTCCTGCCCATGTCGCAGGCCGCCTGGCTGGTTATCGTCGCCCCCGACGACCATGGCGTGCCCGGCCAGCCCCGGGCGTTTCTTCCGCAACCGGGTCAGGGCGTCAACTTTCATCGCGGCACCTGGCACGGAGTGCTTACACCTTTGGCAGAACCCGGCCTTTTTGCCGTGGTTGACCGGATCGGCGATACCTCCAACCTTGATGAACACTTCCTGAGCGCGCCTTTCAGGATACTGTCATAAGGCGGCACGCCCCGGTGTGCTGCGCAGCACAAGACAGGGGACAGGAAATGGCCGGAAGAATTCTCGGGACGAAGGAACAACTTCAGGATCCCGACTACATGCCGCCACTCGTGGATGCGGTGCCACTTGGCATCCAGCACGTGTTGGCGATGTTTGCGTCGAACGTCACACCGTCGATCATCATTGCCGGGGCGGCGGGCTTTGGCTTTGGCTCGGACCAGGGTGCGCTCGGCTTCCCGGACATGACCTACATGATCCAGATGGCGATGCTGTTCGCCGGGATCGCGACGCTGATCCAGACCCTGACCATCGGGCCGATCGGGGCCAGGCTGCCGATCGTGCAAGGGACCTCATTCGCCTTTTTGCCGGTGATGATTCCCGCGGTGGCTGGCCTGGGCGTCGACGGGATGCCCGGCCTGATGACCGGCGTTGTGATCGGCGGGTGCTTCCACTTCTGCCTGGGCTTCGTCATCGGCAAGTTCCGCTTTGCCCTGCCGCCGCTGGTCACCGGGCTGATCGTGCTGATGATCGGTCTGGCCCTGCTGAAGACCGGCATCCAATATGCCGCCGGGGGTGTTCCGCTGGTGGGCAAGCCGGAATACGGTACGCTGGCCATGTGGCTGCCCGCGCTGGTGGTAATCGTCGTGGCCCTGACGCTGAGTTTTGCGACCAAGGGGCTGCTGTCGGTCGCCTCGGTTCTGATCGGCATTCTGGCGGGCTACATCGTGGCGGCGCTGATGGGTCAGGTCAGCTTTGCCAATGTCGGTCGGGCCGCGATCTTTGACCTGCCGATGCCGTTCAAATGGGGCTTTGCCTTCGATCCGGCCATCGTGGTGGGCATGTGCTTCATGGCGATCATCTCGGCCATCGAGACGGTCGGGGATACCTCGGGGATCACCAAGGGCGGCGCAGGGCGCGAAGCCACCGACAAGGAGATCCAGGGCGCAACCTTCGCCGACGGCGTCGGTTCGGCCATCGCCGGTGTCTTCGGCGGGCTGCCCAACACCTCCTTCAGCCAGAACGTCGGGCTGATCGCGATGACCGGCGTCATGAGCCGCCATGTCGTCACCATCGGCGCGGTCTTCCTGATCGTCTGCGGGCTGGTGCCCAAGGTCGGCGCCGTCATCAACACCGTACCGATCAACGTGCTGGGCGGCGGTGTGATCGTGATGTTCGGCATGGTCGCCGCATCCGGGATCAACATGCTGTCCGAGGTCGTCTGGAACCGCCGGAACATGATCATCCTGGCCGTGTCCCTGTCGGTTGGCTTCGGTCTGCAACTTGAACCAACGGCGCTGCAGCACCTGCCGCGCACCTTGCAGATCCTGATGACCTCGGGCCTGCTGCCAGCAGCGGCGCTGTCGATCATCCTCAACCTGGTCCTGCCCCAGGAAACCGCCGAGGAACTGGCCGAAAAGGTCTGATTCCCCTGCCATGAACGACAAAGGCGCGCCTCGGTTGGCGCGCCTTTTCCTTTCCGCGACCCCGGTCGCGTCAGAGCCGCTCCAGCGCCAGGGCAATGCCCTGACCGCCGCCGATGCACATGGTGACAAGGGCGCGGCGCCCGCCGATCCGCTCCAGCTCATAAAGCGCCTTCACGACAAGGATCGCCCCGGTGGCCCCGACCGGATGGCCAAGCGCGATGGCCCCGCCATTGGGGTTCACCTTCGCGGGGTCCAGCCCGAGGGCCGAGGAAACGGCGATGGCCTGCGCCGCGAAGGCTTCGTTGGATTCGACCACGTCGAAATCCGCGGCGCTCAGCCCGGTACGCTCGAACAGGGCCCTGACGGCCGGGATCGGGCCATAGCCCATCACATCCGGGCGCACCCCGGCATGGGCGTAGCCCAGGACGCGCGCCGAGGGCGTGAGGCCAGCGGCCTCGGCAACCGAGGCGCGGGCCATCACCACCGCCGCCGCGCCATCATTCAACCCCGAGGCATTGCCCGCCGTCACGCTGCCGTCCTTGCGAAAAGCCGGACGCAGCTTGGCCAGGGTTTCCGCGGTCGTCGCGGGCTTGGGGTGTTCGTCGCGCTTGAATTCAACCGTTTCACGCTTCACCCGCACCTCGACCGGGGTGATCTGGCTGTCGAAATACCCCGCGTCCATGGCGGCAGAGGCGCGGCGCTGGCTTTCGGCGGCAAAGGCATCCTGCGCGGCGCGGGATATATCGACCTCGGCGGCCACGTTTTCCGCCGTGATCCCCATGTGGCCGGTGCCAAAGGGACAGGTCAGCGCGCCCAGCATCATGTCCTGGGATTGCACATCGCCCATCTTGGCGCCCCAGCGTTGCGCGGGCACGATATAGGGCGCGCGACTCATGCTTTCGGCGCCGCCCGCCAGGGCGAAATCCGCATCCCCCAGGGCCAGCGACTGCACCGCCGACACCACGGCCTGCGCCCCCGACCCGCAGAGCCGGTTGACGTTCATCGCCGGGGTTGTCTCAGGGACACCCGCCTGCATTGCGGCAACCCGCGACAGGTACATGTCGCGCGGTTCGGTGTTCAAGACATGGCCGTAGACCACATGGCCGATCTGCGCCGGGTCGACCCCGGCACGCTCAAGCGCGGCCTTGGCGACAATGGTACCCAGATCAATCGGCGGCACGGCGGCCAGACCGCCACCAAAGCTGCCGATGGCGGTGCGCGCAGCACCAAGAATGACGATATCTTCCATGAAGACCCTCCCCGTTTTCCGGCGACCCTAGCAAGGACCGCGCCCTTGTGGGCCGTGACGTTCCGGCAGTTTCCCCTGCACCCGTCGTCACCGACCCCGGGTGTCAGGCCGATCAGGACGCCCGGGTCTGCCGTGCCGCGTGGCGGGCATCGGGATGGGCCTCGCGCAGCAACTCCTGCCGGCCTTCGTCGGTCAGGATGAACACCGTGTCATCCTCGATCGCGGCGACGGTCAGATGGCGCGGCGGCATGGCACCCGCACCGGTGTCCAGCGACACCCGGTTCCCTGCCCAGACGGGATCGTCCATGACCGTATGCCCGTGCACCACGGTCCAGGGCAGGTCCCCGGCATGGGTCAGGAACCCGTCACGAATCCAGATCAGATCCTGTTCGGCCTGCTTTTCCAGCGCGACGCCGGGGCGGATGCCCGCATGAACGAACAGCCAGCCCCCCCGTTCGATCCAAAGCGGGCAGGTATCAAGAAATTCGACATGGTGTTGCGGCACGGCTTTCTGCGCTGCGGCAACAAGATCTTCGTGGTCCAGATCCGGGTCGAGGCCATAGCTGTAAAGCGTCGCCACCCCGCCCAGCCGGAAATGGGTCCAGGGATTGCCGCTGAGGATCGCGGCATCATGCAGCGTGCCGTCACGCAGGAACCGCCGGAACATCGTGTCGTGATTGCCCCGAATCGCGGTCCAGCGCTTGCCTTGCGCAATACCGGAGGCGATCTTTTCGATCACCCCGGCCGCATCCGGTCCCCGGTCGACCAGATCGCCCAGAAAGATCACCTCGTCCGCGCCATCAGGACCGGTTTCGCCGCCATCGCGGTCGATCCGCTCAAGGGCCGCGTCCAGCATCCCGGTCTGGCCGTGGATGTCTCCGATTGCATAGATGGTCATGGGTCACTCCGGACTGACTGAGATGGCAGGCAACCACGCTTCGCCGGAAAACACCAGAGAGCCCACCCGCCATGTTGCTTTCCCGGTAAAAAACAGGATCGCGGCAAGAAATTCCCTTGATCTGTTCGGGAATCCTGCTTGCATGTGCCGACATTAGGCAAGGTTCACGACACATTTGCAACGCAGCCGCCCGAGGAAACCCGAGGCAGTCCCGAGACGGTGCGCAGCATCATCCCTGATGGGGGCATTCATGAAACCCGTTTCCTACGTCTTCTTCCTGCTCGCGACGATCTCTGCGCTGCTCGGCATGGTCCTTGGCATCCAGATGTCCGCCAGTCATGACCATTCGCTGATGCCGGTCCATGCGCATATGAACCTGATCGGCTGGGTCGGCATGGCGCTGTTCGGCATCTTCTACCAGATCACCCCCGGCGCAGAGCTCGGCGTATTGCCCAAGATCCACCTTGGCCTGACCGTGCTTGGCGTGGTGGTCATCATCCCCGGTATCTACCTGGCGATCACCGGCGGCGGCGAAGGGGCAGCCAAGCTCGGCTCGGTGCTGACCCTGCTGTCGATGCTGCTGTTCACCTATATCGTCGCCACGCGGGGGCGGGCGCCGGTCTGAGGGTCCACGAAGCGGGCAATGGAAAAAGGGCCGCCCCAGGTCGGGACGGCCCTGCTGTCGTTACCTGATCAGGTGATTCAGACGGTGAATTCCAGAGGGCGGATCTGCTGGAACATGCCGGTGTCGCGCAGGGCCTTCATGGCCTCGGGCTTGGCTTTTTCATCAAGGTAGAGCAGCGCGATCGCCTGTGCTCCGGTCGAGGTCCGGCCAAGGGTGAAGTTCGCGATATTCTGACCATTCTGACCCAGGGTCATGCCGAGCGTCCCGATGACACCGGGGACGTCTTCGTTGGTGGTATAAAGCATGTGCTCACCCACCTCGGCGTCGATGTTGATGCCCTTGATCTGGATGAAGCGCGGCTTGCCGTCGCTGAACACGGTCCCGGCAACCGAACGTTCCAGGGTCGGCGTCTTGATCGTGACCTTGATGTAGCCCTCGAAGGTCCCCGCCTTGGCCTGGTTCGTGGTCGAAATCTTGACGCCACGTTCCCTGGCCACCACGGGCGCCGAGACAAGGTTCACATCCGGGTTGGCCTTTTTCAGGATTCCCGCGATGACCGAGCAGTTCAGCGCCGGCATGTTCATCTCCGACACGACACCATCGTAAAGGATGTTGATCGCCTCGACCGGTTCGTCGGTCAGTTGACCGATGAAGGTGCCAAGATGCCCGGCGAGCGCGACCCAGGGGCCCATGACCTTGGCTTCCTCGGCGGTCATCGAGGGCATGTTCAGCGCGTTTTCGACCGCACCGTCCAGCAGGTAGTTCGCCATCTGCTCGGCCACCTGAAGGGCCACGTTTTCCTGGGCTTCGGTGGTGGCGGCGCCAAGGTGCGGCGTGCAGACCACGTTGGGCAGGTTGAACAGCGGGTTCTCCTTGGCGGGCTCTTCCTTGAACACGTCGAAGGCGGCGCCCGCGACATGACCGGATGTCAGCAGCTCGGCCAGGGCTTCCTCGTCGACCAGACCGCCACGCGCGCAGTTGATGATCCGCACGCCCTTCTTGGTCTTGGCCAGGTTTTCGCGGCTCAGTATGTTCTTGGTCTGCTCGGTGAAGGGCACGTGCAGGGTGATGAAGTCGGCGCGCTTCAGCAGGTCTTCCAGTTCGACCTTCTCGACGCCCATCTTGTCGGCCTTTTCCTGGCTCAGGAAGGGATCATAGGCCGCGACCTTCATCTTCAGGCCACGGGCGCGGTCGCAGACGATGCCACCGATGTTGCCCGCGCCGATGACGCCCAGGGTCTTGCCGGTCAGCTCGACGCCCATGAACTTGGACTTCTCCCATTTGCCGGCATGGGTCGAGGCGCTGGCCTCGGGGATCTGGCGTGCCACGGCGAACATCATCGCGATGGCATGTTCCGCCGTCGTGATCATGTTGCCGAACGGCGTGTTCATCACGATCACGCCCTTTTTCGAGGACGCTTCCTTGTCGATGTTGTCGGTGCCGATCCCGGCGCGGCCGATGACCTTCAGGTTGGTCGCGTTCTCGAGGATCTTCTCGGTAACCTTGGTGGCCGACCGGATGGCAAGACCGTCGTACTTGCCGATCACCTCGGCCAGCTTTTCCTTGTCCTTGCCAAGGGTGGGTTCGAAATCGACCTCGATGCCGCGATCACGGAAGATCTGGACGGCGGCTTCGGACAGGCTGTCGGAAATAAGGACTTTGGGGGCCATGTCTGGCGCTCCTTCAGATGGAATGTCTGGGGTATCGGGCGCGTGGGATCCACGCACCCTACAGGTCATGTCGCGTAGAGTGCGCGGTTTCCCACGCACCGCCTGGATCAGGCCGCTTCGGACTGGGCCGCGATTTCGGCCTCGAAGGCATATTCAAGCCAGGGCAGCATGGCCGCGACATCGGATTGCTCGACCGTGGCACCGCACCAGATCCGCAGACCGGCAGGGGCATCCCGATAGGCACCCACGTCCAAGGCAACACCTTCCTTCTCGAGCCGTTTTGCAACGGCCTTGGCGAAGGCCGCACCGTCCTTGATGCGAGCGTCGGTGAACTTCAGGCAGACGCTGGTGTTCGACCGGGTGGCGTCATCTTCGGCCAGGTTCGCGATCCAGTCGCGGGCTTCGCAGAAGTCCCAGATCGTCTTTGCGTTGGCATCGGCGCGGCCCATCAGGCCCTTCAGACCGCCGACCTCACGACCCCAGGCCAGGGCCACGAGGTAATCCTCGACCGCCAGCATGGAGGGCGTGTTGATCGTCTCGCCGCGGAAGATACCTTCGTTCAGCTTGCCGCCCTTGGTCATGCGGAAGATCTTCGGCAGCGGCCATGCGGGGGTGTAGCTTTCCAGACGCTCGACAGCGCGCGGCGACAGGATCAGCATCCCGTGGGCCGCTTCACCGCCCATGACCTTCTGCCAGGAGAAGGTCGTCACATCCAGCTTGTCCCAGGGCAGGTCCTGCGCAAAGGCGGCGCTGGTCGCGTCGCAGATCGTCAGACCTGCGCGGTCCGCCGGGATCTTGTCACCGTTGGGGACGCGCACGCCAGATGTTGTGCCGTTCCAGGTAAAGACCACGTCGGTGTTGAAATCGACATCAGCGAAATCGACGATCTGACCGTAGTCGGCGGTCTTGACCTCGGCTTCGATCTTCAGCTGCTTGACCACGTCGGTCACCCAGCCTGCGCCGAAGCTTTCCCAGGCGATCATCGTCGCGGGGCGTTCGCCAAGCATCGACCACAGCGCCATTTCGACGGCGCCGGTGTCGGAGGCGGGCACGATACCGATCTTGTAGTCCGCCGGAACGCCAAGCAGGTCACGCGTCTCTTCGATCGCGGCCTTCAGCTTGTCCTTGCCGACAGCGGCGCGGTGGCTGCGGCCCAGGGCGGCATCCGACAGCATGTCGAGCTTGAATGTGGGGATCTTGGCACAGGGGCCGGAAGAAAAACGCGGGTTTGCCGGCCGCGTGGCCGGAGCTTCGATAGCCATTGATGGTATCCTTACAGATAATCGCCCTTCGTTGGGGAAGGGTGTCCCGCCGATGCGTATAGAAGCGATTCCCCCGCCGCGCAAGACGCTTGATGGCGCAGGTTTTCCGCAAAGCGTCGCATTCAGGCCAATCCGGCGGGGCCTTGTCGCTTATCGGGTCCCATCACCCCCGGCGGTGCCTCGTCCTGCCTGACCCCTGCTGCCCTCAGGGTTGCAGGAATTGATCCGGGGGCCCATTCTGACGCGAAATCCGTAAAAAATTTGCATTTTATGCCGTCCAAAATACCTCTTCTCATTCGAGAATTGTAAGAAACTAAGGCCCTTTGGTTGAGAAAGCCCTATGTGGCAGTGTAAAGACCCTGATCCTGCCCCGCCCCGGAGACCCACGTGTTCGCTCATTTCTGGTTCAATTATGTCCGCCCCCTGATGGGCCGCCCGCCGATGTTTCAGGTCGCTGCCCTGTGCTATCGCGGGCGCGGAGAGGATATGGAGATTCTCGTGGTCACGTCGCGCGAAACCCGGCGCTGGATCCTGCCCAAGGGCTGGCCCAAGACCGGCTATGACGCGGCCGATACCGCGCTTGAGGAAGCCTGGGAAGAGGCCGGGATCAAGCAACGCAGCATGAAACCCATCAGGATCGGGCGCTATCACTACGACAAGCGCCTTGATGGCGGCCTGCCCGCCGCAACCGAGGTCGATGTCTACGCCGTGGAAATCGACCGGTTGCTCGACGATTATCCCGAAGTCGGTCAGCGCGAACGTCGCTGGGTCCGCCCCGCAGAAGCCGCCCGGCTGGTCCAGGAAGAGGAGCTCAAGACGCTTCTGCGCCAGGCCCCGGCCCTTGTCGCCGCAAGACTGAAAGGCCGCGCAGGGCATTAGGGTCCGCGCTGGCCCCTGTGGCCAGGATCGGGCGCGGCGTCAGTTCCGCGCACCGCGCGGCCTGACAATGCCCATCCATTGCAGCGACAGCACAGAACCGCAGGACCGCCCCCGCCGGACCGCCCCGAGGACTTGAGGACAGACCTTGCCACAGAATGATCAGACACCCTCCTGGCAAACGCTTGACCGGGACCTGAACCGCCTCTCCCGCCTGGAAATGGCGTCCATGTATGCCTCGCGTCCGCTGATCGGCGTCGGCCTGTCGCTGGTTTTCGTGACCGCAGCGGCCCTGCTGGCTGCGATGCTGTCGGGCGGGGCGCCGCAAAGCCTTGTGGTCATCGTCGCCGCCGCCTTCGGGGCCTACATGGCCCTGAACATCGGCGCCAATGACGTGGCCAACAACATGGGACCCGCGGTCGGGGCCAATGCGCTGTCGATGCTCGGCGCCATCGCCATCGCCGCGATCTGTGAAAGCGCCGGCGCCCTGCTGGCGGGCGGCGACGTCGTCTCCACGATCTCGAAGGGCATCGTATCCCCCGCCGGGCTGGCGGATACACGGGTCTTCGTCTGGGCAATGATGGCGGCCCTGCTGTCGGCGGCGCTCTGGGTCAATATCGCCACCTGGATCGGCGCGCCGGTCTCGACCACCCATTCGGTGGTCGGCGGGGTCATGGGCGCCGGCATCGCAGCCGCCGGGTTTTCAGTGGTGAACTGGCCAACCATGGGAACGATTGCCATCAGCTGGGTGATCTCGCCTGTTCTGGGCGGGGTGATCGCGGCCGCGATGCTGGCCTTCATCAAGTGGAAGATCATCAACGTCGAGGACAAGATCGCCGCGGCCCGGACCTGGGTGCCGGTGTTGATCGGCCTGATGTCCTTTGCCTTCGCCGCCTATCTGGCCCTCAAGGGACTGAGCCACGTTGCCCATATTTCCCTGCCGGTCGCGCTTTTGATCGGCGCGGTCATCGGGCTGGTGACGGGCCTTGCCTCGCGCCCGCTGATCCGCCGCCAGTCCGCAGGGCTGGAGAACCGCAACCGTTCGCTCAAGGTGCTGTTCCGCCTGCCGCTGATCGTCTCGGCCGCCGCGCTGTCCTTTGCCCACGGCGCCAACGATGTGGCCAATGCCGTCGGTCCACTGGCCGCCGTGGTCTATGCCCAATCCACCGCCGACGTGGCTGGCGAAGTCTTCATCCCCACATGGGTCATGCTGATCGGCGCAGTCGGCATCTCGGTCGGGCTTGTGCTTTTCGGGCCGAAGATGATCGGCATGGTCGGCAATCAGATCACCAAGCTCAACCCGATGCGCGCCTATTGCGTCGCCCTGTCGGCGGCGGTCACGGTCATCGCGGCCTCGGCGCTCGGGCTGCCGGTCAGCTCGACCCATATCGCCGTCGGGGGCGTCTTCGGCGTCGGTTTCTTCCGGGAATGGTACATGAGCCGCCGCGGAAATGCCGAAGGCAGCATCATGCCCCGCCAGGAACGCGCCCGCCGCAAGCTGGTCCGCCGGTCGCATTTCCTGACCATCATCGCCGCCTGGGTGATCACGGTGCCGGCAGCCGCCCTGCTCTCGGGGATCTGCTTCCTGGGGCTGCGCCTGATCGGCTAGCCGCCTCTGGCACTTCCACCGCCGCCATGCTTAATGACGGCGGCAGAAACCCGGAGGCCCCCATGTTCGTCGCAACGCTGCTTACCGCGCCCGATCGGCGCCTCGATCCCTCGCTTGTCGCCGCGCTGCGCAACGCCATGGGGGGCGGCGAAGCCCGCTGGCTGTCCACCGAAGAAGCCGCCGAATTCCCGCTGCCCCATATCCCCGGAAACTTCGACGAACTGCACGAAAGCCTCCTGTCCGAGGCCGTCGACCTCTGCCTGCAACCGGCCGAGAACCGGCGCAAGAAGATGCTGCTCGCGGATATGGATTCGACCATGATCCAGCAGGAATGCATCGACGAACTGGCCGACGAAGCCGGCGTCGGCGCCCGCGTCAAGGACATCACCGCCCGCGCCATGAACGGAGAGCTCGACTTCGACGGCGCCCTGACCGAACGTGTCGGCCTGCTGCAGGGGCTGCCGCTGGCCACCGTCGACCGGGTGCTGGCGAACCGGATCACCCTGATGCCCGGCGGCCCGGAATTGCTGGCGACGATGAAGGCCAATGGCGCCTATTGCGCTCTGGTCTCGGGCGGATTCACCATGTTCACCGCCGCAATCGCCGCCCGCCTCGGCTTTGACGAAAACCGCGCCAATACCCTGCTGACCGATGGCGACACCCTGTCGGGAAAGGTCGCCCGCCCCATTCTCGGCCGCGAGGCCAAGGTTCAGGCCCTCGAAGAAATCACCGCCCGCCTCGGCCTGACCGATGCCGATGTGCTCGCGGTCGGGGATGGCGCCAACGACCTCGGCATGCTGACCCGCGCCGGTGCCGGCGTCGCCCTGCACGCCAAGCCCGCCGTCGCCGCCCAATGCAATCTGCGGGTCAATTTCGGCGACCTGACCGCCCTGCTCTACCTGCAAGGCTACGCCAGAAGCGACTTCGCCCCGCTCTGATCCCGGCTCGAACCCCGGCACGTTTCCCTGTCGAAAATATCCTGGGGGGCCTCCCGCAGGGAGGCGGGGCAAAGCCCCTGACCCGGCCCGCAAGACGCACAACGAAAAAGGCCCCCGAGGGGGCCTTTTCCTGTTTCTGAAGCGAAGCCGTCAGATCACTCGGCGGGCACCGCCTGATCCTCTTCCATGATCGGATGCGGCAGCAGGGCCAGCATTTCCTTCGGGCAGACCTGAACGAAATTCCCCAGCTCCAGTTCCCAGTGCTGCAGGATATCCGCGGCCTTGCGGCTGCCGGTCTCCGTGGCGTGACGTGCGATCAGGCTTTCCAGCTGACCCACCCAATAGGGCACGGTCACCGGACAGGTCACCAGGGTCTCCATGTTCATCATGTCGGCCGTCAGGCCCTCGGGATCATAGAGATAGGCCATGCCCCCGGTCATCCCGGCGCCGAAGTTCGGCCCGATGCTGCCCAGGATCACCGCGACACCACCGGTCATGTATTCACACCCGTTGGAGCCACAGCCCTCGATCACCACCTTCGCGCCGGAGTTCCGCACCGCGAAGCGCTCTCCGGCACGGCCGGCGGCAAACAGGTAGCCATCCGTCGCACCGTAAAGCACCGTATTGCCGATGATCGTGTTCTTGCTGGCCACCAAAGGCGAGGCCATGGCAGGCCGCACGATGATCGTACCCCCCGACAGCCCCTTGCCGACGTAGTCGTTGGCTTCGCCCGAAACCTCGATCTTCAGCCCCGGCGCCGCGAAGGCCCCCAGCGACTGCCCGGCAGAGCCGGTCAGCTTCACCGTCAGGTGATCGGGCTGCAGCGCATTGCGCATCCCGAACTTCTGCACGATGTGGCTCGAGGTGCGCGTGCCGACGGACCTATGGGTGTTCTGCACCGCATAGGACAGCTGCATCTTCTCGCCATCGCGCAGGAAGCGCGCCGCGTCCCGCACGATTTCCACGTCCAGCGTGTCGGGCACCGGATTGCGCGGCTTCAGCCGGTCGTAATGGATGTCCTTGGCGCCATCGACGGTGATCAGCAGCGGGTTGAGGTCGAGGTCATCCAGATGCTCTGCACCCCGGCTGACCTGATGCAGAAGATCGGCGCGCCCGATCACGTCATCCAGACTGCGCGCCCCGATGGAGGCAAGGATTTCGCGCACTTCCTGAGCGTAGAAGGTGATCAGGTTCACGACCTTGTCCGCCGAGCCGGTGAACTTGGCCCGCAGGCGTTCATCCTGCGTGCAGACCCCGACCGGGCAGGTGTTGGACTGGCACTGACGCACCATGATGCAGCCCATCGCGATCAGCGCGGCGGTGCCGATGCCGTATTCCTCGGCGCCCATCATCGCCGCCATGACGATGTCCCGCCCGGTCCGCAGACCACCATCGGTCCGCAGGGTCACCCGTTCGCGCAGCTTGTTCATCGCCAGGACCTGATGCGCCTCGGTCAGGCCCATTTCCCAGGGCAGACCCGCAAACTTGATCGAGGTCGCGGGGCTGGCCCCGGTCCCGCCATTGTGGCCCGAGATCAGGATCACGTCCGCCTTGGCCTTGGCCACACCGGCGGCAATCGTGCCGACACCGGAAGACGACACCAGCTTGACCGTCACCTTCACCGTCGGGTTGATCTGCTTCAGGTCATAGATCAGCTGCGCCAGATCCTCGATCGAATAGATATCGTGGTGCGGCGGCGGCGAAATCAGCGTCACGCCCTTGGTGGAATGGCGCAGGCGGGCGATCAGGTCGGTGACCTTCATCCCCGGCAACTGCCCCCCTTCACCGGGCTTGGCGCCCTGTGCGACCTTGATTTCAAGCTCTTCGCACTGGTTCAGGTATTCCGCCGTGACGCCGAACCGCCCCGAGGCGACCTGCTTGATCTTGGCGCTCGGGTTGTCGCCATTGGGCTCGGGCACGAAATGCGCCGGGTCTTCGCCACCCTCGCCGGAATCCGACTTGGCGCCGATGCGGTTCATGGCGACGTTCAGCAGCTTGTGCGCCTCGGGGCTCAGCGCCCCCAGCGACATGCCCGGCGTCACGAAACGCTTGCGGATCGAGGTGATGCTTTCCACCTCTTCGATGGGGATCGACTTGCCGATCGGCTTGATCGCCAGCAGGTCACGCAGGTGGATCGGCGGGTTGGCCTGCATCCGGGCGCTGAACTGCTTCCAGATCTCGAAGGACCCGCGGTTGCAGGCTGCCTGCAGCATATGCATCGTCTGCGCTTCCCAGGCATGGGTCTCGCCGGACTTGCGCGCCTTGTAGAAGCCGCCGATGGGCATGACGTCCTGCCCCTTGAGCCAGCCGAGGGCATGGACCTCTTCGACCTTCTTCTGGATGCCCGAAACCCCGATGCCGGAGATCCGCGACAGCATGCCGGGGAAGAATTCCGCGCACATGGCCCGGCTCAGCCCGACCGCTTCGAAGTTCAAACCGCCGCGATAGGAAGAGATCACCGAAATCCCCATCTTCGCCATGATCTTCAGCAGACCCTGATCGATGGCTTCGCGGTAGCGCTTCATGTTCTCGGTCAGGGTGCCATCCATCAGGCCGCGCTTGATGCGGTCCGCCAGGGTGTCTTCGGCCAGATAGGCGTTCACGATCGTCGCGCCGCTGGAAATCAGCACGGCGAAGTAATGCGGATCGATGCATTCCGCCGACCGCACACCGATAGAGCAGAAGGTCCGCAGCCCCTTGGCCGTCAGCCAGGAATGCACGGCGCTGGTCGCCAGGATCATCGGCATCCCGACGCGGGCCGCGTCCTGATGCTGATCGGTCAGCACGATATGGCCGCCACCCGAACGCACGGCATCCTCGGCCTCGGCCTGGATGCGCGCCAGCGCCTCCTGCAGGGCGTGATCACCACCGCCCACCGGGAAGGTACAATCGATCTCGATCATCTCGGCGTTGAAATGCGTCTTCAGCTCTTCGAACTGGGCATTGGCCACGAAGGGGCTGTTCAGCACGAGGATCTCGGTCTGGGCGCTGCTTTCATCCAGCACGTTCTTCAGGTTGCCGAACCGGGTCTTCAGGCTCATCACGCGGAATTCGCGCAAGGAGTCGATCGGCGGGTTGGTCACCTGGCTGAAGTTCTGCCGGAAGAAGTGGCTGAGCGGACGGTACTTGTTGCTGAGAACGGCCGAGGGCGTGTCGTCGCCCATCGACGCCAGCGCCTCCTTGGCGTCTTCCGCCATCGGGGCCAGCATGTTCTCGATTTCCTCGATGGTGTAGCCGGCCGCGATCTGGCGCTTGCGCAGTTCGCCGCCTTCGAACAAGGGCTTTTCGTCCAGCTTGTCCAGCGCCTCGTCGAGCTCGTTGATCTTGCCGACCCATTCGCCGAAGGGCTGGCTGGAGGCCATTTTGTCCTTGATCTCGGTGTCGTGGTAAAGCTTGCCGTCGCGCGTATCGACCGCCAGCAGCTGCCCCGGACCAAGCGCGCCCTTTTCGCGCACCGTGGCTTCGTCCGTCGGGACCATGCCCGCCTCGGACCCCGCGATCAGCAAGCCGTCGCCGGTCACCACATAGCGCATGGGGCGCAGGCCGTTACGGTCGGTACCGGCGCAAACCCAGCGGCCATCGGTCATCGCCAGGGCGGCGGGGCCGTCCCAGGGTTCCATCACGCCGTTGCAATAGGAATACATGTCGCGCCAGGCCTGCGGCAGCTCGACCGCCTGCTTGGACCAGCTTTCGGGCACCAGCATGGTCTTTGCCATGGGCGCCGAACGTCCTGCGCGCACCAGAACCTCGAAGACCGCATCAAGGGCGGCGGAATCCGACGACCCGCCGGGGATGATCGGCTTGATGTCCTCGGCCAGGTCGCCAAAGGTCCCGGATGCCATGCGGATCTCGTGGCTTTTCATCCAGTTGACGTTGCCCTTCAGCGTGTTGATCTCGCCGTTATGGGCCAGCATGCGGAACGGCTGGGCCAGCCACCACTGCGGGAAGGTATTGGTGGAATAACGCTGGTGATAAAGCGCAAAGGCGCTTTCAAAGCGTTCGTCCATCAGGTCGGGGTAGAAGACAGCAACCTGTTCGGCCAGCATCATGCCCTTGTAGATGATCGACCGGCAGGACAGCGACGCGATGTAGAGACCACCGACGTTCTTGGCCAGCGCGGCCTTTTCGATCCGGCGGCGGATCACGTAGAGCTCGCGTTCAAAGGTCTCTTCGTCGACGCCCTTGGAGTTCGAGATCAGGATCTGCTCGATCTCGGGTCGGGTCGCATTGGCCTTTTCGCCAAGGCAGTCGATCTCGACCGGGACATGGCGCCAGCCGTAGATGTAATAGCCCATGCGCAAGACTTCAGCCTCGACGATTGTCCGGCAGGTTTCCTGGGCCCCGAAGTCCGTGCGCGGCAGAAAGACCTGGCCAACAGCCATCAATTCATCGCCGCGCGGTTCATGGCCGGTACGGCGGATCTGGTCGTAGAAGAAGGGAACCGGGATCTGCACGTGGATGCCAGCGCCGTCCCCGGTCTTGCCATCCGCATCGACAGCGCCCCGGTGCCAGATCGCCTTCAGCGCGGTGATCCCGGCGGCCACGACCCTGCGCGACGGCTTGCCGTCGATCGACACCACAAGACCCACGCCGCAGGAGCTGTGCTCGTGCTCTTCGCGGAACAGGCCGTTTTCTTCCATGTGTTTGCGCTTGGCCTCTTCGGCCTTTGCCCAGCTGGCATCATATTTGGTCATGTCAGGTCTCCCTTGCCGAAGAGGCGTGCCGCATCGCGGCCCACGCCCCTGGATGTTGAGTCGATCCGGGCGCGCCCCTCTGGGGCTGTTGCGCCGGACCGCCTGTGCATCGATCGGTCTTCTGATCGGTCTGTTCGGGGCGGAAGGGACAGCGGGGCCATCCGTTCCGAAATTCTGTCCGGGGCGCGCGCAGCGAAACCGGGTCGCGGCGACGGCGGACCGGCTATTCGGCGGCGATGGCGGCGCCCGCGTTCAGGTCTTCCAGCAGGGCGGCGACACAATCGCGCCCGTCCCGGATGGCCCAGACCACAAGGCTGGCACCGCGCACGATGTCCCCCACGGCATAGACGCCCGGCAGGCTGGTCTTGCCCGACCCGAATTCGGCCCGCACGGTGCCCCAGCGGGTCACTTCCAGCCCGTCGGTGTCCCAAAGCGTCGGCAGGTCCTCGGGTTCGAAACCGAGCGCCTTGATCACGATATCGGCGTCTTCGTGGTAATCGCTTCCATCGATCACCTCGGGGCTTTGGCGACCAGAGGCATCCGGCGCGCCAAGGCGCATGCGCTGGACCATGGCGGTCTTCACGACACCGGCCGCGGCGCCCGCGGCACCGGGTTCGACCACACCGCTGGTGAAACCGACCGGGGCGGAAAGCCAGACGAATTCAACGCCTTCCTCTTCGGCATTGGCAACTTCGCGCTGCGAGCCGGGCATGTTGGCCCGGTCACGGCGATAGAGGCACTTCACGCTTTCCGCACCCTGACGGATCGCCGTGCGCACGCAGTCCATGGCCGTGTCGCCCCCACCGATGACGACGATCTTCTTGCCGGCGGCGTTCAACTCTCCGCTTTCGAATTCGGGCACGATATCGCCGAAGTTCGAGGCGCGGTTGGATGCGGTAAGATAGTCGATGGCCCGCACGATGCCCTTCGAATCTGCTCCCTCACCGGTCAGATCCCGCGTCTTGTAGACACCGGTCGCGATGATCACCGCGTCATGCTTTTCACGGATCTCGGCAAAGGAGATATCCTTGCCCACGTCGCAATCCATCACGAAGATCACGCCGCCATCCTCAAGCTGCTTGATGCGGCGCATGACCACGTCCTTTTCCAGCTTGAAACCGGGGATCCCGTAGGTCAGCAAGCCACCGGCGCGGTCGTAACGGTCATAGACGGTGACCTGCACACCAGCCTGGCGCAGCATGTCGGCCGCCGCCAGCCCACCGGGACCGGCACCGATGATGCCGACGCTTTCGCTGCGTTCGACATCCGGGGCTGCGGGTTTCACCCAGCCGCGCTCCCAGGCGGTGTCAGTAATGTATTTCTCGACAGCGCCGATGGTAACCGTGCCATGACCGGATTGTTCGATGACGCAATTGCCTTCGCAGAGCCGGTCCTGGGGACAGATCCGCCCACAGATCTCGGGGAAGGTATTGGTGGCCTGGCTGATCGCATAGGCCTCTTCAAGGCGATGGGTGGCGGTCAGGTTCAACCAATCCGGGATATTGTTGTGCAAGGGGCAGTGGCTTTGGCAATAAGGCACACCGCACTGTGAGCAGCGGCTGGCTTGCTCTTCTGCCTTGGCAGCGGCAAACTCTGCATAGATCTCATCGAAATCATGTGCGCGCACTTTCGCGTCACGTTTCTCGGGCATATCCCGGTCAACGGTCACGAATTTCAGCATCGGTTGCTTCGCCACGGCCTAGCTCCTTATACGCATAACGTCTCGGCGGGTTTTATGACATAGTGAAACGGAATAAAAGTCACAAGGGCTGACCTATTATATCTCTTTGACCAAGTTATTCGCCTTAAGCACGAATAGAGAGAGCCAATTTATGTAACGTAGCGGACCTAATTTCAGCGACTCCCCTTGTTTTCAACACGCTATCCTAATTCAATCACAGGAGACGGCGTCACCAATGCCATTGCTTCACCTTCTGCTTCTGGCCGCGATCCAGGGCATTACTGAATTTCTGCCCATTTCTTCATCGGGCCACCTGATTCTTCTGCCGGGAATCACCGGCATGGCGGATCAGGGTCAGGTACTGGATGTCGCCGTCCACGTCGGCACCCTGGGTGCCGTGGTCCTGTATTTCTGGACCGATGTCCGAGAGGCGATCCAGGGCCTGCCGCGTCTGTGCACGGGCAAGGCCGATACGCCTGGCTCCCGTCTAGCACTGCTGCTGATCATCGCCACGATTCCGGGGATCCTGTTCGGCCTGTTCCTGGCCATGACCGGGCTGGATGACAGGCTCAGATCCGTCGCCGTCATCGGTTGGACCATGCTCATCTTCGGCATCGTCCTTTATATCGCCGACCGCAGGGGCGACACGGGCAGGGTGCCCGAAGAATGGACCCTGCGCGAAGCCGTGATCTTCGGCATCTGGCAGGCCATCGCCCTGATCCCCGGGACCTCGCGGTCTGGCATCGTCATCACCGGAGCGCTTTTCGCGGGATATGAACGCAAGGCGGCCGCCAAGATCTCGATGTTGATGTCGATCCCGATGATCATCGCTTCGGCCATCTACCTGTCGGGCGAAGTCATTGCCACCGCAGATGTTCAGGCCGCCCGAGACGGGGCAATTGCCGCGGTCTTTGCCTTCCTGTCGGCGCTGGTCGCCCTGTCGCTGATGATGAAGCTGCTGAATTCGATCAGCTTCACACCCTATGTGATCTACCGGGTGCTGCTGGGGCTGGCGCTGCTGTGGTACGCTTATGTCCACGGCGCGACGATGCCGCCACACGCCTGAGCCGCAGCAACGACACACGCAAAAAACCCGGCACCGAAAGGCGCCGGGTTTTCTGTTTGTCAGGCTATCTCGTCCCCTTCTTGAAGGGGTTGTCAGATCAGATTTTCAGATTGCGCGCCGATGCCTTGATCGCCGCATATTGCCCCGAAGGACGGTGCGGCCACAGGTAATCCGGCAGGACGGTTTCAGCGGCAACCGGAGCAATACCGAGGTCTTCGAAACCCATCTGCGTACCGCTGACCACGTTGTCCGTCTTCAACTGGCGCACCTGATCGCGGGTCAGCACGGAGTTGCTGAACAGCCCAAGGGAAACCCCCGAAAGGAAATCGAGTCCACCGCCAATCAGCGTCCCGACAAAGCCCGGCATGTTCAGCACGAGGCGGCGGCGCTGAATCACGCCCAGCATCTCGCGTACACATTCGGCGAGGGTCGCTTCATGCGGCCCGCCCAGCTCATAAATGCCGCCGGGGGCCTGCCCGATTGCGCCTTTTTCTGCGGCTGCGGCGACGTCGTCGACATAGACCGGCTGGAACAGGGTCTGTCCGCCCACCAGCGGCACCACCGGTCCCATCTTGGCCATGCCGGCAAAACGGTTGAAGAACTGGTCCTCGGCCCCGAAGATCACAGAAGGACGCAGGATCATGGCGCCGGGCATCGCGGCCAGAACGGCCTCTTCACCGGCAGCCTTGGAACGAGCATAGGTGCTTTCACCCTCTGCATCGGCGCCAAGTGCGGAAAGGTGCACCATGCGGCTCACGCCTTCCTCGGCGGCGATCCGGGCGATACGACCCGCGCCCTCGTTCTGCACCGCGTCAAAGTTGTTCTTGCCGCGCGCGTCGAAGGTCCCGACGCAATTCACCACCGCATCCGACCCGATGGTGACCAGACGAACAGAGTTGTCGTCACGGATGTTGCAGAAGACGGGCTCGACCTGGCCGACGACACCATAGGTGCGCAGGAACCCGGCCTCGTTGGGGCGACGACAGGCGACGCGGACGCGCCACCCCTGATGCGCCAGGCGCTGAACGATATAGCGGCCGACGAATCCGGATCCCCCGAAAACTGTGACGAGCTTGGACATTAGACACCTCCGGCTGGTCTGCTTTCCTTGTTCCTAGCCCCCTCGCCCGGCCCCGGCAAGCGCTCAGACAAGAATCCGCATGGCAGTTTTGAAAAATCCGATGAATCGGCGTTGACAGTGTTTTGCTACCCCCATATATGCCTGCCTCACGACACCGGCCCAGGTGGCGGAATGGTAGACGCGCTAGCTTCAGGTGCTAGTGTTCGCAAGGACGTGGAGGTTCGAGTCCTCTCCTGGGCACCACTTTCCCAAGGTGGTTGATCGTCGAAACGGCCCGCCCTTCCAGGCGGGCCGTTTCGCGTTTCAGGGCCTGCATTTTGCGGGGCTGTATATCTGGCGCCGCAATGCCACCCTCAGCCTTTGGAGGCTTCCTTCATACGGTTCTGGAACTCGCGCCGCAGATCCCGGCGCAGTTCAGCCGCCCGATTGCGCCGCAAGGATTCCTCGTCCGCCAGTTCGACCTGCGGAACCGGAGTCGGCTTGGCGTTGTCATCGACGGCAACCATCGTGAAATAGCATGAATTCGTATGCCTCGAGAGGCTGGAGCGAATCTCCTGAGCCTCGACACGAATGCCGATCTCCATCGAGGTGCGCCCGGTATGGTTGACGCTGGCGCGAAAAGTCACGAGTTCGCCCACATTGATCGGTTCCTTGAAGGTGACCTGATCGACGGACAGCGTGACCGCATAGCGCTGCGAATAACGTGAGGCACAGGAAAACGCGACGCGGTCCAGCAGGTTGAGCAGCGCACCCCCATGCACCTTGCCGCTGAAGTTCGCCATGTCGGGCGTCATCAACACGGTCATTTCCAAAGTCTTCTCGGGCATCCTGGCTCTCCATCCGGCGGGGTTCTCACCACCCTAGACGGACCATTCTCCACGGCAACCGCGAGAAGCAGAACGACGGAGCTTGCCAAGCCCTGCGATCCAAAGCCGCGCGAAATTGCACCAGTCCCAAGGGGCTCTGCCCCGCCGCTGCGCGGCCCCCGGAGTATTTTCGGCCAGATGATAAAGAGCAGCGCTCCCATGTCATCTGGCCAGAAATACTCCCGCCGGAGGCATCCCACAGAGGTGACGCGCACGACATCTGCCTCTGAAACGGGAACGGTGCGGCACTGCAGGCAGACCGCACCGTCAGGTGGTTGATCAACGAAGGCCAGAAGTCTAGCCGAAGACCTTCGTCAGGGCGGCATCTATGGCCGCCGCAATTTCGTCGATCTGGCCTGCAGTGACAATCAGGGCTGGCGACAGGCAGAGTGTGTTGTTCAACCCCGGCAGCGACCGGTTGGTGACGCCGATCATCACGCCTTGCGCCGCGCAGTCCGCGACCACGGCCTGTGCGTCATTCTCGGCCACGGCAGCCCTGGTTTCGCGGTCGGTGACCAGTTCGAGGCCGCAGAACAGCCCCTTGCCGCGCACGTCGCCCACGACCTCGTGTCGGGCTTTGATCTCTTCCAGCCGCTCCATCAGGCGCGCGCCCATGGCGAGGGTGTTCTCAAGCAGGCCTTCCTCCTCGATGATACGCATGTTTTCCAGCGCGGCAGCGGGACCGGCCGTGCAGCCGCCGAAGGTCGAAATGTCGCGGAAATAGCCCATAGGGTCCGAGGCATCGTCCTTGAACATGTCAAAGACCTCTTCGGTGGTCACGAGACAGGCAATGGCCGCGTAGCCCGAGGCAACGCCTTTTGCCATGGTGACCATGTCCGGTTCGATCCCGTAGTTCTGGTAGCCGAACCAGGTGCCGGTGCGACCCAGCCCGCAGACGACCTCGTCGATATGCAGCAGGATGTCGTACTTCTTGCAGATCTCCTGCACGCGGGGCCAGTAGCCTTCGGGCGGGGTGATGACCCCGCCGCCTGCGGTTACCGGCTCGAGGCAGAGCGCGCCCACGGTATCGGGGCCTTCGCGCAGGATGACCTCTTCGATGGCATCGGCGGCGCGGCGACCGTATTCGGCGCCCGACAGATCGCCCCAGCCCTGATCGGCTGCTCGGTATTCAAGGCAATGGGGCACTTCGACGAAACCCGGCGTATAGGGTCCGTATTGTGCCGAACGCTCCGGCTGGCCGCCTGCGGACAGGCAGGTGATCGTCGTACCGTGGTAATCGCGATCCCGGAACAGGATCTTGTGCTTCTTGCCGCCGGATTTCTTGTGGGCGATCTGGCGGACCATCTTGAAGGCCTTCTCGTTCGCCTCCGAGCCCGAGTTGTTGTAGTAGACGCGGGACATGCCCGGCATCTTTTCGATCAGCTTCTCGGCAAACAGCGCGCCGGGGATGTTGCCGGCGGCACCGGCGAAATAGTTCAGCTTCACCAGCTGATCGCGCACCGCGTCGGCGATGCTTTCGCGGCCGTAGCCCACGTTCACCGTCCAGACAGCACCCGACACCGCATCAAGATAGCGTTTGCCGGTGGCGTCCCAGACGTGGATGCCCTTGCCTTCGACGATCACGCGCGGGTCGGAGGATTCAAAGGCCTTGTGCTGCACGAGGTGGTGCCAGACGTGGCGTTTGTCGGCAGCGACGATATCGCTCAGATCGTTATCATACATGACTCACCTCACAGTATTTTCCAATTATGCCACATATCCGACTCTCCGCCCCGGCAACAGAGCCAGCTGGGCGCATCGGATAGGTCCAGTTGGGGCGGCAGCCGGAGCCACCTGCGGTGCCGGAGGCGGGAGCGCCCCGTCAACTGGCCCTATCCATCGGGGGTATCTGGCCCTGTAGTGCCGCGCGCCCTGATCCTAGTCAGGACAGGACATAAATGGCCCTCCGCACGGGGCGCATACGGTCGCGCCATTGCCCCCGGCAGCCGCGCGCCGTAACCAGCAGGAACCCGACCATGACCCATGATCCTTTTCTTCCCGCCGATCCGCTTGCGGTGATCGCCTCTTATGCGCAGGTCAACCTGATCGGCGGCGTCCGCGTCCCTGTGGGCACCGGCATGGCGGTGACAAACCCCGCCACCGGCGCGCGGATCGGCATGGCCGCCGCCAGCAACCCCGGGGAAACCGCTGCCGCCGTCGCCGCCGCCAAGGCCGCCGGGCCCGCCTGGGCCGCCCTGCCGGCCCGCGAACGGGGGCGCCGGGTGGCGGCCGCCGGTCGGGCCCTTGCTGCGGAAGCCGAGGTCGTGGCCCGCGTGCTTTGCCTTGAAACCGGCAAGGCGATCCGCACCGAATGCCGCGGTGAACTGGCCGTTGCCGCCGATCTGCTGGAATTCTACGGCGGGCTGGCGTCGGAGTTGAAGGGCGAGACCGTGCCCTTTCATCCCCGCTCCCTGACCGTGACCACCCGCGAACCGCTTGGGGTGGTTGCCGCGATCCTGCCCTGGAACGTGCCGCTGGTGCTGATGATGCTCAAGATTGCTCCGGCGCTGGTGGCGGGGAATACCGTGGTTGTCAAAGCCGCCGAAGAGGCCCCATTTGCCACCTTCGCCGCCGCCGAGATCCTGATGCAGTATCTGCCCGACGGCGTCCTGAACGTGGTGAACGGCGATGGCCCTGATTGCGGTGCAGCCCTGACCGCCCACGCGGATATCGCCAAGATCACCTTCACCGGTTCCGAAGAGGTCGGCGAAGTGGTCTACAAGGCCGGGGCCGGGCGGATCATTCCCGTCAGCCTGGAACTGGGCGGCAAGAGCCCGATGATCATTTGCGCCGATGCCGATCTGGACAAGACCGTGACCGGGGCCATCAACGGCATGCGCTTTACCCGACAGGGCCAAAGCTGCACGGCTGCCAGCCGGATCTACGTGCATTCCAGCCTGCTCAGCGCCTTTGTCGACAAGTTGGCCGGCAAGCTTGAAAAGCTGATCATCGGCGACCCGATGGACGAGGCCACGGATATCGGCACCATCATCTCGGCCCGTCAGGCCGGGGTGATCCGATCTTATGTCGCCCGCGCCGCCGCGACCCCGCAGGCCATCGTCCTGCGCTGCGGCACCCTGCCGAAGGACGCGGACCTGTCGCCCGACCTGTTCATGCAGCCGACCCTGATCCTGGGCCTGCCCGAAGATCACCCCTGCGTGCAGGAGGAAATCTTTGGCCCCGTCGCGGTCATTCAGGCCTGGGACAATTACGAAGAGGTTATCGCCAGTGCCAATGCAACCCGCTACGGTCTGGCGGCAACGGTCTGGACGGATTCCCTGTCGACCGCGCTGGATGCCACGGCGCGGCTTGATGCGGGCTATGTTCAGGTCAACCAGAACCTGACCATCCAGCCCAACGTGTCATATGGGGGCTTCGGGCGGTCGGGTCTGGGCAAGGAGGCGTCACTGGAAGCTATGCTGGACCATTTCACCCGGAAGAAGACAATCGTGATGAATTTCGACTGACATGGAACAGCTTCTGCCGATTTCCATCGCCGTCTTCCTGGCGGCGGTCCTGCGCGGGCTGACCGGCTTTGGCTTTGCCATGGCGGCGGTGCCCGCGATGAGCCTGTTCATCCCGCCCGCCAGCGCCGTGACCGTGGCAATCCTGCTGCAATCCCTTGTCGGCCTGCGTGACAGCGTGACCCAACGCCATCTGGCCAACTGGAAAGCGCTGGTCCCGATGAGCATCGGCGCGGTTGTCGGCACGCCGCTGGGGATCTTTGCGCTGACCCGGCTGTCGCCCGAAACGATGCGGGTGCTTCTGGCGGTGGTTGTCGGGCTGGGCCTCGTGGCGCTGGTGATGAAGGTCAAGTTGCCGCAAACGCGCAACTCGGCGCTTGGCGCCGGGGCGCTGGCCGGCCTGTTCTCGGGGCTTGCGGCCATGCCCGCCCCACCCGTCCTCGCCTATTTCCTCGGCACTGGCACACGGGCGGTGGAAACCCGTGCCTCGATGCTGATCTTCTTCTTCCTGACCTCGCTATTCACCTTGCCCGGCCTGATCTGGGCGGGCGAAGTCGACCGCGCCACGCTGATCGAAGCCCTTGTCGCCTTGCCTGCCCTGCTGCTAGGCACTTGGGCCGGAGGCCGCGCCTTCGGCTGGCTGACCGAGGCAAGCTATCGCACTGCCGCCATTGTGCTTCTGGCCGTGATGGCCGCGCTCAGCGCCCTGCGGGGGCTCGGGGGGCTGCTGTGAACTGAATACGAAGGACGAGGGGGGCATGCGTGCGATTTTTCTCAAGGGTGGCCATGATGGCCGTTGCACTGGTCCTGTCCGCTGTTCCCCTGGGTGCGGAAACCCTGATCCTTGGCACCACGCAAGTGCCCCGCCACTTCAACGGCGCCATCCAGTCCGGCATCGCGACGATGATGCCCACGGCCCAGATCTTTGCCTCGCCGCTGCGGTATGAGGACGACTGGACCCCGCGTCCCTATCTTGCCCAAAGCTGGGAGGTCGCCGAGGATCAGCTTTCGGTAACCCTTCACCTGACGCCGGATGCGACCTTTCACGACGGGATGCCGATCACCTCGGCGGATGTGGCCTTTTCAATCCGCACGATCCGGGACAACCACCCCTTCGCCAGCATGCTGGCGCCGGTCACTTCGGTCTCGACGCCGGATCCGCTGACGGCAATCATCCACCTGGCGCATCCCCATCCCGCCCTGCTGCTGGCGATGAGCCCGGCGCTGATGCCGATCCTGCCGGAGCATATCTATGGCGGCCCGGATCTTGCCGACAACCCGGCCAACCTGAAGCCTGTCGGGTCCGGACCGTTCCGTTTCGTGGAATATCGCCAGGGCGACCATTACCGGCTGGAGCGGAACCCGGATTTCTTCCTGCCCGATGCACCAAGACTGGACGGGCTGATCGTCAAGATATTCTCGGACCCGATGACCATGCTGCTGTCGTTGGAAAGCGGAGAGATCGACATGATCCTGCTGGTGTCCGGCGTGCACGACATCCAGCGACTGCAGGCGATCCCGGGCATGCAGGTCAGCGACGCCGGCCACGAGGCGATCGGCCCGCTGAACTGGATCGCCTTCAACATGGGCAAGCCGCCCTTCGACGATGTCCGGGTCCGGCAGGCCATCGGTTTCGGAATCGACAAACGCTATATCCTGGACCAGATGATGGCCGGACTTGCCCGCGATGCGCTTGGCCCCATCGCGCCCGGCTCGCCCTTTGCCGATGCCGGGATCGAACCCTATACCTATGACCCGGTCCGCGCCGCGGACCTGCTGGATGCGGCGGGGTATCCGGTCGGGGCAGATGGTCTGCGCTTCACGGCCCGGATGGATTTCATCCCCGGAGTGCCCGAACAGGGCCGCAACGTCGCCGAATACATGAAAAGCCAGCTGGCCCCGCTGGGGATCGCGCTGGAACTGCGCAGCGCGCCGGATTTCCCTACCTGGGCCCAGCGCATCGCCACCCATGATTTCGACATCACCCAGGACAATGTCTTCAACTGGGGCGATCCGGTGATCGGCGTACACCGGACCTACCTGTCCTCGAACATCCGTGAAGGGGTGATCTGGTCAAATACCCAGCGATATTCCGACGCCGAGGTCGATGATCTGCTGGCCCGCGCCGCCACCGAACCCGATCCGGAAGAACGCGCCGCGCTATATGCACGGTTCCAGCACATCGTCGTCGAAGAGGCGCCGATCCTGTTCATCAACGAATTGCCGCTTTACACGGCAGCCCGCGCCGAGGTGACGGGGCTGCCACAGTCTATCTGGGGCGCGATCTCGCCCTATCTGACGCTTGACCGCGAGCCATGACCCCCGGCTTCCGGCGCGGCTCGCATCAGCGGCAGGCCTGTTGCTGGCGATGCTGGTGGCCTGCTGTGTAGGTCCGCTGCTCTACGAAGCCGGGCTGGGGTTCCCGGGTCCTGCGGACCCAGATCGCCCGTCCTGGGGATTGATCATGGGGCAAGACCGGAACTTCCTGCTGATCGGCCGGTGGCTGGCCACCTTTCCGGGCCTCGCCATCCTGCTGACGGATCAGGGCACCCCGCTGCTGTCCGATGGACTTGGCGCCGCGCTTGATCCGCACAGCCGCAAGCCGGATTGACCTTGCCCACGGCCCGAGGCACCTTGCCACGATGGCCGCCAACCCCTGGTCCAAAACCTGAAGAAAGACGAGGATCCACATGCGCAAATCCACCGACCTGACGCGGCTTCTGCTGCTGCCGACCCTCGCGCTGGTCCTCGTCAGCGCTGCGATCCCGGCCAGCGCACATGATGCCACCGGCCACGCTGGCGGCTTCGTCAGCGGATTCTCGCATCCGATCCTCGGCTGGGATCACGTCATCGCCATGGTCGCGGTCGGTCTCTGGGGCGCCTTCCTCGGCAGCCGGGCGCGCTGGATCCTGCCGGTGACCTTTCCCCTGATCATGACCGCCGGGGCAACGATCGGCATCATCGGCCTGCCCCTGCCGGCGGTGGAAACCGGTATAGCCCTGTCCGGCGTGGTCCTGGGGCTGCTGATCGCCTTCGCCGTCAAGGCACCGCTCTGGATCGCCACCGTGATCGTCGGGATCTTCGCGCTGTTCCACGGCCATGCCCATGGGACCGAGCTTCCCTCGGCTGCCAATCCGCTGGCCTATGCGGTTGGTTTCGTGTTGGCGACGGGGTTGCTGCACCTGGCTGGGATCGGATTCGGGATGCTGACCACCAGCCGCCCCGGCCGTATCGCCATCCGCGCCATGGGCCTCGCCATCGCAGCGGTCGGCGGCGCGTTCCTTACCGGCCTGGCATAAGCCCATGCGCCGGTCCGGCATCCGTCTGTTGCTGGCGGCGCTCCTTGCCCCGAAGACAGCCCTTGCCCATGCGGGCGCGCATGGCCCGACCGAGATCTTTCTTGACGGGGCCCTTGCCACGCTGACCCGCCCCGAAGGCCTGCTGCCGATGCTGGCCCTCGGCATCGGCATCGCGCTGGCGGGACGCGACGGATTGTTCCGCGCCCTGCCATGGATGCTCGCCGGTCTCGGCGCCGGGGTCCTTGCCGCTGGCTGGATCGACCTCGACATGGCTGCGCTCGCGCTCGTGCTCGGGGCGGCCCTCGTCCTCCCCATCGCACTGCTCGGCCAGGGTCTCCCGCGCCTCGCGACCCTGCCCCTCGCGGCCCTTACCTGCGGCGCGACCACGGCAGGGGTCCTGCAAGGCCAGGGCACCGGCAACGCACCTCTCGCCGAAACCCTCGGCGTATTTCTCACCGCACCCGCCCCCGCCACCCTGACCTTCTTCGCCGCCCGCCTCCTCCTCTGGCCCCCCTGCCCCCGGCGCCACATTGCCCTTCGTATCGTCGCAAGCTGGATCACCGCCATTGCCCTGATGAGCCTCGCCCTCCTCCTCCGCCCCATCTGACGAAACCCACCTTCAGGCTCCCCTTAAGCTGTTTCCCTGTTCGAAATATCCTCGGGGGGAATTTCGCCGCAGGCGAAAGGGGGGCAGACAGCCCCCAATACTGGCCCCAATACTGGCCACCCCGATCAAAGGCGCCGCAACAAGGGTGATCTCGGTCCAAATCTCTGGCAAAAGACCCTGATGAGCGACGACTTGACCCTACGCCTTCTGGACCAGGCCCGCGCAGAAGGCTTCGCCGAAGCCCGCGTCTGCCGGCCCGTGGATGTCCCCGAGGTCGCCGCCCGCCTGCAAGCTTTCCTCGCGGCCGGCTACCAGGGCCAGATGGGCTGGCTCGCTGAACGGTCCCATTGGCGCGGTGATCCCTCCTGCCTCTGGCCCGAAGCCCGCAGCATCCTGATGCTGGCCGAGAATTATGGCCCCGACACCGACCCCATGACGATCTTGGACGCGCGGGACCGCGCAGCGATTTCCGTCTATGCACAAAACCGGGATTACCACGATGTGGTCAAGAAACGCCTGAAACGCCTGGCTCGCTGGTTGATCGACGCCGCAGGCCCGGATGCGATTGCCGGTGCCCCGGCGCAGGTCAAGGTTTTCGTCGATACGGCCCCCGTCCCCGAAAAGGCGCTTGGCCAGGCCGCCGGCCTCGGCTGGCAGGGCAAGCACACCAACCTCGTCAGCCGCACACTTGGCAGCTGGTTCTTCCTCGGCGCGATCTTCACCACGCTGGACCTTCAGACCGATAGTGCAGAGGTCGACCATTGCGGGCGCTGCCGCAAATGCCTGGATATCTGCCCGACCCAGGCCTTTCCGGCGCCCTATCAACTGGATGCACGGCGGTGCATTTCCTACCTGACCATCGAACACCGCGGCCCGGTCCCACTCGACTTGCGGGAAAAGCTCGGCAACCGGATCTATGGCTGTGACGATTGCCTCGCTGTCTGCCCCTGGAACAAGTTCGCCAGCACGGCACAAGAGGTAAAGTACCACGCCCGCGATGATCTTCGCGCGCCAGCTCTCGCCGACCTCGCGCAGCTTGACGACGCAGGCTTCCGGGCCCGGTTCTCGGGGTCGCCGATCAAGCGGATCGGCCGCGACCGCTTCGTCCGCAATGTCCTCTACGCGATCGGCAACAGCGAAGACCCCACGCTGCGCCCTGTTGCCGCCAGCCTGACAAACGACCCCGATGAAACGGTGGCGGAGGCAGCCCGCTGGGCTGCCGCCCGGCTTGGCCCATGATCCCCTGAAAACCGAAAAAGCCGGGGGCACACATCACCATGGCGGGAGGGGGCTTTCCCCCGCGCTCCGAAGACCCCACATTAGGTCAAAGCATGAAGGAGGCGACATGACGCAATACAGCAAGAGCGATGACGCCATCGCCCGACTGACCCCCGAACAATACCGGGTCACTCAGCAAAACGGCACCGAACGCCCCGGCACCGGTGCCTACAACGACAACAAGCAAAGCGGCCTCTACGTGGATGTCGTCTCCGGAGAGCCTCTGTTCGCCAGCGCCGCGAAATACGAAAGCGGCTGCGGCTGGCCCAGCTTCGTGAAACCGGTCGTGCCCGACAACGTAGTCGAATTGCGCGACGAAACTCACGGGATGGTCCGGGTAGAAGTCCGCTCCAAACATGGCGACAGCCATCTGGGGCATGTCTTCCCCGATGGCCCCCGGGAAACCGGCGGCCTGCGCTACTGCATCAACTCGGCCTCACTGCGCTTCATTCCCAAGTCGGAGATGGAAACAGAAGGCTATGGCGAATACCTGAACCAGGTGGAGGACCTGACATGACCGAACAACGCGCTGTCCTGGCCGGAGGCTGCTTCTGGGGCATGCAGGACCTGATCCGCAAATTACCCGGAGTTATCTCTACCCGCGTCGGTTACACTGGCGGGGATGTGCCCAATGCGACTTATCGCAACCACGGCACCCACGCTGAAGGCATCGAGATCATCTTCGACGACGAAGTGATTTCCTACCGACAGGTGCTTGAGGTCTTCTTCCAGATCCATGACCCGACCACCCTGAACCGGCAGGGCAATGATATCGGCATGTCCTACCGCTCTGCGATCTATTTCGAAGGCGAAACGCAGAAATCCAGTGCTGAAGAGGTGATCGCGGATGTCGATGCCTCCGGTCTCTGGCCCGGAAAGGTGGTCACCGAAATCGCCCCTGTCGGGGATTTCTGGGAAGCCGAGCCGGAGCACCAAGATTACCTCGAGCGGCTCCCGAACGGCTATACCTGCCACTTCCCACGTCCCGGTTGGGTCCTGCCCAAGCGCGCGGCGGCTGAATAAACGGGTGGGGGGCTGTCTGCCCCCCTTTCGCCTGCGGCGAAATTCCCCCCGAGGATATTTCAAACAGGGAAACTTCTAGAGAAATCCGCAGGTTTTCGTGTTTCGTATATCCCGGGGGAACATGGCCGCAGGCCGGGCGGGGGCAGCGCCCTTTTTTCTTCAGAAATCAAGGTCGGCGTAGTGCTCAGGCGGCGGGAAGCCGGGCACATGGTCCATCAGGATATTCCGGAAGGCGGGCCTAGACTTGATCTTGGCATACCAATCCTTGACCGCCGCGCTGCGGTGCCAATCCACGTCCGAGATGTAATCCAGTGCGCTCAGATGCGAGGCGGCGGCGAAATCCGCCAGGGTCATCTTGTCTCCCGCCAGCCAGCGGCGCTGTTCCAGAAGCCAGGAAAGGTAGTCGAGATGAAACTTGATCGCCGATAGCCCCGCCCGGACATTCTTGCTGTCCGGAAAGCCCTGCCCGGTGACCTTCTTGTTCACCCGTTCGTAAAGCAGTTTCGACGTCACCTCATGTTGGAACTTGTCGTCGAACCAGAAGACCAGACGGCGGACCTCGTGTCGTTCGAGCGGGTCCTCGGGCATCAGGGAAGGCTCAGGGTAGATCTCTTCGAGATATTCGCAGATCGCGGCACTTTCAGCCAGAACAACCCCGTTCAGCTTCAGGACAGGCACCTTGCCCGCCGGATTGCGACGCAAGAAATCGGTGTCCTTTTCCCAGTAGCGCTCTTCGATCAGGCGGCAGTCGATCTTTTTCTCGGCCAGCGACAGCCGCACCTTGCGGCAGAAGGGCGAGAGGGGCACGTGGTAGAGTTCGGCGGTGGTCATTCGGCATCTTCCATGGCTTGCCAGATTGAATGCCTGCTGAACCACCGGAATTCAATGCCCTGTTTCATCGCAGTGCCCTGTACCGCCTATCCCGAGAAACAATCTGCTCGGCCGTCGCGCTGAATCGTCGCCGCGCCGTCCTGGATCGCGTTGGCCCGCCGCCGTGTATATTCACCCGGATTAGACGCCGACCGGCTTTGTGGCGAAGGCAGGATCGCCGCCATCAGCGCCGCCTGCCGGGCGCTCAGATCCGCTGCATCCACGCCGAAATAATGCTGCCCCGCGGCCTCGACGCCAAAGACCCCTTCGTCGAATTCCGCAATGTTGAGGTAAACTTCAAGAACCCGTCGCTTGGACCAGAAGGCTTCGACCACGGGCGTCAACACCGTTTCCATCGCCTTGCGGGTATAGGTGCGCCCGTGCCAGAGATAGACGTTCTTCACCACCTGTTGTGAGATCGTAGAGCCCCCGCGCTGCCCACCGTCAGCAATGGCATCCCGGATGGCGGACATGTCGACACCCCAATGCAGGCAGAAATTGGCGTCCTCCGCAGCAACGACGGACCGCGCCATGACCGGAGCGATTTCCTCCATCGCCACCCATTGCCGCTCAACGCCGCCAAGACGCCGCGCCTCCGACGCCATATAGATCCCACCCCAGGGTTTCACCATGCCGTGCAAGGCGATGATCCCAAGGAAGGCCAGCAGCAGAATCAGCACCAGACGCCAGCCATGGCCCAACAACCACCGAAAAGGCCTGATCCGCCTGCGCGGGGCCCCTTTTGCCGACGATTTCTTGCCGGTGTTCTTTGACTGTTTTGCTGCTCTTGCCACGGAGCAGCTATACAACTCCAAGACCGCTCCGAAAAGCACCGGGATCCGCAAAACGATTCAAACCGATACCGATGCCAAGCCTGATCCGTATCCGCGGCACCAGCCCCCCCGCCTGCGCCCCCCCCCCGTTTCCCTGTTCCAAATATCCCGGGGGAGCGCGCAGCGCGGGGGCAGAGCCCCATATCCGCCGCCGCGTCACCCCCCATCGCTCGCAAGTTGGCCCTTGCGTCCTCACACCGGAAGCCATGTCGGCGAAACAATGGCATCCTGCCGGTGCAGGTCTTGACCTCCTCTTGCCAGCCTGCACAAGTCGGCCCGACTCCAAGGAATTTTCCATGACAGACCTCCGCCTTTCCCTGACCGATGCCCGCCGGCTTGTCGTCGACACGATGATACGCTGCCGTACCTCGCGTCCCAATGCCGAAGCCGTCGCCGAAGCCCTTCTGGGGGCCGAACTTGCCGGCCAGTTCGGTCATGGTCTGCGTCGCGTTCAGACCTATGGGGAGCAATCCCTCATCGGCAAGGTCGACGGATTTGCAACCCCGACCGCCGAGGCTGTGCGCCCCGGAGCCCTGGCCGTCGATGCCGCCCTCGGCTTTGCCTACCCGGCCCTCGATCTGGCGCTCGACTGGCTGCCCGCAGCGGCGCGCGCCAACGGGATCGCGATTGCCGGGCTGACCCGGTCGCATCACTGCGGCGTTGCGGGCATCCCGGTGGAAAAACTGGCTGAACAGGGACTCATGGCGATCCTGACCGCCAATGCTCCGGCCTCAATGGCACCATGGGGGGGGTCGAAACCGCTTTACGGCACCGACCCCCTTGCCTTTGCCGCGCCGATCGCCGGGGCCGATCCGGTGGTTGTCGACATCTCGCTCTCCAAGGTCGCGCGGGGCAAGATCCTGGCGGCGGTGCAACGCGGCGAACCGATCCCCGAGGGCTGGGCAGTGGACGAAAACGGCAACCCGACCACCGATGCCAAGGCCGCGATGCGCGGAACCATGCTGCCGATGGGCGACGCCAAGGGAACATCGTTGGCCATCATGGTCGAAATGCTTTGCGCCGGGCTGAACAATGCCAACTTCGGCTATGAATCATCGGGCTTCATGGATGCCGAGGGGCCTGCCCCGGCCACGGGACAGACCATCATCGCCATCGACGCAGGCGTCTTCAGCGCCAATGCGACCCAGCGGTTCGCCGATCTGGCTGGCGAGATCGAAGCTCAGGACGGCGCTCGCCTGCCAGGTCGCCGGCGCCAGCAGATCCGCGCCGAAATCACCGAAAAAGGCATCCCCGTGGACGAGGGCCTGCTGGCCACGATCGACGCCCTCGGACGCTAGGAACACCCCGATGTGCCGCTCCGGATAAACCGGGCGGCGACACTGGCGTGCCGACGACCCGCAAAGGCATTCACCTGCAACACCACCCCCATCGACCCGACCTTGCGTCGCGGCCGACGGTCCTCTGGCGGACAAAATCTCTGCGACGCCGGGGAAACTTGCCAAAATTTGCATTTAGGAAAATGGAATTTGACAGATACCTGTTTACAAGAATAACTGGCAACAAGGACTCGTGATAACTTGCAGGTCAATCTTTCTTACCGGTAATCATTTCAGTCCGTTTATATGTACTGAAGCGTAATGAATTTTGTGGGTAACGTGCCAGATAACCCAGATCCAGCCCCCGTCCCCCAGGCCGTCGAGGTCACGTATTCCTTTGAAGAGACCCTGTCGCATCTTCTTCGACGGTCGCATTTTCACGCGGAATCCCTTTTCTCGCAGATCCATGAAGACCTTGAGGTCACCTCTCGGCAACTGACCCTGATGATCGCTGTCGAGCAGAACCCCGGAGCGTCTCAGCGTGTGCTGAGCCAGGCGGTGTCATTGGATGTCAACACGGTCAGCGACACCCTGCGCCGGATGGAACGCAAGAGCCTTGTAGCCCGCGCTGCATCGCAACAGGACGCCCGGTCGGTTTCTGTCGTGCTGACGGACCATGGGCGCAACATCCGCCAGGCGGCAGCGGCGCGGAATGCCCTGTTTCAGGATCTGATTACGGAGAAGCTGTTGCCTGACGAGGCCGCTCAGTTGAAAAATCTGATCTGCAAGATGCTGGATGACACCGGCGGCAGGTCCTGAATTCCCCCGACTGACCCAGAGCTGGATTAACGCCCATTGGCGCCAGCCGTGAATGCCGCTGAATTTGCGTAAAGTAAACTAATGCAAATGCGCATTTGAAAAAGTGGCCTTCGCATTGAAGCCGCCCATGATTGGCGGCGCAATCAGGTCTGCGGGTATTGGCATGACCAATGCAAGCGACTGCTGTTGGCCTAGCGTTCCCCCCGCCGGTAGGGTTGCATCAGGGCCTGAGGCACGCGGGCGCGCCGTGCCATCAGGATCAGCGCCAGGATCGACAGCAGATAGGGCAGCATCAGGAACAACTGATAGGGCACCCCTTCGACCACCGTCTGCAGGCGCAGCTGGAAGGCATCGAAGAAGGCGAACAGCAGCGCGCCAAGCAGGGCCCGACCCGGCTTCCAGCTGGCAAAGACCACCAGCGCCACGCAGATCCAGCCACGCCCCTGCACCATGGTCGGGAAGAAGCTGTTGAAGGCCGCCAGCGTCAGAAACGCCCCGCCCAGACCCATCAGTGCCGATCCGGCCATGATCGTGCAGATCCGCAGCCAGACCGGGTCAATCCCCTGGGCCTCGACCGCATGGGGATTTTCCCCGGTCATCCGCAGGGCCAGCCCCAGCGGGGTGCGATAAAGCCCCCAGGCCAGCAGCGCGACCAGCGCCAGCGCCAGGTAGGTCGGCGGCGTCTGGTTGAACAGCACCGGCCCGACAAAGGGGATGTCGGACAGGACCGGCACCGGCCAGGGCCGGAACGGGTCGACCGTGGGGGGGGACGTGGCGACGGGCACCGCAAGGCGGAAGGTGTAATAGGCGAAGCTGGAGGCAAACAGCGTGATGCCAAGGCCGGTGACATGCTGGCTTAGTCCCAGCGGCACGGTCAGCAGTGCATGCAGCAACCCGAAGGCCGCGCCACCGACAGCGGCGGCCAGCATGCCGGTCCAGAGGTCTCCGCCGGAATAGACCGTGACCCAGCCGACCATGGCGCCGAAGGTCATGATGCCTTCGATACCAAGGTTCAGCACACCGACCCTTTCGCACAGCAGCACGCCGAGTGTGCCGAAGATCAGCGGCGTGGCGATGCGCAGGACGGCTTCCCACATGCCGACAGAGGACAGGATATCAAGAAGCTGGCTCATCTGCGGATCCGGTACTGGGTCAGGAAGATCGCCACCAGCATGGTCAGCAGCGACAGGGCAACGGTGACGTCGGCGATATAGGACGGGATCGACAGGGCACGGCTCATCGAATCCGCGCCGACGAACATCACGGCGCTGAACAGGGCCGCGGCGATGACGCCCAGCGGGTTAAGATTGGCCAGCATCGCGATGATGATCCCGGAATAACCATAGCCGGGCGAGAGATCCGTGGTGACATAGCCCTTGACCCCCAGCACCTCGACCGCGCCGGCCAGACCGGCCAGCCCGCCCGAAAGGCAGGCGACGGTGATCAGCGTGCGGCCCAGTGGGACACCGGCGAACCCGGCAGCGCGCGGGTTGAGCCCCGCCGCCCGCGACCGCATGCCAAAGACCGTGCGGGCCTGTATCCACCAGACCGCCACGGCCATGACCACGGCGATCAGCAGGCCGGCATGAAGGCGGGTCCGCGCCATCAGCTTGGGCAGCAGCGCGGAATCGGGCGCCGGAATGGACTGTGGCCAACCAAAGGCCAGCGGGTCCTTCATCGCGCCTTCGATCATCATCGACACGAACAGCAGCGCGACGAAGTTCAGCAGAAGCGAGGTCACGACCTCGTCCACGCCGAATTTCAGCCGCAGACCAAGGGGCCCCAGCAACAGGACCATCCCCGCGAGGGCTCCGGCCAGCAGGCACATCAGGACGGCCAGGACCGGCGGCAGACCCGCGATCCCCGGCACGGTCCCGAAGGCCGCGACCGCCAGCGCGCCGACATAGAACTGCCCCTCGGCCCCGATATTCCAGAGCCGCGCGCGAAAGGCCACCGCCGCCGCCAGCCCGGTCAGGATCAGCGGCACGGTCCGGGTCAGGGTCTCCGACACGCCAAGGCGCGACCCGAAGGCCCCCTTCAGGATCAGCCCGTAGGCTTCGAACATATTGGCCCCGGCAAGGGCGATCAGCCCGCCCGACAGCAGCAGCGCGGCCAGTATGGCGCCCACCGGCGCCAGCAGGACCAGCGCGGTCGGCGGGTGCTCTCGTCTTTCAAAGCGCATATTCGGCCTCTAGTTCACGGGCGGCGGACCAGTCACCCGCCATCATCAACCCCAGCAGGCGCGCATCGGCGCGCTCGGTCGGAATGGCCGGGGACAGTCGGCCACCGACAATCGCCTGGATGCGGTCGGACAGGGCCATGACCTCTTCGAGGTCCTCGGAAATCAGCAGTACCCCGGCCCCGGCATCGCGGGCCTCGAGCAGGCGTTCATGGACTCCGGCGATGGCGCCTTCGTCCAGACCCCGACCGGGCTGGGCCGCCACAAGGATCTCGGGCCGGGCCCGCAACACGCGGCCGAGGATCAGCTTTTGCATATTGCCCCCGGACAGCAGGCGGATGCGGCCATCGACCACAGCGCCCCGCACATCGTAATCGCGCAGGATTTCCTCGGTCGCGGCGCGGGCGGCGGCACGTTTCACCACGCCACGCCCGGCAAACTCTGTATCCCAGAGCCGTTCCAGCACCGTGTTTTCCCAGATCGTCATGTCTCCGATCGCGCCTTCGGCATTGCGATCCTCGGGGATGCGCCCCACCCCGGCGGCCATCGCATGGGGGACGTCGTGCTTCGCCGGGCTTTCCCCGCGGATCAGCAGCGCCCCGCCATCGGGCGGATAAAGCCCCGAGACCAGACCGGCCAGCGTCGTCTGCCCATTGCCCGACACCCCGATGATACCCAGCGTTTCACGTGCATGCAGGCGAAAGTTCACCCCCTGCAAAGACGCCCCGCCACGCCCGCCGAGCGCCAGGTTCACGCCCTCAAGCAGCACGTCGCCGGGGGTTGCCGGCGCCCGTTCAGGGCGTTTGACCGCACGGCCCACCATCAGCTCGGCAAGCTCTTCCTTCGAGGTCGCCTCGGTCCGCCGCTCGGCCACCACGCGGCCCCGGCGCAACACGACGACACGGTCTGCCCCGGCCATGACCTCGTGCAGCTTGTGGCTGATGAAGATCAGCGACAGGCCCTTGGCAGCCATTTCGCGCAAGGTGGCAAACAGGCTTTCGGCCTCCTGTGCGGTCAGGACGGCGGTGGGTTCATCCAGGATCAGGATGCGGGCATCGTTGTAGAGCGCCTTCAGGATCTCGACCCGCTGGCATTCCCCGACCGACAGGTCCGACACGCGGGCGTCCGGGTCCACCTTCAGCCCGAACCGCGTCGCCAGACCAGCCAGCTTTGTCCGCGCCGCGCCCCTGTCAGAGCGCAGCTTCCACAGGGATTCCGTGCCGGTCATGACGTTTTCCAGCACCGTCAGGTTGGGGGACAGGGCAAAATGCTGATGCACCATGCCGACGCCGGCGCGGATCGCGGCACGCGGCTTGCCCGGCGGCAGGGCCGCGCCCTCGACCCGGACCTCGCCCGTGTCGGCGGTGTAGTGGCCGAAAAGGATCGACATCAGCGTCGTCTTGCCCGCGCCGTTTTCCCCCAGAAGCGCGACGATCTCGCCCTTGTCGAGGTGAAGCGAGACATCTTCGTTCGCGCTGACAGCGCCGAAGCGCTTGGTGATGTTGTCGAGCTCGAGAACCTTCATCGGGGGCCTCCGAAAACCGGGAAGGGATGCTGCCAGCGGCCTTCGCATTCCAGCGCATCGGCCAGGGCCAGCAGCCGCAGGTCACCGCCCATCGGCGCGATCAGCTGCACCGGCAAGGGCAGGCCCTCGGCATCCGCACCAAAGGGCAGGGTCAAGGCGGGCGCGCCTGTGACATTTGCCAGCGTCGCATAAGGCGCGAAAGCGGACATGCGCGACAGGTGCAGGTCCACGTCGGCGTGATCGGTCGGGAAGGAGCCCAGCGGCAACGGGGCCGAGGCCAGCATCGGGGTCAGCAGGATATCCACCTGATCGAAGATCCGCCAAAGGGCATGGCTGGCCTGCGTCGCCTCGGTCATCATGTTCCAAAGCTGCGGCGCGCCGATCGCCCGGCCACGGGCCAGGAAGGCGCGGGTCAGCGGCTCGACCAGATCCGGCACGGGGTCTTCGGCAAAGGCTGCGGCCAGGTTGACCGAGACATAGGTGTCAAAGACCCGGTCACAGATGCTGCGGATCGGTGCCAGCTGGCGGGCGGAAAGGTCGATGACCTTGTGGCCCGCGGCCTCCAGCGTTCGGGCAGCTTCGGCAAGAACCGCCTGCCGGTCGGGGACGATATCGTCGGTGTCGGCGACCAGCCCGATGGTCAGTCCGACCCCTTCAGGCAATTGCGCCGGATCCGGCACAGGGCCGCGGGCCTGCCCCGCAAGGCAGGGCCAAAGCGCGCGCGCGTCCCGCAGGCTGCGCGTCACCGCGAATTCCGACGCGATCCCGCCAAGGGCATTGCCGAACCCCGGCCCGCCGGGCATCGCGCCAAGCGAAGGTTTCAGCCCCACCAGCCCGCAAGCCGCCGCCGGCACCCGGATCGAGCCGCCCGCATCCGTCGCATGGGCCAGCGGCACGATCCCCGCCGCCACTGCCGCCGCCGCACCGCCCGATGACCCGCCCGGGGACAGCGCCGGGTTCAGCGGGTTGCGGCAAACCGGCCCGACCACGGGTTCAGAGGCCAGTGACAGGCCAAGTTCGGGCACCGTGGTGGCCCCGAAGGCAACGAAACCGGCCGCGCGGAACCGCGCCGCAAGGTCGCTGTCCCCCAGCCCTGCATCCCCGGCAAAAGCGGCAGAGCCAAGCCGCAGCGGAATGCCCGCGAAGGGCCCGCCCAGATCCTTGACCAGCAGCGGCACCCCGGCAAAGGGCCCCGCGCCGGTCGCGGAAAGCTCCGCCGCCCCGGCGTTCTGCCAGCTGATCGCGCCCAGATTGCCACAGGCTGTCGCGTGGGTCAGCGCAAGCGTCATCGCCCCGCGCGCCGATATGGCACCCGAGGCGATGTTGCCTGCCAGTTCTGTCGCGTCCGAAGGCGCGGCGTTCATCCTGTCCAAGGGACCTCCGGTCAATGGCCCGGCACGGATGCCGGGCCGGGGCCTGTTCAGGCCGGTTCGTCAAAGTTGCGCGGCACGTCGAAGGTGCCGGCAATGATGGCTTCGCGCACATCCATCATCTGCTTCACGGCCGCCTCGGGGGCAGAGCCTTCGACCAGGAAGATATCGTTGCCGCCGTTCTGCATCAGGCTTTCGGGCGTGTAGTTGCGCGCTACCGGGTTGCCCGCGGCCACATCGGCCAGCGCAAGGTCCAGCAGCGGACGGAAGGACCACATGGCATTGGCAAAGACCGTTTCGGGATAGCGCGGCGTGTAGTCGATCATCGACCCCACGGCCATGATCCCGCGTTCCTGAGCCGCGTCGGCCGTGCCGATCCGTTCGCCGAACAGGATGTCCGCGCCGCTGTCGATCAGGGCCAGACCGGCTTCGCGGGCCTTGGGCGGATCGAAGAAGGTGCCGATGAAGCTGACCAGGTGGATCACATCGGGGTTCGTCGCCTTGGCGCCATCGGCAAAGCCGTTGATCAGCATGTTGACCTCGGGGATCGGGATCGCACCGACCGAGCCCACGGTTCCGCTGGTGGTCATCGCCCCGGCCAACATGCCGCACAGATAGGCCGCTTCCCAGTTCCAGGTGCCGAAGACACCAAAGTTGTCGCCCGATGCCTCGCCCGAGGAGCCGAGGAAGAAGGCGGTGTCCGGGTAATCCGCCGCCACGACGCGGGCTTCGCGTTCCACCGCATAGGCTTCGCCCACGATCAGCGCATTGCCCGCTTCGGCATATTCCCGCATCGCGCGCGGGTAATCCGTGGCCGAGACCCCTTCGGAGAAGCTGTATTCGATCACCCCTTCCGCATCGGCGGCGACCATGGCCGCGTGCAGGACAGAGTTCCAGGCGTTCTCGACCGGCGAGGCATGGATGCCCGCCACCTTGATCGGCGCGGTCTGGGCGCGCAGGGCCGGTGCGAACAGCGGGACGGTGCCGAAGGCGGCACCGGTGGCCAGCAGGCGGCGGCGGTTCATGATCAATTTCGACATATGGTAGTCTCCCTGTGGATTGGACCGGTCTGGTGCCGGTGCGCTTGTCCGTTCGCGTGTCTTCTGGCCGCCGGCAAAGCCCCGGCGACGGTTCCAGCCATGTGGCGCGTGCCCCGCCGCCCCGTCAAGACGCCTTGACCCGCCACCATCGCCGGGCTGCGGCAGCGCAGCGGCAATGCTCTATTTCAAGGCAATTTCTGACCGGCTGGTCAGAAGCCTGCGAGGGCGCCTTGGCAGGCGACTTCCCGGCGCAGCCTCCCCTGCCGCGAAAACCGGCAGGAAAGCGCGGCAAAGCCCCTGATTTCCCTGTGAAACTCGTCTTCCCCCACCCGCTGACATAGAAAGGGGGGCAGAGCGCATCCAACCCATGGCACTTCCTTTATGACACCGCAGATCGGCATCCTCGCCAATACCCGCCCGACCCTCGGCGAAAGCCCGGTCTGGGACGCGGTGACGGAACGGCTTTTCTGGGTCGACAGCCTGGGGCGGCGGATCTTTCGCTGTTCGCAGCGCGGCGACACCCTGCGCGCCTGGGACCTTGAGGCCAGCGTCGGCTCCATGGCGCTTTGCGAGGACGGGCGCGCGATACTGGCCATGCGCAATGGCGTGCACCTGTTCGATTTCGCCACCGGCAAGGCCGAGCTGATTGCGGACCCGGAACCCGATTTCCCCGGCCATACCCTGAACGATGGCAAGGTCGACCGGCGGGGACGCTTCGTCTTCGGCTCGATGAATGTCGAGGGCAGCACCCCTGATGCCGCGCTTTACCGGATGGACCGGGGCCGGGTCGAGACGCTGCGCACGGGTTTCACGCTCAGCAATGGACCCTGCTTTTCCCCCGATGGCGCCAGCTTGTATTTCGCCGATACCACGCGGCCGGAGATCCTGCGCTTTGACTACGGTGAAGACGATGGCGCGCTTCCGGCCCCGCATGTGCTGGCGCGGCTGGGTGCGGGGCAGCTGGACGGGGCGACCGTCGATGCCGAGGGCTGCATCTGGTGGGTGTTGACGGGGATTGGTCAGATCCTGCGCCTGTCGCCGGAGGGAGAGGAGCTTTTGCGTCTCGACATGCCCGTACGCCATATCACCAGCCTGACCTTCGGCGGACCGGAGATGGATATCCTTTACGTGACCTCGATGGGTCGGCCACTGTCCCCGGACCAGCCCCGCGACGCGGTCGAAGGCGGGGCGGTCTTTACCATCACCGGCCTCGGCATCACCGGTCTGGTCGAGCCGCGCTACAGATTTTGAAGCGCGGCCCTTTCAATTGGGCTCAGTCATCAAGCCCGGTGGTCAGGCACTCACGCCGAGGGTTTCAGCGGCCAGGGCAAACACCCGTTTCAACACGCTGTCCTCGGTTTCACCGGGGGCAGCGCGCACGAAGGGCGTGCCGGCATCCATCAGCGACCCTTCCATCATCAGGTTGTCCGACATGCCGTGGTTTTCGACCATGATTCCATCGGACAGGCGCAGCAGGCCATCCCCGGCCTCCGTGGCGGTCTCGCCTGCCCAGGCCTCGATCCGGTCGCGGTAATCGCGGGGCTCGAAGGAAAAGGCAAAGACAGGGATGCCACGGCCGGTCAGGTAGCCCATTTCCCAGACAGTGCCGGGATCGGCAGCCGGCCCGCGAAACGGGGTCAGGTTCGCGATGCAAAGGTCGGCGCCCTGCATCATCTGCAGGTTGTTGCGATAGATGGACAGGCCGGTGATCTCTGCATCGTCCAGCTTGTCCTGATCCGATCCGGGACCGCTGGGGGTGAAACCGGCGGCACGGGCCAGCGCCTTGCGCCGGTCCGACAGGGCCGCGAAGTCCGCATAGAAGACCTCCGGACCCGCTAGGTAGACTTTCATGTGCAATCTCCGGGGTTTGGCAGTGTTGCGAGGCGGCTCAGGAAAGCTCGCCCGCCTCGATTGCCTCAAGAAGTTTCGCACGGAAGGTCAGATCGCGATCGGTGACCTCGTTGTTCACCTTGCTGGCCTCGGTCATGAAATGCTCATAGCCACGGCCCATTTCCCAGCCGCGTTTCGTGTGCATGTCGATGGCGAAATCGGGGACCTCGGGGGCCTTGTCGCGCACGCTCAGTTCCAGCTTGGCGAAATTCGCCATGTCGTCGCTGGTCCGGTCCTTGGGCGCATCCGCGATCAGGCGCACCGCATGGGCGGCGAACAGGAACCGGTCGTGCAGCGGGCGCGGGATGCGCAGATGCTGCTGATAGCAGGTCTCGACCAGCACGGGCAGCATCGGGTGGCCCAACCCCACGTCCTCGACCGCGATGACCTGCAGACGGGACCAGAGCATTTCCTCCATCTGGACGGAGGTCAGGAACATTTCATAGGCCAGCAACAGGGCGGTTTCACTAAGCCCCCGGCGCAGGGACTTTTGCAGGCCCGAGATGACTTCGTCGGCGGGCACGTCATGATGGGTGCGCACGCGCTGCCAGGGATCGGCGGGAAGGGTGATCTTCATTTGATTTCCATTTCTACGAATTCCACGGTTTCGTCGGTCAGGTTGACGACATTGTGGCTGACTCCGCAGGTGCGGAAATAGGCCACTCCGGCGGTGATATCGTAGGAAGTACGATTGCCCTCGGCGTCGATCATGGTGAGCGTCCCGCTGATCGTCGGGGTGACGACATAGGGAAACTCATGGGTATGCCACCCCGTCTCGCCCATGGGCGGGAAGGTGTAGCGCGTCACCCGCACCTTGTCGTTGTCTTCGTATTGGATGACGTCGGCGGGGATGAATTGGGACATTTGTCAGCTCCAGCGGGCGTTGACGCGGCGCTCGGCCAGCGTCGCAAGGGTGAAACACAGGACGGATATGGCGGTGGCCACGACCGAGGTGCCAAAGGCGCGGTCGGTCTGGAAATCCGCAGCGCTCTGGCGGAACATGTAACCAAGACCGGAGGTCCCCATCAGGAACTCGGCCACCATGGCCGACAGCACGGCAGGCGGGGCGGACAGGCGCAGGGCGATCATCCAGGACGGCACGGCGGATGGCAGCACCAGCCGGACGAACCGTTGCCAGGGCGAGGCGCCGAAGACCCTGAACAGGTCGTCCGAGCCGGCGGGCAGGGCGCGCAGTCCGGCCGAGGTAAAGACGAAGGCCGGGAAGAAGCTGATGATGACCACGATGGCCAGCACCGTCTTGACGTCATAGCCCAGCAGGCGGGCCAGGATCGGGATCAGGGCCACCACCGGCACCGAGGAAAAGATCAGCCCGAGCGGGATCAAAACCCCCGACAGCAGGCGCGATGTCCAGGCCAGCACGGCGATCAGCGTGCCAAGCGCCATGCCCAGCACCAGCCCAAGGGCCGCCAGCGTCAGCGTCAGCGCGGCGTTGGAGATATAGATCCCCGGATGGGTCACCAGATCCTTCACCACGTCAAAGGGCTGCGGCATGACGATGGCGTTCAGGTCCTTGACCCAGATCCACCCCTGCCACAGCAGCAGCACTCCGATGATGCCCCAGTATTTGCCAAGGAACCCGATGCTGCGTTGCCCGATGCTGCGATGGGTCATGAGAACCTCCCGTGGACGAACCGTTCAAGCAGCGACATCAGCCCGAAAACGATCAGCGAGGCCGCCGAGGCGATGAAGACCGCGCTCCACAACAGCGGGATCTGGAAATTCTGCATGGCCGAGACCATCAGCAGGCCCAGCCCGCGCGAGGCTCCGAACCATTCGCCCAGGATCGCGCCGATGAAGGCGGCCGGCGTGGCATATTTCATCCCCGACACGATGGAAGGCAGCGCGGCGGGCAGATCCAGCCGGATCAGCCGTTTGACCCGGCTGGCGCCAAGCACCGCGAAAAGGTCCCGGTGGTTCTGGCGGCTGCGCTCAAGACCCGATGTCGCCGCGACATAGATCACGAAGAAGACGTTGATCGTGGCGATGGCCATGCCGGTCACATCCCGCGACAGCAGCACGATGAACAGCGGTGCCAGCGCGATCGGCGGAATGGCATTGATGGTCGAGGCCAGCCGATCCACCCCCGGCTGCAGGGGCTTGACCAGATAGGACAGCATCGCGGCCCCCAGCCCGATCACGAAGCCAAGCACATAGCCCCCCAGGATCATGGAGAACGACGAGGCCATGGCCCGCCCGAACAGCCCGCGCCGCGAGGGATCGAACAGATAGGCCATCACCGTGGAAAAGCGCGGCCAGGTCAGCCCGGCCAGCTTGTAATAGCCGATCATCTCCCAGCCGATGAGGAACAGCAGGATGCCGATGATGCCCAGGGCCAGGTCCTGCATCTGGTGGCGGGTCAGCTTCATGCCTCCGGCTCCAGCGCGAGGGTCAGCTTGTCGGCCAGCGCGTGGAAATCGGGCGTGCGCTGGATCGATGGGTCCCGCGGGCGGGCGAAGGGGATCTTCATCTCCATCCCGATGGTGCCGGGTCGGCCGGTCATGACGATCACGCGGTCGGCAAGGAACAGCGCCTCTTCGACCGAATGGGTCACCAGCAGCGTCGTCACCTCGTCCTCGGCCCAGATGCGCTGCAATTCGACGTTCATGTGCCGCCGCGTCACCGCGTCGAGCGCGCCAAAGGGTTCATCCAGCAACAGCACATCGGGCCGCAGCACCAGCGCCCGCGCGATCGAGGCCCGCTGCCGCATCCCCCCCGACAGCTGGCTGGGCCGGGCGCCGGCGAATTTCGCCAGCCCGACCAGGTCCAGCAGATAGTCGATCCGCGCCATGTCGGCCTTCTTGCCGGCGACCTTGTAGGGCAGGCAGACGTTGTCGCGCACGCTGAGCCAGGGCAGCAGGGCATGATCCTGAAAGGCCACGCCCAGCCGGTGCGCCTTTGACAGTTGCGCGGGGGCCTGGCCTTCGATCAGCACCTGGCCAAGGCTGGGTTTTTCCAGCGCCGCGACCAGCCGCAGGATCGTCGACTTGCCACAGCCCGAGGGGCCCAGAAGGGCGACGAATTCGCCCTTGCCGATGCGAAGATCGACATCCTTGACGGCCGTCAGCTCGGTCCCGTCGTCAAGAGTGAAGACCATGCCGACGTGATCGACATGAATGGCGGTATCCTTGCTCATTGGGTCAGGCTCATCTCTTTTCTCGGGGTCTCTCTCGGGACGGGTTCAGGCGGTCAGCCGGTCGAACTTTTCAGTGATCACGGGCAGGCGTTCGCGCAGCTTTGCCTTGATCCGGTCGGTATCGACATTGACCATCTGGCGGTCGCGCATGGTGATGGCCCCGTCGATGATGACGGTTTCCACGTCGCGTCCGACCAGCACGTTGGAGGCGGTGAACAGCGGGTCGTAATGCGGCGCGGCGTCCATCTGGCTGGCGTCTGCCAACAGGATATCGGCCTTCTTGCCGACCTCCAGCGATCCCACGGCGTCAAAGATGCCAAGCGCCCGCGCCCCGCCCACGGTGGCCACGCGCAAAAGCTCCTGGAAGGAGATCGGTTCGCGCCAGTGGAAGGCAGCCGCGTTGACGGCCTGCTGCCCGGCATGCGCCGTATGAGCCACCTGGAAGATGTCGAGGGTGCCGCCGCCGCCCGGCCCGTCGGTGCCAAGACCGACGTCCATGCCGCGATGCCACATCTCGGTCAGGCGATGCGCCCCGATGGAATAGTTTCCAAAGGCGCAATGGCAGGAGGACAGGCGGTATTTCTCGTACAGATCCATCTCGTGATGCGAAAGCATGACCGAATGGGCGCAATGCAGGCGATGCGACAGCACCCCCATATCCTCGAGCCATTCTGTCGGACGCTTGCCGAACTTCTCGGTCGTATAGTCGATCTCGTAGCTGCCTTCGCAAAGGTGCGTGTGGATCTTGGTGTCCCGCGCCTCGGCCTCGGCGGCGATGTCGCGGATCAGTTCGGGCGAGCAGACGATGACCTGGCGCAGGGAAAACCACGCCGAAACCCGGTCGTTGTCCTTCCAGCGATCCACCAGACCGGTGTTCTTTTCCAACGCCTCGTCATGGGTCTGAAGCATGTTCGCGGGGACTTCGGCGCCGATGTTTTCGGACTGGTTGACGGTTGACTGGCTGATGAAGCCGCGAATGCCCACATCCATCGCCGCGCGGCCGAATTCGTCGGGGTGCGGGCCCCCCGCCTCGGCAAAGCAGGTCGTGCCGACCTGGATCATGTTGGTATAGGCGACCAGCCCCGACAGATAGGCGTCCTCTGGTTCAAGGCAGCTTTCCCAGGGGATCAGGTAGTTCTTCCAGACCGGCAGCTTCAGCGGGCGGGTCCGCCCGATCTGTTGCAGCTTGCCGCGCAGCAATTGCTGGCCGGTGTGGAAATGCGCGTCGATCAGGCCCGGCAGGACGATCTTGTCGGTGCCATCGAGGATCTCGGCGGCGATGAAGTTCGCCGCGTCGGTCTTGCCGATCCAGACGATGTGCCCCTTGTCCACCGCGATGGCCCCGTCGGAAATGACGGTGCCTTCGGCGTCCATCGTGACCACGTCGGCGTGACGGATCAGGATATCGACCTTCTGCGGTGCCCTGGTCGTTCCGTCGCTCACAGCATCTTCCTCGCGTCTTCGACGATCGAGGTATCGACGATGCTGTCGATGTCGGGCAGATCCGTGCGGCCCGTGGCGCGGGCGGCGTCATACATGATCCCGCTCATCTTGGCCTTGTCGAGCGTGAACAGCGGATAGTCTGCATCCATGCCGGGGAAGACGAAATCGATCTGTGCGGTGTTCTGGCGGGTCTGCTGATCCAGATCCAGCCCGTAGTCGCGCCCGTATGTCTCGACCGCCAGCCTGGCCGCATAGGCGGGATCGTCGTAGCTGACCTTCCAGGCCTTCATCAGCCCGGCGGTATAGGCCACCAGCGCATCGCGGTTGGCCTCCAGGAACTTGCGTTCGACAAAGGCGATGCCCGCATAGCCGGGGAAGCCGAGTTCATCGAAGGTCTTGAAGAAGAAGTCCTTGTCGCGCTCAAGGCCCATCGTTTCCATCGTGATGACCTGGTTGGTCGCAAAGGCGGTATAGCCGTCGCCATCCCCCGCCAGCAGCGGTTCAGGTGAAAAGCCGGCCGGAACGGCGGTGAATTCGCCCGAGATCCCATTCAGGCCAAGGGTCGCCTGGATGGCGGTTTCCTCGGACGCGCCCTGCAGCAGGATGCGACTGCCCACAATGTCCTCGGCGGTCAGGATCGGCTTCTTCGCCATGGATATGATGCCCAGGGGCGATTGCTGGAAACGCGCGGCGATCAGCACGAAGTCGTTGCCCTGACTCACCGCATCAAGGAAGGGCAGCCAGCTGGCATAGCCGATCTGCGCGGTCCCGGCCGATACCATGGTCAGCGGGTTGGGCGCATTCGGGCCCCCGGCGCTGATCTCGACCTCCAGATCGTCTTCGGCGAAAAAGCCGTTTTCCAGCGCGATGAAATGGTCGCCGTATTCCACGTTGGCGATCCAGCCGAACTGCGCCGTCAGCGCGGTCGTATCAGCGGCAAGGGACAGACGGGGCATCATCGTGGTGGCAGTCAGTCCAGCAGTCAGGCCGGCGGTCCCGGCAAGGAATTTGCGGCGGTCCATGATGGATCCTTCCGTTCAGATGAAATGGGGGAAATCAGCCCCCGGCGCATGGGGGGGAGAGGCCGGCGCCGGGGGCAGGGGCAACTCTGAGGTCGGCTCAGAGGCCCTCGGCAGCTTCCTTGGCCAGGGAAAGGTCAAGAAGCTGGTCCAGGGGGGGCACGGTCCGGTCACCGGCCACTTCGGTCATTGTGCCTTCGATCAGGGCAGGGTCGAAGACGAAGAAGGTCTCGCCCTCGGCCGGGGTCAGCAGCGGCGCCTGAAGCTCCATCTGGCGGACCTGCTGGTCCTTGCTGAGGCCAAGATCGGCTCCGTATTCATCGACCACCAGATCCGCGACGGCCCCGGGATTGGCGATGGCGTAATCCCACCCCTTCATGAAGCCGCGCAGGAAGCCGACGACTTCGCCCCGATGCGCTTCGACATAGTCGCGCTTGGCGATGATCAGGCTCTGCTTCACCTCGTAGCCAAGGTCATCCAGCAGGGTGGTGTGGAAATCCGTGCCTTCGCTCAGGCCCAGCTGTTCCATGGTGATCGGCTGGTTCGTGGCAAAGGCGAAATAGATGTCGCCATCCCCCGCCACCAGCGGTTCGGGCGAAAACCCGGTCGGCTTGACCTCGTATTCATGCGGCAGGCCCTCGGTGTCGAGGATCGCGTCGATGATCGAGGAATCCTCGGGCTTCTGCGCCAGGAAGGTCTTGCCCACCAGGTCCTCGGGACCGGTCAACGGCAGGTCGCCCATCGACAGGAACGCCGCGGGGCTTTTCGCCCAGACTGCACCGAGGATGATGAAATCGTTGCCGCTGTCGATCGCGTCCAGAACCGGCAGCCAGTTCGCGGTCACGATATCCGCCGATCCGGCCGACAGGGACACCAGCGTCTGCGGCGCGTTCGGGCCGCCGGGGATGTATTTCAGGTCCAGGCCTTCTTCGGTGAAATAGCCCTGGTCAAGCCCACCCCAAAGGCCGCCCTGTTCGATATTCGAGATCCAGCCATAGGCATAGGTCATCTCGAAGGCATCCTGGGCCGAGGCGATTGCAGGCAGCGTGGCAAAGCTCAGCGCGGTTCCAAGGGCAAGAAGACCCCGGCGCGTCATGCTGATTGTTCTGGTCATGGCGATTTCCCTGTGGCGGAGTTGTTGCACGCATCTTGCGCGGCATTTGGCCCTGCTTGCTGCAAAGCTCACAACTATAGTTACAAGGACGGTCAATTCCTGTAATATGAATTACAGGTTCCGCAGGGATAATTTTCGGGAAGAGGCGCCGAATGCAAGAAAATCGGGCAATCAGGGTGCTGCCGGCCAGCTCCGAAGTCGCGGAAAAGATCGAAGCGATCTATCCGGAGCTGTCGGACGCGCTGCGAATCTTCGCGGATTTCGTGCTCGGCTCACCGATGAAGGTGGTGCAGCTGTCGATCAACGACACGGTCCATGCCTCGGGGGTCTCGGTCGCCACGGCGAACCGGTTCGCCCGTCGTCTGGGCTATGACGGCTATCCGCAGTTCCGCGCCGAAGTGGTGCGCGCCTTCGAACATGTGCTGGCCCCGGTGGACCGGCTGCGCCAGCAGATCTCGGAAGGGTCCAGCATCGCGGAACGGGTCAGCGCCAGCTTCAACGAGGACATCGAGAACATGCGCGACACGCTCGCCAATCTCGACATGGCGCGGGTGGAAACCCTGGCGCGAGAGATCGTCGCCCGGGACCACGTCTATGCCCTGGGGTTCGACAATTCCGCCGCGCTTTCCTCGATCTTCGCGCACCGGCTGGCGGTGGCGGGGGTGCATGTGCAGACCAATCCGACGGGGGGTGGCCGGCTGACCGCCGCGCGGGAAATCGCCCGGCTGCCCGAAGGCTCCATCGTCATGGCGATCGCCTTTCCACGCTACATCCGCGACACCGTGGAACTGGCCGAGGTCGCCACCCTGCGGGGTCTGACCGTGGTCGGCATCACCGATACGCAATCCTCGCCGCTGGCGCAGGTGGCCAGCTGGTCGATCTATCTTCAGGCGCGCCGCACACTCGGCTCGACATCGGATTGCGCGATCCTGGCCTTTCTTGAGGCGCTTTCAGTGGCCATCGCCGCCCTGCGCCCCGGCGCGGACCGCGCCTCCGAGGAATTCGCCGACCTCGGCTTGCCCTTCATCATGGGCAAGGTGCGGGACTAGGGCCGAAGCGGGGCGCCGGCGGGAGTTTTACACGCTGACGAGCGTCTCGGTGAAGGCTTCCTCGAACCGGGCGGAGTCCACTTCCAGCGCGACAAGCGCATTGGGCACGGTCTTGCCGGTCTTGCGGCGGTCGGGGATGACCTGGCCACGGGTCAGGGTGCCGGCGCATTCGACATCGACCTGCATCGCCTCGCAGGTGACCAGCGACGGGTCATGCGCAACGGCCACGGCCAGCGGATCATGCAGGGCGCACCAGTCAATGCCGGGATATTGCGCCTGATAAGCCGCAAGATAGAACCGCGCCGCCTGCATGACATGGCCCGCCGCGACACCGCCACGCTTTGCGATATCGGCCATCATGGCGGCGGTCAGGCGGGTCTTCATGGTCACATCCATGCCGATCATCGTGACCCGCGCGCCGGACTGGAAGACGATCCGCGCCGCTTCGGGGTCATTGAAGAAATTCGCATCAGCGACGGGGCTGGGGATGCCGGGCACGCCGGGGTGCCAGATCGTGCCGCCCATCAGGACGATCCCCTTCAGCTTTTCGGCGATGTCGGGCGCCTTCATCAGCGCATGGGCAACATTGGTCATCGGGCCGACCGGCACCAGGATCAGCTCATCAGGGGCGGCACGCACCATGTCGATGATCAGGTCCGGGCCCCAGGTGTCCAGCGCGCGGGCCTGCGGGTCGGGCATGACCACGTCGCCGATCCCGTTGGCGCCATGGATACGGCTGCCGCGCTTTTCATAGGGGCGGGTCAGGGCACGCCGCGCGCCCGTGGCGACCGGAATATCTCCGCGCCCGGCGGCTTCCAGCACCTGCAGGGTGTTGCGGGTGGCGCTGTCCACGTCGATATTGCCGAAAGTACAGGTCACGGCTTCCAGTGTGATCTCCGGGTGGCCGAGCGCATAGAGAATGGCCATTGCGTCATCGATCCCGGTGTCCACGTCCAGAATGATACGGGTCATGGTCTGTCTCCTGCTGCTATCCGGTTCCCTGTCGGAACGCCCGAATCCTTGGCCGATCGTCCGCCGACCGGCAAGGCCACATTTGCGCAGTCCCGGCTTTCGGGCGCCGATGGCCCGGCTGCCCTCTTGCCGTTGGCGCGCGATCATCCTATAGCCGACCTAAACAGTCAGCTTTACACCCGATCCCAGATCTCTGCCCCCTGCACAGGCAGATCAGGCCGCCGGGCATCAATCCGAGCATGCCATGACCTTTTTTCCCGCGTCCTTTCCTTCGGCCTCTTCCGGTCTGACCGCCGGCAGCGCGGCGTTGCCCTATCGGATCGGGTCGCGTCACGGCATTGCCCATAAATGGTCCCGCGGCAGCGTCGCGGCCCTTGCGGCGCGGATCGGCGAAAGCTACGTCGCCGCCCTGCCCTTTGCCCGCAGCGGCACCGGGATGCTGCTGACCGGGCTGTCCCCTGCCACGGCCGAAGCCGCCCCTGCCACAGCCCCACGCCTTTTGACCCACCAGGAAGTCCCCGCCGCGGCGGACTACGCCGCCGCCGTGGCCGAAGCGGTGCGCCGCCTGAAGGCTGACCCCGCCTTCCGCAAGGTGGTGCTGGCGCGGGGGCTGGACCTGACCTTCGAAAGGGCGCCGGATCCGCAGGCGCTGCTGGCCGAATTGTCGCGCGATCCCGTCGCGCTGCCGTTTCTGCTGCCGATCCACGACCCCTCGCGCGAGGCCGCCAAGCAGTTGATCGGCGCCAGCCCCGAGCTGTTATTGGAAAAGACCGGCACGGCGGTCAGGTCGCATCCACTGGCCGGCTCCGCCCGCCGAACCGGACATGCCGCCGAGGATCACGCCGCCGCCGCCCGCCTGACGGACTCGGGCAAGGATCGGGGCGAACACGCGCTGGTGGTCGAATATATCAGCGACACGCTCGCCCCGCTGTGCCGCGATTTCACCCCGCCCGGCCCTCCCGAGGTCTTCACCACCGACTCCATGCTGCACCTCGGCACGCCGATCCGCGCCACCCTGCGCGACGCGGATCACACCGCCTTCGATCTGGCAGTGCGGTTGCACCCGACGCCAGCCGTCGGCGGCACGCCGATGGAGCAAGCCGAACGCACGATCGCCGACCTCGAAGCCGCGCCGCGTGACTTCTTTGCCGGCGCCATCGGCTGGGGTGACAGCACCGGCGATGGTGCCTGGCATATCGCCATCCGTTGCGCCGAATTGCTAGGCACCCGCGCCCGGCTTTTCGCCGGGGCCGGCATTGTGGAAGGGTCCGACCCCGCCGCCGAAACCGCCGAAACCGGGGCCAAGTTCGGCACCATGCTGCGCGCCCTTGGCTGCGCGGCGCTGCGCGACCAGCTTTAGGCCCAACCTGACCCGTAGAAGAAAGGGAGGCCCATGGCCCTGCCCACCATCCCCGATTACGCCCTGCCGGAACGATTGCCGACACCCCGCGCGCCCTTTGCGCTGGACCGCAACCGCGCCGCGCTTCTGGTCCATGACATGCAGCGTTACTTCTGCGCGCCCTACGGGGCCGATGCCGCGACGCGCAACAATGGTCCGCTGCGCCGCGCGACTGCCAATATCGCCCGCCTGCTGGATGCCGCCCGCCGCGTCGGCGTGCCCGTCTTCTACACCGCGCAGAAAGGCGACCAGTTCCGCCCGGATCGCGGCCTTCAGGCTGACCTTTGGGGACCGGGGATGTCGGCCACGCCGGAGCACGAGGACATCCTGCCCGAACTTGCACCGTCCGAGGGCGACATCACCCTGCACAAGCATCGCTACAGCGCCTTCCAGCGGTCGAACCTGGATCAGTTGCTGCGGGCACGGGGACGCGATCAGCTGATGATCACCGGGATCTATGCCCATATCGGCTGCCTCTGCACCGCGACCGAGGCCTTTCAGCGCGATATCGAACCCTTCTTCGTCGCCGATGCCCTGGCCGATTTCGGTCCCGATCAACACGCCATGGCGCTGAATTGGGTTGCCGCGACCTGCGGCGTGCCCATCGACACCGACGACACCCTCGCCACCCTGACCGCAGGAGAGCCCGCATGAAACTGACCGGATTTGACGGCCGCCGCGCCTTTGTCACCGGGGCGGCGGGGGGCATCGGCCTTGCCGCCGTGCGCCTGCTGCATGAAGCCGGCGCCATGGTCACAGCCACCGACCTGCCCGCCGCATTGGAGACCCTGCCCACCGATGCCACCGACCTGGCCCGTTGGGAACCGCTGGACGTCAGTGACCCCGAGGCCGTCACCAAGGCCATCGCCCGCGCCGAGGCCGGGGGGCCCCTGACGCTTGGCCTGCATGCGGCGGGGGCGCTGTTCCTGTCTTCGATGCTTGAGACCCCGGCCGAGGACTGGCGCCGCATCTTCGACATCAATACCCATGGCACTTTCTTCGTGACCCAGGCGCTTGGCCGCGTCATGGCGCCGCGCGGGACCGGGGCCATCGTCGCGGTCGCGTCGAATTCCGCCGGTATTCCCCGGCTCGGCATGGGCGGCTATCCGGCCAGCAAGGCCGCAGCGGCCATGGCGGTGCGCTGCCTGGGGCTGGAACTGGGTCAGCACGGGGTCCGCTGCAACCTGGTGAACCCCGGATCGACCCTGACGCCGATGCAGACCGGCATGTGGGACGATGCCGAAAGCGGCGCGGCGGGGGTCATTCGCGGATCGCTCGACAGCTTCAAGTCCGGCATCCCACTTGGCAAGCTCGCCACGCCCGAAGACATCGCCCGCGCCGCGATCTTCCTGCTGTCGGACGAAGCGGGGCATATCACCATGGCCGATCTTTATGTCGATGGCGGGGCGACCCAGCGGGCCTGATCCGGCCCCGACGACACAACTTCCCATTCCCTCCGGCGCCGGAGCCTGTCACAACCTGTGGTTAGGAATTGACAGTCACCACCACCGGAGGGACCCCCATGAAGCGCCAGATCGCCGCCGCAATGGTACTGCTGGCCCCACCCGCGCTGGCCGAAAGCCCGGTGCTGGACCTGCCCGGCTTCCCCGATTTCGCTGCCGTTGGGATAGGGGCGGGGCCGCAGTACATCGGCTCGGGCGATACGATCCGGGCCGCCGCACCACTGATCCGCAAAAGCTTTGACAGGCGCTACATCAGCCTTGAAGCCAATTACCTGAGCGTGAACCTGGTCGACGATCCACATTGGAAGGCCGGGCCCGCCGGAATCCTGCGCTTTGGACGCGGGGATGTGCAGGATGCGCAGGTTGCCGCGCTGCCGGATATCGACATGTCCGTCGACCTTGGTGGCTTTGTCGCCTGGGAAACCGGCGGTGCGGATCCGCGGGACCGCTGGCATATCGGCACCGGGGCATTGCAGGACGCGACGGGCGCACACGGGGGCCATGTCATGGACCTGAACCTGCGGCGCTGGCTGCCCATGGGGCGCTATGGCGCCTTCGGTCTGGGGCTGGCAGGCAGTTGGGGATCGGCCTCTTACATGGACAGCTATTTCTCGGTCACATCCGCCGGATCGGCCGCCAGCGGGCTGACCGAATACAGCGCCAGATCGGGCTGGCGCGATGCCCGCCTGACAGCCGTCTTCGTGCAACCGGTGTCCGAAGACTGGGCAGTGGTGGGCGGGATGATCTATTCCTACCTGCTGGACGACGCCGCCAACAGCCCGGTGGTGCGCCGACGCAGCCAGCTATACGCCGGGGCCGGTATCGCGAGGTCCTGGTAGGGCTGATGCCACAGCGACCAAAGTCCCTGGCAGCGGGATCGCGAGATACCTTTGGAAGGGAGGAGAGAAGTGGTGCCGGTGATAGGACTCGAACCTACGACCCCATCATTACGAATGACGTGCTCTACCAGCTGAGCTACACCGGCACTTCTTCCCGAGGCGGTGCAAGCCTGTGGCTGGCGGGGCCTCGTGGAGCGGGGCTATAGCACCCCTCCGACCCATGGGAAAGTGCTATTTTCCCCTGCACGGTGCCTCGCGCTCCGGGTCCTGATGGCCCCGCAGCGCGAGAGGGATCAGGACCTGACCTTGGGCTCGCTGCCCGCCTCGGCAGTCGTTTCCTCGGGCGGCAGAAGCTCTGCATCCGGGACCTCGTCAGCGGTGTCGGCCGGCGGAACGGGCGCCGCAGGATCAGCCGGGTTCACGGCGGGTTCGGTCGGGACCACGGGCATGTTCACCGCATCATCGACCCGCCCGACGATCAGCGGCAACATCTGCTGCGACATCGGAGATTGGTATTCCGTCGCCGGGGCGTCTTTCCAGGCCAGGGTGTCGAAGGCGTCGCAGTTCTCGCAGACCGGCGCCCAGTGGGTGTGGGTATGATGACAGTTCTCGCAGGTCCATTGCGGGCCGCGCGGGGCGCTGACGGCACGGGTCAGCCAGCCCTTGACGATCGCATCCGGGCTGCCTTCGCCGCGTTCGATCGCCGCCATGATGGTCAGCGCACGGGCATCGGGCTTGACCGTGGCAAGATCACCCAGGGCGCGGCGCGCCTCGGGGAAATCTTCGGCGCCGATGTTCAGCTCGGCCAGCAGAAGCCGGGTTTCGCGGTGATCGGGACGCAGCTTGGTCAACGCGCGGAAGCGTTTCAGCCGCGCCGCGGGCGTTTCGTCCGGGACGAGGGCGGCAAAAGCCACGGCCAGGTCTGGATGCGGGCTGGTTTCCCATGCCTTGCGCAGCACGCGGCTGGCGTATTTGTCCTTGCCCTGCTCGTGATAGGCCCGCGCGGCATAGACGGCCGCCGGGATCAGGTCGGGGCTCAGCTTGTTGGCCTGGATCGCCGCTTCGCGCGCCTCGATCGAGGCATCTTCGTCGATGATCACCTTGGCTTCGGACAGGGCCAGCACCGCGTCACGGCGGCGATGCACATCACGCGGCAGCGCCCCGGTGCGCAGCTTGGCCTTCAGGGTGTTGCGTGCGCCCTGCCAGTCGGAATTGGCGGCCTGAAGGCGCAGCAGCGTATCCTGCACCTCGACATGACCGGGCTTCAGCGCAAAGGCCTTTTCGGCCAGTTTCATCGCCGTTTCGGTATCGCCTTCCTCAAGCCGCTGCTTCATCAGCCCGCGCACACCGACAAAGCGCGTGCGGTCATCGGTCAGCAACTGGCGATAGGCCTGCTCGCGCTTCTTCTTGTCGCCGGTCAGCTCGGCCGCCTGGGCGGTCAGCAGGTTGGTCAGATCGCTGCGATCAAGGTATTTCTTAGCCCGCGCGGCCTTGGCCATGGCCAGGCGTCCTTCGCCCGAGGCCAGGGCCATCATGCCTTCGCTCAGCGCTTGGATGCCCTTGCGTTCGCGGTTGCGGTCGAAATGCCGGCTCAGCGCGGTTTCGTCGCCGTTGATGAAGCGCAGCAGGGCAATCAGAAGGCCCGCCAGCCGGAACAGCACCCAGACCGCTGCCAGCAGCAGCAACAGGGCCAGCACCGCGCGCATCGGCGTCAGGTTGAATTCGTAGGCGCCAAAGGCGATCTGCACGCCCCCGTCGAGTTCCAGAAGGTAACTCGCCCCCATGGCGGCCGCAGCCACCAGGCAAATGAAAACGCCGATTTTGATAAATGACCAAAGCATCCGTAACTACCTCAATTCGTCTGCGTGGCGGCGTCAAGGCCGGAACGGGCCCCGACAGCTTCGGCGCGGGTTTGGGCGCTGTCCATCCAGTCCTGCATCGGGGATTTGGCTTCCTCCGGCAGGCTGTCGAGTTCGCTCAGCGTTGTGTCGAGATCTCCGGCACGCAGGGCCGCTTCGGCCCGCGACAGGATCGCATCGGTGGTGTCGCCTTCCTGCGGGGTCAGGGACCGCACGCCAAGCTGCGATTTCACGAAGGACATGACCGAACTGGTGTCGCCCATGTCCACCGTGGCGCGCAGCGCGGCGCGGGCGTAATCGGGAAAGCTTTGCTGAAGCGTGTTCAGCGTGGGCACACCTGCTGCATTGGCAGTCAACCCGTCGGGCACGGTCATGCCGAGGCGGGACAGCGTGGCGACGGAGTCCTCATAGGCCTCGCCACTGTCCAGCGCGGCATCAAGTTCGGTCATCGCCGCGCTCAGCTCGGACTGTTGGGCAGCGGATTCGATTTCCTGTTTCAGCGCCGCGCTCTGGTCATCGAGCGCCTGTTTCAGCGCCGCAACCTGATCGTTGATCCCCTCGATCTGCTCGGGCGCGACCCCCTGATCTTCGGGAGCGTCTTCCAGCGCCGCAACCCTGTCGCCCAACGCCGCGAGCGTCGCCGTGGCTTCGGACAGGCTGCTTTCCAGCCCCGATTGACCGGAGCCGAGGGTTTCCACCCGATCCTCGATCCCGGTCAGATCCACCGGCGCGACAGAAGATTTCAGCTCGGCAACCTCGGCCTGCAGGGTTGCCATGTCATCCTTGACCGTTGTCCCGCCCTGCCCCGGCAGTCCGGCCAACCCGTCGGGCAGAACCACCAGCGCCAGGCCAAAGCCAAGACCGGCAGCCACCACGCCGCCCAGCAGCGCCGGGAAGAAGCGATGGCGGTTCACGACCTCGGTCTGCGCCTTGGGGGATGTGGCGGCAGATGGGGGGCTTGCAGGCGTTTGCGCATCCGGGTTCACCATTTCCGGCGGCACCGCGGCGGGAGAGGCCATGTCGTCGGGCGCGGTTCCGTCCAGCGCCATGAGCTCTTCGACCTCGGCGCCCAGACTCGCGGCCTCAGCCCCGGCTTCGTCGCGCGGGTCGTGCACGGGCGCGGCAAGCTGTCTGGCCACGGGGGGCACATCCGCCACTGCACTGGCATCGTCTTCGTCCATCACGTCGGGCGTGCCGGCGACGATCCCTTCCGGGGCGGTCACCGTATCACTGGGTGCAACGCCGATGTCATCGTTACCGGGCACTCCGGCTGCGTCCCGATCGTCTTCGGTCAGGGCCTGCGGATCAGTTTCAGAGGGGCGCGGTGCGCTTTCGGCACTGATCGCGGTCTCCTCGTTTCCGGTTTCCACCTGGTCGTCTTTGGGTTTTTTGGCCACGGGTAGAACCCCCCTTGATTCTGTGAACCGGCGTCATGGGTACTTGACCAACTTAGTCACCCCCTTCTGATGCCTCAAGCTGATGCGAAGTGTCGATGAGTCCAGCAATTACTTCAAGCATGCTAACGCCATCTGGTTGAGCGGCAATCCGAACCGCATGTGCGGCCAGAGGTGCCACGATCGGAACGATTGCCGGGCTGATAGCGCCGATCATCAGCAAAGCGTCGCTTTTCCAGCCAGTGGCAAAAAGCCGCGCGCCCTGCGGTGAATAGAGCGGCGCGATGATCAGGGGCGCCTGTTTCATCGCCGTCTGCGCTTTGGGCGAAAACGGCAGGGCGCATTGGCGGTAGGCGGTGACGCCCTGCGCAAGCAAACCGGCCGCTTGCAAACGCCCCGTCAGATCGCCGCGATGGCGTTCGCCCCTGAGATGCAGCAGCGGGGCCGCAGGGGCCTGCGCGCGCAGCAAGGTCAGCAGATCCTCGACACTACCCGCGGCAGAGCGCGCCTCCAGACCGGCTTCCCGCGCAGCCGAGGCGGTGGCATCCCCGACGCACCAGGCCTGCAAGGCGCCCTGCCCATTCGCCGCCTGCCAGGCCCGCACACCGTTGCGCGAGGTGAAAATCAGCTCGGTCCCCGGTTCCGGGGCCGGCAGGGGCAGGAACTCGATCTGCTGCAATGGGCTGACAAGGATATCGACCTCGCAGGCAGGATCTGCCTGCAACAGGTCAGCCAGTCTCTGCCCGTCAGGCGCGGGCCGGGTGATCAGGACCAGGGGTCGCAAGCGCGTTCCTCCGTGGATCTTCGATACCGTCGCGGGCGGCCCCGTGCCGGATCAACGGCCAGTGATGGCGCAAGGTCCGCCGGGCCATCGCCAGCGGGCAAAACTCCGGGCAGAGTTGTTTGCGGCCTGACACGGTGTTACCTGCGGCAGGTGCATTGCGCAACGAAAGCAGGACGTCAGACCGAAATGACCGCCAGCCTTACCCTTCTTGGAATTGAAAGCAGTTGCGACGATACCGGCGCGGCCGTGGTCACCGGCACGCCGGGCGAGGCGCGCGTGCTGTCCTCGGTCGTTCAGGGGCAGGGGCAACTGCATGCGGCCTTCGGCGGCGTGGTTCCCGAAATCGCCGCCCGCGCCCACGCCGAGCGGCTGGATCATTGCGTGGCCGAGGCGCTGGAAACGGCCGGGATCGCCCTGCGCGATGTCGATGCGATTGCCGTCACCGCCGGGCCGGGGCTGATCGGCGGCGTGCTGTCAGGCGTCATGTGCGCCAAGGGGCTGGCCGCGGCAACCGGCAAGCCGCTGATCGGGGTGAACCACCTTGCGGGCCATGCGCTGACCCCCCGGCTGACCGATGCGGTCGCCTTTCCCTATCTCATGCTGCTGGTCTCGGGCGGGCATTGCCAGTTCCTGCTGGTGCGCGGCCCGGACGATTTCACCCGCCTCGGCGGCACCATCGACGATGCCCCCGGCGAAGCCTTCGACAAGGCCGCCCGCCTGCTGGCCCTGTCTCAGCCCGGCGGCCCCTCGGTCGAGGCAGAGGCCCGCGCCGGCGATCCCGCCCGGCTGCGCTTTCCACGTCCGCTGCTGGACCGCCCCGGCTGCGACCTGAGCTTTTCGGGGCTGAAAACGGCTCTGCTCCGGGCGCGCGACGAAATGATGACCGACAATGCCCTGCACCGTCAGGATCGTGCCGACCTTTGCGCGGGGTTTCAGGCCGCCATCGTCGAGACTCTGCGCGAAAAGACCCGCCGCGCGCTGGAGATCTATCTACAGGACGCCCCCGCCGTTCCGGTTCTGGCCGTCGCGGGCGGCGTCGCGGCCAATGGTGCGATCCGGGTTGCGCTGCAGGAGCTTTGCGACCAGAACGGCACCCGCTTTACCGCGCCGCCCCTGGCCCTATGCACAGACAATGCCGCGATGATCGCCTATGCCGGGATGGAACGTCATGCCGTGGGTGAAAGCGACGGCATGGACCTGTCCGCCCGGCCGCGCTGGCCGCTGGACCGCCGCGCCCCGGCGATGCTGGGCAGTGGCAAGCGGGGGGCCAAGGCATGATCTCGGTCCTCGGCGCCGGGGCCTTTGGCACCGCCCTTGCCATCTCGATCGCGGAAGGCGGGTCGCTGGTCTGGCTTTGGGGGCGCAACGGCGACAGCCTGCGCGCCATGCAGGACAGCCGCGATTGCCCGCGCCTGCCCGGTGTCACCCTGCCCGACGGGCTGACCTGTTCCGGCGACCTTGCCGAGCTGACCGCGACGGGGCCGGTCCTGATGGCCGTGCCGATGCAAACCCTGCGCCAGGTGCTCAAGGCCCATGCCGCCCGGCTGGACCAGCGCACCCTTGTCCTGTGCTGCAAGGGGATCGAGCTTTCCAGCGGCAAGCGTGCCTCTGAAGTCGTGGCCGAGGTACTGCCCGGCGCCCTGCCCGCCCTGCTGTCGGGACCCAGCTTTGCCACCGATATCGCACGCGGCCTGCCCACGGCGCTGACACTGGCCTGCGCCGAACCGGGTCTGGCCGCCGCGCTGCAAGCCAGCCTGTCGACCCCGACCCTGCGCCTTTACCGGTCGACCGACCTGACCGGCGTCGAACTCGGCGGCGCGCTGAAGAACGTCATGGCCATCGCCTGCGGCGCCTGCACCGGCGCGGGTCTGGGCGACAGCGCCCGTGCCGCGCTGATCACCCGCGGCTACGCCGAGATGCAGCGCATGGCCGCCGCCCTTGGGGCCCAGCCCGAAACCCTTGCCGGGCTGTCGGGTTTCGGGGATCTGACGCTGACCTGCACCTCCGAAGGGTCGCGCAACTACCGATTTGGCCAGTCCATAGGGCGCGGCGAACCCTTTGATCCCACCATCACCGTCGAAGGCGCCGCAACGGCGCAGGCGACGGATGCGCTGGCGGCGCGACTGGGCCTCGACATGCCGATCACCCGCGTGGTGACCGGCCTCGTGACCGGCGCGCTTGATGTGACCTCGGCCATGGACGCGCTGCTGTCGCGCCCGCTGAAGGAAGAATAGGCGCCCGCTGCCCCTTGCACGGGCGGGCCGCTTTGCTAGGCTCGGGCTCTGTTCCCGCAAGAAGGTGACCGGCCCATGCGCTACTGGCTTTTCAAATCCGAACCCACCACCTGGGGCTGGAAAGATCAGGTCGCCCGTGGCGACGCAGGCGAAGAATGGGATGGGGTGCGCAACTATCAGGCCCGCAATTTCATGCGGGAAATGGCCCTGTGGGATCGCGGTTTCTTCTATCATTCGCAGACCGAAAAGTCCGTCGTCGGCATTGTCGAGATCTGCGCCGAGATCCACCCCGACAGCAAGGCCGGCGACCCCCGCTGGGAATGCGTCGACATCAAGGCGCTGCGCAGTTTCATCAAACCGGTGCCTCTGGATCGGATCAAGACCGACCCGCGCCTGTCGGAGATGGTGCTGGTGAAGAATTCCCGGCTGTCGGTTCAGCCGGTCACCCGCCTGGAATGGGAAGCAATCTGCGAATTGGGCCTGACCAAAGCGGATTGACGGCATTCTTTTGCTGCGCGGTTCAGACCGGGCGGCAAAGCGCGCGAACAGATCTGAAATGCGACAGGTGACAAGCGGCCCGATCAAAGGGAATTCCCTGATACAGGCCTCAACCTCGTAAATTAAAAACGGAGGGTCGGCCGGTCCCGTTACCCTCCGTTACCCCACGTGCTCCCTAGCACCACACGTGATCTCTGAAAGGTCGGGGCCTTACTGGCCGTGGGACTGTGATACCCCGGATCGGCTATCCAGCGCAAATTCCAAATCCCGAGAATCCCGCCTATTCCCTTAATCCACTGGAAAGACATTGCCGGTATTGCCCCAAACCGCAGGAATGTCGGGGAATTGAGATAGCAATCCGAAGCAAAACTACGCTCTGCAATCAATTCATTGCCCATTTCAGGCGAATTCGTGAAAAATACGTGACAGGGCAAAGCCGGGGGTTGCAGGCTGATCCTACCGGAGCCGTTTTCCGGTATCAAACCCCGCAGCCGGGCATATCGCAGGACCTGCTGGCGACCATCGGATCAGCGACACCTCAGCCATCCGCAGCACAGAACCACCAGAACGCCGAAACAGGTCCCGGAAAACAGGACTGACGGGCACAGGAATTGGGAGACATTCATGACAAGGGAAATCTTCATCGTCGCCTATGAAGGTGATGACGACAAGGATACACTGTTAAGCTATGCCATTGAACGGGCGACGAAAGACGGCTCTGCCCTGCATATCATCCACGTTCTGGAATGGTCGCCCTACAGCTTCCTGACCCCGGAAGAGGTCGAAGAACGCCACACCCGCCGCAAGACCGAACTGGCCCGCGCCAAGGAGATCATCCTTGATCCCGCCCTGGCCATCGCCGCCGCCGCCGGGATCGAGGCCACAGGCGAGATCCGATACGGCCAGGTGGTCGAGATCGTTTCGGCCACGGCGACGAAACTTGGGGCGGCCATGCTTTTCGTCGGCCGTTCGGGATCTAATTCGATTTCTGCAAGGGTCTTCGGGTCGGTGCCCCTGGGTCTGGCCCAGATCGCCTCTGTTCCCACGGTCATCGTTCCCTGAGCTGAAAGGCAGTGTCATGAGAAACATAATCACTCTGGCCGTCGCGGCGGTTTTCGCGGCTCTGGCGGCCCTGCCGGCCAGCGCCCAGTCCATCGACGAGACCATAAACCGGGTCTTCGCCGATTACACCGGCTGGTACGTGGGCTTCATCTTCGCGGATCTTCCGGGCACCAACTTTTCCTGGATCGCGCTCTGGCTGGTGGTTGGGGCGGTGATCTTCACCCTCTATTTCGCCTTCATCCAGCTGAAGGGCTTCGGCCATTCCATCGCGCTGGTGAAGGGCGATTATTCCGACCCAGACGACGCGGGCGAGGTCAGCCATTTTCAGGCGTTGGCCACGGCGCTGTCGGGGACGGTCGGGCTTGGCAATATCGCCGGGGTCGCGGTGGCCGTCGGGATCGGCGGGCCGGGGGCGACCTTCTGGATGGTCATTGCCGGACTGTTCGGCATGGCGACGAAGTTCACCGAATGCACATTGGGGGTGAAATACCGCAATGAATACCCCGACGGACGGGTGTCGGGCGGGCCGATGTACTACATGGTCAAGGGCTTTCGCGACCGCGGCCTGCCGGGGGGCAAGGTGCTGGCGGTGATCTTCTGCGTCTTCACCATCCTCGGGGCGCTTGGTGGCGGCAACATGTTCCAGTCCAATCAGGCACATTCCCAGCTGACCAACGTCTTGGGTGATTATCCCGGCTGGATCACAGGCACCATCCTGGCGGGCGTGACCTTCGTGGTCATCGTCGGCGGTATCAAGTCCATCGCCCGCGTGACCGAAAAGGTCGTGCCCTTCATGGGAATCTTCTATGTCGCCGTCTCGCTGGTCATCCTGGCGATGAACTTCGACATGATCGGCTGGGCCTTCGGGCAGATCTTTGCCGGGGCCTTTACCGGGCTCGGCGTCGCCGGGGGCTTTACCGGGGCGCTGATCCAGGGCTTCCGCCGCGCGGCCTTTTCCAACGAGGCGGGCATCGGGTCGGCGGCCATCGCCCATTCGGCCGTCCGGACGAAGGAACCCGTGACCGAAGGCTATGTCGCCCTGCTCGAGCCCTTCATCGACACGGTCGTGATCTGCACCATGACCGCGCTGGTCATCGTCATCACCGGGGTGTTGAACGTGGATCCCGAAACCGGTCTGTACATCTGGAACGAAGAGGCGGGTCGCATCGCCACTGACGGCGGGGTGTCCGGCGTGGCGCTGACCTCGGCCGCCTATGCGCAGGCGTTTTCCTGGTTCCCGGTCATGCTGGCCATTGCGGTGGTTCTCTTCGCCTTCTCCACGATGATCTCCTGGAGCTATTACGGGCTGAAGGCCTGGACCTACCTGTTCGGCGAAAGCAAGGGCAGCGAGCTGACGTTCAAGGTGATCTTCTGCCTGTTCATCGTGGTCGGCGCGGCCGCCAGCCTGGGCCCGGTGATCGACTTCTCGGATGCCATGCTGTTCTCGATGGCGATCGTGAACATCATCGCGCTCTACCTGCTGATGCCGATCGTGAAGCGCGAGTTGAACAGCTATGTCAGCCGGCTGAAATCGGGCGAGATCAAGCGCTTCAAGCATTGATCCGGTGACATCGCGACAAAGGTGGCCCTGCTTCGGCGGGGCCCTTTTGCGTCATGGATATCAGTCGAGGATCGAACCGGGGATCTGGTTTTCGTAAAACAGCGGCTGACCCCCAAGGGTGTTGCCGTTGATCTGCTTCAGCCGCTGCCGATACTCCTGCGCCGCCTGTGACGGGGGTGTGCCGGTATCAAGGTCCTGCACATATTGCTGCGACGCCTGGTTGCCCAGTTTCAGCCGCTTCTGCGCATCCGCCCCCTGACGCAGCTGGTTCTGGATCTGCAATTGTCCGGTTGGATCGTCCAGCCCGACGATCCCTTCGGCCTGCACGGCGGGGCCCGCTGCCAGAACGGCAAGGATCACGGGCAGAGCGAGGATGGGGCGGGTCATGATGGCGGCTCCTTTTCGGGGCAATCTACAGGAGAAACGCGCCGAGGTATGGCCCGGTTGCACCCCTGCCCCCCTACAGGCCGAAAGGCGCCCACGAAAAACCCCGCAGCCTTTCGGCCACGGGGTTCGGCAATCGCGAAAGAAACGCGGATCAGTAGCGATAATGTTCCGGCTTGAACGGGCCCTCGTTGCTGACCCCGATGTAGGAGGCCTGCTCGGGGCTCAGCTTGCTAAGCTTTGCGCCGACCTTGGCCAGGTGCAGGGCCGCGACCTTTTCATCCAGATGCTTGGGCAGGATGTAGACCTCGTTGCCGTATTGCTCGCCCTTGGTGAACAGTTCGATCTGGGCCAGCACCTGGTTGGTGAAGCTGGCCGACATCACGAAGGACGGGTGGCCGGTGGCATTGCCCAGGTTCAGCAGGCGGCCTTCGGACAGCAGGATGATCTTGTTGCCCGAGGGCATCTCGATCATGTCCACCTGTTCCTTGATGTTGGTCCACTTGTGGTTCTTCAGGCTGGCAACCTGGATCTCGTTGTCGAAATGGCCGATGTTGCCGACGATGGCCATGTTCTTCATCGCGCGCATATGCTCGATGCGGATCACGTCCTTGTTGCCGGTGGTGGTGATGAAGATATCGGCGCTGTCGGCGACATCTTCCAGCGTCACCACCTCGAAGCCGTCCATCGCGGCCTGAAGGGCGCAAATCGGATCGACCTCGGTCACCTTCACGCGGGCACCGGCACCGGCCAGCGAAGCCGCAGAGCCCTTGCCCACATCGCCGTAACCGCAGACCACGGCGACCTTGCCGGCCATCATGGTGTCGGTGGCGCGGCGGATGCCGTCGACCAGGGATTCCTTGCAGCCGTACTTGTTGTCGAACTTCGACTTGGTGACGGAATCGTTGACGTTGATCGCGGGGAAGGGCAGCAGGCCCTTCTTTTGCAGGTCATAGAGGCGGTGCACACCGGTGGTGGTTTCCTCGGAGACCCCCATGATCGCGTCGCGGGTCTTGGTGAACCAGCCCGGCGATTGCTCCATCCGCTTGCGGATCTGGGCAAAGATCGCCTCTTCTTCTTCCGAGGTCGGGACACCCAGCACATCTTCGCCCGCCTCGGCGCGCGCGCCCAGCAGGACGTAAAGCGTGGCATCGCCACCGTCGTCGAGGATCATGTTGGCGCCGTCCGGGAACTGGAAGGACCTGTCGAGGTAATCCCAGTGCTCGACCAGACTTTGCCCCTTGATCGCGAAGACCGGCGTACCGCCGGCGGCAATCGCCGAGGCCGCGTGGTCCTGGGTCGAGAAGATGTTGCAGCTGGCCCAGCGGACATCGGCGCCCAGCGCCGTCAGCGTTTCGATCAGGCAGGCGGTCTGGATGGTCATGTGCAGGGACCCCACAATCCGCGCACCTTTCAGCGGCTTGCTGTCGCCGAATTCCGTGCGCAGGGCCATCAGCCCCGGCATTTCGGTTTCCGCGATATCAAGCTCCTTGCGACCGAAGTCTGCAAGGTTAATGTCCTTTACGATATAGTCCTGGGTCATATAGTCCGGTCTCCTGGTGGGTCGGTCCTGTGCCGGGATAGCAGGTGGTCCCCGAGCGGGCAATGGCAGGCCCATTGCTCTACGATAGCTTAGTGACGAAGGTGTAAACATGACTCAAGCCAGGGCCTGGCAACGCATGCTTTCGGGACGGCGGCTCGATCTGCTGGACCCGACGCCGGTGGATATCGAAATCGACGATATCGCGCATGGGCTGGCTTTCGTCGCCCGTTGGAACGGTCAGACGCGCGGCGATTACGCCTATTCCGTGGCCGAACATTCGCTGCTGGTCGAAGCGCTTTTTGCCCGTATTTGCCCCACTGCATCCCCGGCGCAACGGCTGACTGCGCTGCTGCATGATGCCCCGGAATATGTTATCGGAGACATGATTTCGCCTGTAAAGGCGGCAATTGGCCCGGATTATGGGCACCTTGATGCCCGGCTGGCGGCGGCAATCCACATCCGTTTCGGCCTGCCGGCGGTGCCGACCAAGGCGCTGAAGGCCCGGATCAAGCGCGCAGACCGGATTTCCGCCTGGATGGAGGCCACCCGGATCGCTGGCTTTTCAGACTCCGAAGCCACCCGCCTGTTCGGCCGCATCGAAAGCGGGTTGATGGAGGGCCTCGACATCCTTCTGCGCCCTCCGGTCGAGGTCCGCCGCGATTTCACCGCCCGCGTCGCGGCCCTGCTGGACCAGATGTCATGACCCTGCATGTGCGACGCGCCGGGGCACTGGATTGCGCGCCCATGGCCGACCTGCTGAACCAGATCATCGCCATCGGTGGCACCACCGCCATGACCCAGCCGGTCACTGGCGACATCCTTGCCGGCTGGATGACCCGCAGCCCACGGTCGCTGTGGCATATCGCCGAAGACGATGGCGGCACGCTGCTTGGCTTTCAATATGTTCAGCCGCATCCGAAACATGGCCCCAAGGTCGCGCAGATCGCCACCTTTGCCCGCGTCGGTCGCACCGGGCTCGGCATCGGCTCTGCCCTTTTCGAGGCGACGAAAACCGCCGCCCGCGCCGAGGGCTACACCTGGATCGATGCCGAGATCCGCGCCGACAACAGTTCTGGCCTGACCTATTACCAAAGCCGCGGCTTCGAGGATTACGGCCGGATCGAAGGTTATCGCCTGGGCGACGGCAGTCTGGTGGACAAGCGGCTGAAACGCTACGATCTGTAACCCCGGCGGGGTCTTGCCGCCGGATCGTCCACAGATCCGCCAGTCCTGCCAAAGACAACACGCCGACACCCTCCACCCCTTTGACTGCGCCGCCGCGCCTGTCATGCTGGCCCCGAACCAGAAGGAGAAACACGATGAAGGTCGGAATCGTCGGAACAGGCATGGTCGGATCAGCAGCGGCCTATGCGCTGGTGCTGCGCGGCGCGGCGGGAGAGATCGCCCTCGTCGATCACAACCCCGCCCTCGCCCGCGCCCAGGCCGAGGATATCGCCCACGCGGTGCCCTTCGTGCATCCCTGCCAGGTCCACGCGGGCAGCTATGACGCGCTGGCCGGTGCCGGGGTGGTCATCATCGCCGCCGGGGTGCCGCAGAAACCCGGCGAAAGCCGCCTTTCCCTGCTGGGCCGCAATGCCGAGGTGTTTTCGGATGTGATCAGCCGCGTCATGCAGGTTGCGCCGGACGCGGTCCTGCTGATCGCCTCCAACCCCGTCGACATCATGACCGAAGTCGCCCTGCGCGCATCCGGCCTGCCGCCCGAACGGGTGATCGGCTCCGGCACGGTGCTGGACACGGCCCGGTTCCGCATGTTGCTGGGCGACCACCTGGGCATCGCGGCGGAATCCGTCCATGCCTATGTGCTGGGCGAACATGGCGATTCAGAGGTCCTCGCCTGGTCCAGCGCCCGCGCCGGGTCCGAGTCGATCAGTGATTTCGCCGACCAGATCGGTGCCCCCCTGACCGAAGCGGTCCGCGCGCGCATCGACGATGCGGTTCGCCACGCAGCCTACAAGATCATCGAAGGCAAGGGCGCCACCTGGTACGGCATCGGCGCAGGCCTGGCCCGGCTGGTGCAGGCCATCCGCGACGACCAGCGCGCCGTCCTGACGGTGTCGATGGTCGTGCAGGATTTCCAGGGCGTGTCGGACGTGGCCCTGTCCCTGCCCCGCGTGGTCGGCGCGACCGGCATCGTTGAAACCCTGATCCCGCACCTGACATTTTCCGAGATGAAGGCGCTGAAAGCCTCGGCCGAAACGCTTAAGGCGACGGCGCTGGAACTGGCCTAGGGGTTTGCGGCCTGATCAATGATCGCTCCGGGGGCCGCGCCGATCCCCAGCCCGGCGTTGTCAGCGCGGTAAAGCGGACGCGGCGGGAACATCTGCGGATCGGTTGTTCTTTTCAGCCAGCGATGCGCGTGCAGCTGTTTCAGGGATTGCGACAGGGCCCGATCCGAGATCGGCGCAAGCGCCCCCCGGATTTCGCCGAAATGGCGCGGCGTCTGACAGACAACAAGGATCGGGACAGTCCAGGCCCGCCGCAACAAAATCCTGCTCGCTGTTTCCTCGCCGGAAGGATCCTTGCCGATATCCTCCTCGTCAGCGCCGTTGGCACGGGCCGCTTTCGACCCGACTTTCAGGATCTGACCCGCGATAGCGGCCATTTCGATGCCCTTCGGTGTCAGCCGGAATTCCGGACGCAATGGGTGGCCATGGCCGGGATTGCGCTCAAGAAGGCCAAGCTCGACCAGATGTCCAAGGCTTTGGGCAAAAGCCGTCCGACTGGCCCCGGTTGCCGCAAGAAGCGCCGCCTGTCGCCCCGGAACACCTGCATCAAGGCTTGCAAGGATGTTCAGCGACCAGGCGCGCGAGGTAATCCTGACAAGAGTATCTATGTCCATAAAGTATAGTTACTACATTTTATACAAGGAGGGAATCCCCCATGCCGGTCGTCACCCTTGAAGAAACGATCACCCTCGCGCTGTCGGTGCGTGACCGCCATGCCAGCGCGAAATGGTATGGTGAAATGCTCGGCTTCGATCTGCTCTACCATGCGGATGACGCCGGCTGGAGCGAATTGCAAACCCTGACCACGGGCGTCACCCTTGGCCTTGGCGGATAGGCAGAACCCGCGCCGGGCAATACCGTCCCGGTCTTCGGCGTCGCCGACATCCATTCCGCGCGCAAGGCTCTGGAATCCGCAGGCGTGACATTCGACGGAGCGACGGACGTTATCGAAGGCATGGTCAGCACCGCGACCTTCTATGATCCGGACGGAAACGCGCTCATGCTGGCTCAGGATCTGACCGGCGGGGCCTAACGCGGCGACCGCTTCGCCAGGATGCGTTGCAGAGTCCTTCGGTGCATGTTCAGCCGCCGCGCGGTTTCGCTGACATTGCGGTCGCAAAGCTCGTAGACGCGCTGGATGTGTTCCCAACGGACGCGGTCCGCGCTCATCGGGTTTTCCGGCGGCGGGGGCAGTTCGTCGCCACGCGCCAGCAGGGCGTTGGTGATGTCCATGGCGTCCGCGGGCTTGGACAGGTAATCCGTGGCCCCGATCTTGACCGCCGCGACGGCCGTCGCGATGGCGCCATACCCCGTCAGCACGACGATCCGGCAATCGGGGCGCTTTTCGCGCAGCACCTCGACCACGTCGAGACCATTGCCATCCTCAAGCCGCAGATCGCAAACCGCATAGGCCGGGGGGCGGGCAGTGGCGATGGCCCGACCGGCGGCAACGCTTTCGGCGGTCTCGACCTCGAATCCGCGTTTTTCCATCGCCTTGGCGAGCCGCTTCAGGAAGGGCTCATCGTCATCCAGAAGAAGCAGAGTCCTGTCGGCCCCGAGTTCCAGCATGTCTTCCATAGCGACCCGTCCTTCTGGCTCTGCGCTTGAACGCCCTGCAAGAGACAGCGCGCGCGTCCAACGATCCTAGACCCGAAGCCCTGCGGCGTCAAACGCAACCGGTCCCTGCGACAATCGGTGCGGGTTCGGCACCCTTACAATTTCCACAACATTATCAAACACCTAGACAGGAACCGCCCTGGTCCGCGCGCGCCGGAGCCCCGTCAGATTTGCCTCCGCCCCGGCAAGCCCGTATCAAGGCCCATATCGAGGGATTGTCCCGCTGGAGGAGCCGCAGATGGCCAATACCGGACCCGACCCTTTGCCCGAGGCGGCGCCGGAAACGGCCCCGGACCTGGCCTTTCCGATCCTGAAGGGCGAAAATCGCGGGAACTGGATCCGTCTGCGCACGCTGATCCTGCTGCGTTGGGGGGCGATCACGGGCCAGCTTTCGGCGCTGCTGGTCGCCTCGGAAGCCTATGATCTGCAACTGGAATACGGGCTGTGCCTGTTCGTTGTCGGGCTGTCGGTGATCGGCAACCTGATCGCCAGCATCATCTTTCCCGAAAGCAAGCGCCTGACAGAGGCGGAAAACCTGCTGATGGTGCTCTTCGACCTGCTGCAACTGGGTTTGCTGCTGTACCTGACCGGCGGGCTGCACAACCCGTTCTCGATCCTGATCGTCGGGCCCGTCACGGTCTCGGCAGCGGCGCTGTCGGCGCGCTCGACCATCTTCGTCGGCTCCGCCGCGATCATCCTTGTCACCCTGCTGGCCGAATATCACCTGCCGCTGCGCACCGCCTCGGGCAATGTCCTGCAGGTGGCAGAGCTGTTCCTGTTCGGCAATTGGCTGGCCATCGTAATCGCGGTGATCTTCCTTGGCATCTATTCGCGCTGGATCGTGACCGAGATGCATTCCATGTCCGACGCGCTTCAGGCGACGCAGCTGGCTCTGGCGCGCGAACAGAAGCTGACCGACCTTGGCGGAGTCGTCGCGGCCGCCGCGCATGAGCTTGGCACGCCGCTCGCCACGATCAAGCTGACCTCGGCCGAACTGATCGACGATCTGGACGGCCACCCCGACCAGCAGGACGATGCCCGGCTGATCCGCGATCAGGCCGACCGTTGCCGCGATATCCTGCGGTCCATGGGGCGCAGCGGAAAGGAGGATCTGCTGATCCGGACCGCCCCCCTGTCCGCCGTGATCGAAGAAGCCGCCGAACCCCACCGCCTGCGCGGCAAGGACATCCATTTCACCTACGCCGGGTCCCACGGCGGGCGGCGCCGGCCTTTGGCGAGTCAGCCCCTTCGGCCCGAAGAGGCAAGGCGCGGAGCGACCGACACCCCGCCCCTGATCCTGCGGCGCCCCGAGCTGATCCACGGATTGCGCAACCTGGTCCAGAATGCGGTCGATTTCGCCGGTTCCGAGGTCAGGGTAGACAGCACCTGGGACGATCACCGTGTGACCGTACGCATCACCGATGACGGTCCGGGGTTTTCCGCCACGGTCCTTGGACGCATCGGCGACCCCTTCATGCGCCGGCGCCGCCTGCCAGCCGAAGGCATCGCCCGCCCGGAATACGAAGGCATGGGCCTTGGCCTTTTCATCGCCAAGACCCTGCTGGAACGCACCGGCGCGGAACTGAGCTTTGCCAATGCCTCGCCCGAAGGCACGGCGGACGCCACCCTGCGCGGGGCCATCGTCGTCGTCGCCTGGCCACGCCGTCTGGTCGATGCACAGATCGGCGAACATTCCGGACCCCTTGGGCAAAACCGACCCATAACCGGGTGAAACAGCAATTCCGTTGCGACCCGAGTATTTAATGGCGTCTATGAATTCCCCGTAAACACGTGCCTCTTATTATGTTAGTTCGAAATATATTACTCCGAGTGCATTTCGGTTAACCTGTTGTTTACCGATCATTCAGAACTATGAATGTCATTGGGGAGGAACTGCAGTTGAATTTCGAGGTCGGCGCACAGCTGGCCGGGCTGAACGTTGCTGAATCCATTATCGCCGTTGTCCTGAGCCTTGGATTATCGGCGGTCTGCGTCGCAATGATCATGTTCGGAACACGGCGGGGAAAGACCGGATTGCCCGAAACGCTGGAGGCGTCCCGCTCGACGCATGCCGTCTTCGTTTTCGATGAACACCGGCTGCTATCCGGTCCCCAGGACTGGCACGACCCTCTGGGAAACGACGGCGAAGACGAATCCGACTGGGAGCGGCTGCACCGCCAGTTTGCCCCGCGGTTCCCGACCATGCCGGATCTGCCCGCCCTGTCGCCGGGGGAAAATTTCGGCATCCATCTGTCCTGCCTCAGCGGGGATGAAGCAGTGCTGCGGATCCGCCAGATCGGCCATCGCCTGCGCGTGACCCTGCGCGAAGCCGAACCGCCCTGCATGCAGGACCGCAACAACGCGCGGCTGAACCGGATCCAGCTGTCGAACCTGCGGTCGGTCGTGGAACAGATCTCGATCCCGGTGTGGTCGATGGATTTCAGCGGGGCGATCACCGACCGAAACGCGGCCTTCCGACAATTGGAGGTACAGCTGACCGGGTCAAAGGACATCACCGCCCCGCTGTTGCGAAGCGCCGATGTGGCGCAGGAACAGCCGGCGTTCAATTACCGGGTCATGCTGGATCCGCGCGGTCGGTCGCCGGAACGCTGGTTCGATGTCTCGGCCCGACGGCAAAAGGCCGGCTGGCATTGTTCAGCTCAGGATGTCACCGCCCTGGTGCGCGCCGAACTGGCGCAGCGCAATTTCGTGCAGACCCTGACCAAGACCTTTGCGCAACTGTCCACCGGGCTGGCGATCTTTGACCGGGATCGCCAGCTGATCCTGTTCAATCCCGCGCTGATCGACCTTACACAGCTTTCGCCGGAACTGCTGACCTCGCGCCCCAGCCTGTCGCAGTTCTTCGACAACCTGCGCGACCGCCAGATCATGCCGGAACCCAAGAACTACGCCTCCTGGCGCGATCAACTGAACGCGCTGGTCTCGGCCGCCGCCGATGGCCGCTATCAGGAGACCTGGTCGCTGTCGACCGGCGCCACCTACCGCGTCACGGGCCGCCCGCACCCCAATGGCGCCGTCGCCTTCCTTTTCGAGGACATTACCGACGAAATCCTGATGACCCGCCGGTTCCGCCAGCAGCTTTCGCTGTCGCAATCGGTGCTGGACGCGATCACCGATGCCATCGTGATCTTCGACGCCCAGGGGATGATGAGCTATTGCAACACCTCCTACCGCCACCTGTTCCGCATCGAAAGGGACGCCGATCTGTCCGAGGTCGCGATCCGCGACGCCCATCGCATGTGGAGCCGCAGCGCAACCGAGGCGCGTGACCTGGACCCGATGCTGACCCAGCTTCTGACACGGCGCGACAAGTGCGATGCGGACCGGCACTTTACCCTGGTACTACGGGACACGGGCGAGATCCCCTGCCGGGTGCTGCCCCTGGTTTCGGGCGCCTGCATGGTCACCTTCGGCAATCTTCAGAACACCCAGGCGGCCCTGCCGCTGCTGGACCTGTCCGAACTGTCGGAAGAGACCGCCGCCGAATAGTCGCGCCGTCGACAGCGCCTGCTTCACCCCCACCCTATCCGTTCCGAAATCCCGTTCCTGCTGTTGCGATATATGGCACAGATCATATATTCGACGAGGCGCATACGGCCAGAGGGCCCGCATGCCATCAGGGGTCCGCGCGGATTGGGTAAGACCATCGTCCCGCCGGACCGGGGAGAGGGGACAAGCATTTGAACGACACGCCGCGCGGCACCACCGCGACTTCGGGGCCGATCACCGGCCAGCCAAGGGTCGATTCCACCCTGTCAAAGGGGTTGCTGATCCTCGAGGTGCTGACCTCGACCGATCGCCCCAAGGGCGTGACAGAGCTTTCGCGGGATCTTGGCCTGACCAAGTCCAACGTCTTTCGCCTGCTCCAGACGCTTTGCGTGCTGGGCTACGTCCGCCATACCGCCGACAAGCAGTACGAGGCGACGCTGAAGACCTGGCAAGTGGGCCGGTCCGTGGTCGAAAACCTCAACCTGCGCGAACTGGCCGCGCCGCAGATGCGGATGCTGTCGGATGAAACCGGCGAAGCTGTCTATCTTGCCGTGCCCGAGGCGCGCACCGTCATCTACATCGACAAGATCGAAAGCCGCCAGCCGATCCGCACCTGGAACCCGGTGGGCGGTGCCGCCCCGATCCATGCGGTGTCGACCGGAAAGGCGATTCTGGCGGCGAATTACGACCGCTTCCGCCCGTTGCTCGAAACCGGGATGGACCGCCATACCGACCGGACCCTGACCGATCTTGCCGCGCTCGATGCTGAAATAGCCACGATCCGCGCACGCGGCTATGCCATCGATACCGGAGAGTTCCGCGAGCGGGTGCATGGATACGGCGCGGCGATCACCCTGCCCGACGGATTTGTCACCGCTGCCATCGGGATTTCGCTGCCCGACCTCAACCTGCCCGCCGATGCAGAGGCACGTTATGGCGCGCTGGTCCGCCATGCGGCGGCAGAGGTCACCGCCCGGCTTGCCCGCGTCTGAAGCGGGCAAACCCTTCAGGTGTCAAGTTCTTCCACTGGCCCACCTTCGGCTTTCCAATCGCTGAACCCGTCCTTCAGATGCGCGACCTCCAGCCCCATGTCCTGCAGCGTCGCCGCTGACAGCGCAGACCGCCAGCCCGAAGCGCAATGCAGGACAAAGCGTTTCTCCTCGCCGAAGACTGGTCGGAAATAGGGGCTTTCCGGGTCGATCCAGAATTCCAGCATGCCGCGTGGCACATGCAGGCTGCCGGGAATGACACCGTCGCGCTGTCGCTCCCGCAGATCGCGCAGATCCACGATGACCAGATCCGGATCGCCCAATTCCGCGATAAGGGCCTCGGTCGGGACCTCTTCGATCCGCGCCCGCGCCGCCGCGACCATATTCGCTGAACTCCGTTTCAGTTTTCGCATTGCCCTCTCCCTGTGCATCATCATGTGCCGCTATTCGAAATCGTATTTCTGAATATTGACACACTTCCGCGCCTTCGCCAAAGTCCTCCTGCCGCCAGGAGGCGGCCCTGAACGGAGCCTTGCAGATGCGGACCCCTTCCGCGACCCCCCTCTGGCAAATCTCGGCAGCAGAGCCGGAAACCGCCTCGCCCCTGGCGGGCGCATCCCATGCTGATCTTGCCATCGTCGGCGCCGGATTCACCGGCCTGTCCACCGCCCTGCACGGGGCCACGGCCGGGCTGGACTGCCTTGTGCTGGAGGCAGAGCGGCCGGGTTTCGGCGGTTCCGGGCGCAATGTCGGGCTGGTCAATGCCGGGGTCTGGCTGCCCCCGCGCAAGGTGCGCGCCACCATGGGCGACGGGCCGGGGGCGCAGTTCATCGACTATTTCGGCACTGCGCCAGAGCGGGTCTTCGATCTGATCGAAAAGCACCAGATCCGATGCGAGCCACGCCGCAATGGCACGATCCACGCGGCACATTCCCCTGCCGGGTTCCGCGATCTTCAGGCCCGTGCCGCGGATTGGCACGCCATCGGCGCGCCGGTCGACCTGCTGGACCCGGACGAGACCGCAAAGCTGACCGGCACGCGGGGGTTCCACGGTGGGCTGCTGGATCACCGGGCCGGTACCATCAACCCCGAAGCCTATTGTCGCGGGCTGGCCCGTGCCGCCCGTGCCGCCGGGGCGCGTATCGCCACCGGGACCGAGGTCACGGCGCTGCGGCGCGACGGGGATCTCTGGCATCTGACGACCTCGCAGGGAAACATCACCGCCCGCGCCGTGGTGCTGGCGACCAACGCCTACACCGGGGGCCTCTGGCCCGGTCTGGCGCAGGGGTTCACGCCGATCAGTTTCTTCCAATGCGCCACCGCCCCGCTGGGGGCCGAGGCCGCGCATGTGCTGCCCGGTGGCCAGGGTCTCTGGACGACGGCGCCGGTGATGACATCCCTGCGGCGCGATGCGGACGGGCGGATCATTCTCGGCTCCATGGGGCGGATCACGCGCGGGACCTCGCTTCGATGGGCGAACCGGACGCTGCAGCGGCTCTATCCCGAATTGCCCCCGGTCGGGTTCGAAACCTGCTGGCATGGCACCATCGCCATGACCCCCGATCATCTGCCCCGCATTCACCGCCTGGCGCCCGATCTTTACACGCCGATCGGGTATAACGGGCGCGGCATCACCACCGGCACGATCTTTGGCCAGGCCATCGCGGCCTTGCTGACCGGCGCCGGTGAAGACAGCCTGCCGCTGCCCCTGACCGCCCCGACCCGCGACCGCGCGCGCGGCCTGAAGGCCGGCGTCTACCGCGTGGGCTTTGCCGCCCATCAATTCCTCAAGTCGATCTGAAAGCCTGCCCATGCCCCCCCATCCCAGCCGCGCCCCCATCCGCGTCGGAGTCGACATCGGCGGCACCTTCACCGATGTCGCCCTGAGCCACCCCGGCGGGCTGGCCAGTGCCAAGGTGCTGACCGATTACAGCCGCCCCGAAGACGCGATCCTGACCGGCATCGCCCAGGCCTGCGCCAGCGCGAATGTCGCGCCCTCTGCCATCGTTCAGGTCATCCATGGCACCACGCTTGTCACGAATGCCCTGATCCAGCGGCGCGGCGCACATATGGCCTTTGTCACCACCGAAGGCTTTCGCGACGTGATCGAGATGCGGTCCGAAAACCGGTTCGAGCAATATGACCTGAACCTCAAACTGCCCGAACCGCTGGTCCCCCGGCAGCACCGCCACACCCTGCGCGAACGTATGGACGCCGAGGGCAAGGTGTTGCTGCCGCTTGATCCGACGGAAATCGCGCAGTTGGTCGAGACGATCCGCGATGGCGGGTATGAGTCCGTCGCCATCGGTTTCCTGCACGCCTATGCCAATGGCGCCCATGAACTGCAGGTCGCCGCCGCCCTGCGCGCCGCCCTGCCCGACCTGTCGATCTCCCTCAGTTCGGTGATCTCGCCCCTGATGCGGGAATTCGAGCGCTTCAACACCGTGATCGCCAATGCCTACGTGCAGCCGCAGGTCGCCGCGTACCTTGGCCGCCTTGTGGAAAGGTTGCGCGCCGAACACATCCCGGCCCCGGTCTACATGCTGCATTCCGGGGGCGGGCTGATCTCGGTCGACACCGCCGCCGAGCAGCCCGTCCGCCTGCTGGAATCCGGTCCCGCCGGGGGCGCGATCTTTGCCGCCGAGCTTGCCCGCGCCCATGGCATCCCCCGCGCGCTGAGCTTTGACATGGGCGGGACCACCGCCAAGATCTGCCTGATCGAGGACGGCCGCCCAAAGACCGCCAATACATTCGAGGTCGCCCGGACCTACCGCTTCAAGAAGGGCTCCGGCATGCCCGTCTCGACCCCCGTGGTCGAGATGGTCGAGATCGGTGCCGGTGGCGGCTCCATCGCTTCGGTCGATGCCATGGGGCGCGTGCAGGTCGGCCCCGCGTCGGCCGGGTCGGAACCGGGACCCGCCTGTTACCAACGTGGCGGCAGCGACCCGACGGTGACCGATGCAAACCTGCTCATGGGTCGACTGGACCCACAGAACTTTGCCGGCGGCGCAATCCCTCTGTCGCCCGACCTGTCGACAAAGGCGATGCAAGCGCTTGCGCCCTCGGGCCTGACCGCTGACGAAGCCGCCTTCGCGGTGACAGAGATGGTGGACGAGAACATGGCCAACGCAGCCCGCGTCCATACGGTCGAGAACGGTCGTGACATCGAAAGCTTCACCATGATCGCCTTTGGCGGGGGCGCGCCGCTGCACGCCTGCCGCCAATGCGAAAAGCTGGGTATAGATGCTCTGCTGATCCCGCCCGGCGCGGGCGTCGGGTCTGCCATCGGGTTTCTGCAGGCGCCTTTCAGCTACGAGGCGACGCGCGGCTTGTTCCAGCGCCTCGACAGCTTCGACGCGGCAACGGTCAACAGGACGCTGGCCGAGATGCACGACGAGGCCACGAGGTTTCTCGGCAACACCAAGGGGCCGCTGATTCCCCGGCTGACCGCCTTCATGCGCTATGCCGGGCAGGGCTGGGAGATCCCGGTGCCGCTGGCCCAGGACAGCTTCGGCCCCAATGACCTGCCCGCCCTGCGCCGCGCTTTCGAGACGTGCTATCGCCAGCTTTTCGGCCGCGTCATCGACGATCTGGCGGTCGAGGTCACGAACTGGTCGCTGACCCTCGCCACCGAGACGCCCGACCCCACGCCCGTCACCCGCAGCCTCGGCACGACGCAAGCAGACACCAGCCAGACCCGTATGGTCTTTGACGCCGCCCTGCGTCGCCGCGTCGAGGCATGCGAAATCCCCCGCGCCGGAATGACCCCCGGCATGCGTATCGAAGGCCCCGCCGTCATCACTGAATCCGAAACCACCACCATCGTCACAAGCGCCTTCACAGCCATCGCCCAGCCGGACGGTGCGCTTCTTCTGCTTCGGAAAGGAGGCTGAGATGTCCGCTCTGGATTACCAGATCATGTGGTCCCGCCTCATCGCCGTGGTCGAGGAACAGGCCACCACGCTGATCCGCACCGCCTTTTCCACCTCGGTCCGCGAGGCCGGTGACCTGTCAGCGGGCCTCTTCGACCGGCAAGGCCGGATGATGGCGCAGGCGGTGACCGGCACGCCGGGCCATGTCAACGCCATGGCCGAAAGCGTCGGCCATTTCATCGACCGGATCGGCGCGCAGACCTTCCGACCCGGCGATGTCTACCTGACAAACGACCCCTGGATGGGCACCGGCCATCTGCATGATTTCACCGTCACGACACCGGTGTTCCGCGCCGGGGTGCATATCGGCTTCTTCGCCTGCACCGCCCATGTGGTCGATATTGGCGGGCGCGGCTTTGGGCCGGATGCGAACGAAGTCTACGAAGAAGGGCTGCTGGTCCCGATCATGCGCTTTGCCGATGGCGGAGAAGTCTCGCCCATTCTGCTCGACCTGCTGCGCTGGAATACCCGACAGCCGGATCAGGTGATCGGCGATCTCTATTCTCTCGCCGCCTGCAACGAGGCCGGGGAAAAGCGCCTGCAGGCCATGCTGGACGAATTCGCCCTCGACGATCTGGATGGGCTTTCGACCTTCATCCTCGAGCGCAGCCGCGCCGCCACCCTTGCCGCCATCGCTGCGCTGCCAGATGGCCGCCACGAGAACCGGATGCGCGTCGATGGCTACGACGAAGCGGTCGACCTCGTCGTCACGCTGGACATCGCGGGCGAAAGGCTCAGCGCGGATTTCACCGGCACCGGGCCAATGTCGCGCTTCGGTGTCAACGTGCCAGAGGTCTACACCCGCGCCTATGCCTGCTACGCGCTGAAATGCGCCATCGCGCCGGAGGTGCCGAACAACACCGGCTCGCTGGAACCTTTCGCGATCTCGGCGCCCGAAGGCTGCATCCTGGCGGCGCGGCGCCCCGCGCCGGTCTCGGTACGCCATGTGATAGGTCACCTGGTGCCCGACGTGGTGCTGGGCGCGCTGCACAAGGCCCTGCCCGGCACCGTCCCGGCCGAAGGGGCCTCGGCCCTCTGGAATATCCAGATCTCGGCCCGCGCGACAGACCCCGAAAGCGCCCTGCCCCCGGCCGAAGTGCTGATGTTCAACTCCGGTGGCACCGGTGCGCGTCCCCGTCTGGACGGGTTGTCGGCCACCGCCTTTCCCTCCGGCGTCAAGACAATGTCGGTCGAGGTCACCGAACAGGTCGGCCCGATCATCATGTGGCGCAAGGACCTGCGCCCCGGTTCAGGGGGCGCGGGGCAATTCCGTGGCGGCCTCGGCCAGGTGATCGAGATAGAGGCGCGCGACGGCTATAATTTCTGGTTCAATGCCATGTTCGACCGGGTCGACCACCCCGCCAGAGGCCGCGATGGTGGCCTGCCCGGGGCGCCCGGCCGGGTCGAACTCACCGATGGCACCAAGCTGCGCGCCAAGGGGCGCCAACATGTGCCCGCCGGCGCGCGTCTGCGCCTGTCCCTTCCCGGCGGCGGCGGCTACGGTGCGCCCAGCGATCGCGACAAGGCCGCAATCCGCGCCGACCTTGCCGCCGGATACATCACCCCAGACCAGGCCCGCGAATGCTACGGGCTGGCAGAAGACGGAGACTGACATGACCAAACCCATTGCCATCGTGACCGGCGCCGCCCAGGGCATCGGTTTTACCTGCGCCGAGGTCCTCGCCGAACAGGGCTTTGCCCCGGTACTTGTCGACGTGCAGGAAAAGGTGCTGACCAGCGCCGAAACCCTCGGCGCCCCCGGCTATATCTGCGACATGGCCGACCCGGCCGCGGTCAAGGCCACCTTCGCCCGGATCGCCGAAGACCACGGCGCGCCCACGGCCCTGGCCCATTGCGCCGGGATCGCGGTTGCGGGCGATTTCCTGACATGCTCGGTCGAGGATTTCAAACGGGTGATCGACCTCAACCTGACCGGCACCTTCGTCGCCAACCAGACGGCCGCGAACCTGATGATCGCCGCCGGCATCCAAGGCGCAATCGTCAACATGTCCTCGATCGCCGCACTTCTGGCCAACCCGGCGATCAGTTCCTATGTCGCCTCCAAGGCCGGCGTCACCGGCTTTACCAAGGCCGCCTCCCTCGCCCTCGCCCCGCATAACATCCGCGTCAACGCGGTCGGCCCCGGCTCCATCGACACGGCGATGATGGCGGCGGTGAACTCGAACCCTGCGGCGATGGATACCGCCATGTCCCGCACCCCCCTGAAACGCATGGGCACCGCCCGCGAAGTTGCCGAAGCCGTCGCCTTCCTGGCCGGTCCGAAATCCAGCTACATCACCGGCGAGACCCTCTATATCGACGGCGGTCGTCAGGGTCTCAATTACACCTGCTGACCCGACCCAAGGCCGGCCCCGGAACACCCCGAGGCCGGCCCCCGCGTGCCCCTGACCATGTTTCCCTGTTTCAAATATCCCGGGGAGTCTCCGGCACGGAGACGGGGCAGAGCCCCTTTCCCGACTTCAGATCGCATCCCCCGCCAGCAGGGAGGCATTGCCCCCCGCCGCTGTCGTATCAACACACAGATGCCGCTCCAGGAAGATATGCCCGACGTCCGGCATGGCCGTGATCAGCGGCAGGATCGCTCCATCCCGGCGCGCCAGAGCACGGGCATAGGCGCGCGCCGCTTCCGGGTCGCCCCACCAGATTGCCCCGCCGATATCCAACCGGGTTTGCAGATCCTGCGGCGCCATCCCTTCGGCCGCGACCGCGCGACCGCCAAGCGCTTCCACGGCCTGCACCTGCGTCGCAGTATCCGGACCAAGGCACAGGATCGGCGCGCGCGCGCTCAGCCTCAGGCGGTTCAGTTCTCCGGTCGGGCCGGGCAAGATCAGGTCCGTGACCGGCGCCTGTGGTATCGCCGCATCACAGGCGGTGGGGCACTGATACCGGGTGACGTAATGGGGTCCCCCCGCCTTGGGGCCCGTACCGGAAAGCCCCTCTCCGCCAAAGGGTTGGCTACCCACGATCGCGCCGATCTGGTTGCGGTTCACATAGATGTTCCCGGCGTGGATCGCGTCGGACACCTCCTGCACACGGGTATCGATCCGGGTATGCAGCCCGAAGGTCAGCCCATAGCCGGTCGCATTGATCGCCGCGATCACCTTGTCCAGATCCGCCGCCCGATAGGTCGCCAGATGCAGCACGGGGCCAAAGACTTCGCGGTCCATCTCGGCAATGCCCCCGACCTTCAGCAGCACCGGCGGTATGAAGGTGCCGCCTTGCGGCGTTTCCAGCCGGTGCAGCACCTGATCCGCGTGCTCGGCCAGATAGGCTTCGATCCCGTCGCGGGCCTCGGCGTCGATCACCGGACCGACATCGGTGCTGAGGTTCCAGGGGTTGCCGACCCGCAGCTCGTTCATCGCGCCCTTGATCATCTCGATCATCTGCGGCGCGATATCTTCCTGAACGTAGAGGCAGCGCAGGGCAGAACACCTTTGTCCTGCGCTCTGGAACGCCGAGGCGACGATGTCGCGCACCGCCTGTTCGGGCAGCGCGGTCGAGTCCACGATCATCGCGTTCAACCCGCCAGTTTCCGCGATCAGCGGTGCGCCGGGGTCGAGGGTGTCCACCATGTTCAGCCGGATCTTTCTGGCCGTTTCGGTCGAGCCGGTAAAGGCCACGCCCGCGATCCGTGCATCGCCGGTCAGCGCAGCGCCCACCGCGCCATCGCCGGGCAGCAATTGCAGCGCCCTCACCGGCACACCAGCCTCGTGCAACAGGCGCACGGCCATCGCCGCGACAAGGCAGGTCTGCTCCGCCGGTTTCGCCACCACGCCATTGCCCGCCGCCAATGCGGCCGCGATCTGTCCTGTGAAAATCGCCAGTGGAAAGTTCCACGGGCTGATCGCCGCAAAGACTCCGCGCGCCGCATCGCTGCGCACCGCGCCCTGATCCGCGTAATAGCGCAGGAAATCGACAGCTTCGCGCAGCTCACCCACCGCATCGGGCAGGCTTTTGCCGGCCTCCTGCGTCAGGGTCGCGAACAGCGACCCAAAGTGTTCCTCGTAGAGATCCGCCGCCCGGCGCAGGACCTCGGCCCGTTCTTGCGGCGAGGCCTTCCAGCGGGCGGCAGCGGCCAGCGCGGCCTCGACACAATCGGCATCCGCCTCGGTCACCTGGGCGACGATGGCGCCGGTGGCGGGGTTCCAAACCGCGCGCGTCTGGCCGGAAACCACCCCGGCCACCAGCGGCGTCGCATCTGGCACCGCCACGTCACGCGCCGCGTCGATCCGCGCCAGTTCCGTTGCATCGGTCAGATCGAAACCGCGTGAGTTCCGCCGATCCCCGAAGATCCTGTCGGGCAGGTCCAGCCCGGCGGGGCGCCGTGCTTCGGCCAGCATTTCGAAGGGATCGCGCGCAATGATCTCGGGCGTGACCCGGGCATCGACGACCTGGTTCACAAAGCTGGAATTCGCCCCGTTTTCCAGCAGCCGCCGCACCAGGTAGGCCAGCAGATCCCGGTGCGCCCCCACCGGCGCATAGATCCGGCAACGCGACTTGGTCTCTTTCAGGATGATGTCGTGCAGACGCTCGCCCATTCCGTGAAGCCGCTGGAATTCATAGGAAATGTTGCCAACCATCTCCAAAACAGCGGCAGCGGTATGGGCGTTGTGGGTGGCGAACTGGGGATAGATCCGGTCGGCATAGCGGATCAGCTTCTGGGCATTCGCAATATAGCTGACATCGGTACCGGGTCGGGTGGTGAACAGCGGGAAATCTTCATGCCCTTCGACCTGGGCATGCTTCATCTCGGTGTCCCAATAGGCGCCCTTGACCAGCCGTACCATGATGCGCCGGTCCAGCCGGGTCGCCAGTTCGTAAAGCCAGTCGATGACCTGTCCGGCGCGTTTGCCATAGGCCTGCACCACGACGCCGAAACCATCCCAACCGGCAAGCTCCTCGTCTTCCAGCACGTTCTCGATGACCTTCAGGGACAGCACCAACCGGTCCTGTTCCTCGGCATCGATGTTCAAACCCATCCCGGCCCGCGCCGCCTGACGTGCCAGATCGCGCACGACGGGCACCATTTCCTCGATCGCGCGGTCTTCCTGCGCAACCTCGTAGCGGGGGTGCAGGGCCGACAACTTGATCGAAATGCCGGGGTTCGCCTCGACCGAGCCCTTGGTGCAGGCCCTGGCAATCGCCGCGATCGCATCGCTGTAGGATTTGGCATAGCGCGCCGCATCCGAGGCGGTCATCGCCGCCTCGCCCAGCATGTCGTAGCTATAGGTATAGCCCTGACTTTCCAGCGGCTTGGACCGGTCCAGCGCCTTGGAGATGCATTCGCCCAGCACGAATTGGCGGCCCATTTCCTTCATCGCGCGGGTCACGGCTGCGCGGATCACCGGTTCGCCAAGACGCTTCACAGCGCCCCGCAGGGTCGAGGCCATGCCAGGCTTTTCGTCTTCCAGCACCCGACCGGTCAGCATCAGCGCCCAGGTCGAGGCATTGACCAGCGGAGAAGACGCCTGCCCCATGTGGCTGGACCAGTCCGACGGCGCGATCTTGTCTTCGATCAGCGCATCGATGGTCAGACGGTCCGGCACCCGCAGCATGGCTTCGGCCAGGCACATCAGCGCCACGCCTTCGCGCGTCGACAGCCCGTATTCGCCCAGGAATTGTTCCATCAACGTGGGTTTCTTCGAGGTCCGGATCTTTTTCACGAAATCCACCGCCCGGTGCGAGATCATCTCGCGCGCGGGTTTGGCCAGATCCGTCTGGGCCACCAGCCAGTCGAGCACCTCGGCTTCGGGTGCATGTTTCGCCTTGCCTTGCATTTCTTCGAACCGGGTCATGTCACTCTCCACCGTTTGGACCTTTGTATCGCATCCCGAATGGTCGTTTCGGCTGAAATAGGGCTATACTTGCGGCGATAGGACCAAATTCAGCAGCCCCGACAGACGATAGGCCCGCCCTTATGCACCCTGACAGACCAAAGCCCGATCTGGATGCCATGGATCGCAAGATCCTGGCCGAACTGACCGCCGATGCCCGCATCCCGGTAGCTGAACTAGCCCGCAAGGTCGGCCTGTCAAAAACCCCGGTCGCGGCCCGCATCAGGGCGCTGGAGGCCGGCGGGCTGATCACCGGCTACCGCGCCGTGCTGTCCCCGATCAAGCTGGGCCTGACCCATGTGTCCTTTGTCGAGGTCCGCCTGTCCGACACCCGCCAAGAGGCCCTGAGCCGTTTCAACGCCGCCGCCCGCACCATCCCCGAGATCGAGGAATGCTACATGATTGCAGGCGGATTCGATTACCTTCTCAAGGTACGCACCCGCGATATCGCCGATTATCGGCAGGTGATGGGCGAAAAGATATCGACCCTGCCGCATGTCTCGGCGACCTCGACCTACGTGGCGATGGAAGCGGTGATCGAACAGAAGGCGCCGGATCTCACGTAAGCACCCGACGCAGTTCGGCCTGAAGGGTCAGCAGGGGCGGCAGGTAGCGGGTGACGATGTCTTCGGGGTTTTCGCCGCGCACAGGCAGGCCGATGTTCAGCGCGGCGACGGTGCGACCATGGGCATCCAGCACCGGCACGGCGATGGATCGCAGGCCCATCTCTACCTCCTGGTCGATCACGGCGTGACCCTGCGCACGGATCTCGGCCAGGCGGGCCATCAGGCGGTCGGGGTCGGTTTCCGTCAACTCGGTCCGCGCGACCAGCGCCATGCGATCCAGCCGCGCCCGCGCCTCTGTCTCGGGCAGGGCGGCCAACAGGACACGCCCCATCGAAGTACAATACCCCGGCAGGCGCGATCCCGGCATCAGCGCGATGGACATCAGGTTCCGCTGCGCGGCGCGGGCGACATAGACGACCTCCAGATCATCCAGCACGGAAACCGAGGAGCTTTCGCCCAGTTCCGCGCTCATCAGGTCCAGCGAGGGCTGCACGATCTGCGCAAGGGGCAGGGTGGCAAGGCAGGCCGTCCCCAGCCGCAGCACGCGCGGGGTCAGGGTAAAGTACTTGCCGTCATACTGCGCATAGCCGAGCTCTGTCAGGGTCAGCAGGCAGCGCCGCGCCGTGGCGCGATCAAGGCCCGAAGCCTGCGCGGCCTCGGTGATCGACTGGCGCGGATGATCGGCCGAAAAGGTTTCGATCACCGAAAGGCCCTTGGCGAGGCCAGAGATCATGTCGCGTGGGTTCATCGCCGCCCCCATTTGTGCGTTATCCGTACAAATGTAGCATATCGCACAAACTTTCTTGCCGTCGAGGGGGGCGGGCCCATAAATCACCGGCAAAGGAGACGCTCTATGGACAAGATTTGCCCCAGCCTTGCCGAGGCGGTCGCGGGAATCCCGGACGGTGCGGTGGTCATGATCGGCGGTTTCGGCGGCTCCGGCGCCCCGATCGAGCTGATACACGCCCTGATCGACGCCGGCCCGAAGGACCTGACGGTCATCAACAACAACGCCGGGAACGGCCGCATCGGCATCGCCGCGATGATAGATGCGGGGATGGTCGCCAAGATGATCTGTTCCTTCCCCAAAAGCAGCGACCCCCGCGCCTTCACCGACCGCTATCTTGCCGGTGAAATCGCGCTGGAGCTGGTGCCGCAGGGCACGCTGGCGGAACGCATCCGTGCCGCCGGGGCAGGGATCCCGGCCTTCTACACGCCGTCCTCCTACGGGACCGAACTCGCCGAGGGCAAACCCGTCGGGGAATTCGACGGACGCTCCTACGTGCAGGAACGCTGGCTGAAGGCCGATTTCGCACTGCTCAAGGCCGATACCGCCGACACCTACGGCAACCTGACCTACCGGATGGCGGCGCGGAACTTCAATCCGCTGATGGCGGCTGCGGCCACCACCACCATCGTGCAGGCTCGTCAGATCCTCGCTCCCGGCGGGATCGAGCCGGAAAACGTCATCACCCCCGGCCTTTACGTCGACACGCTGGTCGAAGTCACCGACCCGCAGCAGGAAGAGACCCTGATCCGGGCCGGCGCAACCTATGAAGGGGCCAAGGCATGACCGACGCGAAACTTTCCAACGCCCAGATCGCCTGGCGCGCCGCGCAGGACATCGAGGACGGCGCCTACGTCAATCTCGGCATCGGCTTCCCCGAGATGGTCGCGCAATACACCGTCGAGGGTCGCGAGGCGATCTTCCACACCGAGAACGGCATCCTGAACTTCGGCCCCGCGCCCGAGCCGGGAACCGAGGACTGGGACCTTATCAACGCCGGCAAGAAAGCCGTGACGCTGAAGCCCGGCGCGGCCTTCTTCCACCATGCAGACAGCTTCGGCATGGTCCGGGGCGGGCACCTGGATGTCGCCATCCTTGGCGCGTTGCAGGTGGCGCAGAACGGCGACCTTGCCAACTGGCGCGTCGGCAACAAGGGCGTGCCCGCCGTCGGCGGTGCGATGGACCTTGTGCATGGGGCCAAACGTGTCGCGGTTATCACCGATCACGTCACCAAGAAGGGCGATCCCAAGCTGGTCGAAAGCTGCACCTTTCCGCTGACCGGCGTGGGCTGCGTGACCCGCGTCTATACCAGCCTTGCCGTGGTCGATATCGAGGACGGGCATTTCGTGCTGCGTGAAAAGCTGCCGCAGATCTCGATGGACCACCTGCGCGCCCTGACCGGGGCCGAGCTGCACATCGACGGCGATGTCGCGGAGCTGAACGTTCCCGAACTGTGACCGGCTGTCCCGGCGGCATCGCCCGCCGGGACCCAACCTGACCCCAAAAGGACAATGCCATGACCGAGGTCTTCATCTGCGACTACATCCGCACCCCCATCGGCCGGTTCGGCGGCGCGCTTGCCACCGTGCGCGCCGATGACCTTGGCGCGATCCCCCTGAAGGCGCTGATGCTGCGCAACGCCGGCGTGGACTGGGAAGCGGTCGACGACGTGATCTACGGCTGCGCCAACCAGGCCGGCGAGGACAACCGCAATGTGGCACGCATGTCGCTGCTGCTGGCCGGTCTTCCGGTTTCGGTGCCCGGCACCACGATGAACCGGCTTTGCGGGTCGGGCATGGACGCCATCATGACCGCCGCCCGCGCCATCAAGGCCGGCGAGGCCGACCTGATGATCGCCGGGGGTGTCGAATCCATGTCCCGCGCGCCCTTCGTCATGCCGAAGGCCGAAACTGCCTTTTCCCGCAAGGCCGAGATCTATGACACCACCATCGGCTGGCGCTTCGTCAACAAGCTGATGAAGAAGCAGTACGGCGTCGATTCCATGCCCGAAACGGGTGAAAACGTGGCCGAGGACTTCAACATCTCGCGCGCCGATCAGGATGCCTTTGCCCTGCGCAGCCAGGACAAGGCCGCCGCCGCGCAGAAAAATGGCCGCCTGAGCAAGGAGATCACCCCGGTCACCATCCCGCGCCGCAAGCAGGACGACCTGGTCTTCGATGCCGATGAACATCCCCGCCAGAGCACGCTGGAAAAGCTGGCGTCGCTGCCGACGCCGTTCCGCGAAGGCGGCACGGTCACGGCGGGCAACGCCAGCGGCGTCAACGATGGCGCGGCGGCGCTGATCCTTGCCAGCGCGGAAGCGGCGGCGAAATACGGGCTGACCCCGATCGCCCGCGTTCTGGGCGGTGCCTCCGCCGGCGTCGAGCCACGCATCATGGGCTTCGGCCCCGCGCCCGCGTCGAAAAAGCTGATGGCGCGGTTGGGTCTCGGCCAGTCCGACTTCGACGTGATCGAGCTGAACGAGGCCTTCGCCAGCCAGGGTCTGGCCACGCTGCGCGACCTCGGCATCGCGGATGACGACGACCGGGTGAACCGCAACGGCGGCGCCATCGCGCTTGGCCACCCGCTTGGCATGTCGGGCGCACGGATCACCGGCACCGCGGCGCTGGAACTGCTGGAAACCGGCGGCAAGCGGGCGCTGGCCTGCATGTGCATCGGCGTCGGCCAGGGCATCGCCATCGCGCTGGAAAAAGCCTGATCCAACCGGATCGGCAAGGATCTTCATGCGGCAGGAGATCACGCTTGCGGGCCGACCCGCGGGCGTTACTCTTGCCACATGAACAGCGATCCCCATAGCACCGAACTGACCCTGACATCGCCCGAGGCGACCTGCGCCCTGGCGCAGCGTCTGGCGCCCCTGATGCGGCCCGGCGATGTGCTGCTGCTGTCGGGCGGCATCGGCGCGGGCAAGACGCATTTCGCCCGCAGCCTGATCCAGGCGCTGCTAGAGGTGCCCGAGGATGTTCCCTCGCCCACCTTCACGCTGGTACAGGAATACGACACGACCGCCGGGCCGCTGTGGCATGCCGACCTTTACCGGCTGAGCAATCCGCTGGAGGCCGTGGAACTGGGCCTCGAGGACGCCTTTGCAGAGGCGATCTGCCTGATCGAATGGCCCGACAGGCTGGGCGATCTGACGCCGTCTGCGGGCCTGTGCATGGACTTTGTCACCGTTCCCGATCAAGACGACACCCGACAGCTGCGCGTCACCATCCCCGGCGGTACGCGCGCCGCGCTCAAGGGGGTTTTCGCATGAGCCGACAGGACGACAAACTGAATTTCATCGCAGGCACCGAATGGGCTGGGGCGCAGGTCGCGCCGCTGGCGGGTGATGCATCGATGCGAAAATACGACCGGCTTACCTCGCCCGATGGCGGCAGCGCCGTGCTGATGGACGCGCCCCCCGAAAAGGGAGAGGACGTGCGCCCCTTCGTGCGGATCGCGCGCCACCTGACGGCCCTTGGCCTGTCCGCACCGCAAGTCCTTGCGGCGGACGAGGCCCGGGGGTTCCTGCTGCTGGAAGACCTCGGCGATGGCCTGTTTGCGCGGGTCGTGGCAGATGATCCCGCGCTTGAAGTCCCGCTATATACCGCTGCGGTCGAAGCGCTGATCGCCCTGCATTCCGGCAAGCCACCCAAGGGTACCGCGCCCTATGATCCGCCGCTGATGACGCAGATGGCCGTGCTGGCCCATGAATGGTACGCCGCCGGCGTGACCGGGGAACTGCCCGAAAACAGCGAAGATTTCACGCTCGAATTCAACAAGATGCTGCGGGATCTCACCGGCACCCCCGAGGTCCTGATCCTGCGCGATTACCACGCTGAAAACCTGCTTTGGCTGCCCGAACGTGACGGGGTCGCCCGGGTCGGTCAGCTTGATTTCCAGGACGCCATGCTGGGTCACCGCGCCTATGATCTGGTCTCGCTTCTGCAGGACGCCCGCCGCGATGTCCCGGCCGATCTGGAAGAGGCGATGATCGCCCATTTCACCACGCGCGCGGGACTGGAGCCGGAGGCCTTCCGCGCCGCCTATGACCTGCTCAGCGTTCAGCGCAACCTGCGTATCCTCGGCGTTTTCGCGCGCCTGTCGATGGCCTATGGCAGGGCACATTACGTCGATCTGATCCCCCGCGTCTGGGGCTACCTGCTGCGCAGTCTCGACCGGCCCGGCATGGATCGGCTGCGCAAGGGCCTGATGCATGACCTGCCCGCCCCGACCCCCGAAGCCCTGAAGATCCTGAAGGACAAATGTGCCACATGCCCGCTGCCCTGATGCTTTTCGCCGCCGGTTTCGGCACCCGGATGCGCCCACTGACCGACAGCCGCCCCAAGCCTCTGATCCCCGTGGCGGGCAGGGCTTTGATTGATCACGCGCGCGACCAGGCCGCCGGTCTGCCGAGCCTCGTGACCGTGGCGAACGCACATTACATGGCCGATCAGGTCGAAGGGCATCTTGCCGGAACCGGGGTGACCGTGAACCGCGAAAGCCCCGACATCCTTGATACCGGGGGCGGGTTGCTGAACGCGCTGCCGCTGCTGGGAAACGGCCCGGTGTTCTGCCTGAATACCGATGCGGTCTGGGCCGGCCCGCCGGCGTTGAAGGTACTGCTGGAGGGATGGGACCCCGAAAGGATGGACGGGCTGCTGCTGTGCGTCAGTCCGGACAACAGTCGCGGCCACCCCGGAACGGGGGATTTCACGCTGGACGCCGAAGGGCGCGTGACCCCCGGTGCGGGCCTGAACTATACCGGGGCGCAAATCCTCAAGACCGACTTGCTGAGCGAAATCGAAGGCCCGGCCTTTTCCGTCTGGAAGTTGTGGGAGCGCATGATCGCCCGCAAGCGGCTGTTCGCCCAGCCCTATCCCGGCCTCTGGTGCGATGTTGGCCGCCCCGAGAATATCGCCGAGGCCGAGGCAATGCTGAACACCCCCGATGTTTGAAGCTTCGGACCGGCCCCGCGTCTTCGGCCTGCCGCCCGGCGCGGATTTCCCTGCCGCCCTGCTGCGCGGACTGACCGATCGCATGGCAGGCCAGCCGCCCCATGCCGTCGCGCAGGTCCAACTGGTTGTCAACACGCGGCGGATGTCGCGCCGGATCCGCGCGCTGTACGATGCCGGGCCGCCGGGACTGCTGCCCCGGATTCAGTTGCTGACCGATCTTCACTGCGCCGCCCCGATCCCACCCGCCGTTTCCGGCATACGCAGGCGTCTGGAACTGATCCGCCTGATCTCGGCGTTGCTGGACGCGGAACCCGACCTGGCACCGCGCGCCTCTCTTTACGATCTGGCAGATAGCCTGGCGCGGTTGCTGGACGAGATGCAGGGCGAAAAGGTCACAGCCGAGGACATCGCCGCGCTCGACGTCAGCGACCTGTCGGGGCATTGGACGCGGGCGCAAAGGTTCCTTGGTATCGTCAACAGCCTGCCGCGCGAAGAAGGTCTGCTGGACCCCGAGGCCCGGCAACGCCTCATCGTGGAAACCCTTGTCGCGGAATGGCAGGCAAATCCACCACAGCACCCCGTCCTGCTGGCCGGGTCCACGGGGTCGCGCGGCGCCACGAACCTGTTGATGCAGGCGGTCGCGCGCCTGCCGCAAGGCGCCCTGATCCTGCCCGGTTTCGACTTCGAACAGCCGGAATCGATCTGGCAGCGTCTGGATGACCCCCTGACCGGCGAAGATCACCCCCAGTTCCGCTTCCGAAAGTTGATGCTTGGCCTCGGAATAGGCGCGGATGAGGTCACCCGCTGGACCCCCGACATCGGCACGAACCGCGCCCGGAACAAGTTGATTTCGCTCGCCGTGCGCCCGGCCCCTGTCACCCACCAATGGCTGACCGAAGGCCCTCGTCTGGGCGATCTGGACGTGCCGACGCGCGGGATTACCCTGCTCAAGGCGCCGTCGCCACGGGCCGAGGCGATGGCCATCGCGCTGCGCCTGCGCAAGGCCGCCGAGGACGGACAGGTCACGGCGCTGATCACCCCCGACCGGATGTTGTCACGTCAGGTCTCGGCCGCGCTTGGCCGCTGGGGGATCATCCCGGACGATTCCGCCGGCACGCCCTTGCAAGTCACACCACCCGGCCGCCTGTTGCGTCAGGTCGCGCGGCTTGCCGAAGGCGCCCCTTCGGCCGTGGAATTGCTTGCCCTGCTGAAGCACCCGCTGACCCATTCGGCAGCGTATCGCCTGAACCACCTGACCCTGACCCGTCGCCTGGAGCTTTACCTGCGGGCCGAGGCCCGGCCGCGTCCCTGCATCGACGACATCCGCGCCTTTGCCGCGCGCCAAAGCGGAGAGTTCGCCGAAAGCTGGTCGGACTGGCTTTGCGAAGTGATCCTCGATTCTACACGCCCCGGCCAGATGCCACTGGCCGGCCGGGTCGACGACCACCTGACGCGCGCCAACCGCATCGCCCACGGCAGTGATTCCAGCGGCACCAGCAAGCTGTGGCAACGCGACGCCGGGGAAAAGGCGCAGGAGCTGATGCAGAGCCTTGGCGCTGACGCAGGCTTTGGCGGCGAGTTTTCCGCCCGTGACTACGCCGACCTTTTCGACGCGCTGGTTTCGGGCGAAGAGGTCCGCAACCCCGAGGCGCCGCATCCGCGTATCCTGATCTGGGGCACGCTGGAAGCCCGCGTGCAGGGCGCCGATCTGGTGATCCTTGGCGGGCTCAACGAAGGTACCTGGCCCGAGGCATCGACGCCCGACCCCTGGCTGAACCGCCGGATGCGGCAACAGGCCGGGCTGTTGCTGCCGGAACGCCAGATCGGCCTGTCGGCGCATGATTTTCAACAGGCCATCGGCGCGCGCGAGGTCTGGCTGTCTCGCGCCGTGCGATCTCAGGATGCCGAAACGGTGCCGTCCCGCTGGTTGAACCGCCTGACCAACCTGTTGGGGGGTCTGGGCGCCACCGGTGATGCGGCCTTGCGGCAAATGGAAACGAACGGCAACGTATGGCTGGAACGGGCCCGGCTGGTCGAAGCCCCGAAACCCATTCCGCCCGCCCCGCGCCCCGCGCCGGCGCCCCCGTCGAAGCCCGCCCCAAAGAGCTCTGGGTGACGGATGTGCAACGGCTGATCCGGGATCCCTACGCGATCTATGCCAAGCGGGTCCTGCGGCTGCGACGGCTCAACCCGCTGATGCGCGAACCCGATGCCATGCTGCGCGGGATCATCAGCCACGAGGTGATCGAAAGCTTCATCCGCGACGTGACCGACGGCAAGATCGCCAACGACCCGGCCACCCTGATCGCCAAGGCCGAAGAGGTCCTGTTGCGCGAGGTTCCCTGGGGCGAGACCCGCGCCCTTTGGCGTGCCCGCTTTGCCCGCATCGCGCCCTGGTTCACCGAACGCGAAGCCGCCCGCCAGCTTGAGGCCGCGCAGATCCTGAACGAACTTCAGGGCAAGGCCGAAATCGCCGGACTGGGCCTGACCCTGGCGGCAAAGGCCGACCGGATCGATCTGGACCACGCCGGGCGCTATCACCTGTTCGATTACAAGACCGGCACGCCGCCGTCGAAAGACAAGCAGAAGCACTTTGACAAGCAACTGCTGCTGGAGGCCGCGATTGCCGAACGGGCGGGCTTTGGCGACATCGGCCCGCGCGACGTGGCCGGCGCGGTCTATATCGGGCTTGGTCCCAAACCCATCGAACTGCCCGCCCCGCTGGACGAGGAATCCCCCGGCCAGATCTGGGAGGAATTCACCGAACTGGCGACCCGCTGGATGGACCCGACCAAGGGCTATACCGCCCGCCGCGCCATGTTCGAGATGACGGATGTCAGTGATTACGACCAGTTGGCCCGGCATGGCGAATGGGACGTGACGCAGGATCCCGACGAAAGGCCCGTGGAATGAACGACGTGACAGAGACGCCCCGCGATCCGGCCTCGGCGCGTCAGATTTTGGCGGCGCGGCCCGATGCCTCGACCTGGTTGTCGGCGAATGCGGGCAGCGGCAAGACCCGCGTGCTGACCGACCGGGTGGCGCGGCTGCTGCTGGACGGGGTTTCGCCGCAGAACATCCTGTGCCTGACCTATACCAAGGCCGCCGCCTCGGAGATGCAGAACCGGCTGTTCCGGCGCCTTGGGGAATGGGCGATGCTGGGGGATGCGGATCTGCGCAATGCGCTGGCCCGTCTGGGCGTGGAAACACAGATCGACGCCAACCGGCTGGCGCGGGCGCGGACGCTGTTTGCCTCGGCTATCGAAACGCCCGGCGGGCTGAAGATTCAGACCATCCATTCCTTTTGCGCGGCGCTGTTGCGACGGTTTCCGCTGGAAGCCGGGGTCTCGCCGCAGTTTCAGGAAATCGACGACCGCAATGCCCTGATCCTGCGCGACAGCGTGGTCGAAGGGATCGCGAATGGTCCGCAAGCCGATGTGCTGACCCGCGCCGCGCTGGCCCTGCGCGACGAAAGCTTTCGCGACCTGACCGCCGAAATCGCCAAGCACCGCGATCTTTTCGCCGCCCCGCTGGACCGCGACGCGCTGGATGCCGCACTTGGTCTGACCGCCGGAGAGACGGATGACGGGCTGCTTGACCTCGCCTTTACCCCCGCCGATCTGGATCTGTTGCCCCGCCTGATCGAGGCCCTGCGCAGCGGCACCACCAAGGGCGACCAGACCGCGTTGGAGTCCCTGTCGCAGATCACCGAGCGTAGCCTAGACGCGCTGCCGGTGCTGGAAGACCGGTTCCTGGTCGGCGCCGCAGCCAAGCAGCCGTTTTCGCCCTCGTCCCGGTTTCCCGGCAAGGCGGTCAAGGATGCCTTTCCCCACCTGATGCCGGAACTGCAGGATTGGCAGGCCCGTGTCTCCGAGGCGCGCGAAACCCGGCTGGCTCTGGCCGCCCGGCGCAAGGCCGAGGTGTTGCATGATTTTGCCCGTGCCTTCCTGCCCGGCTACGACGCGGCAAAAGAGGCGCGCGGCTGGCTGGATTTCGACGATCTGATCCTGCGCACCCGCGATTTGCTGACCGACAGCGCGGTGTCACAATGGGTGCTCTGGCGTCTGGATGGCGGGATCGACCACATTCTGGTAGACGAGGCGCAGGATACCTCGCCGGTGCAATGGCAAGTGGTCGCCGCCCTGGCGCGCGAATTCACCGCCGGGGCAGGGGCCCGCGACGAGGTTCAGCGCACGATCTTCGTCGTCGGCGACAAGAAGCAGTCGATCTATTCCTTCCAGGGCGCCGATCCATCCGAATTCGACCGCATGCGGCGTGAATTCGGCGGCCAGTTGGAACCGACAGGCCAACCGCTTCAGGTGCTGGAACTGGAATATTCCTTCCGCTCGGCCGAGGCGATCCTGGGGCTGGTCGACCGTGTCTTCGACGGACGGGACGAGGCCGGCTTTACCACCGATCAGCGGCACCGCGCCTTCAAGCAGGCCATGCCGGGACGGGTCGATCTGTGGCCGCTGGTCGACAAGACTTCGGGCAGGGAAGAACGCGCCTGGTTCGATCCTGTCGACAAGCTGGCCGAGACAAACCACAACGTCTTTCTTGCGCAGATGATCGCCGGACAGATCCGCGAGATGCTGGATAAGCCACATGTAATTGCAGAAGAAGTTGGACATACAGGAACGTATGTTGCGCGATCCGTCAGGGCGGGGGATATCCTGATCCTGGTGCGTCGAAGATCGGCCCTGTTCAACGAACTGATCCGCGCCTGCAAGCAGGCCGACCTGCCCATCGCCGGAGCCGACCGGCTGAAGGTAGCCGCCGAACTTGCCGTGCGCGACATCGGCGCGCTGCTGAACTTTCTCGCCCTGCCCGAAGACGACCTGTCGCTGGCCGCCACGTTGAAATCGCCGCTGTTCGGCTGGGACGAACAGGCGCTTTATGATCTTGCCCACAAGCGCCCCGCACGCATGACGCTCTGGCAGGCGATGGAGGAGCGCCCCCACGACTATCCCCAGACCCTCGCCATCCTCTGGGATCTGCTGGGGCTGGCGGATTTCCTACGCCCCTTCGACCTGGTCGAACGCATCCTGACCCGGCACGACGGGCGGCGCAAACTGCTGGGGCGGCTGGGGGACGAGGCCGAAGATGGCATCGACGCCCTGCTGGATCAGGCGCTGGTCTACGAACAGACCGAAGTGCCCAGCCTGACCGGGTTTCTGGTCTGGATGGATGCCGGCGCGCTGGAAATCAAACGCCAGCTTGACAGCGCGGGCGACCAGATCCGGGTGATGACGGTGCATGGCTCCAAGGGGCTGGAAGCGCCGGTGGTGATCCTGCCGGAAACCCTGATCTCGGCGCCGAAGTTCGACGACAAGGTCGTGCCGGCCGGGGATCTGCCGCTGTGGTCCATGGCCAAGGACGACGCCCCCGCCGCCTATCGCGCGCTGCGCGAAGCCAAGGTGGAAAAGTTGCTGCAGGAGATGGACCGGCTGCTTTACGTCGCCATGACCCGGGCCGAGAAATGGCTGATCGTTGCCGGGGCAGGGACCCTGGGGAAAGAGGGCAAGGATTGGTACGCCCGCATCGGCGCCGCGATGGAGGAAATGGGCGCCGAGATCTTCCCCTTGCCGGGCGGCGACGGCCTGCGGCTTGAGACCGGCGATTGGACGAACCTTGAATTTCAAGAGGACCCGCCGCGCGTGGTGACCCCGGTGGAGCTGCCGGACTGGGCCACGACCCACGCACCGGCGCCCGAGGTCGATGCGCCAACGCTCAGTCCCTCCGACCTCGGCGGGGCCAAGGCGCTGCCGGGCGAAGCAGGGCTGGACGAAGAGGCTGCCAAGCGACGGGGCCGGCAGGTTCACCTGTTGCTGGAGCATCTGCCCGTGATCCCCCGCGAAGCCCAACCCGAGGCTGCCGCGCGGCTGCTTTCCGGCGGAGCGGACGCCGCCGAGGGTGACGAGTTGCTTCTGCTGCTGGCCGAGGCGCGGGCGGTGTTGAGCAAGGACAGCACCGGGCCGCTGTTCACCACCGATGCGCTGGCCGAGGTTTCGATCACCGCCAGCCTGCCGGAGTTGGGGGGCGCGCGCATTCACGGCACGATCGACCGGCTGATCATCACGCCCGATCACGTTCTGGCGGTGGATTTCAAGACCAATGCCGTGGTGCCCGACCACCCCGACGCTGTCCCCGGCGGGCTGTTGCAGCAAATGGGCGCCTATCGCGCCGCGCTGGCACAGATCTATCCCGATTTGCCCATTCGCACGGCATTGCTCTGGACCCGCAACGCGACCTTGATGCATCTGCCAGACGATCTGGTCATGGCAGCCTTGCAAGAGGCGAGGCCTTCTTGACCCGCCCGGTCCACGCTCTTAGGTTCAGTCAAATTCCTTTCAAGGAGAGATGAAATGACGACCCACCCCGTCACCGACGAAACCTTCGAAGCCGAAGTGAAAAACTCCGATCTGCCCGTGCTGGTGGATATCTGGGCCGAATGGTGCGGCCCCTGCAAACAGATTGCCCCCGCGTTGGAAGAAATCTCGGAAGAGATGGAAGGCAAACTGAAAATCGTAAAGGTGGATGCGGATTCCAACCCCACTTCCGTTCAGGCGATGGGTGTCCGTGGCATCCCCGCGCTGTTCATCTTCAAGAACGGCGAGATCGTGTCGAACCGCACCGGCGCTGCCCCCAAGGCCGCTCTGCAGAACTGGATCAACGAGTCGATCTGACCCGCTTTCAATAGTGCGATTTCTCGGAAAGGGCGCCTTCGGGCGCCTTTTTCATGTCCGCTCACTGCTTCGTGACATCATAGCGCGACAGGGGGACACCACAGCGGCGCAGGGCATTTGCGATCTTTTGTGGCGCGTCCTCACGCCCTGCATTTATGCTCATCCTCTGCCAGAACCACCAGATATAGCCCTCGTAGTCCGGGGCGTGGTGCGCCACGCGGTCGAAATCATCCGGGCCGAGCGCGATGTGGTGAAAGTCGATCTGCGCAAACAGAAGCGCCGGCTTGCGGAAGAAGTACCCCGAGAACGCGACCGAGGAATTTTCCGCAGCGACATAATCGCAATGTTGCAGGCAGTCCTGCATCGGACGCTTGGTCAGGGACAGGCGGGGGTATTTCCGGGACAGCTTTTCGACCGCACTCAGTTCATCGGGACTATAGGTTTCCTTGGGGTGCAGGGTCACCAGGATGCGGCGTACGGGGTCGGCATCCAGGATCCGTTCCAGCATTTCGACCGGCGCGCAGCTTTGGAAACTGCGGTGGTTCAGCAGGCGACCTTGTAGCGGGACATATACGAAACCGTCCCGGCTGGTGTCATTGGCCGCTGCGCCGAACAGCTTGGTCTGCCAGCGATCAAAGAACGTCTTTGCCGTGTTGCGATTGACCTCGGCCGCGGGAAACGGGGTCTGTGCAACCCGCCATTGCCAGCGCTCGGCATAGGGCTCGATGGCCCAGAACGGATAGTGATAAACCCGCCGGAACACCAGCGCCCGGTCGTGGGTCGGTTGTTCCATGTGAAACAGCGCATGGCCCGGCTTGCGTGGCGCCAGCGCACGGGCCTCGGGCCCGGTTTCACAGATCTCGACGCGAAAATCCGCCTCGCGCAGAACGCCGGTGACGAGGTTCAGGAAATTATGCTCTCCGGCCCCGGCGCTTCGGGCAAGCACGGGGTCAAGGTAGATACGCATCTCGCGAGTCTGATCCATGGCGCGCAGGCTAGCCACGCCAATGCGTTGCGGCAAGCGGGATGTGGCTTTCCGGGCCTGCGACACTTGCCCCACCGGTCGCAGGCCATCATATACCCCAGCAGACTTAAGGAGTGGAACATGGCAGAAAGCGAATTTCCCGGCTGGCACGGCACGACGATCATCGGTGTGCGCAAGGGCGGGCGCGTTGTGGTCGCGGGGGACGGGCAGGTCTCGCTTGGGCAGACCGTCATCAAGGGCACCGCGCGCAAGGTGCGGCGGCTGTCGCCCGGAGGCCATGACGTGGTCTGCGGATTTGCCGGATCGACCGCCGATGCCTTCACGCTGCTGGAACGCCTTGAAGCCAAGCTGGAGGCGACGCCCGGCCAGCTGGCGCGCGCCAGCGTCGATCTTGCCAAGGACTGGCGGACCGACAAGTACCTGCAAAAGCTGGAAGCAATGCTGATCGTCACCGACGGGACCGAGCTTTTCGTGATCACCGGCGCCGGTGACGTCCTGGAGCCCGAGAACGACATCGCGGCCATCGGATCGGGCGGCAACTTTGCCCTGGCGGCGGCGCGCGGTCTTTACGACCACGTCGAGGACGCCGAGGACATCGCCCGCAAGGCAATGGCCATCGCATCGGACATCTGCGTCTACACGAACGGCAAGCTGACGGTCGAACGGATCGAAGGCGCGGCCTGATCGTGCCCCTGCAGGGACGAACCGGACCATGATCCGCAATTTCATTCAGGCCCCCCGGCGGGCGGAGCATCCCCATGGCTGACATCACCCAGGACGATCTTCGCGCCGCTGTCGCCGCAGGTCATCTGAACGAAGCGCAGGCGGCCGAACTGGCGACCCTGTCACAGATCCGCGCCGGGGCACGGCAGGCCGAAGACGAGCCCTTCGAACTGTTTCGTGGCTTCTCCGAGATCTTCGTCTCGGTCGGCCTTGGCATCCTGATCTTCGGCGGCTTCGGCCTGGCGCTGGCAACCAGCGTGACCTGGGTCATGGGGGTCGGCATCATCTGCCTGTGGCTGCTGGCGCGCTATTTCACCCTGAAGCGGCGGATGATGCTGCCCTCGATCCTGTTGGTTTCGGCCTTTGGGCTGGCCATTCTGGGGATTGCGGCGGATCGCTTTGACTTCTGGCTGCCCGGCACGCCGATGTCCCGGTTGCTGACGGAACAGCCGGGCGCGACGGCCTGGCTGATGACCTTTGGCATCGTCATTGCCGCCTTGCTGCTGTGGTACCGGGTCTTTCGGGTGCCCTTCACCATGTTCCTTGTAGGGATCGCGGCCTTTGGCGCGGTCATGATGATGGCCACCGCCAGTGGCGCGCAATCGGGGGTCACGAACCCCTTCGACCTGACCGAAGGCGGGCTGGTGTCCTGGGGCACGCTGGCTGTCGGGCTGGCGGCGCTGATCGCCGGAACCTGGTTCGACATGCGCGACCCGCATCGCCTTGGACGGACGTCGGCATCGGGCTTCTGGCTGCATATCGTGGCCGCCGGGGCGCTGGTGCATACGGTCGCCCAGACCTGCATGGGCATGGGGCCGGGCACCGGCTATGGCCTGATGGGGCTGGCCTTGCTGGTCATCGCCCTGCTGGCGCTGATCCTGGATCGCAGGTCCTTCCTGACCGCCGGGATCGGCTATTTCATCTTTCTTCTGTCCTATGTCACCGATGTCTCGGGCACCGGCGGAAACTGGGTTTTCGTCTTCCTGTTCATCGGTCTCTTCCTCACACTCCTCGGCAGCTTCTGGATTCAGGTCCGCGGTGCCCTGCTGCGCGCCCTTCCGGGCTTTCCCGGCAAGGACCGGCTGCCCCCCTACCGAACGGAGATCTCATGACCGACCTTACCCCCCGCGAAATCGTGTCCGAACTGGACCGCTTCATCATCGGCCAGCAGGACGCCAAGCGCGCCGTGGCCGTAGCCCTGCGCAACCGCTGGCGGCGCAAGCAGCTGAAGGACGATCTGCGAGACGAGGTCTATCCCAAGAACATCCTGATGATCGGCCCCACCGGCGTCGGCAAGACCGAGATTTCGCGCCGTCTGGCCAAGCTGGCCCGCGCGCCCTTCATCAAGGTCGAGGCGACCAAGTTCACCGAGGTCGGCTATGTCGGACGCGACGTGGAGCAGATCATCCGTGATCTGGTCGACAGCGCCATCGCCATGACCCGCGACCACATGCGCGAGGATGTGAAAACCAAGGCCCACGAAGCCGCCGAAGAACGGGTGATCGACGCCATCGCCGGCAAGGACGCCCGCGACGGCACGCGCGAGATGTTCCGCAAGAAGCTGCGCGACGGCCAGCTTGACGATACCGAGATCTCGCTTGAGGTCGCGGATACCTCCAATCCCCTTGGTGGTATGGACATTCCCGGCCAGCCTTCCGGGCAGATGGGGATGATGAACCTGGGCGATATCTTCGGCAAGGCTTTCGGCGGGCGCACCGTCACCAAGCGCCTGAAGGTCTCGGACAGCTATGCCCTGCTGATCGGGGAAGAGGCCGACAAGCTGCTGGATGATGAAACCGTCAACCGCGCGGCCGTGAAGTCGGTCGAGGAGAACGGCATCGTCTTCCTCGACGAGATCGACAAGGTTTGCGCGCGCTCCGACGCGCGTGGCGGGGACGTGTCCCGCGAAGGCGTGCAGCGCGATCTGCTGCCCCTGATCGAAGGCACCTCGGTCTCGACCAAGTATGGCCCGGTCAAGACGGATCATGTGCTGTTCATTGCCTCGGGCGCCTTCCACATTGCCAAGCCCTCGGACCTGCTGCCCGAACTGCAGGGCCGTCTGCCCATCCGGGTCGAACTGCGCGCCCTGACCGAAGACGATTTCGTCCGCATCCTGACCGAAACCGACAACGCTCTGACCCTGCAATATGCCGAGATGCTGGGCACCGAAGAGGTCAATGTCACCTTCACCGAAGACGGCATTCACGCCATCGCCCGCATCGCCGCAGAGGTGAACGCCAGCGTCGAGAACATCGGCGCGCGGCGTCTTTACACGGTGATCGAACGCGTTTTCGAGGAACTGAGCTTTACCGCGCCAGATCGGGCGGGCGAGGCGATCAGCGTCGATGCGGATTTCGTCGAAAAGAACGTCGGCGCCCTGGCCGCCAGCGCCGATCTCAGCCGCTACGTGCTATAAGATACCGGCCCAAGGGGGGCGCCTTGCCCCCTTGGGCGTCAGGCGCCCCGTTCAGCCGCCGACATACCGCCGCCAGCCATGTTTCGGCGCAAAGCCGACCATCCGCTTGGCCTTGTCATTGGCATAGAACGTATCCTGCGACCCCATCTTTTCGCGCAGCGGCACGCGGGGATAGAACCGCGCGATGACCTCCTCCGCGGGCAGATCGACCGAGGAATCGTCATTCGAGACGTTGAAGACCTCGTACCCCAGCCCATCGGTCTTCAGGCAGCAATCGACCATGTGCCCCAGATCCCGCGCGTCGATATATGCAAAGATGTTGCGCCGCCGCAGCGCCGGGTCGGCGATGTATTTCGGAAAGTCGCGGGCGTATTCATGCGGCTCGATCACGTTGTTGATCCGCAGCCCGTAGATGTCGATGCCGGACCGTTGCTGAAAGCTGCGCGCCGTGACCTCGTTCACCACCTTGGACATGGCATAGCTGTCCTCGGGTACGGTGGGGTGCTGTTCATCGACCGGGATGTACGCGGGCTTGCGCTCTCCGTCCGCGAAACAGATGCCATAGGTGGTTTCGGAGGAGGCAAAGATCACCTTCTTCACCCCCAGCTTCACCGCCGCATCCAGCATGTTGTAGGTCCCAAGCGTGTTCACCCGGTAGCATTCGTTGTCCGAGGTCACGAGGATGCGGGGAATGGCGGCGAAATGCACCACTGCGTCAAAGCGCGGCACGCCGGTCCCGGCCTCCAGCTCATCAAGCCCCGCGTAACTTGCCATGATGTCAAAGACCTGGCCCGCGTCCGTGATATCCGCAATGCGGGTTTCCACGCCCGGCAGGTCAAGCGGCACCCGGTCCACGTTCAGCACCCGGTGTCCTTGTTTCAGAAGATAGGTGATCGCGTGACGGCCGGCCTTGCCGGAACCGCCGGTGAAAAGAATGCGCATGGGGGCCTCCTACCCGTTTCGGGCGTACCTTGCCGGGGCCGGGCCAAGGCTGCAAGGCGGGCTGCGGAACGGGGGATGAAAGGGCAGGGGGCGCAAGGGCGGGATCGTCCCGATTGTAACGATTTTACCCGCGCCCCATCTGCATTCCGGCACAACCCTGCCTGCGCCCGCACCGGTTGACTTTGCGTCCGGTTCGGGGTCACAGCTTCGCCGAAGACCGCCCGAGCCACCCTGGCAGCCGGGCGCAAACGAGGATTCCCCGAATGCAACCTAGCGCACCTCGACCCGCGCCTGCTGCAAGCCCCGATAACGCCGCCCGCGACCGTCTGGTGATCGGCGTGCTGATGGTGTCGACCTTCACGGTCATCCTGAACGAAACGATCATGAGCGTCGCCCTGCCGCGCCTCATGAACGATCTCGCCGTCACGGCCAGCGCAGCGCAATGGCTGACCACGGCCTTTCTGCTGACCATGTCCGTGGTGATCCCGATCACCGGTTTCCTGATGCAAAGCCTGCATACCCGCACGGTTTTCCTGATGGCGATGGGCTTTTTCTGCTCGGGAACACTGCTCTGTGCCATGGCGCCGGGGCTAGGTTTCCTGATCCTGGGACGGATCGTTCAGGCCATGGGCACGGCGATCATGATGCCGCTTCTGATGACCACGGTGATGAACCTTGTTCCCGCCGAACGGCGCGGGCGCACCATGGGCAATATCTCGATCGTGATCTCGGTGGCTCCGGCCATCGGGCCGACGATTTCCGGGCTGATCCTGCACTGGCTGGCCTGGCGCTGGATGTTCATCATCATGCTGCCCATCGGGCTCGCGACTCTGACACTTGGGTATTTCTGGCTGCAGAACGTGACCGAGCCGCGCAAGGCCCGGCTGGATCTGCTGTCGGTGCCGCTGTCGGCTATCGGCTTCGGGTCGTTGGTCTACGGCCTGTCCACCATCGGCGAAGGCCATGGCGCCGGAGGGCCGGTACCGGTCTGGTTGCCGCTGGTGCTGGGCATCGTGGTGCTGGCCATCTTCGTAAGGCGCCAGCTGCGCCTTGGCCGTGAAGGCCGGGCCCTGCTGGAATTGCGCACCCTTGGCGTGCGGGTTTACGCGGTATCGGTCATCATGATGGGCCTCGCCATGATGGCGTTGTTCGGCATGATCATCCTGCTGCCGATCTACATGCAGAACGTCCTTGGGCTGGACGAGCTTCACTCCGGCCTGCTGCTGCTGCCCGGCGGCATGACAATGGGCCTGCTGGCGCCCTTCGTCGGTCGCCTGTTCGACCGTCTCGGTGCCCGCAAGCTGGTCATTCCCGGTGCCATCCTGGTCAGCGCAGGGCTGTGGTCGATGACCATGCTCGGCATCGGGTCGCCCTTCGCTCTGGTTCTGGTCTGCCACATGCTGCTGAGCGCCGGTCTGGCCCTGCTCTTCACGCCGCTCTTCACTTCCAGCCTGGGGTCGCTTCCACCCGAGCTCTACCCCCATGGCAGCGCCGTGATCGGAACGATCCAGCAGGTGTCCGGTGCGGCCGGGATCGCGCTGTTCATATCGGTCATGTCGCTGCGGATCGGTGCGGCGCTCGACAGCGGCGCAGAGATGGTCGTGGCGACCCAGTTCGGGTTGCACGGAGCCTTTACCGTTGCCGCGACGATTTCCCTGTTGCTGATCGTTGCCGGGTTCTTCGTGCGCCGGCCGCCAGCGTCGGGCGGTGCGCATCCCGGCGCACACTGACCAACGCCTGCCTGCAGCCCTGCCTCAGCGGTTGCGGCGCAGGTAGATGTAATAGGCCCCGGTCCCGCCATGAACGGCATGGGCCGGGGTCACCTGAAGCACCAGGTGCGACAACGGCGGCTGCGACAGCCAATGCGGCATCTGGTGGCGCAGCACGCCGTGACGCACCGGGATCGGGCCGTCTTCGTCCCGGACCCTGCCCTTGCCCGTGATGACCAGCACCAGACGGTTTTCATTGGTCGCCGCCCGCAGCAGGAACGCCGTCAGCGCCCGATGCGCGCGATCCACGGTCATCCCGTGCAGGTCGATCCGGGCCTCGGGCGACAGCTTGCCCTTCTTCATCTTGCCGTGGGTCTTCTTGTCCATCCGCAGCGGCGCGCCATGAAGCCGCTCATGGATCGGCGCCAGCAGATCATGCGCCCCGGCGTTGCGCGACGCCTTGCCGCCCAGCTTGTCACCCAGGCGAAAGGGTTCGATCCGCGGGGCGGTGGCCGGGGGGTCCACGGGCCGCACCGGGGCCGGTGCCTTGGCCACGGGGTGCTGCGGGGCAAGGGTCTTTTGATCGCGGGTCAGCCGTTCGGCGGTGCCGGCGACCTTGTTCCACAGGTCAAGCTCTTCGGGGCGCAGGCGACGACGGCGGCTCACAGGGCGGACCCCTCTTCCAGCATTGCATAGGCGCGCTGGATCGGCAGCAGGACAACCATACGGCCAGTGTCGCGCATCCGCTGTGCTTCGCGGCCCGCCGCGCGGCCCGTACCGGTAAAGACATCGGCCCGCTGCGGCCCCTTGATCGCCGATCCGGTATCCTGCGCCACCATCAACCGCCGCATGGCGCGAAACCCCTTCTTCTCGATCCAGACCGGGGCCCCCAATGGCACATAGCGGGGATCGACCGCAAGGCTGCGTCCTGCCGACAGGGCGCGGTTCATCGCCCCGCGCGGACCGTCATCCGGCTTGGCATCGGTGATTTCGCGGAAGAAAACGTAGGAGGGATTGGTGCGCAGCAGTTCGGCCCCCTCGACCGGATGCCGCCGCACCCAGTTCGAGATCACCGGCGCCGAGACCTGACTGGCGTCATAGATCCCGCGCCGCACCATTTCCTGCCCGATCGACCGGTAGTCATGGCCGTTGTGACCGGCATAGCCCAGCCGGATCTGACGACCGTCTTCCAGCGTGATGCGCCCCGATCCCTGGATCTGCAGGAACATCAGCGCTACCGGATCGCCGACATAGCCGATCTCCAACCCCCGGTGCTTGAGCGCGCCCGTCGTCTCGATCTCCGCCCGGGTCAGCCAGCTTTCGCCCGAGGGCGCTTCGGGCGGCAGCGCGTAAACGGGGTAGGGGTAATGCACATCCCAGTCCCGAGATCCGGCCAGTTCGGGTTCGTAGTAACCGGTAAAGACCATCGGAGCGCCGTCCTGGATCAACACCGGGGTGAAAACCAGTTCGAAGAAGGCCCGCGCCGACCGGGGGCTTTCGGCCTGCTTGCGGCCCAGGGCGCAGATCGCCGCCCAATCAGCTTCGCGCAGGTCACCGCAGGTCTTCAAAAAGACCGTCAGGGCCGCAAGGTGATCGTCCCCCGCCCAGCCGGGCAGATCGGCGAAGGTGAGAACGGAATAGGTCAGTTCGGGCGCGGGTTCCGCGGGCAGGTCCAGCGGCACGGGCAGGACAGCCGGTGCTGCGACAGGGCGCGGACTGGCGACCTGCACGGCCGCTTCGGACTGAGGATCAGCGGGGGAAGGGCCGGGGGTTGCCTCGGCTGCGGCATCGATGGTCGGCGGATCAGCCTCCTGCGCCTGCAAAGCATGCAGCGGGGCGATCAGCGTCAGGGCAGACAGCAAGAAGGCCCGCGTGGGCGGGCCTTTCAGATCGGATCGGCAGAGAGCGGCCCGCAGGCGGGCGCAGGCATATGCAGCCGGCGCCCCCAGGGTCATTCCCCCGTCGCGACCAGTTGCCAGTTCAGGTCGTCAACGCCCATCTGGCGTTCGAAGGTCCAGATATCGCGCTGCGTTTTCACCTTGCCCGGCTCGCCTTCGACCACCGCTCCATTTGAATCATGCACGACCTGCGTCAGTTGGCCAAGGAAGCGCACCGTCAGCTCCGCGCGAGATGTGGCCGGGTCGAACTCTGCGCCCACCAGGGTCAACTCCCGGATGCCGACGAATTCGGCATCGACAGTCAGGCCCTGCTGTTCGCGGGCCGCGATGACCTCGGCAAAGCTTTCGTGCACGTCTTCGCCCAACAGACCCTTCACATCCTCAAGGTTGCCTTTTTCAAAGCCCATCAGGATCATTTCATAGGCCGCGCGGGCCCCGCCGAGGAATTCGGAAACGCTGAAATCGGGTTCGAGCCCCTTCATCTGGGTCAGGGCACGGGCGGCCTGGCTGTCTTCTGCCACATGATCCGTGATATCGGGATCCGGGCCGCCGGTGATCACCTCGAAGGTGCCGGTCCGGGCATCGGGTTGCGGTTGCGTCGGCACTGGCGGCTTTTCAAAGCCCTCTCGCGTGCCCAGAACGTTCTTCAGACGCAGGATGAGGAAGATTGCGATCCCGGCGAGAACCAGAAGCTGGAGAATTGGCGACGACATCAGAACCTCTAGGGCCTCCGGACATTGGTAAAACTTGGTCTGATCCCTATGTAGGCATCAAGGGTCCGCAAGTCCACGTTTGCGGAGAACAAGGAGTAAGTTTCATGTGGCTGCTATTGGCCTTTATCGCGATTCCGATGATCGAGATCGCCCTGTTCATCCAGGTCGGGGGTCTGATCGGCCTTGGCTGGACGCTTGCCATCGTGCTTGGCACGGCCATTCTGGGCACCTGGCTGGTGCGTAAACAGGGGGCACAGGCGCTGGACAAGATCCGACGCAGCTTCAACGAACTCTCCGACCCTTCGGCGCCATTGGCCGATGCCGCGATGATCCTGCTCGCCGGCGCACTGCTGGTCACGCCCGGTTTCTTCACGGATGCGCTCGGCTTTGCCCTGCTGACCCCGGCGTTTCGCCATGCCGCTTTCACCTTTCTGAAAAAACGGGTGAAGGTGCAAAGCTTTTCGATGGGAAGCGGGCCGGGGGGAAGCGGGCCGGGCGCGCAACCGCAGGGACGCCCGCAGGATCGCGGCCCCGGACAATCGCCCGCGCGCTATCCGGACGTGATCGAGGGCGAATATACCGAAGTCGATCCGCCGAAATCCCCGACGCACCGCCCCTCTGGCTGGACGCGGCACTGATCCGTCCGGCAGGGGGACCGCTGGTAAACAATCGTTGAGGCACATGGCAGATACTGCTACCACCGCGACGATCAAAATTTACTCCGCAGGAGCTGTCCGATGACTGAAGACCAAAACGGCGCCGCGCCCCAGGCGCCCCAGGTGAAGATGAACGTCCTGACCCAATACATCCGGGACATGTCCTTCGAGAACATCCTGTCGCGCAAGCCGGCGACCGGCCAGGTCCAGCCCGACGTGAAGGTTCAGGTCGCCCTGGATGCAAAGAAGCGCGAGACCGGCAACCAGTACGAAGTGCTGATGAAGCTGACCGTGACCTCGAACGCCAAGGAAACCGCCGAGCCGATGTTCCTGCTCGAACTGGAATATGTCGGCCTGTTCAACATCGAAGGCGTGCCGGACGAACAGATGCACCCCTTCCTGCTGATCGAATGCCCGCGGATGCTGTTCCCCTTCGTGCGCCGCATCGTGTCGGACGTGACCCGCGACGGGGGCTTCCCGCCGCTGAACCTCGACACGATCGATTTCGTCGCTCTCTACCGCGCAGAGCTTCAGCGCCGTGCCGCCGCCCAGCCGGCCGAGCAGCCGCTGCCGAACTGATCCGATCCGGTCGCGCCTCCGGCGCGGCCCCTACCGCCGGCCGTCTCAGCCAGCGTTTAATTTCTTCCAAAGCGCCGTCTCGCCCAGCTTTTCGACAAAGCTGTGGTGGGCGGCGCTTTCGCTTTCCGTCAGCCGTGATGGCAGCGGCACCGGGCGGGGACGGGGGCGCCATGTCTCGGTCCCATCGGCGGAATGCCCGCCGTCCGAGGTTGGTGCCAGAACCAGATCAGGTTGTCGCCCGCCGATCAGCTCAAGATAGACCTCTGCCAGGATTTCGGAATCGAGCAGCGCGCCGTGCAGGGTCCGCGAGGAATTGTCGATGCCGAAGCGCCGACAAAGCGCATCCAGGGACGCCGGAGAACCGGGGTATTTCTTGCGCGCGATGGCCAGCGTGTCCAGCGCCTGCTCCCAGGGGATAAGCGGCATCTTCAGCCAGCCCAGTTCCGCGTTCAGGAACTTCATGTCGAAGGCCGCATTGTGGATCACCAGCTTTGCGTCACCGATGAAATCCAGAAAATCCTGCGCAACCTCGCGGAACAGCGGCTTGTCCTTCAGGAATTCGTAATTGAGGCCGTGCACCTTGAACGCCTCTTCGGGGACTTCGCGTTCGGGATTGATGTAGACATGATAGGTGCGGCCCGTCGGCATATGGTTCAGCAGTTCGACACCGCCGATTTCGACCAGACGGTCGCCCTGTTCGGGTTCGAACCCTGTCGTCTCGGTATCCATCACGATTTCACGCATGGGAGGCTCCCCTAATCTGATCGACGATCGCCAGAACCTGCTGGCGGGCATGGTCAAGCGTATCCGTCTCGATGATATATGTCGCCCGGGTGCGTTTGTCCGCATCGGGCATCTGCCGCGCCAGGATCAGGTCGAAATCCGCCGCGCTCATGGTACCGCGCGCCAGAACGCGGGCGCGTTGTTCGGCGCTAGTGGTGGTGACAACCGCCGTCGCGTCCATCTGGTCCTGCATCCCGCCCTCGAACAATAGCGGGATGTCGAACACCACGATGTCCGCAGTCGTGCCCGCGATAAAATCCGCACGGTCTTGACCGACAAGCGGATGCACGATGGCCTCGATCCGGCCCAAAGCCGTGGGATCCTGCGCAATGATCACCTTCAGCGCCGGGCGCGACACCTGTCCGTCCTGCACCGCATCCGGAAAGGCGGCTGCCAGCGGCGCCACCGCTGCGCCGCCCGGACCGTAAAGCCGGTGCACCGCCGCGTCCGCATCCCATAGCGCGCAGCCAGCGTCCCTGAACATCGCCGCAGTCGTCGATTTCCCCATCCCGATAGAGCCGGTGAGGCCAAGCAGAAAACTCATCCCAGCGTCGCGTCGCGCAGGGCTTCGGTGACCTTGGGCTTGATGCCGAACCAGCGTTCGAACCCCGGCACTGCCTGGTGCAACAACATGCCAAGGCCGTCCACGGTCACGCAGCCCTGCGCCTCGGCCCGCGCAAGAAGTTTTGTTTTCAGTGGGTTATAAACAATGTCCGTTACCACCTGACCGGCGTGCAGCCCATCCAGGTTGACCTTCAGTTCCGGCTTGTCGGCCATCCCGAGAGAGGTGGTATTCACCACCAGCGCGGCTTCGCCGATCATCCGACTGGCATGCCCCCAATCCACTGCTGTCACCCGGTTGCCGAAATCCTGCGCAAGACGCTCGGCCCGCAGCTGCGTGCGATTGGAGATCATGACTTCGGGAACACCAGCATCCAGTAGCGACACTACAACGGCCCGCGCGGCGCCCCCGGCGCCCAGAATGGCCGCCGGACCCACCTGCGGATCCCAATCGGGCGCATTCTGACGCAGGTTTTCGATAAATCCGTAACCATCGGTATTATCAGCATGAAACGTCCCGTCTTCACGGAAAATCAGGGTATTCGCCGCCCCGATCAGGCTGGCGCGGTCGGTCACATGGCTGGCCAGTTCCAACACCGCTTCCTTATGGGGCATGGTCACATTGACGCCGACAAAGCCCAGTTTCGGCAACGCCTGCAAGGCTTCGGCAAGGTTGTCGGGATGGACCTCCATCGGCACGTAATGCCCGCGCAGACCAAGTGTTTTCAGCCAATGACCATGCAGTTGAGGCGACCGGGAATGGATGATCGGAAAGCCGATGACACCCGCCAGGGGAATGGACTCGTGGCTCATGTCTCCAGGGCTCCTCTCAGGATCAGGTAATCCAGAATTTCCAGCAGCGGCAGACCAAGTATGGCAAAGTAGTCGCCATCGATACGGGAAAACAACCGGCTGCCTTCGGCTTCGACCTGATAGGCGCCGCAAGACCAGGAAATCGCCGGCCAGTTCCGCGTGACATAGCTGCCGATATAGCTGTCGGAAAGTGTGCGCATGGTCAGCTTGACCTCGGCCGACTTGCGCCAGACCGGGCGGCCGCCTTCGTGGATCACCGCGGCGGTATGTAGGCTATGGCCTTTGCCCGACAGGGCAGAGATCTGATCCCGCGCCTGTTCCGGCGTTTCGGGTTTCGAAAACACCTTACCTTCGCAATCCAGCACCTGATCGCAACCGATGGTCAGGGCGTCGGGATGTTTCATGCCCACCCGTTCGGATTTCAACTGCGCCAGCGCATCGGCCAGGTTTCGGGGGCTTTCGCCTTCGGCCAGAAGGGAGGCGCGCACCATTTCCTCGTCCACACGGGGCTTTACGACCTCGTACGGGACATCGGCGCGGGTCAAAAGCTCTGCCCGGATGGCAGAACCGGAAGCCAGGATGATTTTTTGCGACATGTGGATAACTTCGTGCAGAACTCAGAGATAGCGTGCTGCTTCTTCTGGGAAAAAAAGGGGCTGGACGCAAGGAGTCCCGGTGGGCTGTGTGCGACTCACCCTGTTGTTCCGACGCCCGGGGCAAACCGTCCTGCGTGGATAAGGATAAGTTGGAAAGCCGTCATGCAAGGGAAATCCCTTGTTTCATCCCCATTTCGGAGGTCGGGATATCCACAGGAAAGACCCGCTACAAACCCCTGTATTCATACCTTTTTGAGAGTTTCCTGGAAATCTTTCCACGGCTCTACAGGGGTTATCCCATGATTCCTCCCCCTGTGGATAACTCTGTGCAGGAGTCTTTGATCCACAGGAAGAAAAGGGACTACATCAAACAACAATCTTTCTTTTAATTTGTATTGATTGTTATGAGGTGTGGGACCGTAGGGAGAACGACATGCAGGATTTCCTGGCTCTGGCCTATCCATGGACCAAGACGCTTCATATCGTTTCGGTGATCGCTTGGATGGCGGGCCTGTTCTATCTTCCGCGTCTCTTCGTCTATCACGCGGAAAAGGGCGCCAGCGCCGAGATCGACAGCCTGTTCAAGGTGATGGAATACCGGCTTTTGCGCGCGATCATGAACCCGGCGATGATCGCGACATGGATTTTCGGCCTTTGCCTTGTCTTCACGCCGGGGATTGTTGCCTGGTCCATGGTCTGGCCCTGGACGAAGGCAGCGGCTGTTCTGGGCATGACCTGGTTTCATCATTGGCTTGGCAAACGTCGAAAGGACTTCGAACGCGGTGAAAACAGCCTGCCAGGAAGGCGTTACCGGATGATGAACGAAGTTCCGACCTTGCTGATGATCGTCATCGTTGCTTCGGTCGTAGTGAAGTTCTGACGGGGGCTGCAGCGCGCTGAGCCCGATTTGAATCGCCTGGGATCAGGAATGATTGACTCCGGCCCCAGCCGGCCTTATATCGCTTGCCAAGCTGCCCGTCCGGGCGTCGCCGTTTCCCATACAGATGATTGACCGAGTGCCCTTTTCGGGCCGGTCCGAGGATACTTTTCCCAGATGAACGAGATCGTTACCGAAAACGCCCTGAACCTTGCTGATCTCAAGGCAAAAAGCCCCAAGGATCTGCTCGCCATGGCAGAGGAGCTCGAGATCGAGAACGCCTCGACCATGCGCAAGGGCGAGATGATGTTCCAGATCCTCCGTGAATTGGCGGATGAGGACTGGCAGATCGGTGGCGACGGCGTGCTGGAGGTCCTGCAGGATGGTTTCGGCTTCCTGCGCTCGCCCGAGGCGAACTACCTGTCGGGTCCCGATGACATCTACGTTTCGCCCGACATGATCCGTCAATGGTCGCTGCGCACCGGGGACACGGTCGAAGGGTTGATGAAGGCGCCGGACGAGAACGAGCGGTACTTTGCCCTGACCTCGGTTACTCAGATCAACTTTGAAGAGCCTGAAAAGGCCCGTCACAAGATCGCCTTCGACAACCTGACGCCGCTATACCCGGACGAGCGCCTGAAGATGGAGGTCGAAGACCCGACGATCCGCGACCGTTCCGCCCGGATCATCGATCTTGTCGCGCCGATCGGGAAGGGGCAGCGGTCCTTGATTGTCGCGCCCCCGCGGACCGGTAAGACCGTTCTGTTGCAAAATATCGCGAATTCGATCGAGAAAAATCACCCGGAGATCTATCTGATCGTCCTGCTGATCGACGAACGCCCTGAAGAGGTGACCGACATGCAGCGGTCGGTGAAGGGTGAAGTGATCTCATCGACCTTCGACGAGCCGGCAACACGCCACGTGGCCGTGTCGGAAATGGTCATCGAAAAGGCCAAGCGCCTAGTCGAACATAAACGAGATGTAGTTATTCTTCTGGATTCGATCACAAGACTTGGTAGGGCATTCAACACGGTTGTGCCATCGTCCGGCAAGGTCCTGACCGGCGGTGTCGATGCGAACGCTCTGCAACGTCCGAAACGGTTCTTCGGCGCTGCCCGGAATATCGAGGAAGGTGGCTCGTTGACCATCATCGCCACAGCGCTGATCGATACCGGATCGCGGATGGACGAAGTCATCTTCGAAGAATTCAAGGGAACGGGTAACTCCGAGATTGTTCTGGATCGCAAGATTGCCGACAAACGCGTTTACCCGGCGATGGACATTCTCAAGTCCGGCACCCGGAAAGAGGATCTTCTGGTCGACAAGGTTGATCTGCAGAAAACCTTCGTATTGCGCCGGATCCTGAACCCCATGGGCACCACCGATGCGATCGAGTTCCTGATTTCCAAGCTGAAGCAGACCAAGACAAACTCGGACTTCTTCGATTCCATGAACACCTGATCGGGGCGTCGCCCCAGGATAATTGCAATGGACACGATCTTTGCCCTTGCCTCGGCCCCCGGCCGGGCAGGGGTTTCCGTCATCAGAATTTCGGGCCCCGCGTCGCTTGCCGCACTCGGGGCCTTTGGCGTTGCCCGTCCGGAGCCGCGCAAGGGCGTGCTTCGTCGCCTTCTGGAGGATGATGGGGCGGTTCTTGACCAAGCTTTGGTGCTCTACTTCGAGGGCCCGCACAGCTTTACCGGCGAAGACGTTGTGGAGCTTCATCTCCACGGAAGCCCCGCCATCGTCTCTGCTGTGATGCGACTCCTTGGGGGGGTTCCGGAATTACGCATGGCCGACGCAGGAGAGTTCACCCGGCGTGCTTTGGAAAACGGCAAGATGGACCTCGCGCAGGTCGAAGGGCTTGCAGATCTGATCGATTCCGAAACCGATGCGCAACGGCGGCAGGCTCAACGGGTTTTCTCGGGTAAACTGGGGGCGCTGGTGCAGGACTGGCGGCGGGATCTGATCCGTGCAGCGGCCTTGCTGGAAGCCGTGATTGATTTTGTCGATGAAGATGTACCAGTCGACGTCCGGCCAGAGGTAAATGCCCTACTGGTTTCGCTTGCAGAAGGCCTGGAGTCTCAAGCCAGGGGGGCTTTGGTCGCTGAACGCGTTCGTCATGGTTTCGAGGTCGCGATCCTTGGTGCCCCAAATGCAGGAAAATCCACACTTCTCAATTACTTGGCCGGTCGGGATGCAGCAATTACTTCCTCTGTCGCAGGAACCACGCGGGACGTGATCGAGGTTCGCATGGATCTCAATGGGCTGCCGGTGACTTTGCTGGATACCGCCGGCTTGCGAGAGACCGATGACGAGGTTGAAGCCATCGGGATCTCGCGGGCGAGGGAACGTGCGAGGCAGGCAGATCTTCGTATCTACCTTCTTGAACCGGGGGAAGTACCAGTATTTGACTTGCTGAAAGATGATCTGGCTCTCTCGGGAAAAGCCGACGTCACGGGTGACACATCAGGGATCAGTGGCGTCTCGGGTCAAGGTGTTCCAGAACTGATTGGGACGCTGACCGAGACTTTCCGCAAAAGGACTGCTCTTGTTGGAACCGCCACGCGTCACAGACATCAAGCGGCCATTCAAAGGGCATTGGTGGATTTGTCCCACGCTCGTGATATGTTGAAGGACCCGATGTATAGCGAGGATTTGATTGCCGAGGAATTGAGGTCCGCAATCCGCGCTTTGGACTCTCTGGTCGGGATCGTTGATGTAGAAGCCCTTCTGGATGAGATCTTTTCCAGTTTCTGTATCGGGAAGTAGGAGTGTTTCACGTGAAACATACAAATTTCGATGTCATCGTGGTCGGGGGCGGGCATGCAGGCTGTGACGCAGCTCATGCATCAGCCCGTGTCGGCGCGCGAACCGCACTGATTACGCTCAAGCTCGACGGAATTGGGGTGATGTCTTGTAATCCGGCCATCGGCGGATTGGGAAAGGGCCATCTTGTACGAGAAATCGATGCCCTCGATGGCGTTATGGGTCGAGTTGCAGATAAAGCAGGTATCCAGTTTCGCTTATTGAACCGGCGAAAGGGTCCAGCGGTGCAGGGGCCGAGAGCTCAGGCTGACCGAGCAATCTACCGTCGCGAAATGCTTTCCGAAATGCAGACATGTCCGGGACTGGAGGTCTTGGTCGGTGAAATCGTGGACTTCCTGATGGACGGCAACCGCGTAGCTGGGGTTCGTCTTGCTGATGGTGCCGAAATTCGCGCAAATTCCGTCGTACTGACAACAGGGACCTTCCTGCGGGGCATCATTCATATCGGAGATCAACACTATTCGGGCGGTCGAATGGGGGATTCTGCGGCGAATAGGCTAGGTGACCGATTGGATGATTTTGGTCTTCCTCTCGGGCGGCTGAAGACCGGAACACCGCCTCGCTTGGACGGTCGCACAATTGATTGGAAAACCCTGGACCTTCAGCCAGGAGACGAAGATCCAGTGTTTTTCTCATTTCTTTCCAGTGGGTTAGCTGTTCGTCAAGTGTCTTGCGGTGTGACCCATACCAACGAGAAGACTCATGAAATCATTCGTGAAAACCTGTCTCGGTCAGCCATGTATGGTGGTCACATCGATGGTGTCGGCCCGCGATACTGTCCGTCGATCGAAGATAAAGTTGTCCGTTTTGCGGACAAAAGTTCGCACCAGGTGTTTCTGGAACCCGAGGGACTGGACGATCATACCATCTACCCGAACGGTATATCCACATCTCTGCCTGCAGAGGTTCAGGAAGCCTATGTTCGCTCCATCCGGGGTTTGGAGGATGTCCAAATTACCCAAATGGGATACGCAATCGAATACGATTACGTCGACCCACGGGCGCTGGATTCCCGACTTTCTTTGCGCGATGTTCCCGGTCTTTTCCTGGCTGGTCAGATCAACGGAACGACGGGATATGAGGAAGCTGCGGCACAAGGTCTTGTAGCTGGTTTGAACGCCGCACACCATTCGTTGGGTCGTGACGCCGTGACTTTCAGCCGATCGGACAGCTATATTGGTGTTATGGTCGATGATCTGACGACGCGGGGGGTATCGGAGCCGTACCGTATGTTTACTTCTCGCGCGGAATACCGTCTTTCTTTGCGTGCGGACAATGCTGATCAACGCCTAACACCCAAGGGGATCGAGCTGGGTTTGGTTGGAAAACGCCGAGCTGAAGTATTTTCGGTCAAGTTGGAAGCCCTGGAGGCGGGGCGTACGTTGCTAAAATCTCGGTCGGTATCCCCGAAGACGCTCAATGAGGGCGGTATTAAGGTGGGAGAGGATGGTAAAATGCGAAACCTCTTTGAGGTTCTGGCGTTTCCGAATGTCTCCATTGAAGACCTGGGAACTGTTGAGCCTGATCTCATAAAAGTACCGCAGGACATTCAGACGCAATTGGGTCGGGAAGCCTTGTATGCGACTTATATTGCTCGCCAAGCGGTGGACGCACAGAGTCTTCGTAAGGATGAAGATCGGGTTATTCCAGACGAATTTGCCTATGAAGGATTGGATGGGTTGTCCAACGAGTTGAAATCCAAGCTTGTCAGGGTTCGTCCAGCCAACTTGGCTCAAGCGGGCCGAATTGAGGGCATGACGCCAGCGGCTTTGGCTTTGATTCTTGCCCGCCTCAATCGTGAAAGGCGGGGCAAGTCTGCATGAGTAGGGAGATCATTGCGCAGAGTGTTTCACGTGAAACACTCGAGAGACTGGATATCTATGCCAATCTTCTAACCAAGTGGAATCCAAAGATAAACCTGGTTGCCAAATCCACGATTCCAAATCTTTGGAATCGACATATCCTTGATTCTGTTCAGGTTTTCAAATTGGCGAACAATTTTTCCCACTGGGCCGATCTTGGGAGTGGAGGAGGGTTTCCGGGTCTGGTTGCGGCGATTTACAGTGCGGAGTTCCACCCTGAAGGTCGGATCACTCTTGTCGAATCTGATCAAAGGAAATGTGCTTTTCTCCGCAATGTTGCGCGGGAAGCGGGCCTTGATATTCAAGTTCTAGCCGAGAGAATTGAGGAAATACCAAGTTTGGGTGCAGATGTGTTGACTGCGCGGGCTCTCGCAAGCCTCACAGAGCTTCTCGATTTCGCCTCTCGGCATCTCTCTGCTGATGGGATGGCCGTTTTCCCCAAGGGGGCCCGCTGGAAGGCGGAAGTTGAAGAGGCAGAACGCCATTGGCACTTTAACTGGACGAGCTTGGCGAGTAGAACTGATGAACAAGCCGTGATCCTGAAAATCAAAGGAATCGTCCGTGTATAATCCAGACTCCAGTCTAGTGCCGCGGATCATTGCGGTTGCCAACCAGAAGGGTGGGGTGGGCAAGACCACGACGGCGATCAATCTTGGCGCAGCATTGGTAGAGCAGGGACGTAAGGTTCTCGTGGTCGATCTCGATCCACAGGGAAATGCCTCAACTGGTCTGGGGATTGCGAATGAAGACCGAAAAGTTACGACCTATGATCTGATCCTCGACGACGTCGAGTTGGACGACGTTATTCAGCCAACTTCCATCTCAAATTTGCACATAGTGCCGGCCAATGTCGACCTTGCTTCGGCGGATCTTGAGCTTGTTTCCAATGGGAACCGTGTCCAGATGTTGCGGGACAAGTTGCGGTCACCGCAAATGGCTGATTTTGGCTTTGATTTCGTACTTATTGACTGCCCTCCTTCCCTCAGTTTGTTGACTGTCAACGCAATGGTGGCGGCGCATTCTGTTCTGGTCCCTCTGCAGAGCGAATTTTTTGCGTTGGAAGGGTTGTCTCAACTGATGATGACCATCCGAGAGGTCCGTCAGACGGCCAACGACAAGCTGCGCATTGAAGGAATCGTGCTGACGATGTTCGACACGCGCAATAATCTAAGTCAGCAGGTGGAGCAGGACGCGCGGGACTATCTTGGTGACATGGTTTTCCACACCATCGTGCCGCGTAACGTCCGGGTAAGCGAGGCGCCGTCCTTTGCGATGCCGGTGCTGAATTTTGACCCGACATCGAAGGGGGCAATGGCCTACCGTGCCCTCGCAGAAGAGGTTTTGAAAAAGAATGAGCCCGCAATTGCCTGAGACCGAAGATACCCCGATGGACAAGAAGAAAAAGCCGCGCGGCCTTGGACGCGGTCTTTCGGCGTTGATGGCTGATGTGTCCTCTGAAGAGGGGGCCAAGGGCGGTTCAGGCGCGCGTCGGCCGGATATGATGGTGCCGATCGAAAGCGTTTCGCCCAATCCCGACCAGCCACGCCGCACATTTACGATGCCGCAGCTCGAAGAACTGGCCGCGTCGATCCGCGAAAAGGGCGTTATTCAACCCTTGATTGTGCGTCCAAAACGCGGACATCCTGAAGCCTATGAAATTGTGGCAGGGGAGCGCCGGTGGCGGGCCTCTCAGATGGCGCAACTTCACGAATTGCCGGTAATTGTACGCGACTTCGACGACACAGAGGTCCTGGAAGTCGCGATTATCGAGAATATTCAGCGCGCCGACCTCAATCCGATCGAAGAAGCGGCTGGTTTTCGGCAATTGATGGAAAAATTCGGTCATACACAGGAGCGTTTGGCGCAGGTGTTGGGCAAGAGCCGGAGCCATATCGCCAACTTGATGCGTCTTCTGCAACTGCCGGACGAAGTGCGTGGGATGGTCCAGGATGGCGATCTTTCCGCCGGCCATGCGCGGGCGCTGATTACTTCAGACGATCCTGTGGGCATGGCGCGCAAGGTCGTTGCCGAAGGTCTGTCGGTCCGGGCAACCGAACAGATGCTCAAAAAACAGGACTCGGCCCCCAAGGCGCCCCGTGTACGATCCCAGCCTACGGGCGACAAGGATGCGGACACCCGTGCGTTGGAAGCGGATCTTTCGGCGGCGATTGGTATGAATGTCGAGATCGAGCATTCGCCGGGTCAGGAAGCTGGTCGTCTTACGATTAGTTACAAGTCCTTGGAAAATCTAGACGAATTGTGTCAGATCCTTAGCGGGGTCCGCTAGGCCGGGTCCATAGAAACAGCAGAACAAGGGCCAGTGTTACGCCCTGGATCAACAAGAGTATCGGCCTCAGGCCCATGATTAACGAGACCATGTAGACCCCCGCGATCATCACCGTGGACAGCCGTTTTGCGCGCAGCGAAATGGCTCCGTTTTCCTGCCAATCGCGGATTGCGGGACCGAAGCGCGGATGGGTGACCAGCCAAGTATGCATGCGCTCTGACGACCGGGCAAAGCAAAAGGCGGCCAACAGCATGAAGGGTACGGTTGGCAGCAGCGGAAGCGCTACGCCAACAACGCCCAAAGCCACGCTCAGGCACCCGAACGTCAGCCAGATTAACCGCATCAATCCGCCAAAAGTTTGTCGAGAACCGCATTCAGAACCAGCCGGCCACTATCGGTGGTGGCAAGTATGTCATTGTTCCTGCTCACAAACCCCATCCCAATCATGTCATCAAGACCGGCCTGGCAAAGGGCTGAGCCGTTCAGGGTCTGGTAGCGCGAAAGGCTGATTCCCTCGCGCAATCGCAGACCCATCAGCAGATATTCCTGCGCTTGCTCGGTCCCCGTCAATGGGTCGCGCAATTTGTCCGCATTTCCGGCCTCGGCGCGTGCAATCCAGTCGCCAGGCATCCGGTAGGCTTCGGTGGCGTGGCGGTGACCGTCCAGGGTAACGCGGCCATGGGCGCCCGGGCCGACGCTAATGTAATCGCCGTACCGCCAATAAAGCACGTTGTGGCGGCTGCGCGCCCCGTCGCGGGCGTGGTTCGAGACCTCGTAACCTTCATAACCGAAGTCAGCCGTCACTTGTTGGGTCAGCTCATACATATCGGCCGCAAGATCTTGATTTGGCATGCCTTTCAGCCCACCGCGTCGATAACGATCCGCGAAGGCGGTGCCGTCTTCAACCGTCAACTGGTATAGGGAAAGGTGATCGATCGACAGGTCGAGGGCGCGGCGAAGCTCTGCTTCCCAATCACTTGGGGTCTGGTCCTGACGGGCATAGATCAGATCGAAACTGACACGCTCGAACTGGCGTCTGGCGATGTCAAAAGCAGCGAGGGCTTCGTTGACCGTGTGCATCCGCCCCAGTCGGGCCAGATCGCGGTCATTCATGGCCTGAAAGCCCATGGAGACGCGGTTTACCCCGGCGGCGGCATACCCGCGAAACCGGTCCGCTTCGATAGAGCCGGGATTGGCCTCCAGGGTGACTTCGACCTCATTGGCCTGGGGCCAGAGACGGCGAATGGCGTTCAGAACTGCCTCGACTGTTGTGGGCTCCATCAGGCTGGGGGTGCCGCCGCCGAAGAACACGGATCCAACGACACGACCGGGTGTCAGGGCAGCGTAACGTTCCAGTTCACTGACCAGTGCTGCCGCCCATCGGGTCTGATCGACATTGGATGTTACGTGGGAATTGAAATCGCAATAGGGGCATTTCGACTGGCAGAAGGGCCAATGGACATAGATGCCAAAGCCTGCGTTCTGCCAGTCGTCAGGGGCCTGGCTGTCACTCAAAGCAGGCCTTCAGCTTTGCGAACGCATCTGCCCGGTGCGAGATCCGGTTCTTTTCGGCGCCATCCATTTCCCCGAAGGTGATGTCGTAACCGTCGGGCATGAAGATGGGGTCATAGCCGTGCCCATCGGTGCCGCGCATGGGCCACACGACCTGACCATCGACCTTGCCGACGAACAATTCGTCATGCCCATCCGGCCAGGCCAGACAGAAGGTGCAGTTAAAGGCCGCGCGACGCGGGGAGGGTGCAGATTTGGCCTCCAGCGCATCCCAGGTCTTTCGCATCGCCATGGGGAAGTCGCGCCCCGTCGGTGTTTCGGCCCAATCGGCGGTATAGACACCAGGGGCACCGTCCAGCGCGTCGACCGAGATTCCGCTGTCATCGGACAGGGCGGGCAGGCCGGTGGCCTTGGCGGCGTAATGCGCCTTGATACGGGCATTGCCGATGAAGGTATCCTGATCTTCGACCGGCTCTTCCAGCCCATGATCGGCGGCAGAGCTGACCTTGATGCCATAGGGGGCGAGAAGCTCCGCGATTTCGCGCAGCTTGCCCTTGTTATGGCTGGCGAGGACCAGCGTTTCGCCGTCGAACTTACGCACCGGTGGCCTCTTTCTGCAGGGCGGCGAGTTCTGCTACGCCTTTTTCGGCCAGATCCATCAACTGGTTCATCTGATCGCGGGAAAAGACAGACCCTTCGGCGGACATCTGCACTTCGATCAGCTTGCCGGTGCCGGTCATGACAAAGTTTCCGTCAACGCCGGCTTCGCTGTCCTCGGGGTAGTCGAGGTCCAGCACCGGCTGCCCCGCATAGATCCCGCAAGACACGGCCGCCACCGGGTCGACCAGCGGATCAGAGATCACATCGCCGGCCTTCATCAGCTTGTTGACCGCTAGGCGCAGGGCAACCCAGCCCCCGGTGATCGAGGCGCAGCGCGTCCCGCCATCGGCCTGCAACACATCGCAATCGATCGTGATCTGGCGTTCCCCAAGGGCAACGCGATCCACGCCAGCGCGCAGGGATCTTCCGATAAGTCTTTGAATTTCAACGGTTCTTCCGCCTTGCTTGCCCGCAGCAGCCTCGCGCCGCATCCGCGACGTGGTTGACCGGGGCAGCATGCCGTATTCTGCCGTGACCCAGCCCAGGCCGGACCCCTTGATGAAGGGCGGCACGCGGGCTTCCAGCGTCGCGGTGCACAGCACATGGGTATCGCCAACCTTGATCAGGCAGGAGCCTTCCGCATGTTTCGTCACGTCGATCTCGATTGAAACCTGACGCATTTCGCTTAAATCTCTACCAGACGGTCGCATGGTGCCTCCCTGAATTTGCGGTCCCTGATAGGCGCGGGGACCCTTGGAAGGCAAGCCCCGTTGACCTTTGTACCGGGTGCTCTTTAATGACCCTCCGGTAGTGGTTGAGGTAATGGTAGCAAAAAATTCGATCCTTGATGAGATGAATGACCGCTCGCGCGAGGTGTTTCGGCGGGTTGTCGAAGGCTATCTGGCGAACGGAGAGCCCGTTGGATCCCGCACCCTGACCCGGATGATGAGCGAAAAGGTCTCGGCGGCCACGATCCGCAACGTGATGCAGGATCTGGAATACCTCGGCTTGCTAGACAGTCCCCATATCAGCGCCGGGCGGGTGCCGACCCAGTCCGGCCTGCGGATGTTCGTCGATGGTCTGCTCGAGGTGGGTGATCTGGACATGTCGGACCGCGAAAAGATCGACGCAACGGTCGGCAACGGCGGCGATGTGGGGGCGATGCTGGACCGGATCGGATCCGCGCTCAGCTTTGCCACACGGGGCGCGTCTCTGGTGCTGGCGCCCAAGCACGAGGCACCGATCAAGCACATAGAATTCGTTTCCCTGGGCCATGATCGCGCCCTGGTGGTGCTGGTCTTTGCTGATGGTCACGTGGAAAATCGGCTTTTCACGCCGCCGCCGGGGCAAACCCCCAGTTCGATGCGCGAGGCCGCGAATTTCCTGAACGCGGCGCTGGAGGGGCGCACGCTTTCGGACATCAAGGGCGTCGTCGCGCAGGAAATCGACACCCGAAAGCAGCAGATCGACGGGCTGGCGCGGGCGTTGGTCGACAGCGGCCTGGCGGTCTGGGAAGGCGAGGGCGTGCATGAGGAGCGGCTGATCGTACGCGGTCGGGCGAATCTGCTGGAAGGCGAACAGGAAGACCTTGATCGCATCCGCATCCTGTTCGATGACCTGGAACGCAAGCGGGACATCGCTGAATTCCTCGAACTGACCGAGGATGGCGACGGTGTGCGCATTTTTATCGGTTCAGAGAACAAACTTTTCTCACTTTCCGGTTCCTCTCTGGTGGTGTCTCCCTATATGAACGCGGATCGAAAGATCATCGGTGCGGTCGGCGTGATCGGGCCCACACGGCTCAATTACGGACGGATCGTTCCGATCGTGGATTACACGGCACAGCTGGTCGGACGGATGATCTCCGACCGCGCGTGACCGACGAAAGAGGTGAAGAATGGCAGAGCCGAAGGACGAAGACTTTCTGGACGATCTCGAAGCGGCAGAGGCAGAAGCCTATGCTGCGGAAGAAGAAGAGATCGACGGCGAGGCGGCCGAGCTTGACGCGGTGATCGCTGAACGGGATGCCTTCCGCGACAAGTTCATGCGCGTGCTGGCCGATGCGGAAAACGCCCGCAAGCGGGCTGAAAAGCAACGCAGGGAAGCCGAGCAATATGGCGGCTCCAAGCTGTCCCGCGACATGCTGCCGGTCTACGACAACATGAAGCGCGCGCTCGAAGCCATGGGCGAGAAGACCGAAGAAAACGCGGCCCTGCTGGAAGGCATCGAGCTGACCATGCGCGAACTGGTCAACGTCTTCCGCAAACACGGCATCGTGACGATTACGCCGGCTGTCGGCGAAAAGTTCGACCCGAACCACCACGAGGCCATGTTCGAAGCCCCGCTGCCCGGCACCAAGGCCGGCGAGATCATCCAGGTCTCGGCAGAAGGCTTCATGCTGCACGACCGCCTTCTGCGACCGGCCCAGGTCGGCGTTAGCTCCAATCCCGGCTGACGCCGGGAGGCCTTCGGCGAGAGTATTTCTTGCCAGATGAAAGAGCCAGGCTCTTCATCATCTGGCCGAAAATACTCCGGGGGAGTCTCCGACACGGAGACGGGGGCAAAGCCCCCAGCAACAGACACCAGAGGCGTTCCGCTTAATCGCGGGACGCCTCTTTCAGTTTGTAAATCAACTCGAGCGCCTCGCGCGGGGATAAATCGTCGGGATGCACAGTCTCCATAAGCGCAGCCATGGCCTGTAATCCTTCGGGCAGCTTGGTCGGGGCAGGTGGCGGCGGGGCAGCGGCGAAGAGCGGCAGATCATCGATGATGGCGCGGGGTGCCTTTCCGCCGCGCGCGTTTTCTTCCAGGGAGGCGAGGACATCGCGGGCCCGGGTGACGACGCTCTCGGGCAGGCCGGCCAGGCGCCCGACCTGCACGCCATAGCTGCGGTCGGCGGCGCCCATGCGCACTTCGTGCAGGAAAATAACGTCGCCGTCGTGTTCACGTACCGCGACGGTCGCATTTTCCACGCCCGACAGGCGTTTCGCCAGCTCCGTCATCTCGTGATAGTGGGTGGCGAACAGGGCGCGGGCGCGGTTCACCTCGTGCAGGTGTTCCAAAACCGCCCAGGCGATGGACAGCCCGTCATAGGTGGCAGTGCCGCGCCCGATCTCGTCCAGGATCACCAGGGCGCGTTCATCGGCCTGATTCAGGATGGCCGCCGTTTCCACCATTTCGACCATGAAGGTCGACCGGCCGCGCGCCAGGTCATCCGAGGCCCCCACGCGCGAGAAGATCTGGCTGACGAGGCCGATATGGGCCCGGTCTGCGGGGACATGGCTGCCCATCTGCGCCAGCAGGGCGATCAGGGCGTTCTGGCGCAGGAAGGTCGATTTACCAGCCATGTTCGGACCCGTCAGCAACCAGACCGCTGCCGCATCGCCGCCCGGCACCAGCGCGCAGTCATTGGCGATGAAGGGCGCGCCTTGTTTGCGCAGGGCCTGTTCGACAACCGGGTGCCGCCCGCCCTCGATCTTCAGCGCGCGGCTGTCGTCAACGTCGGGGCGGGTCCAGTTTTCGGCCCGTGAAAGGTCCGCCAATCCTGCGGCCAGGTCGAATTCGGCCAGCGCTCGGGACAGGTCGGTCAGGGCGGCGGCCGCGTCGATCACGGCCTCGCGGAGGGAAGCGAACAGGCGCAACTCGATCGACTGGGCCTGTCCGGCGGCATTCAGGATCCGGGTTTCCAGTTCCGAAAGCTCCGGGGTGGTAAAGCGCACCTGACTGGCGGTGGTCTGGCGGTGCTTGAAGGCCTCGGAATGCGGCGGCGCCAGCATCTTGTCCGCATGGGTGGCGGTGACCTCGACGAAATAGCCGAGCACATTGTTGTGCTTGATCTTCAGCGCCGTGATGCCGGTCTGTTCGGCATAGTCGCGCTGCATGCCCGCGATGACGCCCCGACCTTCGTCGCGCAGGCGGCGGACCTCGTCCAACTCTTCGTCATGGTCGGGTGCGATGAAGCCGCCATCGCGGGCCAGCAGGGGCGGTTCAGCGACCAGGGCGGCGTCCAGAAGACCCAGAAGGGCGTCGTGGCCTGTCAGGGCCCCGGAGGCCTCGGTCAGCAATGCAGGAAGCGGCGTGCCCTCGACCCGTTGCGCCAGCGCCTCGGCCTGGGCCAGCGCATTGCGGATGGCGGCCAGGTCGCGGGGTCCGCCCCGGTCCAGCGACAGGCGCGACAGGGCGCGGTCCAGATCCGGCACCTTGCGCAGCAGCGCGCGCAGATCGGCAGATAGCTGTCCTTCGGCCACGGCGAAGTCGACCGCGTCCAGCCGGGCGCGGATTTGATCCAGCGCGCGAGATGGAGACGAAATTCGCCGTTCCAGCAGGCGTGCGCCGGCGGCGGTGACCGTGCGATCCACAGCGGCCAGCAGAGAGCCCGCGCGCCCGCCGCTCATCGCATGGGTGATTTCCAGGTTGCGCCGGGTGGCCGCGTCGATCTGCACGTTGCCGTCGAGGGCCTCGCGTTGCGGCACGCGCAGCAGCGGCAGCTTGCCCTTTTGCGTGATCTCCAGGTAGTCGACCAGCGCCCCCATGGCGGCCATTTCGGGGCGGGTGAAGGCGGCAAAACTGTCCATCGTGCCGACCCGGAACAGCCGTTGCAGCCGGTCCGCCGACCCTGCGCTGTCGAATGATCCACGTGAAAGCGGAGTCAGTGCGATGCCGAATTCCCCGACCAATTCGCGCAGGTCCGCTTCGTCCGCGTCGCTGATCAACAACTCGGACGGCATCAGCCGCGCCAGTTCCGGACCCAGCTTGACCGCCGGCAGCGGCATGGCGTGAAAGGCCCCGGTAGAGATGTCTACCCAGGCCAGCGCCGCCGTGTCCCGTACGCTGGCGTATGCCGACAGGAAGTTGTGACGCCGTGCCTCGAGCAGGGTGTCCTCGGTCAGGGTGCCGGGCGTCACCAGCCGCACGACGTCGCGTTTCACCACGGATTTCGACCCGCGTTTCCGGGCCTCGGCGGGGTCTTCCATTTGTTCGCATACCGCGACCCGGAACCCTTTGCGGATCAACGTCAGAAGATAGTTTTCAGCGGCATGGACGGGGACGCCGCACATCGGGATATCCTCGCCCAGATGCTTGCCGCGCTTGGTCAGCGCGATGTCCAGCGCCGCCGCCGCCGCTTCGGCATCGTCAAAGAACATCTCGTAGAAATCACCCATCCGGTAGAACAGCAGCGCATGGGGATATTTTTCCTTAATTTCAAGGAACTGCGCCATCATCGGGGTGATCGGTGCTGCGGTATTCATGGGGCCTCTCAGGGTTTGGGCAAGATTAACCAAACCGGCCCGGCAGCGAAAGCCGATAGCGGGCTGGTCCTGTGCTTGTTGAGAACTTCGGGGACCTCGGGTAAGAGGCGCCAACACTTGGAAGGATAGACGATGACGAAAAGCCGGATCAGCCGCGAAGACGCCTTGGCCTTTCACCTGGAGCCCACGCCCGGAAAATTCGAGATCACGGCCACCGTGCCGATGACCACGCAGCGGGATCTGAGCCTGGCCTATTCCCCGGGTGTCGCTGTGCCTTGCGAGGAAATCCATGCCAGCCCCGAGACGGCTTATGATTACACCAACAAGGGCAATCTGGTCGCTGTGATCTCGAACGGGACGGCGGTTCTGGGGCTGGGGAACCTTGGCGCGCTGGCCTCCAAGCCGGTGATGGAGGGCAAGTCGGTTCTGTTCAAACGCTTTGCCGATGTGAACTCCATCGACATCGAACTGGACACTGAGGACCCCGAGAAGATCATCGAGGCGGTGCGGCTGATGGGTCCGACCTTCGGCGGTATCAACCTCGAAGACATCAAGGCGCCGGAATGCTTCATCATCGAACAACGCCTTAAGGAAGAGATGGATATCCCGGTCTTCCATGACGACCAGCATGGCACGGCGGTGATCTGCGCCGCCGGTCTGATCAATGCGCTGCATATCTCGGGCAAGAAGATCGGCGATGTGAAGATCGTGTTGAACGGCGCGGGCGCTGCCGGGATTGCCTGCCTCGAGCTGCTGAAATCCATGGGGGCGCGGCACGATAATTGCATCATGTGCGACACCAAGGGCGTGATCTACCAGGGTCGCACCGAGGGCATGAATCAATGGAAATCGGCCCATGCCGCCAACACGTCCACCCGGACCCTGGCCGAAGCGCTGGATGGCGCTGACGTCTTCCTGGGCGTCTCGGCCAAGGGCGCGGTCACGCAGGACATGGTGAAATCCATGGCCGCCAACGCGGTGATCTTTGCCATGGCCAACCCGGATCCCGAGATTACCCCGGAAGAGGTCCACGAGGTGCGTGAAGACGTGATCGTCGCCACCGGCCGGTCGGATTATCCCAATCAGGTCAATAATGTGCTGGGCTTCCCTTACCTGTTCCGGGGCGCACTGGACATTCATGCCCGTGCCATCAATGACGAGATGAAGATCGCCTGCGCCGAAGCATTGGCGCGGCTGGCGCGCGAAGACGTCCCGGACGAGGTTGCTCTCGCCTATGGTCGGTCGCTGACCTTCGGGCGGGATTACATCATCCCGACGCCCTTCGATCCGCGGCTGATCCACGTGATCCCGCCTGCCGTGGCAAGGGCCGGCATGGACACCGGCGCCGCGCGGCGCCCGATCATCGACATGGAGGCCTATGAGCATAGCCTGAAGTCGCGGATGGATCCGACGGCCTCGATCCTGCGCGGGCTGAACGCGCGGGCGCGCAAGGCGCAGGCGCGGATGATCTTTGCCGAAGGAGACGACCCCCGCATCCTGCGCGCCGCCGTCATGTACCAGCGCGGTGGTCTTGGCGAGGCGATCGTGGTGGGGCGTCCTTCGGATGTGGAGGAACAATTGCGCAGCCTCGGTCTGGGCGATGCGGTTGGGGAACTGACCATCGTCAACGCTGCCACCACGGAGCATCTGCAGACCTACAAGTCGTTCCTTTACGACCGCCTGCAACGTCGCGGCCATGACCAGCAGGATGTGCACCGACTGGCGGCTCGAGACCGGCACGTGTTCTCCGCCCTGATGCTGGCCCATGGCCATGGCGATGCGCTGATCACCGGTGCGACCCGGAAATCGGCTCATGTGATGGAGCTGGTGAACCACGTCTTCGATGCCGATGCAAAACATGGCGCGGTCGGGACCACGGCGATCCTGCACAAGGGGCGGATCGTGCTGATCTCTGACACGCTGGTGCATGAATGGCCCGATGAACAGGATCTGGCAGATATCGCCGAACGCTCGGCCGAAGTGGCGCGGGATCTTGGGCTTGAGCCTCGGGTGGCCTTTGTCAGCTTCTCGACCTTCGGCTATCCGGTGTCGGAACGGGCTGAAAAGATGCACCTGGCGCCCAAGGTGCTGGAGAAGCGCGGCGTTGATTTCGAGTTCGAGGGCGAGATGACCGTGGATGTGGCGCTGAACGCCACCGCGCGGCAGCATTATCCGTTCTCGCGGCTGACCGGGAATGCGAATATCCTGGTGGTGCCCGCGCGGCATTCGGCTTCGATCTCGGTCAAGCTGATGCAGGAAATGGCCGGGGCGACGGTGATCGGGCCGATCCTGTCCGGCGTCGACAAGCCGATCCAGCTGTGTTCGACGGGCTCGACCGTCAACGACATCCTGAACATGGCCGTGCTGGCCGCCTGCAAGGTCAAGTAGATGGCGATCTTCAATCTTGGCTCGGTGAATGCCGATCTGGTCTATCGCGTGCCGCATATGCCCGCGCCGGGCGAGACGCTTGCTGCGACGGGGTTTCAGCGCGGGCTCGGGGGCAAGGGCGCCAACATGTCCGTCGCCGCCACCCGTGCCGGAAGTCACGTGGAACATATCGGGGCCGTGGGCGAGGATGGTCTTTGGCTGAAGGCCCGGCTGACCGAATATGGGGTCGGGGTGGGTCATTTGGCGGAAATCGCGGGCCCCACGGGGCAGGCGATGATCCTGCTCGACGCGGCGGGGGAGAACGAGATCGTGATCCTGCCCGGTTCCAACCGGGAAATCGACCGTGCGATGATCACGGCCGCCTTGGCCGGGGCAAGTTCGGGCGATATCGCGGTGTTCCAGAACGAGACCTCGGGGCAGGTGGACTTTGCCCGATCCGCAAAGGCCGCCGGTCTGCGGCTGGCCCATGCCGCGGCCCCCTTCGAGGCGGCGGCGGTGGCGGCAGTCCTGCCGGACCTCGATCTGCTGGTGATGAACGAGGTGGAGGCGGCGCAACTGGAAGCGGCGCTTGGTCTGGCGCCAGAGGCCCTGCCGGTCGCGGATGTTGTGATCACCTTTGGCGCGCGCGGCTGTCGCTGGATCGCGACCGCCAGTGGAAGGTCCGAGGATTTCGCCGCGCCGAAGGTGGTGCCGGTGGATACCACCGGGGCCGGGGATACCTTTACCGGCTACCTGTTGGCCGGGATCGACCAGGGGCATTCCATGAGCGCCGCGATTGGACTGGCCCAGAGGGCGGCGGCGCTGATGGTAACGCGACTGGGAACGGCGGATGTCATTCCTCGGCGCGATGAGGTTTCTGACGTCTGAGGGCGATCTGGGGGCCGGGCGAGGCAAGGGGGGCTGTCTGCCCCCCTCTTGCGGCTTTGCCGCAATTCACCCCCCGAGGATATTTTCCACAGGGCAACATAGGTCGGGGTCGTCTAGCCGAGCAATTTCCCGAGCTTCATCGCGATGGCCATATCGCCGGAGACCTTGATCTTGCCGAAGGTGAAGGCGGTCAGCGGGTTCAGGTCGCCCATCATGAGTTTTGCGAGGTTTTCGCGGCTGATGTGGATGGTGCAATCTGCCGGGTCATCGGCCAGACGGGCCGTGCCGCCATGGATGGAAATTGCACCTTCGGTGCCGCAGTCGAATTTCAGGCTGTCCTCGATGGGCTTTTTGTCCAGCCCGCGCTGGATCTTCGCCCGGATCTCTTCAAGTTCCATGGTATTGTTCCCCCTCATGAAAACGCCCCTCCACCAAGGGGTGAAGGGGCGCTCGGGATCTGGCAAGGTTGACGTCAGGAAGGCCCGCGTCAACGTTACGTCAGGGTGTCATTTCATCCGCTTGTTGCGGGCGGCGAGCAGTTTCAGCCGCAGGGCGTTGAGCTGGATAAAGCCGGCTGCGTCCTTCTGGTCGTAGGCGCCGGCGTCTTCTTCGAAGGTCACGTGGGCTTCGGAGTAGAGCGAGTGATCCGACCAGCGGGCCACGGTGCGGGCCGAGCCCTTGTAGAGCATCAGCTTGACGGTGCCGGTGACATGTTCCTGGCTCTTGTCGATCAGGGCCTGAAGCATTTCGCGTTCGGGGGAGTACCAGAAGCCGTTGTAGATCAGTTCCGCGTAGCGCGGCATGATCGAGTCCTTCAGGTGGCCGGCGCCGCTGTCCAGGGTGATCTGTTCGATGCCACGGTGCGCTTCCAGAAGGATCTCGCCGCCGGGGGTCTCGTAGACACCGCGGGACTTCATGCCGACAAAGCGGTTTTCCACGAAATCGAGCCGCCCGATGCCGTGGATACGGCCCAGTTCGTTCAGCTTGGTCAGGATCGTCGCGGGGCTGAGGGCCTCGCCGTCGATGGCCGTGGCGTCGCCCTTTTCGAAGGAAATTTCGACGTATTGCGGCGCATCCGGCGCGTTCACGGGGTCATCGGTCCGTTGGTAGACGTAATCGGGCGCCATCTGGCCGGGATCTTCCAGGACCTTGCCTTCGGAAGAAGTGTGCAGAAGGTTCGCATCGACCGAGAAGGGCGCTTCGCCGCGCTTGTCCTTGGCGATCGGTATCTGGTTCGCCTCGGCGAATTCCAGCAGCCGGGTGCGCGAGGTCAGGTCCCATTCCCGCCATGGCGCGATCACCTTGATCGCCGGGTTCAGGGCATAGGCGCTCAGCTCGAACCGCACCTGGTCGTTGCCCTTGCCGGTGGCGCCGTGGGCGACCGCATCGGCGCCGGTTTCCTCGGCGATTTCGACAAGGCGCTTGGAAATCAGCGGCCGCGCGATCGAGGTGCCCAGCAGGTAGAGGCCTTCGTAGACTGCATTGGCGCGGAACATCGGGAAGACGAAATCACGCACGAATTCTTCGCGGACGTCTTCGATGAAGATGTTCTCGGGCTTGATGCCCAGAAGCTCGGCCTTCTTGCGGGCCGGATCCAGCTCTTCCCCCTGGCCGAGATCGGCGGTGAAGGTGACAACTTCGCAGCCATACTCGGTCTGCAGCCACTTCAGGATGATCGAGGTATCGAGGCCGCCGGAATAGGCCAGCACGACTTTCTTGGGCGCGGACATTTGCATTTCCTTATTCGGATTTTCTGGCGCGATAGCGGGTTTTTGCCATCAGGGCAAGCAACTGAGCCCTTTGAGGCTTGGCCGAGCGTGCTTTCACGGCAAGGCAGAGGGGGCGGCCACCAGAGTATGAGGTCATCACTATCAGGGGCATTGTTCCCCCATGCCTTCGCCATCGTCTTGCGAAATTTTGGCAGGTGGCGACGTTGCACGGCTATGACGGCTAGGGGCGCGGCACCGACCCGAGGGCCTTGCAACCCTGAACGCGGCGCTGCAAGACAGGGCATGACCCAGTTTCAGGACAATGCACGCGCTGCCATGGTCGCCATGCGGGATGTCTTTCCCGCCACGCCGCTGCTGCGCAACGATCACCTTTCGGCGAAGTATGAAGCCGATATCTGGCTGAAACGCGAGGATCTGAGCCCGGTGCGCAGTTACAAGCTGCGCGGGGCCTTCAATGCGATGCGCAAGGTGATGGGCAGTGCGGGTGGGGCTTCGTCCTTTGTCTGCGCCTCGGCGGGAAATCATGCGCAGGGCATGGCTTTCATGTGCCGCCATTTTCAGGTGCCCGGTGTGATCTTCATGCCGATCACCACGCCGCAGCAGAAGATCGGCAAGACCCGCACCTTTGGCGGGGAATTCATCGAGATCCGGCTGACCGGAGATTATTTCGACGATACCCTGGCCGAGGCGCAGGCTTATTGCGCCGAAACCGGGGGGCATTTCCTGGCGCCTTTTGACGATGCTGACGTGATCGAAGGTCAGGCCTCTGTCATGGCGGAAATCGAGGCAGAGATGCCCGGTCTGGCCGACATGATCCTGCTGCCGGTGGGCGGTGGCGGCTTGTCCGCCGGGGTGACGCGCTACCTCGATGGGCGGATGTCGATCCGCTATGTCGAACCCGAAGGCGGCGCGTCCCTGCGGGCCGGTCTGGCTGCCGAGCAGCCCGTGACCCTGCCGAAGGTCGACAGTTTCGTCGATGGCGCCGCGGTGGCCCGGATCGGTGCGCAGCCGTTCGCGCAGCTTGCCGGGGTCGATCCTGCCCATGTGCTGACCGCGCCCGAAGACCGGATCTGCGTCACCATACTGGAAATGCTCAACGTCGAGGGCATCGTGCTGGAACCCGCCGGGGCCCTGTCGATCAACGCGCTGGAGGATCTGCGCGACGAGATCCGCGGCAAGCGGGTGATTTGCGTCACCTCGGGGGGCAACTTCGATTTCGAACGCCTGCCCGAGGTCAAGGAACGGGCGCAGCGGTTCAACGGGGTGAAGAAATATTTCATCCTGCGCCTGCCGCAACGGCCCGGTGCCCTCCGTGATTTTCTGGACATATTGGGGCCGGAAGACGACATCAGCCGGTTCGAATACCTGAAGAAATCGGCCCGCAACTTCGGGTCTGTCCTGATCGGAATCGAGACCCTCAAGGCCGAGAATTTCACCCGCATCACAGCCGAGATGACCGATGCAGGGATGACATACATCGACATCACCCGCGATCCCGTATTGGCCGAATTCCTGATCTAGCGGGCCTGGTCAGCCAGTCTTTGCGGGAGTTCGGTGAGGAACAGCGCCCGACTTTCGTCGAATGTCTGGCGGATCGTCTTCAGGTCCACCGCATCGCCGCCACCGGCCGTGGCCAGACGCTCCGCGTCCGCGCAAAGCGTGGCAAACCGGTCAAAGCCAAGGTTCAGTGCATTGCCCTTGAGCGCATGAAGCACCTCCTCGAGCGCCGGATCATGTGCAAGCGAGGCAAGGTTTTCCGCAACTTCCTCAAGAAAGATTTCCACCACCTCGGGGAAATCCTCGTGCCCGACATCGTCGCGCAGTTCAGTGACCTGGCTCCAGCAAATCATCCTCTGTCCCCTTTTGACTCGCGCAACCCTGGCACGTGTCGCTTACCGAAATCTGAAGTTCGGGGCAGGCACGTGATGGCGTGTCTGCCGGCGGGGAGGTTTCCGGGTGGCCCCTCAGGGCCGGGCAGGACCTGAACAATTTGACCTTTAAGTGGCCTTTAAACAGCCTGCGTTATCGGGGAAAGACGGTCCCTTGCAAGGGTGGGCCCGGTAGTCCGGCGATGCCCCTGCGTGATCGTTCAGAACCAGCAGGTGAACAGATGCGGGCCGAACCGGCGCAAGGAGACAAGACGGAGCAGGCGGATGACCCTGTGGCAATGGCCGCGATGGGGCGGGGGGCTGTGGCGGGGCTGCGGGATGCCACGTTGCGGACCCGCCGGGTTCTGGTGGTGGACGACAGCCGTCTGCAGCGCCGCATCCTTGCCAAGCTGTTGACCGCCTGGGGGTTCGAGGTGATGCAGGCCGAGGGCGGCGAACAGGCCCTCGCGATCTGTCGTGACACTGCGCCGGACTTCGTGATCAGCGACTGGATGATGCCGGGCATGGACGGGCTGGAGTTCTGCAAGGCCTTCCGGGGGCTTGAGACCGAGGACTACGGTTATTTCATCCTTCTGACCTCAAAGAACGAAAAGACCCACGCCGCCGAGGGGCTGGATGCCGGGGCCGACGATTTCCTGACCAAGCCGGTGAACAAGGACGAATTGCGCGCTCGTCTGAATGCCGGTCAACGGATCCTCGACATGCAGCGCCTGCTGACCGAGAAGAACCGGATCATCCACCAGACGCTGGATAAATTGCAGGCGGCGCATGATTCCATCGACAGCGACCTGATCGAGGCAAAGAAGCTGCAACAAAGCCTGGTGCGTGAACGCCACCGAGATTTCGGCGCTGCACAGATCTCCCTGCTGCTGCAACCGGCGGGGCGCGTGGGCGGTGATCTGGTGGGCTATTACCCGATAGATGGCAACAGCTTCGGCTGTTTCGCAATCGACGTGTCGGGCCACGGCATCAGTTCGGCCCTGTTGACGGCGCGGATCGCCGGCTACCTGTCACCCGCCGTACCGGAGCAGAATGTTGCCCTGCGAAGGCTGCCCGATGGCAGCTTTGCCTCGCGCCCGCTGATTGATGTGGCCGAGCATCTGAATGCCCTCGTTCTGGACGAGGTGACGACCGAGCATTATTTCACCATGGTCCTGGCGCAGGTCGATATGGCGACCGGACGGGTGCGCATGGTGCAGGCCGGGCATCCACACCCGATGCTGCAAAGGGCCGATGGCACGACCCGTGACTTCGGCGAAGGCGGGCCGCCGATCGGGCTTCTGCCCGGCATGACCTTCCAGGAGGTCGCCCTGACCCTGTCGCCGGGTGATCGTCTGTTGATACAATCCGACGGAATCTCGGAATGTCCGGACAGCCGGGGGCGGCTTCTGGACAGTGACGGGTTGGCGCGGATCCTTGACGGGCTGCGTGATGTGCGCGGCACGGCCCTGCTTGAGGCCGTGGTCTGGCGGCTGGCGGAATACAACGGCGGGACAGAGTTTCCCGACGATATTTCGGCCGTACTGGTGGAATATCCCGGCAATTGATCGGCCCCCGAAGGATCAGATTAGCGAAGCCAGAAACGCCCTGTCGCCGTCCGAGGCGATCAATTCCAGCGCCACGTCGGGTTCAAGCCAGACGGCGGTATGGGCCGGCTCCATCGGGTCGTCCCGCCGCAGGACTGGGCGGGCAAGGTAGACGTGGCACAGTTTTTCGGCAAAGATTTCGTACTCGGGCATCCAGACGAACCGCCGGTAGGCGCCCAGCCGACGCGCGCCGGAAATGGCCCAGCCGGTCTCTTCCCAGACTTCGCGATGCAGCGCCTGAACGGCCCCTTCACCGGGATCGATTCCACCGCCGGGCAGCTGAAATTCGGCCTCGGGCGTCGCCTGAAAGGTCACCAGCAGCTTTCCGTCCCGCGGCAGAACCGCGTAGGCCCCCGGCCGCAGCGTGTATTTCTGACCGGAAATCGGGGGGTTACCATAGCGGCGCATGGTCTCTCCTTGAAGCGGGCTTGCTTGCCCCTTACCTCGCACCGCTGTATGCCAAGAGCAAGCTTATAGGATATTTCCAATGACCCTCAGCACCAAGATTGCCTGGGACGACACCGTTTTGCCGTTTCAACTGGACGGCGCGGACATCCGGGGCCGTGTCGCACGGTTGGACGGGGTGCTGGATGGCATCCTGAAACAACACGCCTATCCGCCGCAGGTCGAGGCCCTGGTGGCCGAAATGGCCTTGCTGACCGCCCTGATCGGCCAGACGATCAAGCTGCGTTGGAAGCTGCAGTTGCAGGTCCAAAGCAAGGGCCCGGTGCGGATGATCTCTACCGATTACTACGGTCCGCAGAACGATGGCGAACCGGCGCGAATCCGTGCCTATGCCAGTTTCGACAAGGATCGCCTGACCGAGGATGGCGCGCCCTTCGACCAGGTCGGTGAGGGCTATTTCGCCATCATGATCGACCAGGGACAGGGCATGCAGCCCTATCAGGGGATCACGCCGCTGGCGGGTGGCTCGCTGACCTCCTGTGCCGAGGCGTATTTCGCGCAGTCCGAACAGATCCCGACGCGCTTCGCCTTGTCCTTTGGCAAATCGACCGAACAGGATGCGCCGGAACATTGGCGCGCCGGCGGGATGATGATCCAGACCATGCCCAAGGCCGGGATGCATGTCAGCGAAGGCTCCGGCGAAGGCGGATTGCTGCAGGCGCAGGACCTCGTGTCCGGCGATGCCGAGGAAAACTGGAACCGCGTGAACTTCCACCTCGACACGGTGGATCAGCTGGAGCTGATCGGCCCCTCGGTCGCGCCGACGGACCTTCTGGTGCGCCTGTTCCACGAGGAAACGCCACGGGTCTTCGACGCCCAGCCGGTCCGCTTCGGCTGTTCCTGTTCCGAGGACAAGGTGCGCCAGTCGCTGTCGATCTATTCGGCCCGCGACATCGAGAAGATGACCACGGATGAGGGCATCGTCACCGCCGATTGCCAATTCTGCGGTGCGCATTACGAACTTGATCCGGCCACGGTCGGTTTTGAAGCCAGGAAAGATGAAGGCTGATCACCAGAGTTTTGCAGCGATCGCCACGGCCCTGCGCAGCGCGCAGGCGCCGTCGTCGGATTTTGATCTGAACCCCGAAACGGTCCTGCCCGCGGGGCGCAAGCTGCGCCCGGCGGGTGTGCTTTGTGCTTTGATGGAACAGGACGGGGACCTGCGTGTCATCCTGACCGTGCGCAGTTCGGCGTTGAAGCATCATCCGGGCCAGATCGCCTTTCCCGGTGGCAAGCAGGATCCGGTTGATGCCGACCCGACCGCCGCCGCCCTGCGCGAGGCACAGGAGGAGATCGGTCTCGACCCGGACAATGTCGAGGTGCTGGGCACCCTTTCCACCCATGAAACCGTAACCGGCTTTTCGGTCCTGCCGGTGGTGGGGCGCGTGCGTCGGCCTTTTATCCCGCGGCCCGAACCCGGCGAGGTGGCCGAGGTCTTTACCGTGCCGCTGTCCCATCTTCTGACACCCGAAAACTACACGGTGCAAAGCCGCCGTTGGCGCGGCAGTGACCGGCAATATTTCACCGTGCCCTGGGGGCCCTATTACATCTGGGGCGCCACGGCGCGGATGCTGCGGGTGCTGGCCTCGGCCATGGCGGGGGATCCGGCGGGGAACGGCGCGCCCGGCGAAGACATCCGATGACCCGGCCCATGCCCAAATCCGTTTGCGTGGCGGAAATGCAGGCACCAGCCACCCAGGCGGTCTGCGCCATGTTGACCGGGGCCGGGCATCAGGCCTGGTTCGTCGGTGGCTGCGTGCGCGATGCGCTGCTGGGCATCCCGCTCGGGGATATCGACATCGCCACGGATGCCCGTCCCGAAGAGGTCCAGCGCCTGGCCCGCGCGGTGGGTCTGAAACCGGTGCCGACCGGGATCGACCACGGCACGATCACCGTTGTTTCAGGTGGTATCCCGCATGAGGTCACCACCTTTCGCCGCGATGTCGAAACTGATGGCCGCCGCGCTGTCGTGGCCTTTGCCGAGCACATCGAAGAAGACGCCCGGCGGCGTGATTTCACCATGAATGCGCTTTATGCGGCGCCCGATGGCCGGGTTGTCGATCCGCTGGGGCAGGGGATCACCGACCTTGCGGCCGGTCGGTTGCGGTTCATCGAAGACCCCGATCAGCGCATCCGCGAAGATTACCTGCGCATCCTGCGTTTTTTCCGCTTCCACGCGCGATTTGCCGATCGCGAGGCCGGGTTCGATGCCGATACCCTTGCCGCCATCGCCGCCAATGCCGAAGGGCTGGACGGCCTGTCGCGCGAACGGGTCGGGGTCGAGATCACGCGCTTGCTGGCTACCGCCGATCCCGCTCCTGCGGTGGCGACCATGGCGCAGCTTGGCATTCTGACGCGCCTTCTGCCGGGGTCCGGGCCGCGCGCGCTTGGCCCCCTGATCCATGGCGAGGCCCTTGCCGGTCTTGCGCCCGACTGGCGTTGCCGTCTTGCCGCAATCTGCGCCGAGGACCCGAGCGCCGCGCTACGCTTGTCCAAACGCGATGCCGCGCTGATCGCAGCCCTGCGCGAGCAGGCGGCGGGAACCGCGAGCCCGGCCGAACTCGGCTATCGCAACGGCAGCCTGGCGACGCAGATTCTGGTGCTGCGCGCCGCCCTGTTCGAGGTTCCGTTCGATTCCGCGACCCTGCCTCTTGCGGCGCAAGGCGCAGGTCAGGTCTTTCCCATCACCGCGCGGGACCTGATGCCGCGCTACAGTGGGGCTGCCATCGGCGCAAAGTTGCAGGCGCTTGAGGCGAAGTGGATCGATTCCGGTTTCGCACTGGACCGCGCGGCGCTGCTGAGGGACGATCAGGGTCCGGAATAGCGCCCCGTCGCGGCAAGTCCCGTGGTCCCGATCCCGCCACAAGGACGGCCTTGCAGCCTTCGCCCTTGCAACCGGTCGTGCCCCGGTCCCTTATTCTGCCCGGAAAGGCCGCTCATGTTGAAACCAGAAAAGCTTATCGATCCGTTCCAGATCGCCCGGACCGCACCTCCTGACACCCTGTTGAAATTCATGATCTGGCTTCTGCGCGGGGCCTTTCCCGCGTTGACGCTGGCCGCATGTCTGGCTGCCCTTGCCGGCGGGATGGAGGCCGGGACGGCTTGGATTCTGGGCCGCGTCGTCGATGGCGCCGATGCCGCCGGGCCCGAAGGCTTTTTCTCGATGGAGAATATCGTGCTGCTGGCCGGATCTGTCGGGTTCTTCCTGATCGCGCGGCCGTTGTTCTTCGGGGCCTCGACCATGGCCAATGCGATGATCATCCAGCCGAATGTCTTTACGCTGGTGCTGTCGCGGCTGCATCGCTGGACCATGGGCCAGTCGGTCACCTATTTCGACAATGATTTCGCCGGGCGGATCAGCCAGAAGCAGATGCAGACGGCGCGGGCGATGACCGATGTGGCCTTCGAATGCATCAACGTGGTGGCCTTTGCCCTTGCCTCGGTCGGCGGGGCCGTGGCGCTGATGTTGTCGATCAATGCCTGGCTCGGGGTCGGTTTCGCGATCTGGCTGGTGGGGTACCTGGGGCTGATCGCCTGGTTCATGCCGCGCATTCGTCAGCGCGCGGGGCTGCGGGCGGCGGCGCGGGCCATGGTCTCGGGGCAGATCGTCGACACGATCACCAACATCAAGACGGTCAAGTTGTTCGCCCACGCGGATCACGAGGACAAGGCGGCGCTGGAGGCGCTTTCGGGGTTCCGCGAAGCCGCGCTCAGCTTTGGGCGCCTGTCCTCGGTCTTTCGCACGATCCTGACCCTGATGGGGGGCGTCCTGCCGGTGATTCTGGTCGGCGGCGCGCTGGCCTTCTGGGCCAATGGCACCGCCAGCGTCGGCGACATCGTCGCCGCCGGGGCGATTTCCGTGCGCATGGCACAGATGACCGGTTGGGTCAGCTTTTCCCTGATGGGGATCTATGGGTCGATTGGCGAGGTTGAGGATGGCATGGAGACCCTGGGTCGCGCTGTGCGACTGTATGATCGCGACGGCGCGACGGCGCTGCAGGTGCCGGCTGGTCGTGTGCATTTCGATCACGTGAATTTCGCCTATGGTCAGGAAAAGGGCGGCGTGAAGCAAGTCGATCTGGACATCGCGCCGGGCGAAAAGATCGGCATCGTCGGTGCCTCGGGGGCGGGGAAGTCGACGCTGGTTTCGCTGCTGCTGCGGCTTTACGACCCCGAGGGCGGCAAGGTGGTGATCGACGGGCAGGACATCAGCGCCGTCACGCAGGACAGCCTGCGCCAGAAGATCGCCCTGGTCACGCAGGACACGGCCATGTTCAACCGCTCGGCCCGCGAAAACATCCTCTATGGTCGCCCCGACGCCAGCGAAGAGCAGATGATCGAGGCCGCCCGCAAGGCCGAGGCGGATCATTTCATCCGCGATCTGATCGATTTCGGCGGTCGCAAGGGCTACGAGGCCCGGCTGGGCGAACGCGGTGTGAAGCTGTCCGGCGGGCAGCGTCAGCGCATCGCCCTAGCCCGCGCCATTCTGAAGGATGCGCCGATTCTCGTGCTGGACGAGGCGACCTCGGCGCTGGACAGCGAAGTCGAGGCGCAGATCCAGACCGCTCTTGAACGGGTGATGGAGGGCAAGACGGTGCTGGCCATCGCGCACCGCCTGTCCACGATCGCCCACATGGATCGGATCGTGGTTCTGGAAGGCGGCGAGATCGTCGAGATCGGCAGCCACAGCGACCTTCTGGAGCAACAGGGCGTCTATGCCCGCTACTGGTCGCGGCAGTCGGGCGGTTTCCTTGATACACGGGATGCGGCGGAATAGGGCTTTGCTGTGGGCGGCGGCTCATTTAACCAGACGGCCATGGAATATCTGATCGAGAAACTTGGCCATCATGGCGATGGCATGGCCCATGGCGCGGATCGTACCCCGGTCTTTGCCCCGATGACCCTGCCCGGCGAACGCGTCACCGGCACGCTGAACGGCGACCGTCTGGAAAACGTCAAGATTGTGCTGCCCTCGCAGGACCGCGTCGCGGCGCCCTGTCGGCATTTCCGGTCCTGCGGTGGCTGCGTGGTGCAACATGCGGGTGATGGCTATGTCGCGACATGGAAACGCGGCATCGTCGAAACGGCGCTGAAGGCCCAGGGGATCGCAGCGGAGTTTGCCCCGGTCGTGACCTCTCCGGCGGCATCGCGGCGGCGCGCCACCCTGTCGGCCCGGCGCACCAAGGGCGGCGCGATGTCTGGTTTCCACGGTCGTGCCTCTGGCGTCATCGTCGAAATCCCCGACTGCAAACTGCTGCATCCGGCCCTGATGCGCGCCCGCCCCGTGGCCGAGGCGCTGGCCATGACCGGCTGTGGTCGCAAGGGGGAACTGGCCGTGCAGGCGACCCTGACCGAAGGCGGGCTGGACATCTCGGCCACCGGGGGCAGGCCGCTGGACGAACCCCTGCGCTTTGCCTTGACCGAAACTGCGCAGGCGCAGGATATCGCCCGGCTGGCCTGGGACGGCGAAGTGATCGTTACCCGGCAGTCCCCCGATCAACGCTTTGGTCGCGCGCGTGTGACCCCGCCGCCGGGCGCCTTTCTGCAGGCGACCGCGGAAGGCGAAGCCGCGCTGCTGGCCGCCGTGACCGAGATTACCGCCGGCGCCCGCAAGCTGGCCGACCTGTTTGCCGGCTGCGGCACCTTCGCCCTGCCCCTGTCCGAACGGGCCGAGGTTCTGGCTGTCGAAGGCGACCCGGCCATGACCGAGGCCCTGGTGGCGGGCTGGAAGCGGGCCGGGGGTCTGCATCGGCTTGAGGCGCGGGCGCGTGACCTGTTCCGCAATCCGCTGGCGGCCGAGGATCTGAAGGGCATCGACGCCGTGGTCATCGACCCGCCCCGCGCCGGAGCCGAGGCACAGACCCGCGAACTTGCCCTGTCGGGTGTGCCGGTGATCGCCTTCGTGTCCTGCAACCCGGTGACCTTTGCCCGCGACGCGCGTGTGCTACTGGATGCGGGCTATTCCATGGGCACGGTTCAGGTCGTGGATCAGTTCCGCTGGTCGTCTCACGTGGAACTTGTGGCCGGTTTCACTCTCACAACCGCGTGAAGGCGATTTAGCGGCTTCTTTGATCGGCGTGATTCTGCTAATTTCATCGGAAAACATCAAAAAACAGATGGAAAAACGATGATACGGGCAGTGTTGATCCTCGTCCTGGTGCTGACCATGGCGAGTTGTTCCAAATTCGAGACCTATGACGGACCGGAAGTGACCCGCGTCTATGTCTTCAAGCAAGAGCGCCGCATGTACCTTATGCACGGCAATCAGGTGCTGAAGGCCTATGACATCGGGCTGGGCTTCGCGCCGACCGGCGCCAAGCAGTTCCGCGGCGATGGCAAGACTCCGGAAGGGGTCTACTACATCGACCGGCGCAATCCGAATTCTCAGTTTCACCTTTCGGTGGGGATTTCCTATCCCAACCCCAACGACCTCGCCTTCGCGCAGGCCAATGGGCAAAATGCCGGCGGGGATATCTTCATCCACGGCAAGCCGGACAAGTACCGCAACGCCGGCAACGACTGGACCGCGGGCTGCATCGCCGTGACCAATGAAGAGATCGAGGAAATCTATGCGATGATCGGCGACGGAACCCAGATCGCCATCTATCCCTGAGGGCGAAAGCCGGCCCCTTGCGGGGCATTTCCCCTCGGCGGAAAATCGCAAACGAAAACGCCCGGAGCGCCGTTCAGCGTCTCTCCGGGCGGTATCGCGAGGGGGTCATGGGGTCCGGATCGGCATTTTCCGAGGGACCGAATCACCCTATTCGGTGGTGTATTGCGCCAGCGACATCGCCGCACCCATGGTGCCGGAGGACCCTAGGACCATGGTCCACCAGATCTTGCCGGTGTTCTCCTGGTACCATGCGAAGCCCATGTCGGTGGCGTCGGGGTCCAGGATGATCCGCCGGGTGTCTTCCTGATCCATCCAGGCCGAAAGCGTCTCCAGCTCGGTCTCGTAGGTTTCGGAAATTGTCTCTCCGACCAGTTCGCCGGAATAACCGACACGGCGGACCCGATCGATGGGCGAAGACCCGTCGGACCCGAAGTGCCAGGGGCGGTTCTGGTTCGACATATCCTTTGCATGCGTGGCTGCAGCGGCTGTCAGCTCTGAATTCAGCTGCACGGCACCGGCGCCGGAGGCGGCGCGCAGGGTGTTGATCGAATCCAGCATCTCGTAGGGGATGGTATTTTCGGCGCGCGACGGGATCCGGTACAGCTTCGGCAGCGGCTTTCCGTCCGATCCAAGCCTCTGGGGCTGTGAAGACGGCGAAGGTCCACAAGCGGAGAGAGCGATGAGGGCGGTCGAGATCAGAATGGTAAGACGCATGAAAATCCTGCTTGGGAATAGCCTTCGTTTAGCACTACCGTGCTGCATGAGCAGATTCAAACGCACAAGCCCGTGATTTGGTTCATTGACACTTGTTTGATTTGCGACCGCGTCAAAAGCGCAATACCATAAGCAGGAGCGTCCGATAAGCCGGAGACAGTGATGAGCATCCCCCCGTTTAAATTTCCGACCCGCCGCGGCTTCCTTGCGGGCAGCGCGGCCCTGCTGGCCAGCCCGGCCCTGGCGCAAAGCCAGTCCTCAGGCGAGGGGTCCGATTATGCGACCCCTTTCGAGAACTCGACCGAGGTCGAGCGTGACCCGAACGAGGTGGTCCGTCACAATATATCGTCCTTCCGGACGTTGGATTGGCGGCCCTATTTCGACAACACCAGGAACGGCGCCGTTCTTGTCGATCTCTCGTCGCGGGCACTACATTTCTGGTCTGATGACCAGTCGATCTACAAGCTGTACCCGACATCGGTGCCGTTGAACGAGGATCTGACCCGCCGTGGCCGGACTTCGGTCATCCAGAAGGTGGTCGCGCCTACGTGGCGTCCGACGCCGTCGATGCGGGAAAGAAACCCGGAATGGCCGCTGGTCGTCGAAGGCGGCGCGCCGGACAATCCGCTGGGCCCGCTGGCGCTGTATCTCAGCTGGACCTACTACCGTATCCACGGCACGCACGACACTCGCAAGATCGGCCGCCGTTCCTCCAATGGCTGTATCGGGCTCTACAACGAGCATATCACCGAGCTGTTCGAGCTGACCAATGTCGGTACGCAGGTGTTGCTAATTTGACGACATTTCCCTGTGGTCAGTGGGTCTTAACGATCTTCCATTTGATTTTTCCAGGCCGTCCCGCTTACATCTGAATCACGAGGTACGTCTTGGGTGCCTGTATGCGTACAACTATCGCGTGATAGGCCTTTATCTGGAGGATAAAATGAAGAAACTCGTTCTCGCCGCTGTTCTGGCCGGTGCCGCAACTTCCGCCACCGCCGGTGCATATTCCGAGCCGGTGATCGAAGCTCCGGTCATCGTCGAAGAAACCACCAGCTCGTCGTCCGGCATCATCCTGCCGCTGATCCTGCTGGCTGTTATCGCAGCTGTTGCTGCAAGCGAATAATTTTCGACCTGGTCGGAAATGGAGAAGGCGGTGGTTTTGCCACCGCCTTTTTTCTTTGCCCAATGCCTTCCGCCGCCTGATTCGGGCGCCAGGGCCAGTCCCCGGTACGCGAGTCCCCGGTGCTTCAGTCCCTAGTCCAGCCAACCTGCCAGATTCGCCACGATTCGATCCGTCAGCGCTGCGATATGGGCAGCATCGTCGTTGAGGCAGGGGATATAGGTAAAACTTTCGCCGCCGGCTTCGATGAAGCTGTCGCGAATCTCTTCATTGATCTCTTCCAGCGTTTCGATGCAATCGGCCGAAAACGCCGGGGCACAGATCGCGATTCGCCGGTTGCCGGCTTTTGCCTGCCGGGCGACTTCGTCCACCGTGGCAGGCTTCAGCCATTCTTCGGGGCCGAACTTCGACTGGAAGGTCGTCAGTACACGGTCCTTGTCCCAGCCGAGCTTCTCGCGCAGCAGTCGCGTCGTCTTCTGACAGTGGCAATGATAGGGGTCACCCGCCGTCAGGTAGCGTTCCGGCAGCCCGTGGTAGGAACAGATCAGCAGGTCGGGCTGGCCATCCGGCAGGGCGCGGGTCACCGACTGCGCCAGCGCGTCGATAAAGGCGGGATTGTCGAAATAGGGCGGCAGGGTGCGGGCCGCCGGTTGCCAGGTTTCCTGCATCAGTGCGCGAAAGAACTGGTCGTTGGCGGTGGCGGTCGTGGCCCCGGCATATTGTGGATACAGCGGGCAGAACAGGATCTTGCTGCACCCGGCCTCGACCATCGCGCGGACCTTGGAGGCCGTCGATGGGTTTCCATAACGCATGCAGTAATCGACCAACACCTGGTCGCCGTAGCGCGCGTGAAGGCTGTCCGACAACGCCGCGTGCTGTTGCTTGGTGATCGTCAGAAGCGGGCTCTCATCGGCCTCTTCGTTCCAGATCGACCGATAGGCAGCACCGCTTTTCTGGGGCCGTATGCTCAGGATGATGCCCTGCAGGATGGGTTGCCATTTCCATTTTGGGTAGTCGATAACCCGTTGATCCGAAAGGAACTCAGACAGGTATCGCCGCATCGACCAGTAATCGGTCCCGTCCGGCGTCCCGAGGTTGGCCAGCAGGATCCCGACCTTTTCGACGGGAATCTTCGGGTGATCGGCGGGCGCCTGGGTTCGGTCCATCTTCGGTCTCCTGCTGCTGTCTTGTCCGCAAATAGGGATTCCAGACCCCCGGTCAATGCGGCCTGTCGTAGCGTTTCAGCTTTTCAACGGGGTTTCCCGCGTCCCGAGCGCATCCGCAAGCGAGGCCCTGGCCGAGCCGGGGCGCAGGGGTTGCTGCTGCGAGGCATCGGGGGACCAGCCGGTCAGGGTGACCATTTCAAAGGTCGCGGGGACCCGTCCGTCGCTGTCGCCGTAGGTCTGCAGGTAAAGCGCCATTGCGCGCAGGATCACCGCGCGGCGCGTTGGCTGACGCAGGCGACCGGCCAGGGCATTGGCCTCGCCCATGGCGCGCAGATCCGCCAGCAGCTTGTAGGGAGAACTGAAGCTGACCGTCACCAATTCGCTGTCGGCCACCGGCAGGGCCAGCCCGGCGCGTTGCAGCAATCCGCCAAGGTCGCGAACTTCGCCCATGGGGGCGATGCGTGGTGACAGCCCGCCGGTTACCTCGATCTCTGCCTGGCCAAGGCATTCGCGCAATTCGGTCAGGGTGCGTCCGCCGAACAGCACCCCAAGGAAAAGCCCGTCTGGCCGCAGGGCCCGCCGACACTGAATCAATTGCCCCACCGGGTCATTCGCCCAGTGGAGGTCCAGAACATGCAACACCAGGTCGGCGCTTTCCAATTCCAAATCAAGGACTTCTGTGGCGGGCACCAGCCGGGGCCGGACAGGGAAGTCCTGTGCCAGATCCTGCCAGAACGCGGGGAAGGGCGTGACGAGGGCCGGCTCTGTAAATGACTTGTTAACGATACTGATCCGATCCTGAAGATCCTCCGCCACGCGGTGATGCAGGAACAGCCCGTCCGCTGTTGCGCGGGCGCGGCGGGCGGCGAGGGCTTTGGGATCGGTCAGAAGGGGCGTTGTCATGGGTCGGATAGATAGGCGCTTGGGCCGGGCAGTTCAAACGGCATTGCGACTGGTCTACCCGGCGCGCTGTCTTGGCTGTGGTGGCATCGTGGAAAGCGATTTCGGCCTTTGCGGTCCCTGCTGGGCCGAGACGCCCTTCATCGGCGGGCTGGCCTGCGACCTGTGCGGCGCGCCGCTGCCCGGCGGCGACCCGGACGAGATCGCCCATTGCGACGATTGCCTGCGTACGCCGCGCCCCTGGCATCGGGGCCGCGCGGTGATGCTTTACGAAGACCTCGGCCGCCGGTTGGTGCTGGGCCTGAAACATGGCGACCGGCTGGACATTGCCGCGCCGGCGGCCTTCTGGATGGTCGATACCGCCGCGCCACTCTTGCAGGACGGCATGATCGTTGCGCCGATTCCGCTGCATTGGCGGCGACGGGTCAGCCGGGGCTACAACCAATCGGCCGAAATCTCGCGCCGACTGGCGCGCCGTTTGCAGGATCGCGGGGCGCTGGATCTGCCGGACCTGCTGTGCCGTCCCCGCGCGACGCCCAGCCTTGATGGCAAAAGTGCGGCTGACCGCTTTGCCGCCCTTGGGGACCGCCTGGTCGTGACCCCGGCCCGGCGCGCCGCGCTGGTGGGCCGCCCGGTGCTGTTGATCGACGACGTGATGACCTCGGGGGCGACATTTTCGGCGGCGACGCGGGCCTGCCTCGACGCCGGTTCGGGGCCGGTTTCGGTGCTGGCTCTGGCGCGGGCGGTCAAAGCGCCTTAGGTTGGGGCCGAATGCACGACCGTCGGAGTTCCCATGCAAGAGATCGAGATCTACACCACCCGCTTCTGCGGCTTCTGCCATGCCGCCAAGCGCCTGCTTGACGAAAGGGGCCTGGCCTATTCCGAGATCGACGTGACCGGCGATTCCGAAGGCCGCGCGGCGATGACCCAACGCGCTGCGGGCCGAACATCGGTGCCGCAGATCTTTGTCGGCACGACCCATGTCGGGGGCTGCGATGACCTTTATGCGCTGGACAGTTCCGGCAAGCTCGACAGCCTGATTTCAGGCGTATGAAGGCCGCGCTTCTGCAGATCACCTCCTCTGACAGCCCGGAGGACAACCTGGCCATGATCCGCGCAATGGTGGTCGAGGCGGCGCAGAATGGCGCCGGTTTCGTGCTGACGCCCGAGGTCAGCAATTGCCTGTCCTCGTCGCGCAGCCGCCAGAATGCGGTGCTGTGCCTGCAGAAAGACGACCCCACCCTTGCCGGGCTGCGCGAAACGGCAGCAGACCTTGGCATCTGGTTGCTGATCGGCTCCCTCGGGGTGAAGACCGGTGATGCGGACGGGCGTTTTGCCAACCGGTCCTTCCTGATTTCCCCGGAAGGCGAGATCGCGGCCTGGTATGACAAGATCCACATGTTCGACGTCGATGTGTCGGAGACCGAGACCTATCGCGAATCCGACGGCTACCGCCCCGGGTCCCGCGCCGTTGTCGCCCAGACGCCCTTTGGCACGCTGGGTCTGACGGTCTGTTATGATGTGCGTTTTCCCTACCTGCACCGGATGCTGGCCCAGGCGGGGGCGACGATCCTGACCGGCCCGGCGGCCTTTTCGCCGGTCACGGGTGCCGCGCATTGGCACACCCTGTTGCGGGCCCGCGCCATCGAGACCGGCTGCTATGTGCTGGCCCCGGCTCAGACCGGTACCCATCCCCGTACCGAAGGGCGCGAACGCAAGACCTATGGTCATTCGCTGGCCGTGGCCCCCTGGGGCGAGGTGCTGCTGGACATGGGCACCGCGCCGGGCATCGGTTATGTCGACCTTGATCCGGGGGCCGTCGCCTCGGCCCGGTCGCGCGTGCCGACCCTGACCCACGACCGAGAGATCCGCCTAGACCGATGAGCGACGCCCGTAGTTCCCTAGCCATCGCGTTGTTCTCCGAAATCCTGGCCGCCGACCAGATGACCCGGAACCGGCTGAGCAAAGTTCTTCCCAAGGGAATGGAGCTGTCGCATTTTTCCGTGCTGAACCATCTGGCCCGGGCCAACGCGGAACGAAGCCCGGCGCAGCTTGCCCAAAGCTTTCACGTCACGCGCGGCGCGATGACCAACACGCTGTCAAAGCTGGAATGGGCCGGCTACGTCCATATCCGCCCCGATTGGGACGATGCGCGGCGCAAGATGGTGGCGATCAGCCCGGCTGGTCGGCAAGCCCGTGACAATGCGCTGACGGCAGTTGCGCCGATGTTTGCCGGGGTCCTCGACGATCTGGGCGAAGACAAGATCCGCGCCGTTCTGCCCCTGCTGCGCGAATTGCGCGCCAAGCTGGAGGAAGACCGCTAGGGCGTTGCTTTCAGGCGAGGATCGTCAGCGCAGCCGCCCCGCCGTAGATCCCCAGCAGTGCAAGGGAATCGAACCCGATCCCCGCCGGCCCCTGACGTTCGCGCACGATCAGCCCGCCCAACAGGGCCACGGTCATCAGCAGCGCGGTCACGATCCAGAAATAATCGTCCATGCCGACTGCGTGGTAAAGCGACCCATCGCGATAGGCTGCATCCGACAGCGGCAGGAACAGCGTGTCAAAGGTGTTGCCCCCGATAATACCCCCCACGGCCAGCTGCAGCGCGCCACGCCGCACGGCGGCCAGCGTCGTGACCAGCTCGGGCAGCGATGTAACAACCGCCGTCATCAGCGCGCCGACCAGTGCGCCCGACAGGTCCAGCATATCCGTCAGGGCCCCGGCGCTTTGCCCGATTGCCCAGCCGGACAGGGCCATCAGCCCCATCAACCCGCCGAATTCGCCATACAACCGAATATTGGATTTGTCGGCGGTCCCGGCTTCTTCTTCCTCGGGCGCATCGGTGCGCGTTTCGCGGGTTTTCACCGGGTGCCACATGGGCTCTTCCCGCACCGCCTGACTGATCATCAGCCCCGCGATATAAAGCGTCGGAATAAGGAAAGAGACCGGGTGAATGGCGAAAAGCGTCACCTCGGGTGTGACGAGCGCGGACAAGGGCAACAACAGCAGGAAGATCAGCAGGATACCCTGCACGACATTGGTCAACTCTGCCGCGGCATGTTCCAGATTGGCGCGCCGAAACGCCAGGTCGGCCAGCGCCAGAAAGGCCGTCTGCGCCGCGATCCCTCCAACCGAATTCGAGAAGGCGAGCGACGCCCGCCCTTCCAGCGCCGCATTCACCGACACCACGGTGCCCGAAAGCGAGGTTGCCGCACCGAGGATCACGGCCCCCGCAATGGCTTCGCCCAACCCGGTACGATCAGCAATCTTGTCGGCATAGCCGGTCATGATGACGCCGGACACGGCAATCACCAGACCGGAAACAGCGAAAATGGCAAGCAGGGCGGGCAGCGGAAGAGAAGCGATCATGGCGCCTCAACGCCCCGACCCGCTGCCGGTTCCGCTTTCTTGCGGCGCTGTTCCAGCCGACGGGATCCCGCCGGGCATCGAGCCCCGCCCGATCCCCGGGGGGCAAGCCCCCCGCGCAAACCGCGCGCCGCAGCCCTCAGATGGGACGCAGGGCGGCGGTCACGTAGTTCACGCTCAGATCCCGGTCGCTGATCTTCCACTGCCAGCTCAAAGGGTTGAAGACATAGCCCTTGCGATCCACCGGCTCCAACCCGGCCTTGCGCAGCAGCCCGTATAGCTCGTCCGGGGTGATGAATTTCTGCCAGTCATGGGTGCCCTTGGGCAGCCAGCGCATGACCCATTCCGCACCCAGAATCGCCATGCCGAAACTTTTCGGATTGCGGTTGATGGTCGAACACAGGTGCAACCCGCCGGGTTTCAGCAGATCGTGGCAGGCGTTCAGATAGGCCTGCGGATCGGCGACATGTTCGACGACCTCCATGTTCAGGACCACGTCGAACTGCTCGCCGTCCCGGGCCATGGCCTCGGCGCTGGTGTGGCGATAGTCGATCTCCAGCCCCGATTGTTCGGCATGGACCTGCGCCACGGGGATGTTGCCCCCGGCCGCATCGGCGCCCACGACCGTGGCACCCAGCCGCGCCATGGGTTCGCACAGCAACCCGCCGCCGCAGCCGATATCCAGGATGCGGATGCCGACGAACGGGGTCTTCGTGGTCATGTCGCGGTCGAATTCCGCCGCGATCTGGCGGGTGATGTAATCCAGCCGCACGGGGTTCATCATGTGCAGTGGCTTGAACTTGCCCGCCGGGTCCCACCATTCGGCCGCCATGGCTTCGAACTTGGCGACTTCGGCGGGATCGATGGTGTTTATGTCGGTTTGCATTCCGCGCTCCTTGCGGTCATTCTGACCCTTGCCTGCCATTGGGCCTGCCATGTTTCGGCCCCCGGTAACAAGCATCTATGCAAGGGACGACGATGGACAAGAACTCGGGTCAGAAAAGCGCAAGCCAGCTGCTGTTTCCCCCGATCGACCCTTTCGACCAGCGGATGCTGGAGGTGGGCGAGGGGCATTCCATTTATGTCGAACAGGCCGGCAACCCCGATGGCATACCTGTCGTGGTGCTGCATGGCGGTCCGGGCGGCGGCTGCTCTCCGGCGATGCGGCGCTATTTCGACCCCGAGATCTACCGCGTGGTGCTGTTCGACCAGCGCGGCTGCGGCCGTTCGCGCCCCCATGCCAGTGTCGAGGCCAATACCACCTGGCATCTGGTGCGCGACATTGAAAAGATCCGCGAAACCCTCGGTATCGCGGCCTGGGCTGTCTTCGGCGGCAGCTGGGGCGCGACCCTGTCGCTGATCTACGCGCAGGAACACCCCGAGCGCACGACTCACCTGATCCTGCGCGGCGTCTTCACCATGACCACGCCGGAACTCGACTGGTTCTATGGCGGTGGCGCCGCGGCCTTCTGGCCCGAAACCTGGGCCCGTTTTGCGGACCCGATCCCGCAATCCGAACGCAGCGACATGATCGGCGCCTACCACCGCCGCCTGTTCAGTGGCGATCAGGCCGAAGAGATCCGATATGCCAAGACCTGGTCGGCCTGGGAAAATGCGCTGGCTTCTGTCCGATCCACAGGAAACGGCGGCGAACCGCCCGGCCAGTACGCCCGCGCCTTCGCCCGGCTGGAAAACCACTACTTCACCCACCTCGGCTGGCTCGAAGAAGGCCAGATCCTCGCCCACATGCCGCGCATTGCTCATATTCCCGGCCATATCGTGCAGGGCCGCTACGACATGATCTGCCCGCCGCAAACCGCCCATGCCATCGCCCGCGCCTGGCCCGGCGCAGAATTGTCGATGATCCGCGACGCTGGCCACGCCCTTTCCGAACCCGGCATTTCCGCCCGCCTGGTAGAGATCATGAACACCATCGGACGCGGCTGACACGGGGGCGACCCCGGCCCCGTTTCCCTGTTCCAAATATCCCGGGGAGGCTCCCGCAGGGAGGCGGGGCAGAGCCCCAGAACCCGCTTGCCGAGGGTCCCGCCCCGGCCATTTCCCGACCCGCTTTCCAGCCCCCCTTGCGATTCGTGCAAAGCAGGCGTATATCCCCCTCAACAGCGGCGTGTCGGGCCTCTCGGACTGACGCTCCAACCGGATGCACGACGGGCCGCGCGCCCGTTTTTTTGTGCCCGGAGTCCGCATGGACCTTATCGCCAAGACCGCTATCGACCGCCGCCTGGCCGAGATCATTACCCCAGTCATCGAAGACCTGGGGTTCGAACTCGTTCGGGTCCGCCTGCTGGGCGGGAACAATTCGGTGAAAACTCTTCAAATCATGTCCGAGCGCCCCGGCGGCGGGATCGAGGTCGACGAATGTGCCCGGATCTCGAACGCCGTTGCCGCAACGCTCGATGTCGAGGACCCCATCACCGAGACCTATAACCTCGAGGTGTCCAGCCCCGGCATCGACCGCCCGCTGACCCGTCTAAAGGATTTCGACACCTACGAAGGCTACGACGCCCGGATAGAGACTTCCGAACTGATCGACGGCCGCAAGCGGTTCAAGGGCGTGTTGGCGGGGATCGAAGGCAATGACGTGCTGATCAACATCGAAGACCAGGGCGCGGAAGTTACCGTTGGCCTGTCCTTCGACTGGCTCGCCGAGGCCAAGCTGGTCCTGACCGACGAGCTCATCAAACAGATGCTGAAGGCCCGCAAGGATGCGGGCATCCTGAACGAAGACCAATTTGACGAGATCGACACCGATCCGGGTTCCGAGGAGAACTGAGTACAATGGCCATCACCTCAGCCAACCAGCTAGAACTGCTGCAGACCGCGGAAGCCGTCGCACGCGAAAAGATGATCGACCCCGGCCTCGTGGTCGAGGCGATGGAAGAATCCCTCGCCCGCGCGGCCAAGTCGCGCTACGGCTCGGAAATGGACATCCGCGTGGCCATCGACCGCAAGACGGGCCGGGCGACCTTTACCCGCGTGCGCACCGTGGTCGAAGACGAGGATCTGGAAAACTACCAGTCCGAGATGACCGTCAAGCAAGCCAAGCAATACATGGCCGACCCCCAGATCGGTCAGACCTTCGTGGAAGAGGTCCCGCCCGTCGAAATGGGTCGGATCGCCGCACAATCGGCCAAGCAGGTCATCCTGCAGAAGGTCCGCGAAGCCGAGCGTGATCGCCAGTTCGAAGAATTCAAGGACCGCGCCGGCACGATCATCAACGGCGTCGTCAAGCGCGAGGAATACGGCAACGTCATCGTCGACGTGGGCCGTGGCGAAGCCATCCTGCGCCGCAACGAAAAGATCGGCCGCGAAGCCTATCGTCCCAACGACCGGATCCGCTGTTTCATCAAGGACGTGCGCCGCGAGGCCCGTGGTCCGCAGATCTTCCTGTCGCGCACCGCGCCGGAATTCATGGCCGAATTGTTCAAGATGGAAGTGCCCGAGATCTACGACGGCATCATCGAGATCAAGGCCGTGGCCCGTGACCCCGGTTCGCGCGCCAAGATCGCCGTGATCTCCTATGACAGTTCGATCGACCCTGTCGGCGCCTGCGTCGGCATGCGGGGTTCCCGCGTGCAGGCCGTGGTGAACGAACTGCAGGGCGAAAAGATCGATATCATCCCCTGGTCCGAAGATCTGCCGACCTTCCTGGTCAACGCGCTGCAACCGGCCGAGGTCTCCAAGGTTGTCTTCGATGAAGACGCCGAGCGGATCGAAGTCGTGGTGCCCGAGGAACAGCTGTCGCTGGCCATCGGTCGTCGCGGTCAGAACGTGCGTCTTGCCTCGCAGCTCACCGCGCTCGACATCGACATCATGACCGAGGAAGAAGAATCCGCGCGTCGCCAGAAGGAATTCGAACTGCGCACGCAGCTGTTCATGGATACCCTGGACGTCGACGAATTCTTTGCCCAGCTCCTGGTCTCCGAAGGCTTCACCAACCTCGAAGAAGTCGCCTATGTCGAAGCGGGTGAGCTTCTGGTCATCGACGGCGTCGACGAAGACACCGCCGGCGAACTGCAGGCCCGTGCCCGCGATCACTTGGAAGCTCAGGCCAAGGCAGCGCTCGATCACGCCCGCGAACTGGGTGTCGAGGACAGCCTTGTTGAATTCGAAGGCCTGACACCCCAGATGGTAGAGGCACTTGCCGAGGACGGCGTGAAGACCCTCGAAGATTTCGCGACCTGTGCGGACTGGGAACTGGCCGGTGGCTGGACGACGGTCGACGGGGAACGCGTCAAGGACGACGGTTTGCTCGAGAAATTCGAGATGTCCCTCGAAGAGGCACAGACCCTGATCATGACCGCCCGTGTCCTGCTTGGCTGGGTGGCCCCGGAAGAACTGGACCCGGACGTCGAAGACGACGACGCGGAGGACAGCGATTCCGAGGAGACCGGGGTCTAGGGCCCTGGAACCGGAGGCGCCTGATATGTCGCGCGGTGGAACGGATAAGGACCGCGAAGACGGTCCGGAACGCAAATGCATCGTGACCGGAGAGGTTCAGCCGAAAGGCGGCCTCATCCGGTTCGTTGTCGGGCCCGACGATCTGATCGTGCCCGACATCATGGAAAAACTGCCCGGCCGGGGCATCTGGGTTTCCTCGCAGCGCGAGGTTCTCGAAACTGCGGTGAAGAAAAAGCTCTTCGCCAAGGCGGCCCGGACCAAGGTCACGCTGCCCGATGACGTCATCGGGGTGATCGAGGCCCAGCTTCTGCGCCGTGTGACTGACCTGCTGGCCCTGGCCCGCAAGTCGGGCCACGCGGTCGGAGGATACGAGAAGGTCAAGGATTGGCTGTACAAGGAAGAGGCCTCGGTGCTGATCCAGGCCTCGGACGGATCCGGTCGCGGCAAATCGAAATTGTCGACCCCTTACGGTGGCGATTTCATAGGCTGGTTGACCGCAAACGAGCTGGGCTTGGCCTTTGGCCGGGAAACTGTCATACACGCCGCCTTAGGAACTGGCGGTTTGAGCAAACGTGTTGTAGAGGAGGCCGCAAGACTCAAGGGTCTGCGGGTCTGACGACGCAGAGGCGGGAGGGTCCCGCCTGAAAGGAAGAATGAGCCACATGAGCGATAACGACGGCAAAAAGACATTGGGTGTACGTGGTGGCGGGTCCCGTCCGGGGAACGTGAAGCAGAGCTTCAGCCATGGCCGCACCAAGAATGTCGTGGTCGAGACCAAGCGCAAACGCGTCGTCGCACCCAAGCCGAGCTCGGGCAAGGGCGTCGGGATGGTGGGCGGTGATCCGTCGCGCCGGCCCGCCGGCATTACCGATTCCGAGATGGAACGCCGTCTGAAGGCAGTCCAGGCCGCCAAGGCACGTGAGGTCGTCGAGGCCGCGCAACGTGAGGCCCACGAAAAGGCCCGCGAAGAAGAACGTATGCGCCGCCGTGAAGAGGCGGAGCTGAAGGAACGCGAACAGCGCGAGGCCGAGGAAAAGGCACGCGCCAAGGCGGAAGAAGAAGATCGCAAGCGCCGCGAGACCGAAGAGGCCGCCAAGCGCGCTGCCCAGGCCGCTGCCGCCCCCGCCGAAGAAGCCGCCCCGGCAGCCGCACGTGGCGGCCCCGGCAAGGCCGTGCCCGGCAACAAGGCGAAGCCCGGCCCCGAGCGCGCCAATGACCGCGACGATCGCAACAGCCGCAAGAATCGTGGCGACGATGGCCGCCGTTCCGGTAAACTGACCCTGAACCAGGCGCTTTCGGGCGGCGAAGGCGGGCGTCAGAAATCCATGGCTGCGATGAAACGCAAGCAGGAACGCGCCCGTCAGAAGGCCATGGGCGGCCCCGTCCATCGCGAGAAAGTCGTGCGCGACGTCCAGGTCCCTGACGCGATCACCGTGGCAGAACTTGCCAACCGGATGGCCGAACGGGTCGGCGACGTGATCAAGTCGCTCATGAACATGGGCATGATGGTCACGCAGAACCAGACCATCGACCAGGATACCGCTGATCTGATCGTCGAGGAATTCGGCCACCGCATGCAGCGTGTGTCGGATGCCGATGTCGAAGACGTCATCACCAAGACCGAAGACGACGCCGCCGAAGATCTGCAATCGCGTCCCCCGGTCATCACGATCATGGGCCACGTCGACCACGGCAAGACCTCGCTTCTGGATGCGATCCGCAAGACCAAGGTCGTGTCGGGCGAAGCCGGCGGGATCACCCAGCACATCGGCGCCTACCAGGTCACGACCGACTCCGGCACCGTGCTGAGCTTCCTCGACACGCCCGGCCACGCGGCCTTCACCTCCATGCGCTCCCGTGGCGCGCAGGTGACGGATATCGTGGTTCTGGTTGTTGCCGCGGATGATTCGGTCATGCCGCAGACGGTCGAGGCGATCAATCACGCCAAGGCCGCCGGTGTTCCGATGATCGTGGCGATCAACAAGATCGACCGCCCGGCTGCCAACGCCGACAAGGTGCGTGCAGAACTGCTGCAACACGAAGTTGTGGTCGAAAAGATGTCCGGCGAAGTGCAGGATGTCGAAGTTTCGGCCATCAACGGCACCGGTCTGGACACGCTGCTGGAAGCCATCGCGCTGCAATCCGAGATCCTGGAACTGAAGGCGAACCCGAACCGGGCCGCCGAAGGTGCCGTGATCGAAGCCCAGCTTGACGTAGGCCGTGGCCCCGTCGCGACGGTTCTCGTTCAGCGCGGCACGCTGCGTCAGGGCGACATCTTTGTCGTCGGTGAGCAATACGGCAAGGTCCGCGCCCTGGTGAACGACAAGGGCGAACGTGTCCCCGAAGCCGGCCCCTCGGTTCCGGTCGAGGTCCTCGGCCTCAACGGCACACCCGAAGCCGGTGACGTCTTGAACGTCGTCGCGACCGAAGCGCAGGCCCGCGAGATCGCGGAATACCGTTCCAACCTCGCACGTGAAAAACGTGCGGCGGCGGGCGCAGCCACGACGCTGGAACAATTGATGGCCAAGGCGAAGGACGACAAGAACGTCACCGAACTGCCGATCATCATGAAAGCCGACGTGCAGGGCTCTGCCGAGGCGATCGTTCAGGCGATGGAAAAGATCGGCAACGACGAGGTCCGCGTGCGGGTTCTGCATTCGGGTGTCGGCGCCATCACGGAAAGCGATATCGGCCTGGCGGAAGCCTCCGGTGCGCCAGTCTTCGGCTTCAACGTCCGGGCCAATGCGCCTGCGCGTCAGGCGGCCAACCAGAAGGGTGTCGAGATCCGCTATTACAGCGTGATCTATGACCTCGTGGACGACGTGAAGGCGGCGGCCTCGGGCCTGCTGTCCAACGAGATCCGCGAGAACTTCATCGGTTATGCCAGCATCAAGGAGGTCTTCAAGGTCTCCAACGTCGGCAAGGTCGCCGGTTGCCTGGTCACCGAAGGTGTGGCGCGTCGGTCCGCCGGTGTGCGTCTGCTGCGCGACGACGTGGTGATCCACGAAGGCACGCTGAAGACCCTGAAGCGCTTCAAGGACGAAGTGTCCGAGGTTCAATCCGGTCAGGAATGCGGTATGGCCTTCGAGAACTACGAAGACATCCGTCCCGGCGATGTGATCGAGATCTTCACCCGCGAAGAGGTCACCCGGACGCTTTGATCCGACAGAACTTGAAGAAAAGGCCCGGCGGTTTCGCCGGGCCTTTTTCGTTTCTTTCGGGGCTTTCCTGTCAGGGTTTGCCGTGGCTGGGATTTCGCAGGGACATGGCACAAAAGAAAAGGGGCAGCGCCGGCTGCCCCTTTTCGAAAGTTATGTCTTGGCTTTGTTCAGGCTGCAGCGGTCTGTCCAACCGGCGAACCGGCAAACAGTTTCTGCCCGACACGGACTTCAACTTTTCCGTTCGGGAGGGCGCGCACGAAAGTGCCCTGAACAGAGACGCAAGTACCGAAGGTGATGGTCTTAAGCATGGTGTCCTCTCCCATATGATCTGTATTCCTGAGACCTTTATAAGCGAGGAATTGTTAACGTGGCATCTAATAATTACGCAAAATTCACATTCAGGACATATTAACTGCATAAAAATCCGCCGCACCGCAGAAACCTCGCTGCACCGCCGCGAAAATCGGTTGACCTTTCAGATGTGTGCAAGCGGAATTGTGCCGCATACTTGAGCAATCGCCCAATATCTTGGATTTGTCATGGATCGTACGGCGCGCGGCCCTGTGTAGCAGGCGCTTCACCCGGCGGTCCCGGCAGGTGATTCGCTTCCGGCCGCCAAAGTTGCGGTCAAAGCCAGTCGCGCAGGATCGGAATCAGCGGCACATCGGCAGGCGGCATCGGATAATTCTTCAGGTCCGCCGCGCGCACCCACTTCAGCACCTGGCCCTCGCGGCCCCTGGGAATGCCGTCCCAGCGACGGCAGGCGAACAGCGGCATCAGCAGGTGGAAATCGTCGTAGGCGTGGCTGGCGAAGGTCAGGGGTGCCAGGCAGGAATTCCACGTCTCGATCCCCAGCTCTTCGTGCAATTCGCGCACCAGGGCCGCTTCGGGGCTTTCCCCGGCTTCGACCTTGCCGCCGGGAAATTCCCACAGCCCGGCCAGCGACTTGCCTTCCGGGCGCTGCGCCAGCAGCACCCGGCCATCCACGTCGATCAGCGCAACGGCAGATACCAGCAGGACCTTGGTCAAGACCGGTAATCCGCGTTGATCGAAATGTACCCATGGGTCAGATCGCAGGTCCAGACCGTCGCCGTTCCGCCGCCAAGGCCAAGATCGACGGAGATCGGGATCTCCTGCCGTTTCATCACCGCAGCACCCTGCTCTTCCCGGTAGTCGGGGGACACCCAGCCGTTTTCCGCGACCAGCACATCGCCAAAGCGGATGGTCAGAAGGTCCCGGTCCGCATCGGCGCCGCTCTTGCCGATCGCCATGACGACGCGGCCCCAGTTGGGGTCCTCACCGGCGATGGCGGTCTTGATCAGGGGGGAATTGGCGATGGCCATGGCATGTGTGCGGGCATCGGCATCCGAGGCCGCGCCGGTCACATGGATCTCGACGAATTTCGTCGCCCCCTCGCCGTCCTTCACCACCTGATGCGCCAGGTCCAGCATCACGCCTCGCAGCGCCTCGATGAAGCCCGTGCTTTCCTCGGTCACCACGACGCCGGAGGCGCCCGTGGCAGCCATCAGCAGCGTGTCCGAGGTCGATGTGTCGCTGTCCACGGTGATGCAGTTGAAGGTCACGTCGGTCAGCGCGCCCAGCATGTCCTGCAGGACGGAACGTTCGATCTGCGCATCGGTAAAGATATAGACCAGCATCGTCGCCATGTCGGGCGCGATCATGCCGGAGCCCTTGGCGATCCCGGCGATCTTCACCCGACCGCCTTCCATCACCACCTCGGCCTTGGCCCCCTTGGGGAAGGTGTCGGTGGTCATGATGGCGCGGGCGGCTTCTTCGATCTTGGCGGGGTCCAGGGCGGCCTTCAGGTCGCCCAGTTTCGCCGTCACCCGGTCATGTGGCAGCGGTTCCCCGATCACCCCGGTGGAGGACGAGAAGACCCGCGTTTCGTCCAGCCCCAGGGCGGCAGCGGTGGCCGAGGTCACCGCGCGGGTGGCCTCGGTTCCGTTACGACCCGTAAAGGCGTTGGCATTGCCGGAATTGACCACGATGGCCGCACCGCCCGCGCTGTCCAGCCCGATCTTTTCCTGGCAATCCAGCACCGGCGCGGCACGGGTTTTCGACCGGGTAAAGACCCCGGCCACCGTGCTGCCGGGCGCAAGCTCGGCCAGCATCACGTCGCGGCGGCCCTTGTAGCGCACGCCGGCCTCGATCGTGGCGAAACGCACGCCCTCGATCACCGGAAGGTCGGGAAAGGCGGCAGGCGCCAGCGGCGAGGTCGGGATCTTACCGGCCATGGGGGGTCACTCCTGAGGGGTCATCGAGTCGAGAACGGCCGGGTCGATGCCCTCGGCGCCGCTCTTGTCGACATTGCCGGACTCGTTGAGCACGTCAATATAGGCCATCGTGACATCTTCCTGAACCTTGGCGCGCAGCTCGGCCTGAACGTCTTCGAAGGCAGGGGCCTGTTCACGCGTTTCGTTCATCTTGATGACATGCCAGCCGAAGTTCGACTGCACGGGACCCGAGATTTCGCCCGGTTCCAGCGCCTGCATGGCCATGTCGAAGGGTTCGACGGTCATGCCGGCGGTCATCCAGCCCAGGTCGCCACCGTTCGGTGCGCTCGGGCCGGTGGAATTGTCCCGCGCCAGCTTGGCGAATTCGGCGCCGTCCTCGTATTGCGCGATGATGTCGCTGGCTTCTTCTTCGGTTTCCACCAGTACATGCGAGGCGTGGTATTCCATCTCGGGCTCGTAGCCGTCGCCATAGGCGTCGTTATAGGCCTTTTGCACGGCCTCCTCGGTCACATTGGCTTCAAGGTATTCAGCCAGCGAGGCGGCGGCCATCAGCGAGCGGCGCGAATTGTCGATGGTCACCTTGACCGAATCCGGCTCTTCGCCCGTATAGGCCTGCTTCAGCAATTCCTGGTTCACAATCTGGTCCAGCAAGCCGTCGAACAGCACCGACGCGGGCATCTGCGCGAACTGTTCGGGCAGGCCGCTGCGGGCCGCGACAAGGTGGCCAAGGGTGATCTCTGTGTCGCCGACTTTTGCCAGAACGGTGGCCGGGTCGACGGGCGCGGCGGTCTCGGTCGAGGCGGCGGGGGCCTCGGTCTGGTCCTGGGCGATGGCGAGCACGGGCAGGGCCGCCGCGACGAAGGCGGCAGTGGCGAGACGATGCAACATGGTTTTTCCTTCCCTTGACCGCGCTGGGGCGCGGCGTTGACACTTTAGGGTCCGCCCACTACATCGCCTTATGGCAAAGGGCCGAGCGGCCCGTTCCGGCCCTGTCTAAGGGGCTTGAACCCTCCGCACAAGCACGGCCCGAGCACGATGGCGTCATAGAGCGGAAAGTAGAGCATGCTGGGTATCGGAACAATCGCCAAGAAGGTCTTCGGGACCCCGAACGACCGCAAGGTAAAGGCGTCCCGCCCGCTGGTCGACAAGATCAACGCGCTCGAACCCGAGTTCCAGGCGCTGACGGACGAGGGTCTGCGCGACAAGACCGAAGCCTTCAAAAAGCGCGTGGCCGAGGGTGAAAGCCTGGACGATATCCTGCCGGAAGCCTTTGCCAATTGCCGCGAAGGCGCACGCCGGGCGCTTGGTTTGCGGGCTTTCGACATGCAGCTTCTGGGCGGCATCTTCCTGCACGAGGGCAATATCGCCGAGATGAAGACCGGTGAGGGCAAGACCCTTGTCGCCACCTTCCCGGCCTATCTGAACGCGCTGTCGGGCAAGGGTGTCCATGTCGTCACTGTGAACGATTACCTCGCCAAGCGGGACGCCGAATGGATGTCCAAGGTCTACGGTTTCCTCGGTCTGACCACCGGTGTCGTGCATCCCGGTCAGGGTGATGCGGACAAGCGGGCGGCCTATCGTTGCGACATCACCTACGCCACGAACAACGAACTCGGCTTTGATTATCTGCGCGATAACATGAAGTCCGAACTGAGCGATCTCTACCAGCGCGAACACAACTTCGCGATTGTGGACGAGGTCGACTCGATCCTGATCGACGAAGCGCGGACCCCGCTGATCATCTCGGGGCCCAGCCAGGACCGCAGTGAGCTTTACACCGCCATCGATGCGCTGATCCCGGCGCTGGACGAAGACGGCTACACGGTCGATGAAAAGCAGCGCTCTGTCACCTTCACCGAAGAGGGCAACGAAAAGCTGGAAGAACTGCTGCACAACGCCGGGCTGCTGGAAGAGGGTCAGACGCTTTACGATCCCGAAAGCACGACCATCGTCCATCACGTCAACCAAGGCCTGCGGGCGCACAAGCTGTTCATCCGGGACCAGCATTACATCGTGCGCAACGGCGAGGTCGTGCTGGTCGATGAATTCACCGGGCGGATGATGTCCGGGCGGCGGCTGTCCGAAGGTCTGCACCAGGCCATCGAGGCGAAAGAAGGCGCGACCATCCAGCCCGAGAACGTCACCCTGGCGCAGGTCACTTTCCAGAACTACTTCCGGCTTTACAACAAGCTGGGCGGTATGACCGGCACGGCTATGACCGAGGCCGATGAATTCGAAGAGATCTACAGCCTCGGCGTGGTCGAAGTGCCCACCAACCGGCCGATTGCCCGGATCGATGATGATGACGCGATCTACCGCACCGCGCGCGAGAAATACGAAGCCATCGTCGAGGAACTGAAGGTCGCCCATGCCAAGGGCCAGCCGGCGCTGGTCGGCACGACCTCCATCGAGAAATCCGAACTGCTCAGCCAGATGCTTAGCGCCGCCGAACTGCCGCACAACGTTCTGAACGCGCGCCACCACGAACAAGAGGCGCAAATCGTTGCTGACGCGGGCAAACTGGGGGCGATCACCATCGCCACCAACATGGCCGGGCGCGGGACCGACATTCAGCTGGGCGGCAACGTCGACATGAAGGTGATGGAGGCCCTGGCCGCCAGCCCCGATGCCAACCCCGACGAACTGCGCAAGCAGATCGAGGCCGAGCATGCCGAAGAGAAACAAAAGGTTCTCGACGCCGGCGGGCTGTTTGTCCTGGCGACGGAACGCCACGAAAGCCGCCGCATTGACAACCAGCTGCGCGGCCGGTCGGGCCGTCAGGGCGATCCGGGACGGTCGAGCTTCTTCCTTAGCCTCGAAGACGACCTGATGCGCATCTTCGGCTCTGAACGGCTGGACAAGGTCCTGTCGGGTCTGGGCATGAAGGAAGGCGAGGCGATCGTTCACCCTTGGGTCAACAAGTCGCTCGAACGCGCGCAGGCCAAGGTCGAAGGTCGCAACTTCGACATGCGCAAGAACGTGCTGAAGTTCGACGACGTGATGAACGATCAGCGGAAACTTGTCTTCTCGCAACGCCGCGAGATCATGGAAGCCGAAGAGATTGCCGAGATCGCGCAGGACATGCGCTACGAGGTGATCCAGGATCTTGTCACCGAACATATGCCGCCGAAGACCTACGCGGATCAGTGGGATACCGAAGGTCTGCAAGAGGCCTGCCGCGAAAAACTGGGGATCGACGTGCCGGTCACCGACTGGGCGGCGGAAGAAGGCGTTGACGACGAAGCCGTGACCGAACGGCTCGAAACCGCCAGCGACGAGGCCATGGCGCGCAAGGCTGCGGCCTTTGGGGTTGATACGATGCGGGTGATCGAAAAGCAGATCCTCCTGCAAAGTATCGACGCCAAGTGGCGCGAACACTTGCTGACGCTTGAACATCTGCGCTCGGTCGTGGGTTTCCGGGGTTATGCGCAGCGCGATCCGCTGAACGAATACAAGAACGAAGCCTTCACCCTGTTCGAATCCATGCTCAATTCCCTGCGCGAAGAGGTGACCACCACCCTGTCCCGCGTGCGTCCCCTGACCGAAGAAGAACGCCAGGCTCAGGTTCAGGCCCTGCAGGACCGCATGACCCGTCAGCAGGCCGCCGTTGACGAAGCCTATCACCGGGCCGAGGGCGACAGCGTCCCCGCTGCCGCTGCCGAGGATGCCCTGCCGGGCTTTGACGAGAACAACCCCGAAACCTGGGGCAATCCGGGCCGCAATTCGCTTTGTCCCTGTGGGTCGGGCAAGAAGTTCAAGCACTGCCACGGCGCTATCACCTGACAGGCCGTGACGTTGTAAGGGACACCTGAGTTTTTCCCGTGGAAGGCTAAGATTTTCCCAAGATCTACATGTAGGGCGCCCAATGGGCGCCCTACCTATATCTGGGAACATCGTCTGTCTTGAGATGCATGGTCGTCAAGGCAATAAGCCCAGTACTTGCAGCAACTTCGTCGCAAACTGGCAGCCTTCGGGCGGTTCGTCGGAACGGCAACAAAGCAGTTCCCTGAATCAGACCTTCCTGTCGCTAAGCGGCTTTAGAAGGGTTGCCCTACAGACCAAGCATATTTCCCCGGTTCATCATCGAGAATGCAGCCTCTATCATCCGGGCGAGATATACATTGCGTAGCGTCGACCTGGTGACAGCTGAGCGCATAAACGCTTGTCGGGAAGGCCCACCCCAACATTGCGCCTGAACAGCAGGCAACCTCCGGCGAGAAAAAAGTGAGGCAACAGCCGGATCCTTCCGTGGCACGCCATTTCGCAACCTATTGCAAACGGGGCACTCCGCTGGTTGATTGAAGAAAAGCATTGTGAGGCAGCCCGTGTCCTTTTTTGAAAAGCCGATTCTTAATTCCCCTTATTTCAATCCAGATCAACATTGGGAATTGGACGCGGATGGTCGGCCCACCGATCAAATCGTGAGAAGCCGACGCAGATCGGATCTCGTTTCTGCCATGCCAAAAGCCAAGAGCGTGAAGAAGAGATCCGGCCAACAGCCGGAACTGGGTCTGAATGAGGCTGGGCTCGAAACCCAGGAAATGGCCTATAATGTGACAGAGTTCGTCAACGAATTGCGCAGCCAGGTCGATAGCTGGCGTGCCCTTCCGAATCCGAACGACTGGCAGGTAACGCCAACGACCCAGCGACTGCTTCAACACTGGCGTGCCCTGCAGAAGGATGAAACCCAAGTTATCCGACCGTTCTTCTGCCAGCTAGAGGCAGTCGAAACCGCGATTTTCCTAGCAGAGGTCGCGCCGAAACTTGGGCCGCGGGGCAAGCGTTTCCGAACAAGGCTTGAGGCCGCGAATGCCGAGGCCAACCCTGACCTCTTCCGCATGGCGATGAAGCTGGCGACGGGTGCCGGCAAGACCACTGTCATGGCCATGTTGATTGCCTGGCAAACGCTCAATGCAGTTCGCAGCCCGAACTCCAGATCTTACTCTCGTGGCTTCCTAATCGTCACGCCGGGGATCACGATTAAGGATCGTCTGCGGGTGCTTTTGCCAAACGATGCCAACAATTATTACACTCGCATCAATTTGGTACCAACTGACCTGATGCAGGATATGCAACGGGCGAAGATCGTCCTGACGAACTATCACGCCTTCAAACAGCGCGAGACTTTGCAGCTCGCCAAAGGCACTCGGTCCGCCCTCGAAGGACATGGGCATAAGATGAAGACGCTCGAGACCGAAGGGCAGATGGTCAAGCGCGTCATGCCCGAGTTGATGGGCTTGGGGAAGATCAACGTCGTCAACGACGAGGCGCATCACTGCTACAGGGAGCGGGCTGCCACAGAAACCGAGCGTCTGACTGGTGAGGAAAAGAAGGAAGCCGAGGAAAACGCTGAGGCAGCCCGCTTGTGGATCTCTGGTCTGGAAGCCGCAAAACGTCAGATCGGCGTGCAGATCGTCTATGATCTTTCCGCGACGCCGTTCTTCTTGGCGGGCTCGGGTTGGGTGGAGGGGACGCTTTTCCCATGGGTCGTCTCTGACTTTTCTCTGATGGATGCCATCGAGTGCGGGATCGTGAAGCTGCCACGAGTGCCCGTTGCGGACAATCTTCCAAGCGGGGAGGTGCCCCTGTACCGCGATCTCTGGAAAGAGATCGGTAAGAAGATGCCGAAGAAGGCGCGCGGGAAGGTGAAGCCCGATCCGCAGAGCCTGCCGATACCGCTCAAGACTGCGATCGATGCTCTTTACGGTCACTACGAGAAAACCTTCAATCTGTGGAAGAAGGAAGGCGTCGGTATCCCCCCGGTGTTCATCGTGGTGTGCAACAACACGACGAACTCGGAACTGCTCAGGGACTACATGTCCGGGTACGAGCGCGAGAACCCGGATGGTACGCTCGAAACAGTCCCCGGGAAGTGCGAGCTGTTCTCGAACTTCGCCACCGATGGCGAAAGGCTCACCCGGCCTCGGACTGTCCTGATCGACAGCGCGACGCTCGAAGCCGGAGGAGATATCGATAAATCTTTCCGCGATACACATGCAGAGGAGATCGAGGCCTTCCGACGAGAACAGGCCGAACGAGGCGCGCACGAAGACCTGACCGATGCCGACATCCTGCGAGAAGTCATGAATACCGTCGGCAAGAAGGACCGTTTGGGTGAGCAGGTGCGCTGCGTTGTATCTGTCTCCATGTTGACCGAAGGATGGGACGCGAACAACGTAACCCACATCCTCGGACTGCGTGCATTCGGGACCCAGCTCATATGCGAGCAGGTCATCGGCCGAGCGCTGCGCCGGCTGTCCTATGACATTGACCCCGACACGAAACTGTTCCGTACGGAATACGCCGACATCATGGGGATCGACGGACTGAACTTCTCCGACAAGGCTCGCGTCGCGCCGCCGCAGCAGCCGCGTCAAGTCATCCAGGTCCGCGCCGTGTCACCCGAGCGCGATCACCTCGAAATAAACTTTCCCCGCGTCCAGGGCTACGTCGTCGATCTTCCTTCCGATAAGCTCGAAGTAGACTTCTCCAACACCGAAAAATACGTCCTGACCCCCGAGAAGGTCTCCGCGACCCTGGTCACAATGCAAGGCATCGTGGGAGAGAGCGAAAGGCTCTCTCTGGATTATCTGAGAACCGCGCGTCTCTCGACCATCGCATACAATGTCGCCAAGCACATGATCTTCGAGAAGTTACGCGACGAGAATGGCGCGCCGAAGATGCACCTGCTCATACCGGCCAAGCGGATCGTCCTGCAATGGCTCAAGGAAGGGCATTTCGAATGCAAAGGCGACACCGTACCTGCCCAACTGCTCTACCGGGAACTTGCCGACGAGGTCTGTGATGTCATCTTCAATGCCCTGACGGACCCGGTCCGAGGGGTTAGCGTGCTGCGCGCCGTGCTGGATCCATACAATCCGGAAGGTTCGACCCTGGGCGTCCAGTTCAACACTTCTGTCGCCACGCGCTACTGGCCACGGCCCGACCGCAGTCACCTCAACTGGATCATCACCGACAGCGATTGGGAGGACAAGCTGGCCGCCTGTATCGAAGACCATCCCGCGGTTCTCTCCTATGCCAAGAACCACAACCTCGGCTTCGACGTCCCCTACCTCAAGGAAGGGGAGCCCCGGGCCTATCGACCGGACTTTCTCATTCGTCTGGACGCGCCCCAGCCGACGACCCTCATCGTCGAGGTCAAGGGATACCGTGGCCACGACGCCATGCTTAAGGCAGAAACGACACGCGCGAAGTGGATTCCGGCCGTCAACCGCCTTGGCACCTATGGTCACTGGGGCTTTGCCGAACTGCGCGACGTGAACGACTTTGGGCCGGGGCTGGACCAGGCGATCAACGACATGCTTGGAAAGGTGCCCGCATGAGCGACAGGACGATAGAGGACCTTCGCCGGAAGTTCTGGACCCAGTACCTGCAAAATACAAAGGTCGTCGACGAGAAGCCGAAGTTCGACAGCAACCTCTGGGTCCCGATGACGGAAGACAATGCTGTTATCCTGTCTTTGGGAATCCGGCAGACAGGTGGTGCGACAGTCTTTTTGCGCGGGCGCATCAATGATCCGGTGGATACGGCTGGCCCTCGGCTTGCGCCACATGAAGCCGCGCTAAGAAAGAAACTGTCGACGGCATACAAACATGAAGGGGATGCCAAGCACCCTTACTACTTCCGCAAAGCCAATCCCAAGGCCGACTTTTCGCTTCCAAGCCGATGGCCTATCGTCATCGACTGGTTCGACAAATCGGTGCTCCTTTACCGCAAGGTACTCTCCGAGGTTCTGAAACCATCATGACAGATATCCAATTCGGCCGCCTCGTGGACCTTCCCCTTCGCGATGCCTGGCCACATGAGGCGCACCAGTTTACTCCCTGGCTTTCTCAGAACATCGACCACCTGTCAGAGGTCATCGGAATCCCGCTGGAATTGACCGGCACAGAGGTCGCGGTGGAAAGCTTTTCTGCCGATATCCTCGCCCGGAACCCGATGGACGACACCACCGTCCTGATCGAGAACCAGCTTGAAACCACCGATCACACCCACCTTGGGCAGATCATGACCTACCTCGCGGGGCTCGAGGCGCAGACCGTCGTCTGGATCGCCCCTGCCTTCCGCGAACCGCACCTTTCGGCCATCCGCTGGCTGAACGAACACACTTCGGACGGATTTTCCTTCTTCGCCGTCAAGGCGCGCGTCGTCCGCATCGGCGACAGCCCCTTCGCGCCCATCTTCGAAGTCGTGGAAAAGCCGAACGGCTGGGAGCGGCGCGTGATGTCGAGGAAGAAGGAGACAAGCACGGCAACGGACGAACTTTCCGACCTGCGACAAGCCTTCTGGGACACCTACATTGATACCTTCCCCGAGGTCCTCGAAGAGGGCTTCAAGCCCACTCGCGCCTGGAACAGCTACTCCCAACTGCCCGGCGAAAAGATCTGGGTCTCCGTCTGGATAGGAGAGCGCCAGTGCGGCATCTATGTGGGGGGGGCCCGAGGTGCCGACAAGCAATCCGCTGCCACGCGGCTAGGCCCCATGGCGGAACCGCTGGCCGCGGAGCTTGAAGCAGAGCTTTTCGACCCCACCCGCTTCGGCCATGTCTTCGGCGACCGCCATGACCTTTCCTACAAGGACAGGGCCAACTGGCCTGCCATGCTCCGCTGGCTAGAAGAACGGCGGCAAATATACCTCGCGGCGCTGTCCGCAGCACTGGATGTAGACCAATGACCAACAAGAAAACCCCGATCGAGCCCATCACCCATGACGACAGCCGGGTGAACATTCCCACGCCGGAACTTGCGCCGATGATGGATCCCGAAGATGCCCGCCCGATCAAGGTCACCTACCAGCAGCGCAACCCGGACCTTGACCCGCAGCTGATCTGGCGCGGCAAGGACATCGACCAGGAGGCGGTGACCGTCGACGCACCGCCGATCTACCTGCAGGAACAGGTCCACCCCAAGGCGATCATCGAGGACTTGCGCGCCGGCAACAAGCGCAACGGCGAAGGCAGCGGCGCGGACCTGTTTGACCATTTCGGCATCACGGACGACGACCGCGAGGCGGAGATCGAGTTCTACCGCCACCAGCGCAAGTGGTCGAACCGGATGATCCTGGGCGACGGGCTGCAGGTCATGGCGTCGCTGGCCGAGCGCGAGGGGCTCAAGGGCCAGGTACAGGCGATCTATATCGACCCGCCCTATGGCATCAAGTTCAACTCCAACTTCCAGTGGTCCACCACCTCGCGCGATGTGAAGGACGGCAAGCTGGAGCATCTGACCCGCGAGCCCGAGCAGGTGAAGGCCTTTCGCGACACCTGGCGCGACGGCATCCATTCCTACCTGCAATACCTGCGCGACCGGCTGGTAGTGGCGCGGGAGCTGCTGACCGAGAGCGGGTCGTGCTTCGTCCAGATCGGAGACGAGAACGTCCACCGGGTGCGGGCTCTGATGGATGAGGTTTTTGGGGAGGAGAATTTCGTCAATATGATCCCCTTTGTTACTACTGGGGGGCAGTCAACGCTTGGGCTCGGAAATATCTTCGACCTTGTCCTCTGGTGTTCAAAGGACAAGACGAAAATTAAGTATCGACAGCCTTATCAAATACGTGAATTGCGAGGCGGTGGCGGCTGGAGCCATTCCCGCGCGCGATTGGAGGATGGCGCTAAAGCGAACTTGGGAAAGGATGAAGTCGCTCGAAGGGTCAACGCTGGCGAGAATATTGATCCCTACTACCAAGATAACCTATCTTCACAAGGAGCAACACCAGAAGGCTCAAAGTCTTTCCAAGCTTTTGGACGATTCTATGATCCGGCGAAAAACTCTCACTGGAAAACACACCTCCAAGGAATGCGGAGACTTGATCAATCTGAGCGCATTGATCCTTCGACGAATAGTATTCGGTACGTTCGTTACCTCTCAGACTTTCAAATCGAACCAATTTCCAATGTTTGGGCGGACACAAATCGCGCAGGTTATATAAGCGAAAAAAGATACGTCGTTGAAACCTCCACCAAGGTCATTGAACGCTGCCTCCTCATGAGCACCGATCCTGGCGACCTCGTACTCGATCCCACTTGCGGCTCCGGCACAACGGCTTACGTCGCCGAGCAATGGGGGCGGCGCTGGATCACCATCGACACCTCCCGGGTGGCCCTCGCGCTTGCCCGCGCGCGGATCATGGGCGCGAAGTACCCCTGGTATCTGCTCAAGGACTCTGAGGCCGGGCAGAAGAAGGAGGCCGAGGTCACGCGGCGAAGCCCCTCGACCGCCGACACCTACAACGACATCCGCCACGGCTTCGTCTACCAGCGCGTGCCCCACATCACGCTGAAAAGTATCGCCAACAACACCGAGATCGACAAGATCTGGGAGGCGATGCAGCCCTCCGTCGAAGACGCCCGCGCAGCGCTCAACACCGCACTGCAAGGCCACTCCACGCCGTTTGAGGTCCAAACCGGCGGCCGCAAGAGCAAGAAGATCGACTTCACCGCCAGCGGTGTGGTCGAATTGCCCAGCGAAGAGATGGCCCCGGCAAACGGCTTCATGGAATGGGAAATCCCGCGCGAGGCCCCCGACCACTGGCCCGACGTGGCCAAGACGGCGCTGCGCGCGTTCTGGGAGGCCCGCATCGCCCGCCAGAAAGAGATCGACGCCAGCATCGCCGCCAAGGCCGATCACGAATACCTCTACGACAAGCCCTACGAGGACAGGAAACGCGTCCGCGTCGCCGGCCCCTTCACCGTCGAAAGCCTCTCGCCCCACCGCACCCAGGCGGTAAACGAACATGGCGAGCTGATCGAGGAGGTCGACGCCGCCCAGGGCAAGCGCAGCAAGGCCGCCACCGAAGCCGACAACTACCGCGCTGCCATCCTCGACAATCTGCGCAAGGCCGGTGTCCAGCAGGCCGACAAGGCCGACAAGGTAGAGTTCACCCAGCTTCAGCCCTGGCCGGGTGAATGGCTGGCGGCCGAGGGGCGGTACATGGAGGGCGACATCGAACGCCGCGCCGGTATCCTGATCGGCCCGGAGTACGGCACCCTGCAACGCGCCGACCTGACCGCCGCAGCGCGCGAGGCGGTGGATGCTGGGTTCGACATCCTCATCACCTGCGCCTTCAACTACGACGCCCACACCGCCGAGTTTCGCAAGCTTGGCCGTCTGCCGATTCTTCAGGCCCGGATGAACCCCGACCTGCACATGGCGGACGAGCTGAAGGCGGGTGGCGGGAACCTGTTCGTCGTCTTCGGCGAGCCGGACATCGAGGTTCGGCAAGACGGTGACAAACTGCGGATCGAATTGCTGGGCGTCGACATCTTCAAGCCTGCGAGCGGTAAGGTTGTGTCCTCTGAACCCGACGACATCGCTTGCTGGTTCATCGACACGGATTACAACGAGGAATCGTTCTTCGTCCGCCATGCCTATTTCCCGGGCGCCGAGATCCCCTACAAGCAGTTGAAGACCACGCTGAAGGGGGAAGTGGACGAGGAGGCGTGGGAGTCTTTGAAGCGGACGGTCTCGCGTCCGTTCGCCCGTCCGAAGTCTGGGCGAGTGGCGGTGAAGGTGATTAACCACCTTGGCGATGAGGTGATGAAGGTGTTGGGGGTTTAGGTATGAGACTGGAAGACGCAGCCAAGGCGCTTCGCGCCATGTATGATGATCCGGCTACAGGGAAGGCCGTATCCATTCATCTGTTCGGCATCCGCTATGCGGATAGCCTGAAGGGCATGCCACTGGAGGAAATCGTTATCCGGGCCGGGCTTCCGAAGAGCTATCAGACTGAAGTTCGAAAAGGTATCAACCTGGCGCGACACGTCGTCGAAAAATGACCCACCGTATCGCCGACACCTTTTACGACGCGTTGGCCAAACTGACGCCCCAGGAGCAGAAGCAGGTCAAGACCTCGGCCTTCGATTTTCAGATGGATCCAAGCTTGCCTGGCCTTGGGATGCACCGCGTCGACCGCGCCCGTGATCCGGATTTCTGGACTGCTCGGGTGAACCGTGACATCCGTATGGTTATTCACAAGAAGGCCGGGCAAAGCCTCCTCGCCTGGGTCGGCCATCACGATGCGGCCTACCGCTGGGCCGAAACGCGCCGGATCGAAAGTCATCCGCGCACGGGGGCCATTCAGATCGTCGAGGCCCGCGAGACAATCGAAGAGGTGATCGTTCAGCGCTACGTCGAAAAGGCTGTCGAGCTGCCGCGCCCCTTGTCCCACCTGGATGACGATACGTTGTTGTCTTGGGGCATCCCGACCGACTGGATCGATACGGTGCGTGATGTGACCGATGAGACTGTTCTTGATATCGCGGGCCACCTTCCAACGGAAGCCGCCAATGCTGTCCTTTCTGCAGCCGTCGGGGAAACACCCATTCCAGCAACGATTTCGGAGAATGGTGCGGATCCCTGGGAGCATCCGGACACCAAGCGCAGATTCCGTGTGCTGGATAACCTGGAGGAACTCCAGGCGGCACTGGATGCTCCTTGGGAGAAATGGGCGGTATTCCTGCATCCTGCCCAGCAGGAATATGTCGACCGGAATTTCAACGGCCCGGCACGGGTGATCGGTTCGGCGGGAACTGGCAAGACAGTGGTGGCACTGCACAGGGCGGCTCGCCTTGCGGAAAACACCAATGGTCGGGTGTTGCTGACGACATTCAACCGCAAGCTCGCGGATAGCCTCGCCCAAAAGCTGCCTCAGGTTGCGTCTGCGGGTACGCTTGGCCGTATCACTGTTGAAGCTCTACCCGTGTTGATCTCACGCTTGCATCAAGAGAGGTTCGGTGACGTCGAGATCGTCGACGAGACATCGCTGCGCCATTTCCTTGAGGAGGCGGCGAGCGCGCAGGGAATTGCGGTGGATCCGGACTTCCTGTTCGACGAATGGACTCTCGTAGTGGACGCTTGGGATGTTGCGACCAAGGGCGCCTACCGGGAGCTCCCTAGGCTAGGTCGCAAAGTCCGCATGGCAGCTTCACGCCGGGATGCACTTTGGGAGGTTTTCAGGGCTGTAAGCGACAGACTGAACCACGCAGGACTCAAGACCGAAGCGCAGCTCGCCCATGATCTCTCCAAAGCCGGCGATTTTCCTTTCGACAACGTCTTGATCGATGAAGCACAGGACGTTTCGGTTGCGGAACTGAAGCTTTTAGGGGCTTCTCTCGGAGGCAGGCCGAATGGCCTTTTTTTCGCCGGCGACATTGGGCAGCGCATTTTCCGGGCTCCGTTCCCTTGGTCAGCCGCCGGCATAGAACTGCGCGGTCGCTCTCGGAGCCTGAAGGTCAATTACCGAACCTCCCACCAGATACGTTCTCAGAGCGATCGACTGCTGCCAGAGACATTGATCGAGGCGGATGGAAACGAGGAAAGCAGGACTGGAATCACGTCGATATTTGATGGCCCGGCACCTACCTTCAGGGAATTTCGCACCATTCAGGATGAGATTTCTGGCCTAAGATCGTGGATCCAAGACCGGTTAGCATACGACAATGTACCTGCAACGGAACTCGCGGTTCTCGTGCGTCACGCAAGCGATGTCCCTGGCGTGGAGAGTGCGCTTGATCTGCCCAAGGTGCAGGTATTGCCGATGCATGATGCAAAAGGCGCGGAATACCGGGCTGTCGCCATCGCCATGTTGAATGATGGCGTTCTGCCTGACGAGAGCCGCCTTTTGGCAGCGAAGGACGAAGCGCAATTAGATGAAGTCATGAATACCGAGCGGCATCTGCTTTACGTTGCGGCCACTCGGGCAAGGGATCATCTATGGATGTCTGGCGTGGCGCCGACGTCCGAGTATTTCGCCGATTTGCTTGTGCGATGATGGGTTGTCCATGACGGCATTCGGAGCAGGGCACGCTAGGGCTTACCTATCGGTCCCTCATTTTCTCGGCATCCAGAGCCACAGAGTCTTCCGGTGATGCTTCTTCTGACGGTCATTTCCGAGTTCGTCACAACGCGATCCGATTGCGGTAGAAGAGGTTCCTTATCGCCGGTGGCATAGATGCAGTCTGTCAAGACTGAGAACACGGTGTGATGACGAGACCAGCGGGAGGTGAGCGCGCCTCCGGCGCATGATTCTCAAGGGCACCTATAAGGAGCTCTATCTGACTCTTTCGACAACCGCGGGTAGTTGCCGAAGCGGCCATGCGAGTTTGGCTTCTGCACGGCCGAGAAAAAGTTACGCCGAAACTCCGTGCGAAAAGACCATCTGGATCGGCATGCTGACGAGACAGTCTTGGGTAATTCGCCCATGGAAAGTGTCGAAAGTCCCTGTTTTCGCAATACTTTCGACTTCCTTGCAACTGCGGACCGACCTATGCGGCTTCTCAGAACACGCGCGTTCATCCTGAAACTGATCTAACCCACCCGGTGTATTTCCAATGGCGCCGGGGGCGTTGTTCCATGCTTGGACCTGAACATGCACTCTTCACCGTCTCCTCGAAAACTTGTCGAAATGTACCTGACTGCTTTCCGCGCTGTTTGCCTTGGTGTGGATCCAGATCGTTCCGAACTGGAAGCGCCTTTCCTCGACAATTGGACTGCTGCAATGCGGGGTCGGGAAGTGTTCCTTGTCGGCAGCGTCACCGGTCATCCCGTGTTGGGTGACCGGCGGATCCAGACATCCACTCTGATACACTTGTCGCCGGACCGAGAGTGGGCCCGGACGTTGTCACGGTGGTACAAGCTCGGGCCCGCCTTCGTGCCCAAGCTCCCGGGGGAATATCTGGACGATGTCCTTCCCGGATACCTTGTCGCCGTCGACAAAGGTGTCATCAGCTTACCGATTCACGTTGCCCTGAAATGTATCGCCCGACGTACTCAGCAAGTCTTCGATCTGGCTTTCAAGGCCGGCTACGATGACCTGATCCCTGAGCTGAGCCGGTTGGCAAGAGCCTGGCCCGTATGCCAAGAAAAATCGTGTTTCAAGTAGCTTAGGCCCTGAAAAAAATGAATTTTTTTCCCGCCAGCCCCTGATGGGCTGAAAATTTTGCGCCTACGTAAAATGCAGTAGACGGCAGACGCGGGCAAACGCGCTGCCTCACCCAGAACCACGTCGCATCCCCCGGCTGAAATGTCCGTTTCAGCCGCCGGGAGAGTTGTGGCCAGCAGAAAGAGATAACATGAGCTTCGACGATACCTATCTTCCATCCCGCGCCAGGCGCGCTATTCCAAGGGCGTCCAAATACCACTTCGTCGGCCAGCTGACCTTCCTGAATGCTGCGGGCAAGTCCCGTGCCCTGGGCTTTGGCAGCCTGCTTGAATACAAGGCCGCGCTCTGCTGCATCTACCGCACCGACTTCCACGACCTGGAAGAGCAGCTCGCCCCGATCATGGCACGGACGCAAGGCGTTGCGGCAACCGCGTACTGGTTCGATCTGCGGCTGACATTGGCGTCGGGCCAGCGGATCGCGATCTCGGTGAAGCCCGAGCAGGTTGCCAGAACCTACAAGTTTCAGCACGCGATGCAGGTAATCCGCCATGTCGCGGTTCCAGCGATGGCAGATCATGTCCACGTGGTCACGGAACGGAACATCGATCCGATCCGCCTTTCTCGGGTCAAGCTGTTTCATGCGGCGCGGCACCCGAACCCCAAACTGGATCTGCTCGTGCGATCCGAACTGGCGGGAATGGAACGACCTCGGACCATCCGTGATTTCCTTGACCAGACGCCTGTCGGTCGTGACGGCTGGTGGAGCGTCATCCGCGCGATCCGTTCAGGCATCATCGTGGTCGCGGACGAGGAGCCAATCACCGAGCATTCCATCATCAGCAGCCCAGGAACCGCGTGATGGCAGTTTCCTTGGTACAGCGCCACCACCTGCTGGAGGTTGGCTGCAATTTCCGCGTCGGACCACGCCATGGCTCGGTCGTCGAAGCCAGACCGGAAGGCTTCTTGGTCGTCTGGGAGGAATGGAGCGATCCCGAAACCGGCGTGATCACCGAGCGTGCGCACCGGCTGCTGACGCACGAACATGTGGAGGCGGACAACCGCCACGGCCAGCTGGTTATCCTGTCGCGGCCGCGCGCAATGGAGACCGATCCCGACGACATCCTTCGTCACTTGCGGACGCATGAGGAAACCTCTCGCATGCTCGTCCGCAAGGCCTGTGCCCTCGCGGCCGAAGAGCTGATCGCGGAGGACCGGATGGGGCACCGGAGGCGTGACTTCGAGGAGCATGCGGAACTTATCGTCGCCCGCGCCAGAACCGCCCATGCTCGCCTCGTTGCGGCAATGGGCCGCTCGACCCGTGGAAGGCGAAAACGGGCTGTCTACGGCTCGAATGCCAATCGGCCTCCGTTCCTCTTCGAGCTCGAGGTGAAGAACGACAACCCTGCCTCCAAGGGCGCCTCGATCTACAACTGGCTGCGCAAGCTGCGGACAAAGGGGGAGGATAGCCTGTTCGATGCCTATCGCCGATGTGGTGGGAAGGCAGGGCACACGGCGGAACTCGCGGATTTCGTGGCCGGTGTGGTCGATGATCTGGCCGATATGGAACGTCCATCCATCAGCTCCTTGCACGACAGTGTCCTTGCTGCGATCCAGGCGGAGAATGCCCGCCGGTTCAGCGCCGATTTCCCTCTGCCGAGCCTGTCGAACAGGGTCAGCAAGGCATTCGTGAAACGGCAGGCCGATCGACTGGGGTGCGCGGCCTATGCCATCAGGTCGACCGGCTTCGACAGAGCCTATCGCGACATGCATGCCTTGGGGGTCGGCATCACGACGTACCGGGCGCTCGAGCGCGTGGAGATCGACGAATACACCATCGACCTGACGCTTCTTCTGAGGCTGACCGGGATTTTCAAGCTTCTGGCCCCGCACGAGATCGTGGCCCTGGGATTTGATGGCGCTGCCAGGCGCGTGGTCATCTCGGCCGCGATCGATGTTCACACGCGTTGCCTTCTCGCGCTCCAGATCGTGCCGGAGGGAACCCCGGATACGCTGCGCCAGACGCTGGAGATGATCTATACCGACAAGACGCCGCTCTCCGATGCTGTCGGCTGCCGCTTTGACTGGGTTCAGCATGGCGCACCGGAGGAGGCCGTTCTCGATCGAGGCAGTCCCTACGTCTCTGACGAGGCGTACCACATCCTTGCTTCTCTCGGGATCACGAACATCGGCAGCCCGGCCGGCAAACCCTGGCTCAAGCCGTTCATTGAAAGAACCTTCAGGACGTTGCACAGCACCTTCCTGCAAAGGTTCTCGGGCAGGAATTTCGAGAATCCGGTGAAGCGCGGAGACAACGACCCGGCGGCCCGTGCCACGCTGACCATCGAGGAGTTTCTCGGCTGGCTCGTCCGCTGGACCGTCGACGGATACCACAACCGCCGTCACGAGGGGCTGGGCATGACCCCGTTGCAGGCCTGGGAAGAGGCGACCAGCCACATGCCGGTTCGTCAGATTACCAACCGGGAGATGCGCCTCGCCTTTGGCACCCGAGTTCACAGGACCCTCGGGCGGCACGGGCTGAAGGTGATGCACGTCACCTACCAAAGCGATGCGCTGACGCAGAGGTGGTTCGCCCATGGAGGTGAGCGCCTCGAGATCTGCCATTGGGGCGGGGACATCGGCGCGATCGAAGTGCGTGCCGGAAACGGGGAGTGGGTCACCGTACCAGCCACTGATGAGCGCTGGATCGGCAAGGATGAAAGCGACCTTCATGTCTGGCTGGAGCAACGTCAAACCAAGGACCCTGAAGCAGAGGCGGCCCGCCTCGCGCTGATCCACGACATCGACGCACATACCAAGGCGCTGAAACTGGCGAAGGGGCTGTTCGCGCGCCCGAGGACGGCAAATGGAGTCGAGCTGACGGAGGCACATTTCGCGCGGCACATAGATACTTCGGAGCGCCGCTACACTGCCGAACCGTACCGTGACCTCCTTGCTGACGAGGTTCTGGATGAAAGTCAGCCCGCGGCTGAACCGGAAACGATGGCCACGCTGGAAGCGGCCGAAGGACCCGACGATGAAGACCTGCTGGAATAGTGCCGGGGCGACCGAAGAATTCCGTCGTTTCTTCTCCCGACGGCAAACAGTTCGCCTTCAGGCCTGCCAACTTTCGCACCCCACGCATAACTCGACCGCACCGATATCCACGCCCCTCAGGGCCAACGCAAAGGACCAACTTCACCTGAACAAACAGCTCCACCTGACCCCGTCACCCAGCCTGTGAACCTAACACCGTGCCCTCCCAGCTTCGTGGCCATGCCCCGGAGACCGGAGAAGTCATGCTCAATCCAAGGAACCAAGATGATCACCAAGACGATGACCGCCCTGCCTGCCGATGCATCCCTGCCAGAGAAGATCGAATGGCTGGAGGACAGGTATGTCCGCCTCGACCGCGATGATGCCCTGATCGCCCGCCTCGGGCGTCTGTTCAAGACCGACAAAGAAGGGCAGCTGACACCCAAGCCGAAGATCGACCGGCTCAACGGTGAAACCCGCGGCCTGATGCTTATCGGAGAGTCCGGTGCCGGCAAATCGTCGTTGCTCCGGAGAACCTTGCGCACAGTACCGATGATCCATCTGGCCGACAGGGAAAACGACGGGAACACATTCTACGTCACCGTCCCTCCAGAAGCGACGATCAAGAGCTTCGCGTCCCGCATTGCCAAGAAACTGGGATACCTCGATATGAACTCGCGCGCGAACGCCGATCAGGCGTGGGACGTGGCGCGCCACCGGATGCGTGAACGCGGGGTTCGCCTGTTGGTCATCGACGAAGCACATCATCTGCTCCGCAAGGGATCGGGCCGCGATGTCGAAGGGGCGATCCAGAGGCTCAAGAGCCTGCTGCAGGGTGACTGGCCTGTTGCGGTCATCGCAGCCGGCGTCGACAAGCTCCGGCAGGGGGTGATGACGGACCCCGAAACCGACCGACGCTTCCCCAGGTTCCAGCTTACCCGCATCGCCGAAGGCAGCAAGGAGGCACGTACCTTTGCGCGAAGCATGCAGCTTTGCGCAGAGAAAGTGGGTCTTTCCCTTGATGGAGAGGCGATGCCCGACCGCGTGCTCTTCGCCGAGAATGGCGAGCCCGGACGTGCGATCCATCTGGCTAAGACCATTCTCGTGGCCGCTCTGGAGGAGGGGCGCAGCAAGGTGACCCTGCGGGATGCGGGGCATGTCTTCTCGAGGGAATATGGCGCGATGCAGACAACGCCCTTCGCGGAGGCGCCGTGGGACACCGTGCGGGTGTCTCTTACAGAGGCGGGCTGGAGCCGGTGATGCGCCTCCGTCCCTATGTCACGCTCGACACGCAGGAAACGGCGATGTCCTTCGCCGGGCGCCTCGCCGCGATCCATACGGGCCAGCCGCTTCACTGGATGCTGGCTGACATGCGGATCAATGGCGAGGCTTTCACCCTTGGCCGTCCCGAGGCCATTTCCCGGTTCGCCGCCATTGCCGGGATCGATGAGGCCGACCTTCTGAGGGTTACTATGCGTGGAATCCGGAAAGGCATGGAGTTCCGCGGAGAGCAGTTCCATTCAGGCTCCCTTTCGCGCGCGGCGGACAAGTACTGTCCTGCCTGCCTCGCCGAGGACGGCGAACACCGCAACTGGCGTCAGCGCCTGATCTGGTGCGTTGCTGCGGCTCACAGGTGCCCACGCCATGGCATCTGGCTGCAGCGGTCGGAAAAGCCTGCAAGGACGCTTCAGGAGGCGACGGGCATCATTCCGGCGTCAGTCTCTCATACTGTGTCTGACCCCGTGCCCTGCTATCTGCAGTGGCTGGAAGCACGACTGCAAAACGTGCCGGAAAGGGACTCTTGGCTGGATGAACAGGGGCTGGAGCAGGTTCTCGATGCGTCGCTGCTCCTTGGGGTGGTCATGCGCGAAGGCCACAAGATCGCTCCCAACAGGCTGTCGGTCCTGCGCCATGAAGCCGCATTGGAGGAGGGCTTCCGGGTCTATTCCCAAGGCCCTGAGGCGCTGGTCGCTGCGCTGGATCGGATCCGTGAGGCCTCGCCTGCACAAGCGGCACAAGCCGGACCGCTCGCAAAATATGGGAAGCTATACGAATGGATGAACCGTCAGTGGCAAACCCGCGACCCCGGACCTCTCCTCGGCATCTTGCGGGACCATATCATCGAACACGATGTACTGGAGGCCGGAACAAAGGTCCTGGGTGAGGAGCTCAAATATCGGCGATTCCACAGCGTTCAGAGCCTTGGTGAGGCCCTCGGTCACAAGACCTCCAGCATGGCGCGTATGCTCAAGAAGATCGGGCATATTCCCCACGATGCGAGCATGGACGACTGTGGCCTTATCCGGTTCGATGCCAGGGAGATTGCGCAACTGGTGCAGGATTTCAAGACGGGTATCCCCCTGGCCGATCTGGACGAGTACATCGGCGCCAGCTTTTCGCAGGCGAGAGCCCTGTATCGGGATGGCGTCTTGAAGCCCGTGGTGCCGGCGGGGTCTCCCGGTGCCATTCGCCATGTCGTCTTCTCGCGTCGAAGTCTCGACGCCTTTCTCGCTCAGCTTGCCGCCTTGCCGGATTCAGAAAGTGCCGGGCAAATTGACCTGCACCCAGTCGGGGCAATCTGTCAGCGGAAGATTGGCACGACGTCCGATGTCGTGAGGGCTCTTCTTGCCAACGAGCTACCGGCCTTCCGCTGTCCTGACGGAGACGGCTTGGCGTCTGTCTTGTTGCCGTTGAAGGAGGTGACGGCGATCCGCGCAGGGTAAGCTCCGCACCTACAGATCTGGAATCGCCTCGGGGTCCGCGTTGCGGGCCCTTTTTCATGTGTGGTTTCCGGAAAATCCTATCCTTGGCATGAACTTAGCCGTCACATGGGAAGATCTTAGGGTTTCGCCTCTGGGGGCAAATCCAACTATTTGATTTCAAGCATTTTTTCTGAGAGTTTTCGATGCTTGGGAAAATCTCGAAGTAGTTCTACAGACGTATCCCGGCAAGATTGCCCCCGTGCCGTGGTCCATGGCGCGGGGGCAACGTCTGACCGGGCAAGGGCGCATGGGCGTCGCGCCCGGTTGAAAATCCTCTTCATACCCCCGAGACTTCGCCGGTGACTGATCCGGGCCGGGGGGCATAGATGCGATTTTTCCGTTCGGCGGGCCTTGCCGTTCTTTTCCTTGTTCTTGGCCTGTCACCCCTTCGCGCACAGGATGTCACGCTGACCTCGCGTGACGGGACGGTCGCCGTTGCGGGCGATCTGCTGGGCTTTGACGGCGAATTCTATCGCGTCGATTCGGAATTCGGCGTGCTGACGCTGGATGGCTCGGGTGTGCTCTGTGACGGGCCGGGATGCCCCGATCTGCAGGATTTCGTCGCCCGGCTGACGATTTCCGGTGCGGCCAGTATCGGCACCGTCCTGATGCCCGCCCTGATCGAAGGGTTCGGTCTGCGCCAGGGACTGTCCCTGCGCCGCGAGGATCGTTCCGGCGGCGTGGTGCTGTATCAACTGTTCGAAGGCGACCGGCTGGCGGGCGAATTCACCATCCGCAGTTCCAACACCGATGACGGGTTTCGCGACCTGCTGAGCGAGGGCACCGACCTTGTCATGGCCCTGCGCGAAATCCGTCCGGCCGAGCTTGTGGCGGCGCGTGAGGAAGGGCTGGGCGACCTTGATCGGCCGGGCCGGCTGAGGGTTCTGGCGCTGGATGCGCTGGTGCCGATCGTCTGGCCGGGCAATCCGGTCACGCGGATCTCGATGCCGCAACTGGCCGATGTCCTCAGCGGTGACATCCGCAACTGGCAGGCGCTTGGCGGGCCGGATGCGCCGGTCGCCGTGCATCTGCGCCACCTCGGGTCGGGTCCGGGGCAGGCGGTAGAGGACAAGTTCCTGACTGGCGGCGCGGTGATCGGGGGGGACGTGGTCGAACATGACAGCGACAGCGCCTTGTTGCAGGCGGTGCTGGACGACCCCTTTGCCATCGGGATCACCCGGTCCAGCGCGGTTGGCGGGGCTGTGGGGCTGGGCGTGGGCGGTCCCTGCGGCGTCGCGCTTCAGGCCAGTCGCCGCGATGCCAAGACCGAGGATTACCCCCTGACGACGCCCGTCTTTCTTTATCAGCCGGCCCGCCGCCTGCCGAAACTGGCCCGCGACTTCCTGGCCTATACCGGCAGCCCGCAGGCCCAGCACGTGATCCGCCGGGCCGGTTTCACCGACCAGTTGCCCGAAGAGGTCCCGATTGCCGATCAGGGCGACCGTTTCGCCAATGCCATCGCCCGCGCGGGCACCGAGGTCAGCCTGACTGACCTTCAGGAGATGCTGGCCATACTGCGCCCGATGAAGCGGCTGTCCCTGTCGTTCCGCTTTGCCCCCGGTGCGGTGCAGCTGGATGCGCAATCGCGCTCCAACCTGAGGCTGCTGGCCGAGGCCCTGCAAAGCGGGCTTTACGATGGCAGAGAGGTCCTTCTGGCGGGCTTTTCAGACGGTGAAGGCGATGCCGGCGTGAACCGCGAGATCGCTGGCCGCCGCGCGCAGGCCGTGGAGCGAGCCCTGCTGGCGGCGATGCAAACCTTTGATTCCGCCCGCATTACCCTTGGCACTGCCGCCTTCGGAGAAGCCATGCCGATGGCCTGCGACGACAGCGATTGGGGCCGCACCGTGAACCGCCGGGTCGAGGTCTGGGTGCGCTAGCCCCATATGCCGGGGGCGCGTCCCCCCATGGCCAGGCTCAGCTCGGCCGCGATGCGGCGCAGGGTTCCGGCGCAACTGGCGACCTTTTCCGGGGTCATCCGCGCCGCCAGTCCCGAGACCGAGATTGCGCAGGCCGGCTCGCCCTCCGGCCCCCAGACCACGACGGCGACACAGCGCAGGCCGATCACGAATTCCTCGTCATCCAGCGCCCAGCCCTGTGCCCTTATGCGGCCGATTTCGGTCTGCACGGCCTCGGGGCGGGTCAGGCTATGCGCGGTGGCGGCGCGAAACCCGTGACGACGGATCATGTGATCGACCTCGTCATCGGGGCGGGTCGCCAGAATCGCCTTGCCCATGCCGGAACACAGCACCGGGACCCGCCCGCCGGGGGGCGATATGGCGCGCATGATCTCGCGGCTTTCGACCTGGCTCAGGGTCACGACCTCTCCGTCCTCGATCACGCCGAGGTTGGCGGTTTCCCGTGTCGCGTCGCGCAGCCGCCGCAGGAAGGGCAGCGCCGGGGCGACAAGGTTGCGCGACAGCATATAGGCCGCGCCGACCCGATGGGCGCTGCGCCCGACATGCCAATGCCCCGAGGCCGCGTCACTTTGCAGAAAGCCGCGCTGTTCAAGCGTGGTCAGCAGCCGGTGGGTGGTCGATGGCGCAAGGGCGGCGCGCCGGGCAACATCGGACAGGCGCAGGCCCTCGGGTTCGGCCGCGATCAGCTCCAGCAAGGTCAGGGCGCGGTCCACCGATTGCACATTCTGGTTGTCGCTCATCCGGTCCTCCCCTTGGTCCAGCCAAGCCCATCATGCCAGGCTTTTCCATTTCCAGACAAAGGTTTTCCGCATCGTGGAAACATTTGCAATTCCCATCGCCTGAGCTGCCGTAGCGGCTATGTTGTCTGCAAGAGATTCAGGAGAAAACCCCATGACCCAATATGTGTCCCGTTCCGGTCTGTCCGTGGCCGGCGAACTGGCTGCGCTTGTCGAAGATCAGGTCCTGCCGGGCCTCGATGTCACCGCCGAGGCCTTCTGGTCCGGTTTTGCCCGCCTGGTGACGACGCTGGCACCGGAAAACCTGCGCCTGCTTGACGTCCGCGAAGAACTGCAAGTGCAGATCGACGCCTGGCTGGTGGCCCGCAAGGGCCAGCCCTGGGATTCGGCAGCCTATCGCGCCTTCCTCGAAGAAATCGGGTATATCGTAGAAGAAGGTCCCGATTTCGAGATCGGGACACAAAATGTAGATCCGGAGGTCGCTACGCTGGCCGGTCCGCAACTGGTCGTGCCGGTGATGAATGCGCGTTTCGCGCTGAACGCGGCCAATGCCCGCTGGGGATCGCTGTACGATGCGCTCTACGGCACCGACGCCATCCCCGGCGCCCCCGAGGGCAAGGGATATGACCGGAACCGCGGCAACCAGGTGATGGCCTGGGCGGCTGAATTCCTTGACCTGGCCGTCCCGCTGAAAGGTGTCAGCCATGCCGAGGTCACAGTCTATCGCCGCGAAGGTGCGGAACTGATGGCAGAGGCGAACGGCACGCTGCACGGGTTCAAGACCCCCGATGCCTTCGTCGGCTACACCGAAGACGGCGCCAAGGCCTCCTACCTGTTGCAGCACAATGGCCTGCATGTCGCGCTGCAGATCGACCCTTCGCATCCCGTCGGCCAGGACAGCCCCGCAGGTCTGCGCGATGTATTGATGGAAGCGGCCCTGACCGCGATCCAGGATTGCGAAGACAGCGTGGCCGCCGTCGATGCCGCCGACAAGACCGCCGTCTATGCCAATTGGCTGGGCCTGATGAAGGGCGATCTGACCGAGACCTTCCAGAAGGGCGGTCAGGAGATGACCCGCCGCCTGCAGGACGATCCCGAATACCTCGACCCTCAGGGCACGCCGTTTACCCTGCCGGGCCGCGCCCTGCTGCTGGTGCGCAACGTCGGCCACCTGATGACCACCGATGCGGTGCTTTTCGATGGTGAAGAGGTCCCCGAGGGCATGCTGGACGCGATGATCACCGTCGCCTGCGCCATGCATGACCTGAAAAAGACCGAAGGCTTGCGCAATTCCCGCTGCGGCTCGGTCTACGTCGTCAAACCCAAGATGCACGGCCCCGAAGAGGTCGCCTTTGCCGACCGTCTTTATGCCGGTGTCGAAAAGGTGCTGGGCCTGCCGGTCAATACCGTCAAGCTGGGCGTCATGGACGAGGAACGCCGCACGTCGGTCAACCTCAAGGAATGCATCCGCGCGGTGAAGGATCGTCTGGTCTTCATCAACACCGGTTTCCTTGACCGGACGGGGGACGAGATCCACACCTCGATGCAGGCCGGAGCCTTCGTGCCCAAGGCCGAGATGAAGGACGCCGCCTGGCTTCACGCCTACGAGGACGGCAATGTCGACTGGGGGCTGAAGCTGGGCCTGCAGGGCAAGGCGCAGATCGGCAAGGGCATGTGGGCCAAGCCCGATGTCATGTCCGAAATGCTGGTCGCCAAATCCGGGCATCCGATGGCCGGGGCGAACACCGCCTGGGTGCCTTCGCCCACGGCCGCGGTGCTGCATGCGACCCATTATCACGAGATCAACGTGGTCAAGCGTCAGGACGAGTTGAAAACACGGGCACAAGCCAGCCTCGATGACCTGCTGACCCCGCCCCTGCTGGCCGGTCGCAACCTGACTGGAGAAGAGGTCTCGCGCGATCTGGACAACAATTGCCAGGGGATCCTGGGCTACGTGGTGCGCTGGATCGATCAGGGCGTCGGCTGTTCCAAGGTGCCGGACATCAATGATGTCGGCCTGATGGAAGACCGCGCCACCCTGCGGATTTCGTCGCAATACCTGGCCAACTGGCTGCTGCATGGCCTCGTTACCGAGGATCAGGTAATGGAGGCGCTAAAGCGCATGGCGGTGAAGGTCGATGGCCAGAACGCCGGTGATCCTGCCTATCAGCCCATGGCGCCCGATTTCGACGGTGTCGCCTTTGGCGCCGCGCGGGACTTGATCTTCAAGGGGATCGCCCAGCCTTCGGGGTATACCGAGCCGGTGCTGCATGCCCGCCGCCGCGAGGCCAAGGCACTGGCCTGACAGATGGCCTGAACTTGGATTACTGACCAGACGCCCGCCGGTTTCGGCGGGCGTTTTCTATAGATAGCCATCGGAGCGAAAGCTAAGCTCGCGCGATTTCCCGATGATGATATGGTCGTGCAGGGTGATGCCAAGCGCATTGGCGGCGGCTTCGATCTGATGGGTCATGTCGATATCCGCCTGACTTGGCGTCGGATCGCCCGAGGGATGATTATGCACCAGGATCAAGGCGCTGGCGTTGATCTGCAGGCCGCGTTTCACGACCTCTCGGGGGTAGACGGGGACGTGATCGACGGTACCCTTGCCCTGTTCCTCGTCCGCGATCAGCGTATTCTTGCGATCGAGGTAGAGCACGCGAAATTGCTCGGTCTCGCGGTGGGACATGGCAGTGTGGCAGTAATCCAGCAGCGCCTCCCAGGAGGTCAGGACATGGCGTTGCAGGATGCGCGACCGGGCGAGGCGCTGGGCGGCGGCCTCGATCAGCTTCAATTCGCAGATCACCGCATCGCCCGCGTCGGGGATCTCGGCCAGGCGGTCGGGCGGGGCGCTGATGACGCCGTTGAAATCCCCGAAGGCCTCCAGCAGGGCATGGGCCAGGGGTTTCATGTCGCGCCGGGCGTTGGCGCGGAACAGGACCAGCTCCAGCATTTCGTAGTCGGGCAGGGCGGCCGCACCGCCTTGCATGAACCGGGCGCGCAGGCGTTTGCGGTGGTCGCGGATATAGGACGGCAAACGGCCGGGCGGCAGCGCCTCGGGCGGGGCTTCATCGGTGCCGAACAGCGGCATCGGGGATTCCTGAAACGACCTCGTCATGGGCTCAGGATGCTGCGGCTTGGGTTAGCGGCTGGTTAACGCGTGCGGGAGGGGGCGGGACGAAACGCCAAGGGGCGGCCTGGTGGCCGCCCCTCTCCGTTATTTCCGACCCTTGAAACGGCTCGGTCAGCCCTTCATCGAATCCCAGAAATTCTTGACGGATTTGAAAAATCCCTCGCTTTCGGGATTGTTCTCTTCCGACAGGTCTTCGAATTCCTTAAGAAGTTCCTTCTGGCGATGGGTCAGGTTCACTGGGGTCTCGACGGCCAGTTCGATGAACATGTCCCCCGCTCCACCGCCGCGCAGCGCGGGCATGCCCTTGCTGCGCAGGCGCATCTGACGGCCCGATTGGCTGCCTTCGGGGATCTTGACCCGCGACCGACCCCCGTCGATGGTCGGCACCTCGATGTCACCGCCAAGGGCTGCGGTCGCCATGGACACCGGCACCCGGCAGAACAGGTTCACGCCTTCGCGTTCGAAGATCGGATGCGCCGCCACATCGATGAAGATGTAGAGATCACCCGAAGGCCCGCCGCGCATCCCCGCTTCGCCCGCGCCGCTGTGACGGATGCGGGTGCCGGTTTCGACACCGGGGGGAATATTGACAGCCAGGCTGCGTTCGCGTTCGACACGGCCCTGGCCATGACATTCCGAACAGGGGTTCTTGATGATCTGGCCGAGGCCGGAACATGTGGGGCAGGTCCGTTCAACCGTGAAGAAACCCTGCTGCGCGCGGACCTTGCCCATGCCTGAACAGGTCGGACAGGTCGTCGGTTCACCACCGCCTTCGGCCCCCGAGCCGCTGCACTTGGTACAGGTCACGGAGGTCGGGACGCTGATGGTCTTCTTCAGGCCGGCGTAGGCTTCTTCCAGCGAAACCCGCATGTTGTAGCGCAGATCCGCGCCACGGGTCGCACGCTGGCGGCCACCGGGTTGCCGGCCGCCCATGAAGTCGCCGAACAGGTCGTCGAAGACATCCGAGAAAGCCGATCCGAAATCGCCATGGCCACCGGCACCGGGGCGCTGACCGCCGCCGCCGCCCATGCCGCCTTCGAAGGCCGCATGACCATAGCGGTCATAGGCTGCCTTCTTTTCCGCATCCTTGAGGATCTCGTAGGCCTCGTTGGCCTCCTTGAACTGATCCTCGGCACCTGGATTGTCGGTATTCCGGTCGGGATGAAGTTCTTTCGCCTTCTTGCGATAGCCCTTCTTGATCTCCTCCGCACTGGCCCCTTTTTGAAGGCCGAGAACGTCGTAATAATCGCGTTTTGCCACGTCTGGTCACCCTTCCTGGGAACGTGAAGGCCGGCCCGCCCGATGGGAGGACCGGCCCCAGAGGTTCCTAGCGTCGGTTTCGTTTACCCACGCTTGTTGTCGTCCAGATCCTCGAAATCGGCGTCGACGATATCGTCATCTGCCGAATTGCTCGACGAAGAATCGGCGGCGGTCGGTTCGTCGTCCGGCTCTTCAGCCTGCGACTTGTAGATCGCCTCGCCCAGCTTCATCGCGGCTTCGGTCACGTTCTGGATGCCCGAGCGGATCTTTTCGGCGTTGTCCGCTTCCAGCTCGTCCTTGAGCGCGGCAATGGCCAGCTCGATCGCCTCGATCGTGGTCGGGTCGACCTTGTCGGCATGCTCTTCCATCGATTTCTCGGTGGAATGGATCAGGCTTTCGGCCTGGTTGCGGGCCTCGACCAGTTCCTTGCGGGCCTTGTCGGCGTCGGCGTTCTCTTCCGCATCCTTGACCATCTTCTCGATGTCGGCATCCGACAGACCGCCAGAGGCCTGGATCGTGATCTTCTGTTCCTTGTTGGTGCCCTTGTCCTTGGCACCGACGGACACGATGCCGTTGGCGTCGATGTCGAAGGTCACTTCGATCTGCGGCATGCCGCGCGGCGCGGGCGGGATGTCCTCGAGGTTGAACTGACCGAGCATCTTGTTGTCGGTCGCCATCTCGCGCTCACCCTGGAAGACCCGGATGGTCACGGCGCTCTGATGATCCTCGGCGGTCGAGAAGACCTGGCTTTTCTTGGTCGGGATCGTCGTGTTGCGGTCGATCAGGCGGGTGAAGACACCGCCCAGGGTTTCGATGCCAAGGCTCAGCGGCGTGACGTCGAGCAGGACAACGTCCTTGACGTCGCCTTGCAGAACACCGGCCTGAATGGCGGCACCAAGGGCGACGACTTCGTCAGGGTTCACACCCTTGTGGGGTTCCTTGCCGAAGAACTTGGTCACTTCTTCAACGACGCGGGGCATCCGGGTCATACCACCGACCAGGACGACTTCGTCGATTTCCGAGGTCGACAGCCCGGCATCCTTCAGGGCGGCCTGGCAGGGCTTCATCGAGGCCTTGATCAGGTCGGCGACCAGACTTTCCAGCTTGGCACGGGTCAGTTTCATGACCATGTGCAGCGGTTGGCCGGTCTTGGCGTCCATCGAGATGAACGGCTGGTTGATCTCGGTCTGGCTGGAGCTGGACAGTTCGATCTTGGCCTTCTCGGCGGCTTCCTTCAGACGCTGAAGGGCCATCTTGTCGGCGGTCAGATCGACGCCGTGCTCTTTCTTGAACTCGGCGGCAAGGTAGTTGACGATCCGCATGTCGAAGTCTTCACCACCAAGGAAGGTATCCCCATTGGTGGATTTCACTTCGAACAACCCGTCGTCGATTTCCAGGATCGTGACGTCGAAGGTACCACCGCCAAGGTCATAGACCGCGATCGTGTGGCTTTCCTGCTTGTCCAGACCATAGGCCAGGGCGGCGGCTGTCGGTTCGTTGATGATCCGCAGCACTTCCAGACCGGCGATCTTGCCGGCGTCCTTGGTGGCCTGACGCTGAGCGTCGTTGAAATAGGCGGGCACGGTGATGACGGCTTGCGTCACTTCTTCGCCAAGATAGCTTTCGGCGGTTTCCTTCATCTTGCCGAGGATGAAGGCAGAGATTTGCGAGGGCGAATATTTCTCGCCCTTGGATTCGACCCATGCATCGCCGTTGCCGCCGTTGATAAGGTTGAACGGCAGGTTCTTCTTGTCCTTGGCCAGATGCGCATCGTCGAAACGACGACCGATCAGGCGCTTGACGCCGAAGATGGTGTTGGAGGCATTGGTCACGGCCTGGCGCTTGGCGGCCTGGCCGACGAGACGTTCGTCATCGGTGAAGGCGACGATGGACGGCGTGGTCCGGGCCCCTTCGGAGTTTTCGATGACTTTGGGTTGCGAACCATCCATGATGGCGACGCAGCTGTTGGTGGTGCCGAGGTCGATCCCGATCACTTTGGACATATCTATTATCCCTTCCACTTAAGGCGATGTTACAGGGCGCTGACCCGTTCCGGCATCGGCGCTCCGTTCCGGTAAAGCGGCAGCGATGAGGCCACTGCCGAGCTTCTGGGCGTATATAAGGAGGGGGTTTGGGCCCTGCAAGCCGCTCACAACCCCGAGAGCGGCAAAAAACTCCTAGTTTTGTCTCAACCGCCCTTCTCAGCGTCGTCAAACGGTGGTGCGGGCGGGATTCTGCCGTGGCGGCAGGGATCGGCCTGCCGGGGCTGCCAGCCGGCAAACGGCGGTGCGCGCGGCCCGGACGGTGGGCGGACCGGCGAAAAACGCTCGGGTCCGGCAACCCCCGGGCTTGTTCAGGGCCGCACCCGGTTTACCATTCAGGGGGTCTTCGACCGGGGGCCGTGGCCTTCGTTGATCGGGGGCGCTTTTTTCGGAACGGAGACCTGACAGCCCATGTCGCCCGACCTTTCGTCCATGCAGCCCCAGACGCTGCGCGGGGCCCGGATCTTTCGCGGTGCGCTGGATCCGGCGGCGCAGCAGGCGCTTCTGACGGATCTGCGCGGGGTTCAGCAGCAGGCACCGCTGTTTTCGCCGGAAACCCGCTGGGGGCGGAAGATGTCGGTGCAGATGACCTCGGCAGGGAAATACGGCTGGTATTCCGACCGGCGCGGCTATCGCTACGAACCCCGGCACCCCGGGGGGCAGCCCTGGCCGCCGATCCCCGGGGCGGTGCTGGACCTCTGGCGCGTGCTGACGGGGCTGGAGCGGCAGCCCGATTGCTGCCTGATCAATTTCTACGGCGAAGCTGCGCGGATGGGACTGCACCAGGACCGGGACGAGGCCGACTTTTCCTGGCCGGTGATGTCCGTGTCCCTGGGAGATGACGGGTTGTTCCGCATCGGCAACGAAGCACGCGGCGGCAAGACCGAATCGATCTGGCTGCAATCGGGCGATGTGCTGTTGCTGACCGGGCCGTCGCGGATGCTGCACCATGGGGTTGATCGCATCCGGTTCGGGTCGTCTTCGTTGCTGGCGAACGGCGGGCGGATCAACCTGACTTGCCGGGTCGTTGACTAGGCCCTATCGGCGCGCATCCCAGGACAGGGAGGCCTTTCGCGTGGTGTAATATTCCGCGATCAGCCCGATGCAGAAGATCGCCAGCCCCACGTACCAGGCATAGGCCAGCGACGTGAAATGCGGGTAGTAATTGATGAACGTGAAGCCACGCGCCTGATCGATGGCATGGAACAACGGGTTCCAGTCGAACAGGTTGCGCATCGAAGGTTGCAGGTTGTTGGCAAGGAAAAGCTTGCCTGAAGCGATCATGTTGATGCGCCTATATAGCGTCAGGCAAATGTCGGTCACGCCCGGAGACCAGGGTTTCATCGCCATGAAGACAAGGCCGACTGCCACGCCGGTGAACCAGGTGGCGAGGAAGCAGAAAAAGGCGCCGACGGGCTGGTCGATGACGAAATGATTGACTGCCACATAGTAGAAGAAAAGGATCACCAGAAGCGACAGGAACTGGGTGTAGAAGCTTGCCAGCGCGGTCGAGGCGATTTCGATGAAGGGATTCATCGGCGCATGCTGCATCATCGGCGCGGTAGGTCCGGCCGCACCGGCCACCGCCCCGACGGTACGCACATGGGTCACGTACAGGAAAACCCCGGTCAGCAGGAACAGCACGAAATCCCCCCGCACAGCGCTGCGCCGCATGCCCAGGATCTGGTACATCATCAGGAAGATGCCCATGATTACAACGATGCGGAAGATGTTTGCGATGATCGACATGATGGCGAGACGGTGGTTCGCCCGTACGGAATGGGCCGCGGAATGGAAGACCAGACCAGCCATCGCCAAGGCGGTCTGAAGCCGAGTCTGCTGGGTTCGTTTCTGGAACATCTGCCTCTGCCCTCATGCGCGGGACCACGATTGACACCGAAACCTTGCCGTCCCGTTGTCGTCAAGGGCTTCGGCCAGCATAGGTCGCCACCCCGCTGGGATCAATCGGCGGCGATGCCCGTGCGCCGAAGGAAGGAGCCCGCCAGCCACCTGAAAGAGTTGCGGCGCGGCAAGGGCTTGTCCTATGTCTGATGTCACCGTTTGTCGGGCCGCAAGAGGCGGCCCGCTTGCCGGCAGGGCACAACGCGGGGGCAATGCGATGAAGATGCCTGAGGTCAGCGTGATCGTGGTCAGCCGCAACAGACCGCAGGCGCTGGCGCATTGCCTGACCGGGCTGGCTCGGCTGGCCTATCCTGCCTACGAGATCATCGTGGTGGCGGATCCCGGCGGGATTGTCGCGCTTCAGGCGCGCAGCGAAGCGGTCGACGTGCTTTGCCTGCCCTTCGAGCGGCCCAATATCTCCGAGGCGCGCAATCTTGGCCTGGCCCATGCCCGCGGCGAAATCCTGGCTTTCCTCGACGATGATTCGGTGCCCGAACCGGGTTGGTTGGCTCATCTGGTGCGCGCCTTCGATGCGCCGCAGGTGGTCGCGGCAACCGGGTTCGTGCGGGGCCGCGACGGGGTGCGTTTTCAATCCCGCGCGGCGGCTGTGGGGGCACACGGCCTGGATGAACCGCTTCAGGTCGATCCGGCGCGCATCACCCTGCTGACCGCCACGCCGGGGCGCGGGGTGAAGATGGAAGGCACCAACATGGCCTTCCGTCGCGAGGTTCTGGAGGATATCGGCGGATTTGATCCCGGTTTCCCCTTCTACATGGACGACACCGACCTTGCCTTGCGGTTGGCACAGCGCGGCGCGGTCACTGCGATCGTGCCCCTGGCCGAGGTGCATCACGCCCGCGCAGCCGGCCCGCAACGGGCGGCGGATCGCGGCCCCAGAGACTTGTCTCAGGTAGGGCGCAGCACCGGGTATTTCCTTGCGAAACATTGCCCCGCGGCGAAAATTCCCAAGGCCCTCGCCGCCCATAGGGAAGACCGCCGACGCGGGCTTGTGGCCCATATGATCGCCGGTCGGATCGAACCGCCGGCCCTGCGCCGCCTGCTGCGGCAGTTCGACGGCGGAGCCAGGGCGGGTCTGGAACAGACCGAAACACCTGTCGCGCAGATGTATCAACCGAACCGGAACGCCGAGCCCTGCGTCGTGCGTGAATTCCGACCTTATCGGTCCCGGCGTCAGGGTGCGCCGCTGTGCCTTCTTTCGTCCCGGATCGCCCGCCGCCGCAACCTTGCCCGCGCCGACCAGATGGCGGCAGAGGGCCGCCCGGTATCACTGTTTATCTTTTCGCCGTCGTTCTTCTGCCATAAGGTCAGGATGACTTCGGCCGGCGCCTGGGTTCAGGAGGGAGGCGTTTTCGGCAGGAGCCTCAGATCTGGCCATGGCTCGAAAATTTGGCGCTATCGCAGCAGATTTCTGCGCGAAATGAGGCGAATCTCTGAACAGCGGTGGAACGATCGCGTCGGTTAGGCCATGGTTCAAAATATACGAAGCGGGACATTTTTCCTGTGTTTTGATGCCAATCCCTCGCCTGTCATGAGGCGCGGCCTAACTGGCCGTTAAACTGTAAATGCGACTAACCTGATTGAGGGCGTTATTGTGAAAAACAAAGTTACCAAAGCCATTTTCCCGGTTGCGGGCCTGGGCACGCGTTTCCTTCCGGCGACCAAATCGGTGCCGAAGGAAATCATGACGCTGGTCGACCGGCCGCTGATCCAATACGCGATCGACGAAGCCCGCGCCGCCGGAATCAAGGAATTCATCTTCGTGACCTCGCGCGGGAAATCCGCGCTTGAGGACTACTTCGACCACTCGCCCGTGCTCGAGGCGGACCTGACGGCCAAGGGCAAGACCGAATTGCTCGACGTGCTGAAATCCACCTACATGGACAGCGGCGCCATCGCCTATATCCGCCAGCACAAGGCGCTTGGTCTGGGGCACGCCGTCTGGTGCGCGCGGCGCCTGATCGGGGACGAACCCTTTGCGGTGATCCTGCCCGATGACGTGATCGCAGCCGAGAAGCCCTGCCTGCAGCAGATGATCGAAGCCTTCGAGGAACAGCCCGCGTCCATGGTCGCCGCCATGGAAGTCGCCCCGGCCAAGACGAAATCCTACGGGATCCTCGACGTCGAAAAGGACATGGGCAATGTCGTTTCGGTCAAGGGCATGGTCGAGAAGCCCAAGGAAGGCGAAGCGCCGTCGAACCTGGCGGTAATCGGGCGTTACGTGCTGCAGAATTCGGTGATGCAGAACCTCAACCAGGGCAAGACCGGTGCCGGCGGAGAGATCCAGCTGACCGACGCCATCGCGGACGAGATCACCGCGGGTCGCCCGGTGCACGGTTTCCGTTTCAAGGGCCAGCGTTTCGACTGCGGCTCCAAGGCAGGCTTCCTGCAGGCCACCGTCGCCTTCGGTTTGGGGCGTGACGACCTGCGCGAGGAGCTTCTGGGCTATCTCGAAGACGTCATGCATGTTGAACACGCCGCGCAATAAGTCGCGATCCGAAGGGCGGAACAGTTTGGAACATGTGCTTGTAACCGGGGGTGCGGGCTATATCGGCTCGCACGCCTGTAAAGCATTGAAAAAGGACGGGTTTACTCCGGTCACCTATGACAGCCTCGTCACCGGCTGGAAGGATTCGGTGAAATTCGGCCCCTTCGAGCAGGGTGACCTTCTGGACCGCGCCCGTCTGGACGAGGTCTTTGCGACGTACAAGCCGGTCGCCGTGATGCATTTCGCCGCCCTGTCCCAGGTCGGTGAAAGCATGAAGGAGCCGGGTCTGTACTGGCGCAACAACGTGATGGGATCGCTGTCCCTGATCGAAGCGGCGGCGGCGTCGGGAGTGAAGAATTTCGTCTTCTCCTCCACCTGCGCGACCTACGGGGAACAGGACAACGTGGTGCTGGACGAAAGCTCGGTCCAGAAGCCGATCAATTCCTATGGGGCCTCAAAGCGCGCGGTCGAGGATATCCTGGCCAACTTCGGCGAGGCCTATGGGCTGCAGCACGTGATTTTCCGTTATTTCAACGTGGCGGGGGCGGATCCCGAAGGCGAAATTGGCGAACATCACCGCCCGGAAACCCACCTGATCCCGATCATGCTGGAAGCCATCGACGGCACGCGCCCGGCGCTGACCATCTTCGGCACGGATTACGAAACGCCTGATGGCACCTGCATCCGCGACTACGTTCATGTTTGCGATCTGGTCGACGCCCATGTGCTTGGCCTGAAATGGCTGATGGACGGCAAGGGCAGCCGGGTGTTCAACCTTGGCACCGGCGACGGTTTCTCGGTCCGCGAGGTGATCGAACAAAGCCGCGCGGTGACCAACAAGGCGGTGCCCTACGAAGAGGGCCCGCGCCGCGCCGGCGATTGTACCAAGCTCGTTTCCGGCTCGACTCGCGCTGAGGTGGAGTTGGGCTGGACGCCGGATCGTTCCAACATGAACCAGATGATCGAAGATGCCTGGAACTGGCACAGGACAGGCCATTACGACGGCTGACCACCCCCCCCGCGCTGCGGGTGTGGGGCCCGCGCGACTGCTGGACGTCACGCGTCTGGCAAGCCGCGCGGGCCGTGTGCAGACCGGGATAGACCGGGTCGAGGCGGCCTGGCTGGACGCGCTTCTGGCAAACGAGGCCCCGCTTTGGGGTCTGGCGCGGATCGCGGCGGGCTATGTGCTGCTGGATCGCGCCGGGTTGCAGGCCCTGCGCGACCGGCTGATCGGGGCGGCGCCCTGGGGGCGGCCGCATCCGCTGTTCCGGCTGGCGCGGCGGCTGACATTGCAACAACAGGGTGCCCAGTCGGATCTTTGGCGCGCGGCACGGGTCACCTGCCTGCGGGCCGGTCTGGGGGCGATGCTGCGGCGGCATCTGCCGGCAGGCCTCATCTATCTGAACATCGGCCACAGCAACCTGACGCCGCGGGTGATGCAGGCGGTTCGCGGGGTGCCGCAGGCCCGCGTGACGGTCTTTCTGCACGACACGATCCCGCTCGATTTTCCACAATTCCAGCGGCCCGGATCGGTCGCGCGGTTCCGCGCCCTTTTGGACAGCGCCACGCAGGCCGACCTGATCCTGTGCAATTCCCGCGCCACCGAAGCCGACCTGCGCCGCCACATGCCCGCGCCACCGGCGATCCATGCGGTGCCTCTGGGGGTCACGATGCCAGCGCCGGATCCGGCCGCCCTGACCACCCAGTGCCCTCAGATGCCGCCCAAGGCACCGTATTTCTTGGTGACCGGCACGATCGAGCCACGCAAGAACCATGCGCTGCTTCTGGATGTCTGGCAGGCCCTGGCCGACAAACTGCCCGAGGATCACATGCCCGCGCTGCTGATCTGCGGCAGCCGTGGCTGGGCCAACGAGGCGTTGTTTCACCGGCTGGATACATCGCCCCTGATGGGGCGGCATGTCTTTGAACTGCCCGGGCTTGACGACAGCGCGCTGGCAGCGCTGACCGCAGGCGCGCGGGCCTGCCTGTTTCCCAGCCTCGCCGAAGGCTATGGCCTGCCCGCCGCCGAAGCCGCCGCCGCCGGGCGCCCCCTGATTTGTTCAGATCTCGCCGTCCTGCGTGAGATCCTGAAAGACTACCCCGTCTACCTGCCGGCCAGCGATCTTCGCGGCTGGACGGAAACCATTGAAGAACAAGTGAAACAGGGCACGGGTATTGTGAATTCCTCAATCTCCGGCCATCACTATCGCCCGCATGGGTGGCGCGATCATTTCTTTGTTGCCTTGAAGTTGACTTGATGAGAATTTCTTGAGAATTCCGCAGGTTGATCGGAAGAGGTACTCTGTGCGCATAACAGAACGCTATCGTTTGAGAGTTGAGAGGCGGAGGTATCTGCTGCGGGCTCTCCGAAAGGGACGCGTTCTGCGAAACATTGCGAACCGCACGCGCAAGATCCGCCCCACCGACATCCTGTTGTTCTGCACCCTTCGCAACGAAAATGTCCGCCTGCCATACTTTCTGGAATATTACCGGCAGATGGGCGTCGATCATTTCTTTTTCGTCGACAACGACAGCACCGACGGGTCACGGGAATACCTGTCAGCGCAGCCAGATTGCAGCGTCTGGCACACCGATGCGAGCTATCGCAGATCGCGCTTCGGCATGGACTGGATCACCCGGTTGCAACTGGCCCACGCCCATGGGCATTGGTCCCTGGTCGTCGATCCGGATGAATTCTTTGTCTTCCCGTTCTGTGACACGCGGCCCCTGTCGGCGCTGACGGACTGGCTGGACGACAGTTCCATCCGCAGCTTTTCCGCCATGTTGCTGGACATGTATCCCAAGGGTCCGCTGGATGCGCAGCCTTATCGGTCGGGTCAGAACCCGATTGAGATCGCGTCGTGGTTCGACAGCGGCAATTACACGATCCGGCGCAACAGGGTCTACAACAACCTCTGGATCCAGGGGGGGCCCCGGGCGCGGGTGTTCTTCGCTGACCGGCCAGAGGTCGCGCCGGCGCTGAACAAGATTCCACTGGTGAAATGGGACCGCGCCTTTGCCTATGTCAGTTCCACCCATATGCTGTTGCCCAGGGGCCTGAACCTTGTCTTTGACGAATGGGGGGGAGAAAAGGCCAGCGGCGTTCTTCTGCATACCAAGTTTCTCGACACGTTTTCCGCCAAGGCAAAAGAGGAACTGCATCGGCGTCAGCATTATGGTGCCAGCCGGGAATACATCGCCTATCATGAACATATGGAAGGGGAGCCCGAGCTATGGAGCAAATGGTCCGAGAAATACATCAACTGGCGACAGTTGGAGATCCTCGGCCTGATGTCGAAGGGCAACTGGGCATGAGAGACGGGGTAAAGGGCAGGTGACCATCGGGATCGTCATGCTGGTGCATACCGCCCTGGACCGCGCCGAACAGGTGGCGCGGCACTGGAGCGCGGCCGGCTGTCCGGTGGTGATCCATTGCGACCGAAAGGTGCCCCGGCCCGCTTATGAGGCCCTTTGCCAATCCCTGTCCGACCTGCCCGGGATCCGCTTTGCCACGCGGCATCGCTGCGACTGGGGCGGCTGGGGCATCGTGGCGGCGACCCAGACCGCCTGCGAGATCCTGTTGCGGGAAAATCCCGACATCCGCCATGTCTACCTGGCCTCGGGCGCCTGTCTGCCGCTGCGTCCCGTGCAGGAGCTTGTCGACTACCTTGCCGAACGGCCGCGCACCGATTTCATCGAAAGCGCCACCACCGCGGATGTTCCCTGGACGGTCGGCGGGCTGGATGTCGAACGGTTCACTCTTCGCTTCCCGTTCTCCTGGAAATCCAGCCGTGGCGCCTTTGATGCCTACGTCAAGCTGCAGCGCCTGGTGAAATTCCGCCGCAACATCCCCTTTGGCCTGGTGCCGCATATGGGCAGCCAGTGGTGGTGCCTGTCGCGCCGCACCCTGGAGGCAATCCTGCATGACCCGAAGCGTCCGGTCTATGACCGCTATTTCCGCAAGGTCTGGATCCCGGACGAAAGCTATTTCCAATCCCTGGCCCGCATCCATTCGATCCATGTCGAAAGCCGGTCCCTGACCCTGTCGAAGTTCGACTTTCAGGGAAAGCCCTATATTTTCTACGACGACCACCTGCAGCTTCTGCGGCGTTCCGACTGCTTTGTCGCGCGCAAGATCTGGTGCAAGGCCGACCGGGTCTACGACACCTTCCTGAATGACGCCGAAGGCGCCATGAACCGGACCGAGCCCAATCCGGGCAAGATCGACCGTATCTTTTCCAAGGCGGTCGAGCGTCGAACCCGAGGCCGTACTGGCCTTTACATGCAAAGCCGGTTCCCCAATGCGGGCTGGGAAAACGGGCTGACCGGCGCAAAATATTCCGTCTTTCAGGGCTTTTCCGAACTTTTCGAGGATTTCGAGCCCTGGCTGACGCGGATCGCCGGCTGCCGGGTGCACGGGCATCTTTTCGGGCCCGGCGATGCCCGGTTTGCCGATGACCAATACACGATCAGCGGGGCGCTGACCGCCGCGGCCGGTCTTCGGGACTACGCCCCGCGTGACTTCCTGACCAACCTCAACTGGAACACGCGCGGCGAACGCCAATGTTTCCAGTTCTCGCCACGTGCAAACCAGGACGTGACCTGGGACATGGCGCGGGACACCAACGCTCAGATCACCGTGATCTCGGGCGCCTGGGCGGTGCCGCTGTTTCAGGCGGGAGGCGATTTTGCCAAGATCCGCCGCGAAGCCGCGCGCCTTCAGAAGATCGAAAACACCTTTCTCGCGGTCTTGCGATCCTCTCATGCCAAGGCGCGAACCAAGATCTGGACCATGGCGGAGTTTGTCGAAGCCCCTGCCGAACCCCTGCAGATGGCCATCGACGAGATCGGCAACCGCTCGGGGCGCCGCCTGTCCGAAATGCCCCGGATGGTGGACCTGAAGGGGTTCGGGCAGTTCCTGCAGAACCTCAAGAACCAGGGAATGCACCCCTATCTGATGGGTGATTTCCCAACCCAGCCGATCGTGCCGCCCGTCATCGAAAAGATCCGCAAGCCCTATCTCATTCAGAAGTAAGATCCGATGCAAGATTTTGACTACTTTACCGTCTTCGCCGAGATGCGAACCGGATCGAATTTTCTCGAAGCCAACCTGAACGCGCTGAAGGATGTCTTCTGCCGGGGGGAGGCCTTCAATCCGCATTTCATCGGCTATCCCAACCGCGACGATTGCCTTGGGGTGGACAAGGTAACGCGGGACGGCGACCCGGCACTGCTGCTGGGGGCGCTGCGGGCGGCTCCGGGGGTGAACGGGTTCCGCTATTTCCACGATCATGACGCGCGGGTCTTCGACATGGTGGTGCCGGACCGGCGCTGTGCAAAGGTGGTGCTGACGCGCAACCCGCTGGACAGCTACATCAGCTGGAAGATCGCCCGCGCCACGGATCAATGGAAGTTGACCGATGTGCGCCGTCGCCGGTCCGAACCGGCGGTCTTCGATGCCGCGGAATTCTCGGTCTTCCTGTCCAGGTTGCAGGCCTTCCAGCTGCGCCTGACCGGGGCCTTGCAACGCAGCGGGCAGACTGCTTTTTACCTTGCATACGAGGATCTTCAGGACCTTGAGGTGATGAACGGCCTCGCGGCGTTTCTGGGGACCGGATCGCGTCTGTCGGCGCTTGATCAAAGCCTCAAGATCCAGAACCCGGGCCCGCTGAACCAGAAGGTCGCCAATTTCGACGAGATGCAGAAGGCCATCGCGGATCTCGATCCGTTCAACCTGACCCGCACGCCGAATTTCGAACCCCGACGCGGCCCGCAGGTGCCGTCTTTCGTCGCCGCGCCGGATCTGCCCCTGCTTTACATGCCGATGCGCGGTGGCCCCGAGGCCGAAGTCACGGATTGGCTGGCCCAACGCAGCGGCGGTGCGGGCAGCCTGCTGCGCGACTTTACCCAGAAGGACCTGCGCAAGTGGAAGCGTCAGCGACCGGGGCACCGCAGCTTTACTGTCCTGCGCCATCCTTACGCGCGGGCCCATGCAGTCTTTTGCGACAAGATCCTCGGCACCGGGCCAGGCAGCTATTCCGAGATCCGCAAGATCCTGCGCCAGCGTTACAAGCTGCCCTTGCCACAACCGAACGACCCCGCGCCCAGCCTGACCGAACATCGCGCGCTGTTCGCCGGTTTCCTTGATTTCCTGTCGGCCAATCTGGCCGGTCAGACCGAAGTCCGCGTCGATGCCTGCTGGGCCACGCAAAGCGCGGTTCTGGAAGGAATGGCGAAGTTCACCCTGCCGGATCACCTGATCCGCGAAGACGAAATGACAACCGCCTTGCCAGCCCTGGCGCGATCACTGGGCGGTTCTGACCATGCCCCCACCCAGGCGCGGCCAGATCAGCCGTTTTCCCTGGCCGAGGTCCATGAACCGGCGCTGGAGGCCAGGGCGGGGGATGTCTATCAGCGCGACTACATGTTGTTCGGGTTCCCGAAGTGGAAGCCGCGCAAGGGTGCCGCCCATTGAAAAAGGGGCCCCGAAAGGCCCCCTGATCCATCCCTTGCGAGATCGCCGCGTCTCAGGCGGCTTTCATGTCCTGCTCCGAGATCAGGATCGCATGCAGCGTGGCCGCATCCGCATTGGCGCGCAGCTTCTTGCACAGCAGGCTGTCGCGCAGGGTGCGCGAGACCAGGGCCAGTGCCTTCAGATGTTCGACGCCAGCCTCCTCGGGGGCGAAAAGCGCGAAGACGATATCCACCGGCTGCCGGTCGACCGAGTCGAAATCGACCGGTTTTTCAAGCCGCAGGAAGATGCCGGACACCTCGTCGATCCCGGCAAGCCGGGCATGGGGCAGGGCGACGCCATGGCCGACACCTGTCGGTCCAAGGCTCTCCCGCTCCAGAAGGGCCTCGACGACGTGCTCCTGGTCCAGGTGATAGGCCGAATGCGCAAGGTCGCCGACATCCTGCAAGAGACGTTTCTTGCTGGAGGCCGACGAGATCACCTTGATCGCATCGGGCTTTAGAATCTGTGACAGTTTCATACCGTTCTCGACTGCTCTTCGATTGGGTCTATTCAGTTCCTTGGATCTATCCAGCCGATGTTTCCGTCATCCCGACGATAGACGACGTTGACCCCATCCTTGCCTTCGTTGCGGAAGACAAGCACCGGCGCACCGGCCAGTTCCATATGCATGACGGCCTCTCCGACCGAAAGCGACGGGATCTGAGTTTCCATCTCTGCAACGATAACGGGCTGCAGCGTCTCGGGTTCCGATTCTTCGCCTTCCTGATCCGAGGCGAGGATATAGGAGGAAGCCCCCAGAAGTTCAACCTGCTCCACCCGTGTTTTATGGTGATCCTTCAACCGGCGCTTGTATCGGCGCAGCTGCTTTTCCATCTTGGCGCAGCAACTGTCGAAGGCGGCGTAGATTTCAGGGGCGCGGGCCTTGGCCTGGGCGGTCAGCCCGGTCGACAGATGCACCGTCGCTTCGCAGATGAATTCATGCGCGGCCTTCGAAAAGGTCACGTTCGCATCTGTCGGACGATTGGCATATTTGCCCACCGCCGTATCGAGCGAATCCTTCACGTGCTCCTGCAGGGCATCTCCGATGTCGATCTGTTTTCCGGCAATCTGGTAGAGCATTCCGTCTCCTTTCATGACAATTCGGGCGTCTTCCGGCGGTGTGACCACCGGTACGTCAGGTCCGAATGCTGCGGAAGTACGACAGGAACGCGCCATCTCTGACCTCAAAACCGCCGCAGCGGTGAGAGAGAGCTTCAACAAGGTGGCGCGAAACTGTCATGGCTTCATTTGATCGGGAATCGACCCGTTCTGTCAACGGATTACGCATTCACGACCTCGGGGGGCTGAACCCGGCCTACGGTCGGCGAATTGATGCTTTCGCCTGCGATCTCAAAGGGATGGACCCGGCGGAAACGCCGGTTTCAAGACCGGTTGCTGCGTTAAATGAGCGCAATCCAAGCGATATGGCCAAGGGCGATCAGCTGATCCTGAAACTATCACCCAGGTAGACGCGGCGGACGTTGTCGTTTTCCACGACTTCTTCGGGGGTGCCCGACATCAGCACCGTTCCGTCATGCAGGATATAGGCGCGGTCGACGATGGCCAGCGTCTCGCGCACGTTGTGGTCGGTGATCAGCACTCCGATCCCGCGCTTCTTCAGGTCCGCGACCAGGTGCCGGATATCGGCGACCGAGATCGGATCGACCCCGGCAAAGGGTTCGTCCAGCAGCAGGTACTTGGGGTCGGCGGCCAGGCAACGGGCGATCTCGACCCGGCGGCGTTCGCCTCCGGACAGCGCCATGGCAGGGGCGCGGCGCAGGTGTTCGATGGAAAATTCCGACAGCAGCTCTTCCAGCCGTTCACGACGCTTGTGGCGGTCCGAATGGGTGATGTCGAGGATCGCGGCAATATTGTCTTCGACGTTGAGACCACGGAAAATCGACATTTCCTGCGGCAAATAGCCGATGCCCAGCTTGGCGCGACGATACATCGGCAGGCCGGTCACATCATTGCCGTCCAGCCTGACGCGCCCGCCTTCGGGCAGGATCAGCCCGGCGATGGCATAGAAAGTCGTCGTCTTGCCGGACCCGTTCGGCCCCAGCAGCGCCACGACTTCGCCCCGATCAAGGGTCATCGACACGTCGCGGATCACCACGCGCTTCTTGTAGGCCTTGCGCAGGCCTTCGATCTGCAACCCGTGCGTGGTTTCGGTTACCGCAAGTTTCCCAGCCTTTGCCATGGTCTCCTTTGCCATGACCCTAGTTCTTGCCCTGCTGTTGCAGGACGGTGCGCACATTGCCTTCCAGTCGCGCGGTCCCGGAAGCCAGATCGACATTCATCTTCTGTGATGTGACGACCGAGGCGCCGCGCAGCAACATGACATTGCCCTGCATCAGGATGATGCCGCCATGCACGTTGTAATCGGCGGTCTCGGCTTCGGCGCTGTCCTCGCCGCTGACCAGCAGGACCTGACCGGAGGCGCGCAGGGTGTCGATCGCCTCGCCATCGGCATCGTAGAAGACCTGCACCTGATCGGCAGAAAGGCGCATCTCGTTCTGGGCGATGCGCACGTTGCCCTCGAAGACCGCAGAGCCATCCTGCTGATCGACCGACAGGTTGTCGGAATTGACCTCGATCGGGGCCGAGGGGTCGCCGCTGGCGCCAAAGCCCATTTCGGTCTGCGCCGTGGCGGGCAACGTGCCGGCCAGCATCAACGCCCCGGCGACCAGCAGGCCAGGGATCCGGGATGCGAAAGGTCGCGCGCTTGCGGAAATCTCTGTCACGGTCTCTCCTTGCCTTGGTCGTCTGACGTTGCGGGGGCGGTCCCGTTTTCGGAACCCTCCGCCACCGCAGGGTCAGGATCGTATATCAGGTCGATACCCTCGCTGAAAACAATATAGGCACTGTTTTCCGCCGCGCCCGAGGTCAGGTTCATGCGGCCCGCGGTAAACCGCCCAAGCGGCCCTTCGCCGGAAATGTGGCCTTCGGATTCTGCGCGGATCTGCGTCAGTCCCGATGTCAGTGCCTCGGTTTCGATCAGGTAGCCGGTCGAGGTCCGGATCGTGACGCCGCCGGTCAGAAGCGCGGTATCGGCATTGCGGTCGATCTCGCCCTCGTCGGCACGAAAGCTGATTTGCTGGCCCGAGACCAGGTCGATGGTCGCGGTCAGGCTCTCGGCGCCGGCCTGCTGTTCGCCCTTCGGCGTGGCGCTTTCGGCGACAAAGGCGATCAGGTCGCCCTGTTCCGTGGCCCCGGCAAAGCTGGGCGACATGATACGTTCGCTGCGCGCGGCGTCCTTCAGGTCGATGGTGGTAAAGGGAATGGTCGAAACCGGGTCGCTGTTGCCCGACAGCAGGAAGAGCGTCGAGAGAACCCCCACCGCCGAAAGCGGCAGCACCACCTTGAGAGCCGAGACAAGGCGGGACAGGGATCGTTCGCTCAGCGCCATGACCCGTCTCAGCTATGGGCGAATATGTCGATCTCCGGCCATCCGGCCAGGTCGAGCCTGGCGCGCATGGGCAGGAAATCGAAACAGGCGCTGGCGATCTCGGTCCGGCCTTCGCGGGCCAGGCGCGCATCCAGCGCATCGCGCAGCCGATGCAGGTACAGCACGTCGCTGGCGGCATATTCCAACTGCGCCTCGCTCAGGGTTTCGGCGCCCCAATCGCTCATCTGCTGCTGCTTGGACAGGTCGACGCCGATCAACTCCTGGGTCAGGTTCTTCAACCCGTGGCGATCCGTATAGGTGCGCACCAGACGGCTGGCGATCTTGGTGCAATAGACCGGCGCGGCCAGGGTGCCGAAGGCATGGTACATCGCGGCGATGTCGAAACGCCCGAAATGGAACAGCTTCAGCACCTCGGGATCGCCCAGCATCCGGCACAGGTTCGGCGCCTCGGTCTGTCCCTTGGCAACCTGCACGATATGGGAATGCCCGTCACCGCCCGACATCTGCACCACGCAAAGCCGGTCGCGCATCGGGTTCAGCCCCATGGTCTCGCAATCGATGGCGACAACCGGGCCAAGGTCGAGCCCGTTGGGCAGGTCGTTCTGATAAAGATGGTTGGTCACGTCGGCGTTTCCCTGAAATCCTGTCTCTGGATTAGAGCCTCCCTGCTCGGGATGCAAACACCACGATGGTTCAGGCCCGCGCGTCCCGCTTCAACCTGTCGAAAATACGCCTTGGGAAGGCGACTTGCCGCTTGGGGGCAGCGCCCCCCTTCGGCGTCCTCTCGCCCGAACATACCCCCGCAAGGACGCCTGTGCGATTGACCCGGCACAAGGCTTCGTGAAATCTGCGCACATTCCCCGGGATCCTGTCGCCACCGATCCGCCTTCCGCACATGCGAGGACCATATGCACCCGCTCAAGGGCATCCTGCTTAAACTCGTCGCGGTGAGCTGCTTCATCGTCATGTCCTCGCTCATCAAGGCCTCGACCCCGCATGTGCCGGCGGGCGAGGCCGTGTTCTTCCGCTCTTTCTGTTCGCTGCCGATCATCGTCGGCTGGCTGGCGGCGCGGGGGGACCTGTCCACGGGGATGCGGGTGGCCAACCCGATGGCCCATGTCTGGCGTGGCTTCATCGGGACCACTTCGATGGGCTGCGGCTTCGCGGCGCTGGCCTTTCTGCCGCTACCCGAGGTCACGGCGCTTGGCTATACGATGCCGCTGCTGGTGGTGGTCTTCGCGGCGATGTTCCTTGGCGAAAAGGTCGGCATCTTCCGCATCGGTGCCGTGGTTCTGGGGCTGTGCGGCGTGATGGTCGTGCTGGAACCCCGCGTCACCACCCTTGGCGGCGACATGGTGGAGATCACCCAGGCCGCCGGCGCCCTTCTGGTGCTGTTCGGGGCAACCTGCGGGGCGCTGGCGCAGGTCCATATCCGCAACATGGTGAAGACCGAACAGACCTCGGCCATCGTCTTCTGGTTCTCGATCACCGCCACGGCGATGTCCCTGCTGACCATCCCCTTCGGCTGGGTGATGCCGACCCCCTTCGAGGCCACTGCGCTGATCTGTGCAGGTCTTGTCGGTGGGGTCGGTCAGATTTTCCTGACCTCGTCCTATCGCTTTGCCGATGCCAGCCTTGTGGCGCCCTTCGACTATGCCTCGATGCTGTTCGCGCTGCTGATCGGCTATTTCGCCTTTGGCGAGGTGCCGACCGCGCAGATGCTGATCGGGGCGGCGATCATCATTGCCGCCGGGGTCATCATCCTGATCCGGGAACGTCAGCTTGGCCTGCAACGCGCCAAGGCGCAGCAATCCAAGACCCCCTGATCAGCGATCCAGCAGCCGCGCCGAGGCATATTCCGCCATCAGGAAGGCGCGCCGGAACCGCCCGAGGGGGAACCGCGGCGGCGGCGCGGCAAAGGCCTTGGGCAGCAGGGCGCGGGTCGGCTGGCCAAGCGCCAGATCCGCCAGCATCGCGCCGCAATAGCTGGCCATCGCGACGCCGTTGCCATGATAGCCGAAGCCGGCAAAAACCCCGTCCATCCCCGGCACCGGCCCGCAATAGGGCGTAAGGGACGCGGTCAGGCAGACCATGCCCGACCAGTGATGCGGCGTTTCCACATGGCTCCAGGCCGGGAAGGCGGCGTCGAAATCCGCGCGCACCCTTGCGGCGACCCTGGCTTCGTTCCGGGGCGAGGACAGCAGCGCGCCGCGTTGGCCGAAAACCATCCGCCCATCCGGGGTCAGATGGAAATAATGCAGCATCCGCCGGTCTTCATAGCTCATCTGCCGCGAGGTGTAACTTTGCGCCTCAAGCTCGGTCTGCGTCATCCGCCGGGTCGTCAGGACCGAGCTTTGGGCGGGCAGGAAGCGCCCGCGCAGCCAGGGCAGCAGGGTCTCGGCGGTATAGCCGTTGGTGGCGAAGATGACGCGCTCCGCCTCGATTTCCGCATCCGGGGTGCGCAGCAGGTGACGCTTGCCGGTATGGCTGACGGACAGCACGGGGCTGCCGCCATGGATCACGGCCCCGGCATGTTCCGCTGCCTGTACCAGCCCGGCCAGGTATTTGCGCGGATGCAGCGCAAAACCGAGCGGCATATGCATCGCCCCGTGCCAGAGCGGCGAATACAGCCCTTCGGCGGCGAGGTCGGCGCGTTCGATCAGGCGGACCTCGGCGTTGAAATCCCGCGACAGGGCGGGGGCCTTGCGGCGCAGGGCCTCCATCGCGCGGGGGGAATGGGCCATGACGGTTTCGCCCTGGGAATGGCGGTCGACGTCGATGCCGAACCGCCCGATCAGGGCCTCGACATGGGCGATGGCGGCGGCTTCGGCACGGTGGACCTCTCCGGGGCCGTCCTTGCCGAACTTGCGCAGTTGGGCGTCACTGGCCCGGTGCGAGCCGAGGCAACAGAAACCGCCATTGCGCCCCGAGGCCCCGAAGCCGGGAAATTCCGCATCCAGCAGCGTGACCTCGGCCCTGGATTCCGCCAGTGCCAGCGCGGCGTTCAGCCCGGTATAGCCGCCGCCCACCACCGCGATGCGGGTCGTGATCCGGCCGCGTGCCGGGGGATGGGCCAGCGCCGCCTCGGGGATGGCCTCGGCCCAGTAGCAACTGTCGATGGGCGCGCGGGAATAGGTGTAATCGCCGTAGATCCGGCGCGGGTTCTGGGAAGAAGGGGTCACGGGAGGGGGCTTTCAGTACCGGGGTCTCAGCTGTGGAAGGCGTCGCGTTCTTCCTGCTGCTGGCGGACCGTAGCGCGTTTGGACATGATCGAAAAGATTACCACGCCGAAGGCCACGATGCCGATCATGATCGTCGACAGGGCGTTGATCTCGGGCGAGACGCCAAGCCGCACCGCCGAGAAGATCTTCATCGGCAGGGTGGTCGAAGACGGCCCCGCAGCGAAGGAAGAGATCACCAGGTCGTCCAGCGACAGGGTGAAGGCCAGCAGCCAGCCCGAAATGACGGCGGGCGCGATGATCGGCAGGGTCACCAGCCGGAACGCCTGCCAGGACGAGCAGCCGAGATCGCGCGCGGCCTCTTCCAGCGAGATGTCGAAGGAGCCCAGGCGCGAGGACACCACCACCGAGACATAGCACATGCAGAAGGTCGTATGGGCCAGCACGATGGTGAAGATCCCGCGATCGACGCTGAGGCCGATGAACAACAGCAGCAGCGACAGGCCGGTGATCACGTCGGGCATGACAAGCGGCGCATAGATCATGCCGGAAAACAGCGTGCGCCCGGCAAAGCGCCCCAGCCGCACCAGCATGAAGGCCGCCATGGTGCCCAGCACCGTGGCGATGGTCGAGGAAATCACCGCCACGCGCAGGGTGACCAGCGCGGCATCCAGAAAGGCTTCGTTGCGCAGCAGCTCTCCGTACCATTTGGTCGAGAAGCCGGCCCAGACGGTCACCAGTTTGGAGGCGTTGAAGCTGTAGATGACGAGGATCAGCATCGGCAGGTAGAGGAAGGCGAGGCCCAGGGTCAGGGAGACCAGGTTGAAGCCGGACATGCGTCGCATTATTGGTCGGCCTCCCGCTGTTTCTGTTCATTGCGCTGGAACAGGATGATCGGGATGATCAGGATCGCCAGCAGGACCACGGCCACCGCCGAGGCGACGGGCCAGTCGCGGTTGTTGAAGAATTCCTCCCACAGGACCTTGCCGATCATCAGGGTCTGCGACCCCCCGAGCAGCGAGGGGATGACGAATTCGCCGAGCGCCGGGATGAAGACCAGGAAGCAGCCGGCGATGATACCGGGTTTGGACAGCGGCACGGTCACGCGCCAGAAGGCCGAGGTGCGGGTGCAGCCGAGGTCTTCGGCGGCTTCCAGAAGCGAGCCGTCCAGCTTTTCCAGGGTCGAATAGACCGGCAGGATCATGAAGGGCAGGTAGGTATAGACGATGCCGATATAGACGGCGATTTCCGTATTCATGATCTGCAGAGGCTGGTCGATCACCCCGAGCCAGAGCAGGAAGGAATTGAGCAGCCCGTTGTTCGACAGGATGCCCATCCAGGAATAGACGCGGATCAGGAAAGAGGTCCAGAATGGCAGGATCACCAGCATCATCAGCGTCGGGCGCCATTCCCGGCTGGCCGAGGCCATGGCGTAGGCCATGGGGAACCCGATCGCCAGGGTGAAGACCGTCGACAGGAAGGCGATGCGCAACGAGGACAGGTAGGCGCGCCAGTAGAGGTCATCCGTGGTCAGGAAGACGAAGTTCTCGAAGTCGAGTTCGCTGAAGAAGTCCCTGATCCCGCTCCAGCCCGCCGACAGATCGAACTGCGGGAAATAGGGCGGCCGGGCCAGGGCGACATCCGAGAGCGAGATCTTGACGACGATCAGGAAGGGCACGAGGAACAGCGCCAGCAGCCAGAGATAGGGCAGGGCGATCAGGGTCAGGCGGCGCATGGAATCCTCCTGTGGTCGGTGGGGGCGCTGCCCCCGTCCCGCGGGGCGGGACTCCCCCGGGATATTTCGGACAGGGAAACGGATCTGGGTTGGTGCGGGATCATCAGCGTTCGAGCACGATGGCGGCGGTATCGGTCCAGGACAGCCAGACCTTGTCTTCCCAGGTGAAGGCGCGCCGACCGATGCGGCGGGTATTGGTGGCCGAGGCCTTGATCACATGGCCGGTCGGCAACTTCACATGGTAGGTCGAGATATTGCCGAGGTAGCCGATATCGAGGATCTCGCCCTGCAGGCGGTTGGCGGTATCGGGTTCCTCGGCCGAGATGGTGATCTTTTCCGGGCGGATGGCGAGGAAGCAGGTCTGGTCCTTTTGCAGCAGCGCGGTGGTCGAGGCGACGAGGGGCGAGGCGCCTTCGGCCCAGTCGAGCAGCACCTTGTCGCCGGTCTGGGAGGCGCGGCCTTCGATGATGTTCACATCGCCGATGAAATCGGCCACGTAGACCGAACTGGGGGTTTCGTAGATCCGGTCCGGGGTGGCGACCTGCACCAGCTTGCCTTCGTCCATCACGGCAACGCGGGAGGCGACGGTCATCGCCTCTTCCTGATCGTGGGTGACGATGACGAAGGTGGTGCCGGTCTTTTCCTGGATGTCCATCAGTTCGAACTGGGTTTCCTCGCGCAGCTTCTTGTCGAGCGCGCCGAGCGGTTCGTCGAGCAGCAGCAGTTTCGGCGCCTTGGCGAGGCTGCGGGCAAGCGCGACGCGCTGGCGCTGGCCGCCGGAAAGCTGGTGCGGCTTGCGGCGGGCGAACTTGTCGAGACGGGTCAGGCGGATCATGTCGGCGACGCGGGTTTCGATGGTCGCCTTGTCGGCGCCTTCGCGCTTCAGCCCGAAGGCGATGTTTTCCCAGACCGAGAGATGGGGGAACAGCGCGTAGCTTTGGAACATCATGTTGACCGGGCGCTTGTTGGGCGGAGTCGCGACGATGTCTTCACCGCCCAGCAGTATCTGGCCGGAGGTCGGGGCTTCGAACCCGGCGAGCATACGCATCAACGTGGTCTTGCCACAGCCCGAGGGGCCGAGGAGGGCAAAGAATTCGCGCGCGAAGATGTCGAGATCGAGATTGGCGATCGCCGTGAAATCACCGAACTTCTTGGTGACGTTCCTGAACTGGATCAGGGGCTTTTCGCCGGGATCTTCCCAGGGGGCGAAGACGGTCTGCTGCATGAAAAGGTCCGGCTTTCAACAGGTTGAGCCCGCGCCGAGGTGTGGCGCGGGCGAAGGCGGGGATCAGATCCCGGACTTGATCTTGGTCCAGAGGCGGGTCAGCGTGCGCTGTTCCTTGGCGCCGAAGGGGGTCACCGTGTAGAGGTTTTCCAGCGTCGCCTCGTCAGGGTAGATCGCGGTGTCGTCAATCACGTCCTCGACCAGAAACTCCTGGCTCGCCAGGTTGCCGTTGGCGTAATAGACATAGTTCGACGCCGCCGCCATGTTCTGCGCATCCATGATGAAGTTCAGGAAGGTATGGGCCGCCTCGGGGTTCGGCGCATCGACCGGGATGGCCATCTGGTCGAACCACATCAGGGCGCCTTCTTCGGGGATGTTGTAGGCGATCTCGACGCCGTTGTCGGCCTCGGCCGCGCGATCCCGCGATTGCAGCACGTCACCGGACCAGCCGAAGGCCACGCAGACATCGCCGTTTGCCAGGCCGTTGATGTAGTCCGAGCTGTCGAATTTCTGCACGTAGGGCCGCACGGCCATCAGGACTTCTTCGGCCTTGGCGAGGCTTTCCTCGTCCTTGGCGTCCGGGTCCATGCCGAGGTAGGACAGCGCGGCGGGGACCATTTCGGTCGGCGCATCAAGGAAGTGGACGCCGCAGGAGGCAAGCTTTTCCATGTTGGCCGGATCGAAGATCAGCGCCAGCGAGGACATCGGGGCGTCTTCGCCCAGCACTTCGGTCACCTTGCCGGTGTTCACGCCAAGGCCCGTGGTGCCCCACATGTAGTTGATCGAATATTCGCCTTCGGGGTCATAGACATCGGTGCGCGCCTGGATTGCATCCCAGAGGTTGTCGATGTTCGGCAGCTTGGACTTGTCCAGCGGCTGGAACGACCCGGCCATGATCTGGCGTTGCAGGAAGGTGCCGGTGGGCACGACCACGTCATAGCCCGAGCCGCCCGCCAGCATCTTGGTTTCCAGGATCTCGTTGGAATCGAAGACGTCGTAGACCAGATCGATGCCGGTCTCTTCTTCGAACTGGGTCAGCAGGTCCTCGTCGATGTAGTCGGACCAGTTGTAGACATGGACCTCGTCCGCCTGAACCGCTGCGGCGGTCAGGGCCAGCAGGGCCGTGAGGGAAAGGATGGGTTTCTTCATGGTTCGCTCCCGTGGATTTCGGGCTCTGAGAGCCTCTGTTGATCTGAATTTGATCAAACGCGGTTCGCATTGGCAATGTCCAGATGTTTTCACGGGCCATTCAACCGTGCAAGATGTACTCCTGTCCCCAAGGCAGAGGGCGAGATGATGAATTTGCAGGCAGTTCAGGAGAAGGACGCGGGCACCGGCGGTGCCGAGCGGTTGCCCGCGCACGAGGTCGCCTATCGGGCCCTGCGCGAAAGGGTGCTGTTCGGGCAGTTCGAGCCGGGGCAGGCCGTGACAATTCAGGGGCTGGTGGCCGAACTGGGTGCGGGCATGACCCCGGTGCGCGAGGCCCTGCGCCGGATGATGGCCGAAGGTGCGCTGGAATTCCGTGGAAACCGTCGGATTTCGGTCCCGGTGCTCAGCAGCGATCACATCGGGGAATTGCGCTTTGCCCGGTTGGCGCTGGAACCGGAACTGGCGCGGCGTGCCTGCCGAAACACCACAAATGCCGATATCCTTGCGCTGGAAGAAGCGGATGCGCAGCTGGACGAAGCGATCCGGCGCGGCAATGTGCATGATTATCTGGTGCAGAATCACCACTTTCACGCGCGTCTGAACCATATCGCCGACGCGCCGGTCCTGTCCGGGCTGGTCGATGGGCTCTGGCTGCGATTCGGCCCGTCGCTACGCGTGGTCTGCGGCCAGTTCGGCACCCGTAACCTGCCGGACATGCACAAGGATCTGATTGTCGCGCTGAAGGCCGGGGATTGCGCCGCCGCTGCCGAGGCGATCACCGGCGACGTGACACAGGGGATGGACATGATCGCCCAGTCGATCTGATCGCGGCCCGGCCCCGCCGGGGGCAGAATCACCCGTGAAGGAGCGGATTCGAAGGCGCGCGATTCGATTGACAGCAGGCAATTTGATCATATTCTGGGCGCGACAGTTTTTGGCCTCCCCGCTGCCGCGCGCGCCGTTGCGCAGACGCGCGAAAGCCGGGATGCAGAAGGCCCCGGGCGGGCCGATCAGGAAAGGACTTTGGCCATGGCCACGATCACCAACCACATGCCGACAGCCGAGCTTCAGGCGTTGGACGCGGCGCACCATGTGCACCCCTTCTCGACCCAGGCCGACCTTGAAAAGAGCGGCGTTCGGGTGATCACCGGCGCCAAGGGTGTCTGGCTGACCGACAGCGAAGGGTCCGAGATCCTCGATGCCATGGCCGGCCTCTGGTGCGTCAACATCGGCTACGGACGGGACGAACTGGCCGATGTCGCGGCGCGGCAAATGCGGGAACTGCCTTATTACAACACCTTCTTCATGACCTCGCATGTGCCGGTCATCGCCTTGTCGGCCAAGCTGGCGGAACTGGCGCCGGGGGATCTGAACCACACCTTCTTTGCCAGCTCCGGGTCCGAGGCCAACGATACCAACCTGCGCCTCGTGCGGACCTATTGGGGGGAAAAGGGCAAGCCGTCAAAACAGGTCATCATCTCGCGCTGGAATGCCTACCACGGGTCTTCCGTCGGGTCGGCCAGCCTTGGCGGCATGAAGGGGATGCATGCGCAGGGCGGTCTGCCGATTCCGGGCATTCATTACATCAACCAGCCCGACTGGTGGTCCGAAGGCGGCGATATGTCCCCCGAAGATTTCGGCCTTGCCCGTGCGCAGGAGCTGGAGCAGGCGATCATCGATCTGGGCGAAGACAACGTCGCGGCCTTCATCGCCGAACCGATCCAGGGCGCGGGCGGGGTCATCATTCCGCCGGAAACCTATTGGCCCGAGATCCAGCGCATCTGCGACAAGTACGAGATCCTGCTGATCGCGGATGAGGTGATCTGCGGCTTCGGGCGCACCGGCAGCTGGTTCGGCAGCCAGACCGTCGGCATCCGGCCCGACATCATGACCATCGCCAAGGGCCTGTCGTCGGGCTACCAGCCGATCGGCGGGTCGATCCTGTCGGATGAGGTCGCGGCAGTGATCGGCGCGACGGAATTCAACCATGGCTACACCTATTCGGGCCACCCGGTCGCCTCGGCCGTGGCGCTGGAAAACCTGCGCATCCTCGAAGAGGAAAAGATCGTGGACACCCTGCGCGACGACACCGGCCCCTACCTGAAGGCCAAGTTCGAGGAAATGGCCGAGCATCCGATGGTCGGCGAGGCCAAGATCATCGGCGCAATGGGATCTCTTGCCCTGACCCCGGACAAGGGCGCGCGGGCGAAATTCGCCGCGGATGCCGGAACCGTGGGCTACATGGTCCGGGAACGCTGCTTTGCCAACAACCTGGTGATGCGCCATGTCGGCGACCGGATGATCATCTCTCCGCCGCTGACGATCACCAAGGGTGAGATCGACACCCTGATCGCGCGCGCCTGGCAGTCGCTGGACGAAGGCATGGCCAACGTGAAGGATGCGGGACTGTTCGTCTAGGCGCCGAAGGCTTCCGACATGCCCCTTGCGGGCAGAAGCAAGCGGATGTGGCCAGTGGGTCGCATCCGTTTTGCATTTCGGCGCAGCGGTGCAATGGCCTCTGACCGCGCGGCGCTTGCCCCATCTGCGGGCCTTTGCTAGGCCTGCAGCAACGTCAGCCAGTTCCAGCCAGACCGCCCCGCAAGGAGAATACCATGTTTCTCACGCGTCGCGCCGTCCTGGCCGGATGTGCCGCCACCCTCGCGACCCCGGCCCTGGCCCAAGCGCAGGACAGGACCGAGGCCCGCGCGCGTCCCCGCGACGGTGGCCCGGCCGAGGTCATCGACGATCCCCGCATCAGCCGTTTCGACATTGGTCCGCAAGGCGCTGGGTGGCGCGTGCAACTGGCCCGGCCTGCGGTGCCGCCGCCACCGGGGGGCTATCCGATGATCGTCGCGCTGGACGGCAATGCGACCTTTCCGCTGTTCTGGCACCACCTGCAGCAGATCGCACCAGAGGCGCCGGTGGTGCTGGCGGGACTTGGCCACCCGGTCGAGGGGCGCTTTGACCTGGCGCGGCGCTGGGACGAGCTGACCTCGCCCGCGCTGGTGCCGCCGGGGGTGCAGGACCAGATGTCGGGGGACCATCAGACCGGCGGGCGCGATGCCTTCCGCGACATGATCGAAACCGACCTGCTGGGGCGGCTGGACGCGGAGCTGCCGCTCGATCCCGGCAAGCGGATGCTTTACGGCCATTCGCTGGGCGGGCTGTTCGGTCTGCATATGCTGTTTACCCGGCCGGGGCTGTTCCGCGCCTTGGTGGTGGCGGACCCGTCGACCTGGTGGAACAGTGGCGAAGCCCTGCGCGAGGCCGGGATCTTTGCCGGCGGAGTGCGGGCCGGGGGCGGGGCCATGGCGCAGCCCACCGACCTGCTGGTGATGAGCGGCGGATCCAGCCCGCGCATCGGTTCTGCCGACAGGCGCAGCTTTACCCCCGGTGTGGTCGAAACGCTTCAGGGCATCGCGGGGCTGAACGTGACCTATCGCCCCTTCCCCGACCTTAGCCATGGCGGGCTGATCGCCCCCTCGGTGGCCGAGGCCCTGGCCCTCCAATTGCAGATCACCGGCTGAATCATGAAAAAAGGGCCCGCCGCAGAACGGCAGGCCCCCTGTCTGTCGACTTGTGCGCTATTTCAGGCGCGGACCAGCTTTTCGTAGCTCAGCGAGATATCCTTGGTGATCTCGCCGACTTCGAAGTTGTAGTCGCCGATCTGCCCGACAGGGGTGACTTCGGCGGCGGTGCCGGTCAGCCAGCATTGTTCGAAGCCTTCCAGTTCTTCGGGCATGATATGGCGTTCATGCACGGTCAGGCCCTTGTCCTTCAGCATGCCGATCACGGTCTGGCGGGTGATCCCGTTCAGGAAGCAATCCGCCAGCGGGGTGTGGACCTCTCCGTTCTTGACGAAGAAGATATTGGCGCCGGTCGCTTCGGCCACGTAGCCGCGATAATCCATGAACAGCGCGTCGGAACAGCCCTTGGCCTCGGCCGCGTGCTTGGACATGGTGCAGATCATGTAAAGACCGGCGGCCTTGGCATGCACCGGGATGGTTTCAGGGCTGGGGCGTTTCCACTTGGCGATGTCGAGCTTTGCGCCCTTCATCTTTGCGTCGCCGTAGTAATTACCCCATTCCCAGCCGGCAATTGCCATGCGGACGGGGTTCTTCATCGACGAGACACCCATGTCTTCGCCCGCGCCACGCCAGGCCACGGCCCGGACATAGGCATCGGTCCAGCCATTGGCGGCCAGCATGTCGTACTTGGCCTTCTCGATCTCTTCCACGGAATAGGGGATCTCGAAGTCCAGCATCTGTGCCGAGGCGCGCAGGCGTTCGGAATGCTGCACACCCTTGAAGATCTTGCCGTTGTAGCAACGTTCGCCTTCGAAGACGGACGAGGCATAGTGCAGCGCATGGGTCAGAATGTGTACGTTCGCATCGCGCCAGTCTACCAGCGTGCCATCCATCCAGATCTTGCCATCGCGGTCATCATATGCGGCCATCGCGAACCTCCTGACTTTCGTATCTAATTTACATAAGTTGCGTTCACATCGCCTCATACAGACAGAATATTTCGCAAACGCATGGGTTAGGTAGCTATTGATTTTTAGAAAGTCAACAAGTCTGACTTATTTTCGTCGCAGGGTTGAAAACCGGGGCGTTCCCGGGACAATCTCTGAAGCCGTCCCGCGACAGGATGTTGCGGGCGCATGGGACAGCAAGGGGGCGGGCAATTTGCCCCGCCGGGACAGGGACGGGACGTAAGCGCATGTCGGACACGCATCTTGGGGACAACCTGCTTTTCCTGACGGACGAACAATTGCGTCAGGGGATAGAGGCGATGTTCTTCGCCTACCGGGGCTTCACCGGCGCGCCGGATCAGATCCTGGAAGGTATGGCCTATGGCCGCGCCCATCACCGCGCCCTGCATTTCATAGCCCGGGTGCCCGGCATGAAGGTCAGCCGCCTGCTGGCCATCCTCGGGGTGACCAAGCAAAGCCTGAACCGGGTCCTGCGCAGCCTGATCGCCGATGAGCTTGTCGAAAGCCGGGTTGGCCGCGCCGACAAGCGTGAACGCCATCTGTACCTGACCGAACGCGGTGCCGCGCTTGAAACCGAATTGTCGGAGGCGCAGCGCAAATGGGTCCGCAACGCCTATCGCAAGGCCGGGCCGGATGCGGTCGTGGGCTTTCGCCAGGTGCTGGAATCGATGATGGATAGCGAGATGCGCCGCGTCTATGGTACGCTTCGGGACGGAGGCTCATGAACGAACCAAATCCGCATCTGCTGATCGTCGACGATGACGAACGTATCCGGGATCTTCTGGCGAAGTTCCTGAAGCGGAACGGTTTCCTTGTCTCGACCGCGCGCGATGCCGCCCATGCCCGCCGGCTGTTGTCCGGGCTGGAATTCGATCTTCTCGTGCTGGACGTGATGATGCCGGGCGAAGACGGCATCTCCCTGACCGAACGCCTGCGGTCCCGGATGTCGACGCCGATCCTGCTGCTGACCGCGCGGGGCGAGGCCGAGGATCGCATTCGCGGTCTGGAAGCCGGGGCCGACGACTACCTGACCAAGCCTTTCGAGCCGCGCGAATTGCTGCTGCGGATCAACGCGATCCTGCGCCGGATGCCGGAATTGCCGTCCCAGGCCAGCGTGCCCAAGGTGCTGCACATGGGGGATGTGCGCTATGACATGGAACGCGGAGAGCTTTGGCGCGGCGATGCCTCGGTCCGCCTGACCGCGACCGAAGTTCAGTTGATGCGGGCGTTTTCCGCCCAGCCCGGCGAACCCCTGTCCCGTCTGCAACTGGTCGAGGAACTGGGTCGTGGCGGGTCCGGCGATCAGCATGGGGCGCAGGAACGGGCCGTGGACGTTCAGATCACCCGGCTGCGGCGCAAGATCGAAGACGACCCGAAACAGCCGCGCTACCTTCAGACCGTGCGCGGCGCGGGCTATCTTCTGGCGCCGGACTAGGTCAGCAGGGATTCGATGTCTTCGATCATCGCCAGCGTCATCTCGCGGGTGGTGGCGATGCGGCGGGGGCCGATCGTTTCATCCTCGACCCGGATCAGGGTCTCGTAACACAGGAAATAGGGCAGGAACCCGTCGCGTTCGGCCGGGGACATGTCAAAGGCGTCGCAAAAGGCCTCGACAGTGGCGCGGTCCACGCCGAACAGGCGCTGGCCAGAGGGCAGCACGCCGCGCCGGGCCGCATGAACCAGGTTGCGGGCCATATCGCGATAGATCGGCGCGGTGCTCGAGGCGCTGATGTCGATGCCCCACAGGATATCACGGCCCCTGTTCCAGATCAGATTGTTGGGGTGGAAATCCCCATGGGCCAGGCTGACCCGCCAGTCGCCCTCCAGCCGGTGGGACAGCCTCTGCATCAGGTCCAGCAGGCGCGCTTCGGGCTCGATCAGATCGGGGTGGCGCTGTTTCGTGGCGCTTTCGGCCGCCCATTTGCGCCAGGGCCCCCGGTTCACGGCGCGCCAGCGCAGGGTCGGCGTAGCATGGTGCAGCAGCCAGCCGGCCATCCGCGGGGCGACGTCGGCGTGATGGCGGGGCTTGGCATTCATCAGGAATTCCAGCACCGGGCGCCCGCCGGCGCGGGCCGTGATGCGCAGGGTGCCGTCGTCCAGCAGCCCCAGGGGTTCGGGCACGCGGTAGAGCCCCTCGGCCATGTAGCCGCGCAGTCGCGTTGCCTCTTCCACGCCGCGCAACTGGGCGCGGGCGACATGTGGCGACAGCGCAAGGTGAAAAATTGCGGACCGGCCCCGGTAATGCCCGGAAAAGATCGCCCCACGCTGTGGGCGCAGGCGCAGGATCTGCGACAGCTCGGCGTTCGCATCCCCCAGCAGCGTCTCGGCCAGTTCGGCGGCGGCGATGGCCGCCTCCGGGGCGACCTTGGCTGGATGAAGGGCAGGGCTGGTCATACCGCCAGAATGGCCATGGCGGCCCCGCCGCGTCAATCGCTCCGGTTGTGGGGCCGTCGCGGGGCGCGCGCCAAACGCCGGCTGCCTTGGACAATTGAACCCGGACTGCGCCCCGGATATGCTTGTCCCGAACCTGAACGCGGAGCCCGACCATGACCGATACCCCCATTGCCGAGATGTCCTTCGAAGCCGCCATGAAGGCGCTCGAATCCGTCGTCGGTCAGCTGGAACGTGGCGACGTGGAACTCGAAGCCTCCATCGCGCTTTACGAACGCGGTGCCGAGCTGAAGAAGCATTGCGAAAAGAAGCTGGGCGAGGCGCAGGAAAAGGTCGCGGCGATCACGCTGGACAGCGACGGCAACCCGGCGGGTCTGACCCCGGTCGAAGGGCTCTGATCTTGGGCGGACCGGGTCCCGATTTCCAGGCGGCGCTGGGCGCGGCAGGGCAGGCCGTGTCGGACCGGCTGACCGAAGCGCTGGGCGATTTCACCGGCACCACCGGTGCGGCCATGCGCTATGGCGTCGGCGGGGGCAAGCGGTTGCGGGCCTTCCTGGTGCTGGAGGGCGCTCAGCTGCATGGGGTGGCGCGCGCGCCTGCGCTGGACGCGGCGGCGGCGATCGAGGCGATCCATGGCTACAGCCTTGTTCATGACGACCTGCCGGCGATGGATGACGACGACCTGCGCCGGGGCCAGCCCACGGTGCATGTCAAATGGGACGAAGCCACGGGCATCCTGACCGGCGATGCGCTGCAAAGCCTGGCGTTCGAACTGCTGGCCCGCGCCGATCTGCCCGAAACCCGGCGCCTGACCCTGATCGCGGGCCTTGCCCGTGCGGCGGGCGGGCAGGGTATGGTGCTGGGACAGGCGCTCGACATTGCGGCGGAAAGCGCGGCGACCCCGCTCGACCTCGATCAGATCATGCAGCTTCAGGCGCTGAAGACCGGGGCGCTTTTCGAATGGTCCGCCACCGCCGGGCCGATCATGGCCGGGGCCGATCCCGCGCCGATGGCCCGTTACGCGGCGGCACTTGGCCTTGCCTTCCAGATTGCCGACGACATCCTTGACGTGGAAGGCGACGAGGCGGCGGCCGGCAAGCGGCTGGGCAAGGACAGCGATGCGGGCAAGGCCACCTTCGTGTCCCTGATGGGCCTGGAACCCGCGCGGGCCCGGGCGCAGGCGTTGATCGACGAGGCTTGCGAAGCCTTAACCCTATACGGGGATGATGCGCAGAACTTGCGGCAGGCGGCGCGCTTCGTTATCTCGCGCAAAAGCTAGGACGACGGCAAGGCTGCGGCCGGTGACACGCAAGCCAGACGGCCAGTCAGAAGACCGAAGCGGAGCCATTATGACCGACAGACCCGAAACACCGCTGCTCGACAGGGTCGTCTCCCCGGCCGACATGAAACCCCTGTCGGATGCCGAGCTGCGCCGCCTCGCCGATGAATTGCGGGCCGAGACGATTTCGGCCGTCAGCGAAACCGGCGGTCACCTTGGCGCGGGGCTGGGCGTCGTCGAACTGACCGTGGCGCTGCATGCGGTCTTCGAGGCGCCGCGTGACAAGATCATCTGGGATGTCAGCCACCAGTCCTATCCGCACAAGATCCTGACCGGGCGGCGCGACCGGATCCGGACCCTGCGCCAGAAGGACGGGCTGTCGGGGTTTACCAAACGTTCGGAAAGCCCCTTTGACCCCTTCGGGGCTGCCCATAGCTCGACCTCGATTTCCGCCGCGCTCGGCTTTGCCGTGGCCCGCGATCTGGGTGGCCAGGTGCCCGAAGGGCTGGGGGATGCGATTGCCGTGATCGGTGATGGCGCGATGAGCGCCGGCATGGCCTTCGAGGCGATGAACAACGCCGGGCATCTGAAAAAGCGGATGATCGTCATCCTGAACGACAATGAAATGTCGATTGCCCCGCCGGTCGGCGCATTGTCGAGCTATCTGACCCGGCTTTATTCCGGCGCGCCTTTCCATCAGTTCAAGGCCGCTGCCAAGGGCGCGGCCAGCTTCCTGCCGCCGCCCTTCAAGGAAGGCGCCAAGCGCGCCAAGGAGATCCTCAAGGGCATCGCCGTGGGCGGCACCCTGTTCGAGGAACTCGGTTTTTCCTACATCGGCCCGCTGGATGGCCATGACATGACGCAGCTGTTGCCGGTGCTGCGCACGGTCAAGGCGCGGGCGACCGGCCCGGTGCTGATCCACGTGGTGACCAGGAAGGGCAAGGGCTATGCCCCCGCCGAAAGTGCGTCGGACAAGGGGCATGCCACGGCGAAATTCCACGTGCCCTCGGGCAAGCAGGTCAAGGCGCCCTCCAACGCGCCGAGCTATACCAACGTCTTCGCCCAGGAACTCGTGCGCCTTGCGGCCGAGGATACGCGCGTCTGCGCCGTCACGGCGGCGATGCCCGATGGCACCGGTCTGGGCCTGATGGCGGAACGGTTCCCGTCGCGCTGCTTTGACGTGGGCATTGCCGAACAGCATGGCGTGACCTTTGCCGCCGGTCTTGCGGCGGCGGGGATGCGGCCCTTCTGCGCGATGTATTCGACCTTTTTGCAACGCGGCTACGACCAGGTTGTGCATGATGTCGCGATCCAGCGCCTGCCGGTGCGTTTCGCCATCGACCGCGCCGGTCTGGTCGGGGCTGACGGCGCCACCCATGCGGGCAGCTACGACGTGGCCTACATGGCGAACCTGCCGGGCATGGTCGTGATGGCCGCCGCCGACGAGGCCGAGCTGAAGCACATGGTGGCCACCGCAGCCGCTCATGACGACGGGCCCATCGCCTTCCGCTATCCGCGCGGCGAAGGCATGGGTGTCGAGATGCCCGAAAAGGGCGAGGTGCTGGAAATCGGCAAGGGCCGCATGATCCGCGAGGGCGGGCGCGTGGCGATCCTGTCCTTCGGCACCCGCCTGGGGGAGGTCCTGAAAGCCGCCGAAGCGCTATCGGCCCGCGGAATTTCCCCCACCATTGCAGATGCCCGCTTTGCCAAGCCACTGGACCGCGACCTGATCCTGCGCCTTGCCCGCGATCACGAGGCGCTCATCACCATCGAAGAAGGCGCTGTCGGCGGTTTCGGCAGCCATGTCGCGCAGCTTCTGTCGGACGAAGGCGTCTTTGATCAGGGGCTGAAATACCGCTCGATGGTGCTGCCCGATATCTTCATCGACCAGGCCAGCCCGGCGGATATGTACGCGGTGGCAAAGCTCGGTGCGGCGGATATCGAGGCCAGGGTGCTGGACGTGCTCGGGGTGGAGCGGCTGGAAAAGCGCGCCTGATCCAGTCCCGTCGGCGGAAAGGCGGCATCGGAACAAACCCGACCCGCGAAGGTTGATTGCACAGTGGCAGCAGGACAGGTAGGGGCGTCTCAGGGCGATGGCCCGATGGTCGCGCGCCAGCACATGCGACCGTATCCAGAAAGGATACCCTTCCCAATGCGCCTTTCGATAGATGTTTCGATGCACTACCGGCTGAACGGGCCGGATACGGTTTTCCTTGCGCTGGAAGCGGCCGGGACCGATGGCCAGCAGATCCTGTCCCATCACCTTGACCTCGGCGATGCGATCCTTGACCGGATCGCCGGCGATGCCGGGATCGGCGAACGGATCTGGGCCCGCGTTCCGGGCAACGAGATGCAGTTGCGTTATCAGGCCGAGGTCGAGGTGACGCGCCCCGCCGCGCATCTGGAAAGCCTGTCGGCAATGCCGCTGCACCAGCTTCCGGCCCATGTCGCCCCTTATCTGCGCCCCTCTCGGTACTGCCAGTCGGACAAATTCGTGGCCTTCGTGGACAAGCGCTTTGGCCATTTGCCCGGCGGGCAGAAGATTGCCGCGATCCGCAACTGGATCGAATCAGAGCTGTCCTACGTGCCGGGCAGTTCGGATGCGGATACCAACGTGCTGGAAACATTCGCCGGGCGGCAGGGGGTCTGTCGCGATTACGCGCATCTGTTCTGCACAATGGCGCGGGCGGCGCGTATTCCCGCGCGGGCGGTGGCGGCCTATGGACCAGATGTGACACCGCAGGATTTCCACGCCGTGGCTCAGGTCTGGCTGGACAATGCCTGGCATCTGGTCGACTCGACCGGCATGTGCGGCGCGGACGGACTGGCGGTGATCGCCGTGGGGCGCGACGCCTATGACATTGCCTTCATGGAATCTCAGGGGCCGGCCGAAATGGTGTCGCTGTCGGTCAATGTTCAGCGCATCTAGCCGCCGACCCCGGTGCTGACCAGCCACCAGATCGCAGCCAGGCTGGCGCCGGTCCAGATGTAGCCGAACAGCGTGAACAACCCGTCCCGCGCCAGCAGCCCGATCGCAAGAAAGGTGATCGCGGTCGCAAACAGCGACGTCACCATCGGCAGGATCTCGAGCGCCGGGATGATCAGACAGATCAGGCAGATCAGGCATAGCGTGACAAGCCGCGCGGGTTTGCTTTGCAGGTTCGACAGGCGCCGTCGGGTGTGCCTGTCGACCCAGGCGCAGGGCTTGCGCAGCCAGTCGAGCGTCTTCTCCAGCCGTTCGGCGGCCACCTCGCGCCGCTTCAGCCAGGAGGGGACCCAGATATGCGGCCGCCCCAGTAGCTTTTGCACGGTGATCAGGAAGATGATCGTCGCGCCGATGGTCGGCAGGCCGAAGATCCCCGACAGCGGCGACACCAGGATCAGCGAGGGCACCAGGATGATGGGTGAGAAACTCCGCGTGCCGATCTCGGACAGCACGTCGCCGATCGACACGGACTTGCCTTCTCCGGCGCCGGCGACCGCGTCGAGGATCTCTTCCAGGGACCGCAATTGCGGATCGCTGCCCGGTTTGTCGCCACCGGTCGTGTCGGGTTCAATCACTGTCATGCCGGATCAACGCGGCAGCACGCTGCCGGTTCATTTATTATCCGCTTCATCAGCCGGTTCCAGCGCCAGTAGCGCGGCGAGCCCGTCCCGATAGGACGGATAACGCAGCTTGACGCCAAGTGCGTCCTTGATGCGGTTGTTCCGCACCCGCTTGCTTTCGGCGTAGAAGCTGCGGGCCATGGGGGTCATGTCGGCGGATGCGAAATCCTCGGCTTCGGGCAGGGGCAGGCCCAGCAGGGTGGCGGCATGGCCGATCACATCCTGCGGCGGGGCCGGGTCGTCGTCGCAGACATTGTAGATCGCGCCGGGGTCGGGATGCGCGATGGAGGCGGCAAGGGTCTGGGCGATGTCCTCGACATGGATGCGGCTGAAGACCTGACCGGGCTTCAGGATGCGCCGCGCGGTGCCGGCGCGCACCTTGGCAAAGGGACCGCGCCCCGGACCATAGATCCCGGCAAGACGGAATATATGCAACGGCAGGCCGGGGATCGCGGACCAGGCGGCCTCGGCCTGCATCCGCCAGGTTCCGCGTCGCGTCGATGGGGTCAGGGGCGTGGTTTCGTCCACCCAATCGCCGTCGTGATCGCCGTAGACACCGGTGGTGGACAGGTAGCCGACCCAGTCGAACTGACCCGCCCGCGCCGCAATCGCCGCGCCAAGGTGGCGCAGCACCGGGTCGCCCTCCGCATCCGGGCCGGCGGAAATCAGCAGATGGGTCGCGCGGTCCAGCAGGGGTTCCAGCGGCGCGCCGGGAAAGACATGGGCCGTCACGCCGCTGGCGGTGATGGCCGCGCGTTTTTCATCGCTGCGGGTGGTGCCATGCAATGCCATGCCCTGCTCCAGAAGGATCGGGGTCAGGGCACGGGCCGAATAGCCATGGCCGAAGGAAATCATCAGGGCGTTCATGCCAGCAGTTTCGCCGCGCCCGTCAGCAGAGGCAAGGGGTGTGGCACGGCGGGGGAACCTAAGGGGCCAAGTGCTGCGCCTGTGCTTGCACCTTCGCGCCGGGCGGGACAAAAAGGGCGAAAAGGAGATTCCGATGACCGAGCGTGTTCTGACCCCGGATGTCCCGCAAACGGAAAGCTTTACCGATGCGGAGGCTGCGGTCGACCGCCTGATCTTGCTTTACGACACGGCAGCGGGGTTTCTTCAGGACCGCTTCATGGAGGCGATGCTGACCGCGACCCGCCCAGAGGCGCGTATCCGTGCCTTTTATCCCGAGGTTCGCATCACCACGACGAGCTTTGCCAAGATCGACAGCCGGCTCAGCTTTGGTCACGTGGCGGCACCGGGGACCCATGCAGCGACGATCACGCGCCCGGACCTGTTCCGCAATTACCTGATCCAGCAGATCGGCCAGCTGATCCGCAATTACGGCACCACGGTGCAGGTTGGCCCGTCGGATACGCCGATGCCGGTGCATTTCGCCGTGGCCCGCGACCCGTCGGTGACCGTGCCCCACGAAGGCGCTGCGGCCTTTACCCTGCGCGATGTCTTCGACGTGCCGGACCTGACCAATACCAATGACGACATCGTCAACGGGATCGCCGTGCCGGGCCCCGACGGGGTCGAACCGCTGGCCCCCTTCACCGCGCAGCGGGTGGATTATTCACTGGCCCGGCTCAGCCACTACACGGCCACAGACCCCGAACATTTCCAGAACCACGTGCTGTTCACCAACTACCAGTTCTACGTCTCGGAATTCGAAGCTTTCGCCCGTGCCATGCTGGCCGATCCCGACAGCGGCTACACCAGTTTCGTCACCACCGGAAATGTCGAGATCACGGGCCCCAACGACCTGGTCCCGCCGGTTGCCAAGGCGCCGCAGATGCCCGCCTACCACCTGAAACGCGAAGGGGCGATGGGGATCACCCTGGTCAATATCGGCGTCGGTCCGTCCAACGCCAAGACCGCGACCGACCATATCGCCGTGTTGCGCCCCCATGCCTGGATCATGGTCGGCCATTGTGCCGGGCTGCGCAACTCGCAGACCCTGGGCGATTTCGTCCTCGCCCATGCCTATCTGCGCGAAGACAAGGTGCTGGACGACGATCTGCCGGTCTGGGTCCCGATCCCCGCCCTGGCCGAGATCCAGGTTGCGCTGGAAGAGGCGGTCGAGGCCGAGACCCAGCTGGAAGGCTATGATCTGAAGCGGATCATGCGCACCGGCACCGTCGCCAGCCTCGACAATCGCAACTGGGAACTGCGCGATCAGACCGGTCCGGTGCAGCGCCTGTCGCAATCCCGCGCCGTTGCGCTGGACATGGAAAGTGCCACCATCGCGGCCAATGGGTTCCGGTTCCGGGTGCCCTATGGCACGCTGCTGTGCGTCAGTGACAAGCCCCTGCACGGAGAGCTGAAATTGCCCGGCATGGCGTCCGATTTCTACACCACGCAGGTCTCGCGCCACCTGATGATCGGGATTCGCGCAATGGAAAGCCTCCGCGACATGCCGTTGGAGCGATTGCACAGCCGCAAGTTGCGCAGCTTCGAGGAAACCGCCTTTCTGTGACACCTTTGCGGGGGCGCTGTCGACCGATGCCGATTTTGGCGCTCCCGTGAACCGTGCAGATCGGCGAGACCCTGCCTTCCCCTGCATCGCAAGGCAAAAAAGGCAGGAAAACATACTCAATTTGTTGTGTCGCTCCCCTACATCCGGTTATATGCCCCGCACGAGGCCCAACAGATCGGGCAGTGAAAGGAGACCATCGAATGGCAAAGCCGATGACCAAGACCCAACTCGTAGCCGCACTGGCCGAGGAAATGGGCGAAGACAAGAAAACCGCTTCCACCGCGCTTGATGCCGTGGTGGCAATCATTACCAAGGAAGTCTCCGAAGGCGGCGCAGTGACCCTGCCCGGCGTCGGCAAGATCTACTGCCGCGAGCGCCCCGAGCGCATGGTCCGCAACCCGGCCACCGGTGCGCAGATCAAGAAAGAAGCCGACAAGGTCGTCAAGATGACCATCGCCAAGGCCCTGAAAGACAGCGTCAACGGCGAATAAGCGACCTGCGGGACGCTTCCCTGGCCTTGATGCTCCTGCATGGCTGCCATGGTATGATATGTTGAAAGGCCGCCCTCCCGGGTGGCCTTTGGCGTTTCAACAGCATGTTTTTACTAAGTAATTTTCCGTGCTGCCTTCGGGAGGCGCGTGGTCGCGACGGCGCGCACTGGCGCATCTGCGACTGCGGGGGGTTTCCTGTCGACAAGGGCTCTGGTTATCTCCGCCCAGCCAGAGGGGCGCCCTTCCGGCCCCAGTATGTCGGAGAGGGACAAAATGGATATTCGTGCCATCGCCATGGGGCTGGCCTTTGCCTTCATGTGGTCCTCGGCCTTTACCTCGGCCCGGATCATCGTGGCCCATGCGCCGCCGATGTATTCGCTGTCGCTGCGCTTCCTGCTGTCGGGGCTCATCGCCCTGGCCCTGGCCCGCGCCATGGGCCAAAGCTGGCGGCTGAACCGGGCGCAATGGAAGGCCACGGTGATCTTCGGAATCTGTCAGAACGCGCTGTACCTGGGGCTGTTCTTCATCGCGATGCAATGGATAGAAGCGGGGCTTGCCTCGATCATCGCCTCGACCATGCCGCTGATGGTCGGGCTGTTCGGCTGGATCGTGCTGGGCGAAAGGCTGCGCCCCCTGGCGGTTTCGGGCCTTGTTCTGGGGGTGCTCGGCGCAGCTTTGATCATGGGAACGCGGATTTCCGGCGGGGCGGACCTGACCGGCATCCTGATCTGCATCATCGGTACGGCGGCGCTGGCCGTGGCCACCCTGTCGGCGCGCGGCGCCTCGGGCGGGGGCAACGTGATGAGCGTCGTCGGCTACCAGATGTTGATCGGTGCGGCGGCGCTGGCCATCGCCGCCTCGGTCTTTGAAACCTGGCATGTGACCTGGAGCCCGAGCTTGATTGCCGCCTTCTCCTATACTGTCCTGGTGCCGGGCGTGGCGGCCACCTGGTTGTGGTTCCTGCTGGTCAACCGGATCGGGGCGGTGAAGGCTGCGACCTTCCATTTCCTGAACCCCTTCTTCGGGGTTCTGGTCGCGGCCCTGATCCTGGGCGAGGCCATCGGCCCGCTGGATCTGGTTGGGGTGGCCATCGTTGCGGCGGGCATCCTGGCGGTGCAGTTGTCGCGCCAGAAAACTGTCGGCTGAACCGGCCTGCGCTTCCGAAGCAGCCCCGACTTCGATCGCCAAATGCCATATCGGCTGGGGCGCATTGCGGTGCTTGCCCCGGAAACGAGAAAAGGGGCACCGCAGGATTGTCCCGCCGCGATGCCCCTGTACTGCTCGTGAGTGGTGGTCTTTCGGCAGGTGCCGGACCAGCCGGGCTGATCAGTGCGGGTCAAGATTGCTCCCAGTCCCGGATACCTGCCAAACTCCCGCTGCGCCTGATCGGCTTGCCTGTTCCGATCGGGCCAGGGGGTCGGAAAAGGCCTGTGCCTGTAAGATGGCCCCCTGATCCCGTGGCGGAAGCTCCCCTTGCCGATTGCCTGTTGCGGGATTCCCCGCCGCCGGATCACGGTCGATCCAATTGGCGACTATCGCGCTGCCTGCTGTCCCCGAAGCTGTCGTTTCGGCCTCTTCCGGTTTCCATCCGCGCGCTGGCAACACCGTCCCGCCCGCCTGTGCATTTGCCGGTAACCCGCCGAACCACCCCGACAGCAGGGCAACCGCCCCGGCTATCGCGGCCACCGCAACCAGGCTGATCCCCATCAATCTGCTTTCGCGGCGACCCCGCTGCGGCGACAGGTCCTCAGCCGCAAAGCCCCGATTGCCGAATAGAATGTCCTGACGCATTGCCAAGCCTGCCTCCTGAAACCAACGCCCCGCCAGCCTGTCGGCGGATCCGGTCTGTCACAAAGACCCTGTTTCTGGGGACAAAGGCTCGGCTTAAATGATTAACAATTCGCAAAGGGGCCCGGCCTGCATGGCCACCGGCCCCTCAGGCCAGCAGCGCGATCAATACAGGCAGCGAAAAGAACGCCCCCACGGTCGAGACCATCACCGCCAGGGAGGCCGCGCCGGAATGCGGGGAATTTCTGGCCAGCAGGGGGAAGATGCCGAAAATCGGCATGGCGGTGGACAGGATCAAGGCGACTTCCCAATCGCCGCTCGGCGCAGGAAGGCCGATCAGGACCAGCATCAGCACCCAGGTCAGCGCGATCAGCGGGTGCAGGAACAACTTGAAGGCGGCAAGCGCCCCGGCCAGGCGAAAATTCCCGCGCAAGGGCAGCCCGACCAGAGATCCCCCGATCACGAACAGCGCCAGCGGGGAAGCCGCCTGGGACAACAAGTCCAGGGTCCGGTCCAGAGCAACAGGCATATGCAGCCCCGATACCGAAACCCCCGCCCCCAAAATCAGCCCGATGATGAAGGGCCGGCGCAGCACCGACAGGGCCAGCGTCCCGATGACGCGCAGCGGATGGCGTTGCTCGGAAGGGTTGGTGGCTTCGATCATGACCAGACCGATGGGGCTCAGCACGAAATTCTCGACCAGCAGGCACATGGCCAGCACGCGGGGCGCGATCTCGGGGAACAGGATCTGCATGATCGGATAGGCCAGAAAGGCGGAATTGGGTGTGGCCGCGCCAAGCACCCCGATGGCCCGCCGCGCCGGTCCGGTGCCCCACAGCTTCAGCGCGGTCCAGGCGATGCCCTGCGTGGTCAGCCCGGCCAGAGCGAGAAGGACAAGAAAGCCGGGGTCGATCAATTCGCCGAAACTGCGGGTGGCCGTGGCATGGAAAAGCAGTGCGGGCATGGCCAGCATCATGACGAAATTGCCAAGGACAGCCATGTCGCGGGGGGCGAAAACGCCCTTGCGGGTCAGCACATACCCCAGACCCACAATGGCAAAGATCGGAAAGGTGATCGACAGGACGGACAGCATCTAGCCGATCCTGCCGCCACCGTCCCCTATCTGTCCGCGATGCAAAAGCAGGTGATCCAGAACCACCAGCGCCATCATCGCCTCCCCCACCGGCACGGCGCGGATACCCACGCAGGGGTCGTGCCGCCCCTTGGTCACGATCTCGGTCGCCTCCCCGCGCCGGGTAATCGTCTGTCTTGTCTTCAGGATCGAACTCGTCGGCTTCACCGCAAAGCGCACCACCAGATCCTGCCCGGTGGAAATCCCGCCAAGGATCCCGCCTGCGTGGTTGGAGCTGTAGACGGGCGCGCCGTCGTTCCCCAAAAAGATCTCGTCGGCATTGTCCTCGCCTGTCAGGCAGGCAGCGTTCATGCCCTCGCCGATCTCCACGCCCTTGACGGCATTGATCGACATCATCGCAGCGGCGAGGTCGGTGTCGAGTTTGCCGTAGATCGGCGCGCCCAGCCCCGCAGGCACCCCGCGCGCCACCACTTCGCATATCGCGCCGACCGAATTGCCGCTCTTGCGCAGCCCGTCGAGGTAGTCTGCCCACTGCGCCGCTGCGCCGGCATCGGGACACCAGAAGGGGTTCTGATCGATCTGCGCCTCGTCAAAGCTGGCCCGGTCGATGCCATGCGGCCCGACCTGGGTCATGTAGCCCCGGATCTCGATCCCCGGCGCCAGCTTGTCCAGCGCGGCCCGCGCCAGCCCACCGGCGGCCACCCGCGCGGCCGTCTCGCGGGCCGAAGACCGCCCTCCGCCGCGATAATCGCGAATGCCGTACTTCTGCCAATAGGTGATATCCGCATGGCCGGGGCGGAATTTCTCGGCAATATCGCCGTAATCCTTGGACCTCTGGTCGGTATTGCGGATCATCATCTGCACAGGCGTGCCGGTGGTCTTGCCCTCGAAGACGCCTGAAAGGATCTCCACCTCGTCGGCCTCGCGCCGCTGGGTGGTATACTTGTTCTGTCCGGGTTTGCGGCGATCCAGCCAGCCCTGCAACTGCGCGACATCGACGTCGACCCCCGGCGGACAGCCATCCACCGTCGCGCCAAGCGCCGGGCCATGGCTTTCGCCCCAGGTCGTCACACGAAAGAGATGTCCGAAGGAATTTAATGACATGTCCGGCTCCGGAAGGTGATCGTCTCGCAGTTACCCCAAAGCCCTGCCATGTGCAATTCCACCCGTGGCGCGCGCCACCCCGTTTCCCTGTTCCAAATATCCCGGGGAGTCTCCGGTACGGAGACGGGGCAGAGCCCCCGCCACCCCTTGCGGCTCCCCAACCGCCCGCCTATGCTTTGCCTTACCTCGGGGTGCCCCAAAAGGGCTGAGATGCAGATGCGAACCCGTTGAACCTGATCCGGTTAAAACCGGCGGAGGGAAGGTCCGGCGCCCATGGCCCCCTCTTTCTCCGCCCGCAGCTCAAGGAGGATGCCGTGAAGCATCTTGCACTCGCCGCGGGTTGTCTGATCGCAGGCCATGCGGCCGCCCAGACTTCCCAGACACCACCCGAAGAATTGCCCGTCCTCAACGTCTATACCTACGACAGCTTCACGCCCGACTGGGGGCCGGGCCCGGCCATCGCCGCGGCTTTCGAGGAAACCTGTGACTGCGATGTGGTCTTCACCCCGGCGGGGGACGGCGCGGCGCTTCTGTCGCGCCTCCGGCTGGAAGGCGCGCGGTCCCAGGCGGACGTCGTTGTCGGTCTGGACACCTCGCTGATGGGTGCGGCCAAGGCCACGGGGCTGTTTGCCGAAACCGATGTCACGGCGGATTACGACCTGCCGCAGACCTGGACGGACACGACCTTCGTGCCCTTCGACTGGGGCTATTTCGCCTTTGTCGGCAACGAAGGCGCGGACCTGCCGACCTCGTTCCGCGCCCTTGCGGACAGCGATACGAGCATCGTCATCCAGGACCCGCGCAGCTCGACCCCCGGTCTTGGGCTGCTGCTCTGGGTCAAGGCGGCCTACGGCGACGAGGCGCCCGCGATCTGGGACGCCCTGTCGGACAATATCGTCACCGTGACCCCCGGCTGGTCAGAAGCCTACGGCATGTTCCTTGAAGGCGAAGCGGACATGGTGCTCAGCTACACGACATCGCCCGCCTACCATGTCATCGCCGAAGACGATGCCTCGAAGGTCGCCGTTCCCTTCGAGGAAGGGAACTACCTGCAGATCGAGGTCGCCGCCAAGCTGGCGGCCACCGACCAGCCCGCGCTGGCCGATGCCTTCCTGCAATTCCTGACGGGATCAGAGGCGCAGGCGATCCTGCCGACCACCAACTGGATGTATCCCGCCGTCATGCCGGATGAAGGCCTGCCGCCGGCCTTTGACCAGATCGTTGATCCCTCGAAGGCCCTGCTGATGAGCCCCGACGACGCCGAGGCAATCCGCGCCACGGCGCTGGACGAATGGCGCAACGCCCTGGCGCGCTGACCATGGGGCGCGCGCTTGGCCGGGGGGCAGCCCTGGGGCTGCTGGTCCTGCTGGGCGCGCCGCTTGCGGCGATCTTTCTGCGCGCGGGCGGCGCCAGCCTGCCCGGTGCCGCCGATTGGGCCGCGCTGCGCTTTACCCTGACGCAGGCCGCGCTGTCGGCGCTGGTGTCGGTGCTGCTGGCCATTCCCGTGGCCCGCGCGCTGGCACGCCGCCGCTTTGCCGGGCGGCGTCTGCTGGTGTCGCTGACCGGCGCGCCCTTCATCCTGCCGGTGATTGTCGCGGTCATGGGGCTGTTGGCGGTTTTCGGGACCCAGGGCCTCGTCAATCGCCTGCTCGGCCCGCTGGGGCTTGGCCCCTATCGCATTTACGGGCTGCATGGGGTCGTGATCGCGCATGTCTTCTTCAACATGCCGCTGGCCACCCGGATGATCCTTCAGGGCTGGCAGGCCATCCCCGCCGAGCGCTTTCGCCTCGCGGCGCAACTGGACCTGCCGCCGCGCATGATCTTCCGCCTGCTCGAAGCACCGATGCTGCGCCAGGTGATCCCCGGCGCGCTGGCGGCGATCTTTGCCATCTGCCTTGCCAGCTTTGCCGTCGCCCTGATCCTTGGCGGCGGTCCCCGGGCCACCACTGTGGAACTGGCGATTTATCAGGCTTTCCTGTTCGACTTCGACCTCGGGCGCGCCGCGATGCTCGCCCTGATGCAGACCCTGCTGGTCGCGGGCGCGGCCATGGTGGCGCTAATGGTCACCCGGATGGAGGGCAGCGGCGCGGGCCTTGACCGGCTTCTGCCCCGCTGGGACGCGCCGGGTGGCTGGCGACGCAGCTATGATGCGCTTTGCCTCTGCCTTGCCACGGTCTTTCTTCTGGCGCCGGTGCTGGCGGTCGCGGCGGCGGGGGTGACGGGGATGCGGGATCTGCCGGCGACGATCTGGCCCGCCATGGGCAATTCGGTCGTCGTCGCACTGGCTTCGGCGCTGACCACGACGCTGCTGGCGCTGGCGCTGGCGGCGGGGCAAAGCCGCCTGATCCAGGGCATCGGCCTGTTGCCACTGGCCCTGTCGCCGCTGGTGCTGGGCACCGGGTATTTCCTGATCGTGAACCCGGTGATGATCCCCGGACGCCTCGCCCTGCCGGTCACGGTGCTGGTCAACACGCTGATGGCGCTGCCATTCTGCCTGCGAATGCTGGCGCCGGCCTACGAGCGGGTCGAATCCGACTACGGACGCCTGTCCGACCAGCTGGGTCTGCGCGGCATCGCGCGGCTGCGCTGGCTGACCCTGCCGCGGCTGGCCGGACCGCTGGGGTTCACCGCCGGGCTGGCGGGGGCGCTTTCGATGGGCGACCTCGGGGTGATCACGCTGTTCGGCTCGCCGGGGCAGGAAACCCTGCCGCTGCTGATGTTCCGCCTGATGGGCAGCTATCGCAGCGACGCGGCCTCGGCGGCGGGGCTGATCCTGTTGCTGCTCAGCTTTGGTATCTTCTGGGTTTTTGATAGGGGAGGCCGGGGGCGGCATGCTTGAACTACGCGATCTGCGGATCACCCAGGGCAGTTTCTCCCTGACGGCGGATTTCACCCTGCCCCGGGGGCGGCGGGCGGCAGTGATCGGCCCCTCGGGCGCCGGCAAGTCGACGTTGCTGTCGACCATCGCGGGCTTCTTTCCGCAAAGCGCGGGGCAGGTGCTTTGGGACGGGCAAAGTCTGGATGATACCGGCCCCGGAAAGCGCCCGGTTGCCATGCTGTTTCAGGATGGCAACCTGCTGCCGCATCTGGATATTTTCCGCAATGTCGCGCTGGGAAAGGCCCCCGGTCTGCGGCTGAGCGCCGAGGATCGCGACCGGGTGTCCGCCGCGCTGGATCGTGTCGGTCTGGCAGGGCTGGGGGACCGCCGCCCCGGTGCGCTTTCGGGAGGTCAGCAAAGCCGCGCTGCGCTGGCCCGCATTCTTGTGCAGGACCGGCCCTTGCTGCTGCTGGATGAACCCTTTGCCGCGCTTGGACCGGCGCTGCGGGCCGAGATGCTGGACCTCGTGGCGGCCCTGGCCGAGGAAACCGGGGCGACCCTGCTGATGGTCAGCCATGACCCCCAGGATGCCCGCCGTATTGCCGATGACCTGATCCTTGTCGATGACGGGACCGCCTGGCCGCCACGTCCCGCGCTGGAGATGCTCGACAATCCGCCCGAGGCGCTGAAGCGGTACCTCGGCTGAGGCGCTCAGGGCGGCCGTGCGCGCAATGATTGACCCCCGTGCCCTGCCGGATTACTCAAAGGGCATGGATTGGTTGGGGATAGAGATCGACGGAGAGAGGCTCTGGGATGACCGGGGCCCCTGTGGGCCGCGTGATCTGCCCCCCGAACAGCGTTTCGTTGTCGGACATGCCGCCGTGCCGGCCGATCCGCTGCCCTCCGAACTGTTGCCCGATCAATTGCCCCGCAGCGCCGAAGGGTTCCATCTGCCGCCGCTGGGCGGGATTCCAGCGGAATGCCGGCTGCGGCTGATCGGCTTTCAGGCACTGAACCCCACTTGGGACGGTCTGGCGCTGGTGGTCGGTGCGGAACGGACGCTTTGGGTGACGCTGAGCGCGGGCGAGGCCATTTACATGCAGGCCAGCGTGACCGGGCGTCTGGCCGGGCTGCTTGGCTGTGCGGATGTCGCCCCCGAGGGGCTGGATGACGCCATGTCGCGGGCCGAACGGCTGCCCTTCCTGCTGGCCGAGGCCACGGGGCCGGGCAAAGGGCTGGCCGCGCTTCTGGGCGCAGAAATGGCCGCCGCGAAAAGCCTCTGGCTGGGCCAGCAGGCCGTGCTTCTGGGCTATGGGCCGCTGGCCAAGGCCTATCTTGGTGCCTTGCAGGGGCTTTATGTCCCGGTGACGGAAACGCGGGACGAGGCGCTGGCGCGCGCGGGTTTCCGGGCGCTGGCAAAGAAATTTCTCGTTGCGGGTTGATGTCGCCGGGACGTGCCGCTGGGTCATGGCCGGGTGCGACGCCCGGCCCGGCTTGCGTGATGGCCGATCCCGTGGGAATGTCCGCGCGACCCGATAGCCCCCGGACCCGGCCAAGGCGACAGCCACGCCGGCCAAGCGCAAGACCGACAGGAGCCCGCCATGCTGCCCACGAAGGACACAGGAGCCGCGACCGAACTGGCAACCCTGCCCGTGACCGAGCCGCGCAACCCCGGCACCGAGCTCGATCTTGGCTGGGTGTCTTCTGCGCGGGCCAACCGGTCGGCTATCGAACGACGCACGGCCAGCCTGCCGGGGCGGCGGTCGGTCAAGAAGGACCACCAGGCGGCCTGGCTCTGCCGCGCGATTTCCTGCATCGACCTGACCACCCTGGGCGGGGACGACACAGAAGGCCGGGTGCGTCGGCTATGCGCCAAGGCGCGTCAGCCGGTGCGGGCCGACCTTTTGCAGGCACTGGGCATGCAGGGGCTGACCACCGGGGCGATCTGCGTCTATCACGACATGGTCCCGGCGGCGGTCGAGGCGCTGGAGGGCAGCGGTATCCCCGTTGCCGCCGTGTCGACGGGTTTTCCCGCCGGGCTGTCGCCCTTCCACCTGCGGCTGGCCGAGATCGGTGAAAGCGTCGAAGCCGGGGCCGCGGAAATCGACATCGTGATCTCGCGCCGCCATGTGCTGACCGGCAATTGGCAGGCGCTCTATGACGAGATGCAGGCGTTCCGGGCGGCCTGCGGCGAGGCTCATGTGAAGGCGATCCTGGCGACGGGCGAGCTGGGGACGTTGCAAAACGTCGCCAAGGCCAGCCTGGTCTGCATGATGGCGGGGGCGGATTTCATCAAGACCTCGACCGGCAAGGAAAGCATCAATGCGACCCTGCCCGTCAGCCTGGTGATGATCCGGGCGATCCGGGACTATCACGACCGCACCGGCTATCGCGTCGGGTACAAGCCGGCAGGCGGAATTTCCAAGGCCAAGGACGCGCTGGTCTACCTGTCGCTGATCAAGGAAGAGCTTGGCGACCGCTGGCTGCGGCCCGATCTGTTCCGTTTCGGCGCCTCCAGCCTGCTTGGCGATATCGAGCGCCAGTTGGAGCACCACGTCACCGGCGCCTATTCGGCCAGCTGGCGGCACGCGGCCGGTTAGGCCGTGATCTGAGTATTTGAGACAGGGTGAAGATCGGGCGATGCGCCTGAAAGCCCGAAGCCGAAAGCCGGAAGGATGCGGAGATGAGCGTGAAAGAGATCTTCGAGACCATGGACTACGGTCCTGCGCGCGAAGCAGCGGGCGAGGCGACGGCCTGGATCGCGCAGCACGAGGGGCGTTTTGGTGTCTTCATCGGCGGGGCCTTCACCGCGCCGGGGACGGTGTTTGAAACCCGCAACCCGGCCAGTGGCGATGTGCTGGCCGAGGTCACCCAGGCTGGGCCCGAGGATATCGAGGCGGCCATCAAGGCCGCGCGCAAGGCGCAGCCGGGCTGGGAAAAGCTGGGCGGCAAGGCGCGCGCGCGGGTGCTTTATGCGCTGGCGCGGCTGGTGCAAAAACATGCGCGGCTGTTTTCGGTGCTGGAAACGCTCGATTGCGGCAAGCCGATCCGCGAGGCGCGCGATCTGGATATCCCGCTGGTGGCGCGGCATTTCTATTACCACGCCGGGATGGCTCAGCTGATGGAGGCAGAGTTGCCGGGGCGCGAGGCCCTTGGCGTCTGTGCGCAGGTGATCCCCTGGAACTTCCCGCTGCTGATGTTGGCCTGGAAGGTCGCTCCGGCGCTGGCCATGGGCAACACGGTGGTTCTGAAACCGGCCGAGTACACGCCGCTGACCGCCTTGCTGTTCGCCGAGATCTGCCAGCAGGCCGGGGTTCCGGCGGGGGTCGTGAACATCCTGACCGGCGATGGCGCCGTCGGCGCGGCCCTGGTTGCCCATGATGGCGTCGACAAGGTGGCCTTCACCGGTTCGACCGAGGTGGGGCGCAAGATCCGCACCGCCACAGCCGGGCAGGGCAAGGCGTTGACGCTGGAACTGGGTGGCAAGTCGCCCTTCATTGTCTTCGAGGACGCGGATATCGACAGTGCCATCGAAGGGCTGGTCGATGCGATCTGGCTGAACGGTGGCCAGGTCTGCTGTGCCGGCGCGCGGCTGCTGGTGCAGGAAGGCGTGGCCGAAACCTTCATCGCGCGGCTGAAGACCCGCATGACCCACCTGCGGCAGGGCGATCCGCTGGACAAGTGCATCGACATCGGCGCCATCGTCGACCCCGTCCAGCTGGACCGGATCCGTGGGCTTGTGGATGCGTCGGCGGGCGAAATCCACCAACCCTGCGCCGCGCCGGAGGGCTGCTTCTACCCGCCCACGCTGATCACCGGCCTGTCCCCGGCCGATCCGCTGATGCAGGAGGAAATCTTCGGCCCTGTCCTGGTCGCCACCACCTTCCGCACCCCGCCCGAGGTCGTCGCCATGGCCAACGACACCCGCTTCGGCCTCGCCGCCAGCCTCTGGAGCGAGAATATCAACACCGCCCTCGACATCGCGCCCAAGCTCGAGGCCGGGGTGATCTGGATCAACGGGTCCAACATGTTCGACGCCGCCGCCGGCTTCGGCGGGCTGCGCGAAAGCGGCTTTGGCCGGGAGGGCGGCTGGGAAGGGCTGTCCGCCTACACCCGCCCCACGACGCGGACAAAATCGCTGAAATCCCATGAGGTCTACAGCGGCAAACCCGGCGCGCCCGAAGGGCTGGACCGGACCGCGAAGCTGTATGTCGGGGGCAAGCAGGCGCGCCCAGACAGCGGCTATACCCAAACCATCCATGGCAAGACAGGTGCCGTTCTGGGCCAGATCGCGCGGGCCAGCCGCAAGGACATCCGCAACGCCGTCGAAGCGGCGCGCGGCGCGGCCGCATGGTCGGCGACCACCGGCCATTTGCGGGCGCAGATCCTCTATTACATCGCCGAAAACCTCGAAGCGCGGGCGCCCGAATTCGCCGCCCGGATCGACGCGCTGCACGGCGGCAAGAAGGGTGCGGACGAAGTCTCTGACGCGGTATCGCGTCTGTTCACCTACGCAGCCTGGGCGGATAAATACGCCGGAGACCTGCGGGCCGTTCCGATCCGCGGCATGGCACTGGCCACCCGCGCGCCCGTGGGCGTCATCGGCATCCTTTGCCCGGACGAAGCGCCGCTGCTGGGCCTGATCTCGTCCCTCGCGCCGGCCATCGCAATGGGCAATCGCGTGGTGTTGGTGGCCTCCCAGCAGGGTCCGCTCAGCGCGACGGATTTCTACCAGATCCTGGATACCTCCGACGTGCCGCCGGGGGTTGTGAACATCCTGACAGGCGATCACGCGGAACTGGCCCCGACGCTGGCCTCTCACGCCGATATCGATGCGGTCTGGAGCTTCTCCTCCAGTGACCTCAGCGCCGTGATCGAAGCGGAAAGCGCCGGCAACCTCAAACGGACCTGGGTCAATAACGGCCAGGCCCGCGACTGGTCCGGAAACGACGGCGAAGGCCGCGCCTTCCTTGATGCCGCGACCGAGGTCAAGACGATCTGGGTGCCCTACGGCGCCTGAGCGTCCGGGGTTAAAACGGAGTTAAAACGCGACGGCTCTCTTCATCTGGCCGAAAATACTCCCGCCGGAGGCAAGGCGCGCCCATGGGCGCGCCATTTAATTTGGGCGCCTACATCTCGATAGGCACGATGGGCGCCACCTCGATCTCAGCCAGGGGGTCGGAGAGCATGGGGTTGCCTTCGACCAACTGGCAGGCCGCTTCGATACTGTCGGCCTCCAGGATCGTGTAGCCCATGATCGGCAGGGCATTGCCCCCCGGCGCGGCACCCGAGGCGGTGACCGTCCAGCTTTTGCCGATGGGATTGCCGGGATCGGCCAGGTGCGTGCCGACCTTTTCCATCCAGGCGCCCCAGGCGGCCATGGCGGCCTGCTGGTCCTCGGGGGCTTCGGGCGCCGCAGAGGCTGCGGCCTTGTAGATCACCAGAAACTGGGTCATCGGAATCTCCTGCTGGTTTGGGTCAGGCGTCCTGAACGCCGGGGGAAGAAAGGTGAATATCCATTTTCCTCAGGGCCGAGAGCCAGCCCTTGCTGTGGCTGTCCGCCTGTTCTGCGCTGGCAAGGCCGCTGTGGCGCAGGATCAGCCGGGCGCCGGTTTCGGTCGCCTGAACACGGAAGATCACGTGGCTTTCGGGGCCGCGCCGGTCGCTGTCGTCATGCCAGGCCCAGGTCAATCCGACCTCGGCTTGGCCGTCTTCGGGCGCGGCGACCTTGGTGACCTGCCCGGATACCTTGAAGCGCGTGCCGCTTTCCCGGCCGATCATCGAACAGGTCCAGGGGCCGGTGGTGCGGAAATCCATCTGGCATTCGGCGATATAGACCCCTTCGGGCCCGAACCATTGCAACAGCTGTTCCGGCTCGGTTACCGCGCGCCAAAGACGGTCGGGGGTGACGGGGTAATCGCGGACCAGCTCCAGCGCCTCGGCCTCGGTATCCTTCATGCGTCGTCTCCTTCGGGGTCGAGCGCCAGCAGATCGTCCAGCCGGTCAAGGCTGCGATCCCAGAAGGCACGGTGGTCCATGCACCAGCCATGGATGGCGACCATGGCCTGCGGCAGGGCGGTGTAATAGCGATGGGTGCCCGCGACCCGCTGTTCGATCAGCCCCGCTTCGCGCAGCACCTTGAGGTGACGCGAAATCGCCGGAGCGGAAATCTCGGCCTCGCCGGCCAGAGCCCCGGCAGGCAGTTCGCCGCGCTGGATAAGCGTCTGCATCAGCGACAGGCGGGTCGGATCGGAGAGCGCGGCGAAGGCGCGGGTCAATTGGGTCATGCTGGCAGGCTGCGGTGATTCCATATTTCGTGCAAGTGTTAATTAACTGAAGTGATAAATATTGGGTCGCCTGGATCAGGCGGCGGCCGGACCTCCCAGCACGGTCTCTGCGACGAGATCCCCGATGGGCAGCGCCGAGGTCGCGGCCGGAGAGGGGGCATTGCAGACATGGACCATGCGATCCGTGGTCCTGAAGACGAAATCATGCTGCATGGTGCCGTCCTTCATGATCGCCTGGGCGCGGATACCGCAGGTCATCGGGGTCAGATCCCCGATCTCGAGACCCGGACAATAGCGGCGGCATTCCTCGAGGTAGCGGGACTTGAACAGCGAATTGCCCAGTTCGTTCATGCCGGGCCTGATGAATTGCAGGATGGATTTCCAGAAACCGGGAAAGCCGACGATGTCCATCGTGTCGCGCAGGTTGACCGAAAACTTGGGATAGCCTTCGCGGGCAAGGCCCAGCATGGCGTTCGGGCCGACGCTGACCGACCCGTCGATCATCGGGGTCAGATGGGTGCCGAGGAAGGGCAGACCGGGTTCCGGCACCGGGTAGATCATCGCGTGGACAACCGCATTGCGCCGTGGTGCCAGGCGGTAGTATTCGCCACGGAAGGGCACGATCTTCAGATCGAGGTCGATCCCGGCCATCTTCGCCACACGGTCCGATTGGATGCCGGCGCAGGCGACCAGTTTCCTCGCCTCGATGACCTCGCCGGGGCAGGTGATGGTGACCTTGTCACCCTGTTCCAAGATTGCCTCCGGTTGCAGACCGTAGCGGATCACAGCGCCCTGATCCTCGATTTCCTTCGCGAGGGCGATCAGGATCTCGGTATAGCTGACGATGGCGGCTTCGGGGACGAAGATGCCCTTCAGGGCCGTGATCTCGGGTTCGCGTTCCATTACCTCGGCGCCGGAGATCAGCTCGGCCTTGATACCGTTTTCACCGGCACGGCCATGCAGCGCGTCGAGCCGGGGGATTTCATCGGCCCGGGTGGCCACGATCATCTTGCCGCGTTCTTCGAAAGCGATGCCATGTTCGCGGCAGAATTCCTTGGTGCGCGCGCAGCCTTCGCGACACAGCCGCGCCTTGAAGGAACCGGGGGCGTAGTAGATCCCGGAGTGGATCACGCCGGAGTTATGCCCCGTCTGGTGCCGCCCGAGGCCGGTTTCCTTTTCCAGCAGGATCAGGCTGGCGCCGGGGTTGCGCTGCAGAAGCGCACGCGCCGTGGCAAGGCCGACGATGCCGCCGCCGATGATGCAGAAATCGTAGGTCATGACGAGGCTGCCTTTCGTAGTTTCATGACGGTCGGCAAGCAGGGTCGGGGGATTTGGCGTCGCCTGCGTGTCAGGTCCCCATTCCTTTGCGACCGCCGGTCGAACCGCAAGTATTTTGTCGAATTTTCATGGCGGCGGATCCTGGGCGCTGCGGTCCCGTGGCGGGGGGCGCTGCCCCCGCGCTGCGCGCTCCCCCGGGATATTTGGAACAGGGAAACGGGGCGGGCGGTGGCCGTGGCAAAGAGAAAGGCGTCGCCTCCAGGGAAAGGGAGACGACGCCCGACTGAGAAACCCGGGGTGCTTCGCGAACCACAGGTCAGGGAGTGATATAGGGCGTTTTTGCGGAAGTGTAGATGGGGAATGCGGCTTCGCCATGTTCACGATGCAGAGGGGAGGGATCGGGTTTTCCGTCGTGGAACTGGACCGGGCGGAAGAGACATGTGAGACAAGGAGCTGAGCGGGCTATCGGGACAACGGGTCCGGGTTGCGAAACGCTTTGATGAGCTATGTGAAGGCGAGAAATATGATCCGTGAAGTTGCGCAATTGATGATCGACCCCGTGAAAGAGGCGGAATTCCTGGAAGCGGTCGGCAAGGCGGTGCCGTTCTTCAAGGCGGCCGAGGGCTGCCGGGCGATGCGTGTCGAGAAGGTGATCGAGACGCCGGGGATGTTCCGGCTGATCATCCTTTGGGATACGCTGGAGGCCCATACCGTGGGGTTCCGGAATTCGGAGGGGTTCCAGCAATGGCGTGCGCTGGCCGGGCCGTTCTTTACCGAACCGCCGAGCGTTGATCATTCCGATCCGGTGCTGGTCGGGTTCGAGGCCTGAGGTTCTTGAAGGGTCTGGTGAAGGCGCCGCTCCGGGATCGGGGCGGCGTTCCCGTTTATGGTCCGCGCAGGGTGTGATCGGGGCAGGTCATGCGTGGCGCGCATGAAGGGATGATCATTTCTTGTTACAAGTCGCGGCTTTGGCCCTGTAGGTATGCGCAGGGCGGATCAAGGTCGCGGCCCGTGTAAGGGATGACAAAGGGGAACGGCATGGCAGAGGCACCGCTTGCAGGGGTGAAGGTGGTTGAACTGGCGCGGATCCTGGCCGGGCCCTGGCTGGGGCAGGTGCTGGCGGATCTCGGGGCCGAGGTCATCAAGGTCGAGAGCCCCGCCGGGGACGACACCAGGCGCTGGGGTCCGCCGTTCGTCGAGCGCGACGACGGGCAGGGCGGGGTCGAGACGGTGGCGGCCTATTTCCACGCGGCGAACCGTGGCAAGACCTCGGTCATCTGCGATTTCGGCGATGCGGAGGACCTGGAACGGGTGAAGGCGCTGATCGACGAGGCCGACGTGGTGATCGAGAACTTCAAGCTGGACGGGTTGAAGAAGTTCGGGCTGGATTACGTCAGCGTGGCGGCGCGCAACCCCGGTCTGGTCTATGCCAGCATCACGGGCTTCGGGCAGGAGGGGCCGCGCGCGGCGCAACCGGGCTATGATTTCCTGATCCAGGGCATGTGCGGGATCATGGACCTGACTGGCGATCCGCAGGGCGATCCGCAGAAGATCGGCGTGGCCTGGATCGACATTTTCACCGGGCTTTACGGGGTGATCGGCGTGCAGGCGGCCCTGGCCGAGCGGGCGCGGTCGGGCAAGGGCCAGCAGGTCGACCTGTCGCTGCTGGACAGCGGCGTCGGGGTGCTGGCCAACCAGGCAATGAATTTCCTGCTAGGCGGGCAGGATCCGACGCGGCTGGGCAATGCGCATCCCAATATCGTGCCCTACCAGGTCTTTCCGACCTCGGACGGGCACCTGATCATCGCCTGTGGCAACGACCGGCAGTTCGGCGCGCTTTGCGGTCTGCTGGGGCTGGAGGAATTGGCCGGGGATCCGCGGTTCGCGACAAACCCCGCACGGGTGGCGCATCGCGATGTGCTGACGCCCTTGCTGGCAGAGCGCACCGCTGCCCGCAGCAAGGCAGAGCTGATCGCGGGACTGGAAGGGGCGGGCGTGCCCGGTGGGCCGATCAATTCGGTTTCCGAGGCCCTGTCCGATCCCCAGGTGGCCGCGCGGGGCATGCAGATCGCCCCGGAAGGCATCGCCGGGATCCGCAGCCCGATCGTTTTTTCCCGTAGTGATCTGAAGCTGGACCGGGCCGGGCCCGTCCTGGGTGCCGGCAAGTGGCGCTTTGACGGGCAGTAGACCCTGACTTCGGCGCACCCTCGGCTTTCGCGGACGCATTTCGGAAACTTTTTCCCCGTAGAGGACGCAGGAGGTCGCCAGGCGACGGTCTTGACCTCAAACAGGTCGGGCCTGACTTAGCCTGCCCTGTTGCTTCGGAGGAATTTCCGGTACGGCGAGGCGGCCTGTTGCAACGAAATGCCGAGGACAAGATGACTGCTACACTGATTGATGGCAAAGCTTTCGCCGCCCGCGTCCGTGCCGATGTCGCCACCGGGGTGGCTGCCCTGAAGGACGCCCATGGCATCACGCCGGGTCTGGCGGTCGTGCTGGTCGGGGAAGACCCGGCGAGCCAGGTCTATGTCCGCTCGAAGGGCAAGCAGACCGTCGAGGCGGGGATGAACTCTTACGAGCACAAGCTGGACGACACCACGCCCGAGGCCGACTTGCTGGCGCTGGTCGAAAAGCTGAACGCCGATCCGGCGGTGCATGGGATCCTCGTGCAATTGCCGCTGCCCAAGCATGTCGACGAGGCCAAGGTGCTGGCGGCCATCGATCCGGCGAAGGACGTGGACGGGTTCCACGTGCTGAACGTTGGGCTGCTGGGGACCGGGCAGAAGGCCATGGTGCCCTGCACGCCGCTTGGCTGCCTGATGATGCTGCGCGATCACCTTGGCGATCTGAGCGGCAAGACCGCCGTCGTCGTGGGCCGGTCCAACATCGTCGGCAAGCCGATGGCGCAGCTTCTGCTGGGCGACAGCTGCACCGTGACCATCGCGCACAGCCGCACGAAGGACCTGGCCGAGGTCTGCCGGCGTGCCGATATCCTGGTGGCCGCCGTGGGGCGCGCGCAGATGGTGCCCGGCGACTGGATCAAGCCCGGCGCCACCGTCATCGACGTGGGCATCAACCGCATTCCGGCGCCCGAGAAGGGCGAAGGCAAGACGCGGCTTGTCGGCGACGTGGACTTCGACAGCGCTGTCGAGGTTGCCGGCGCGATCACACCCGTGCCCGGCGGCGTCGGTCCGATGACCATCGCCTGCCTGCTGGCCAATACCCTTACCGCCTGTTGCCGTGCCAATGGGTTGCCCGAACCCGAAGGCCTGACCGCCTGACCCCTTTCCCCTCCTGACAAGGACGACCTTCAATGAGCGAATTCATCCTGACCGTCACCTGCCCGACGCGGCGGGGCATCGTTGCCCGGATCTCGGGTTTCCTTGCCGAGACGGGTTGCAATATCCGGGACCTCGCGCAGTTCGACGATACCGAGACGGGCATGTTCTTTGCCCGTGTCACCTTCGTCAGCGAGACCGGCGCGACGCTGGAGGGGCTGCGCGAAGGGTACGCCGCGATTGCCGAGGATTTCGGCATGGACTGGGCGATCCACGACCCGGATCACAAGATGAAGGTCATCCTGATGGTGTCGCGCTTCGGGCATTGCCTGAACGACCTGCTGTACCGCTGGCGGATCGGTGCGCTGCCGATCGAGATCGTCGGCGTCATCAGCAACCATTTCGATTACCAGAAGGTCGTGGTGAACCATGACCTGCCGTTCCACCAGATCCGCGTGACAAAGGAGAACAAGCCCCAGGCCGAGGCCGCGATCATGGACGTGGTGCGCGACACCGGGGCCGAGCTGATCGTGCTGGCGCGCTACATGCAGATCCTTTCGGACGAGATGTGCCAGAAGATGTCAGGCCGGATCATCAATATCCACCACTCGTTCCTGCCCAGCTTCAAGGGCGCCAACCCCTACAAGCAGGCCTATGAGCGCGGTGTGAAGCTGATCGGGGCGACCTCGCATTACGTGACCGCCGACCTCGACGAGGGTCCGATCATCGAACAGGACACGGTGCGGGTGACCCATGCGCAATCTGCGCCCGATTACGTGTCGCTGGGACGGGACGTCGAAAGCCAGGTGCTGGCGCGCGCGATCCACGCGCATATCCACCACCGGGTGTTCCTGAACGGCAACAAGACCGTGGTCTTCCCGGCGAGCCCGGGGTCCTATGCTTCCGAACGGATGGGCTGAGGCTGGAGGGAGGGGGCGCTGCCCCCTCTTGAGCCCCTGGGGCTCAATTCACCCCGGGAGTATTTTCGGCCAGATGATGAAGAGCGGTCGTCGGGGGCCCGGCCCGGACTGAAGGGTCCGGGCGCAGGTCGTCAGGCCTTGAGCCGGGCAGCGTGCCAGTCGAGGTGGTCGCCCATGAAGGTCGAGATGAAGTAGTAGCTGTGATCGTAGCCTTCCTGCATCCGCAGGGTCAGGGGCTGATCCGCAGCGGTGCAGGTCGCGACCAGTAGTTCCGGTTTCAGCTGGTCCTCAAGGAAGCCATCCGCGGTGCCCTGGTCGACAAGCAAGTCGGGCAGGCGGGCGCCGTCCTTGATCAGCGCGCAGGCGTCATAGGCGCGCCATTGGTCCCGGTCTGCGCCGATATAGCCGGTCAGGGCCTTTTCGCCCCAGGGGCAGTTCAGCGGCGAGACGATGGGCGCGAAGGCGGAAACCGCCTTGTAGCGGTCCGGGTTGCGCAAGGCGATGGTCAGAGCGCCGTGACCGCCCATGGAGTGGCCCATGATCCCCTGGCGCGTCATGTCAGATGGGAATTCGGCGGCGATCAGGGCCGGAAGCTCGTCTTCGACATAGGCCCGCATGCGGTAGTTGGCGGCAAAGGGGCCCTGCGTCGCATTGACGTAGAACCCGGCTCCGAGACCGAAGTCATAGGCCGCGTCGCCGTCGTCCGGCACGCCTTCGCCGCGCGGAGAGGTATCCGGCGCGACGAAGATCAGCCGATGGCGGGCGCAATGGGCGCGAAAATCGCCCTTTTCGGTGACATTGGCGTGGGTGCAGGTCAGTCCGGACAGATACCAGACCACCGGCAGGTTCTCTCCCGGTGCATGGTCGGGGACGAAAACGGAGAATGTCATCTCTGTCCCCGTTTCCGTCGATGCATGGGTATAGACCCCCTGGCTGCCGCCGAAGGTCTTGTTGGTGCTGACGGTCTTCATCAGTAGACCACCACGGAACGGATCGATTCCCCGGCGTGCATCAGGTCGAAGCCCTTGTTGATCTCTTCCAGGGTCAGCTGGTGGGTGATCATCGAGTCGATCTCGATCTTGCCGTTCATGTACCAGTCGACGATCTTCGGCACGTCGGTGCGCCCCTTGGCGCCGCCGAAGGCCGAACCCTGCCAGACGCGGCCCGTGACAAGCTGGAAGGGACGGGTGGAGATTTCCTTGCCCGCTTCGGCCACGCCGATCACGGTGGAGACGCCCCAACCGCGGTGGCAGGCCTCGAGCGCCTGGCGCATCACGGTGGTGTTGCCGGTGCAGTCAAAGGTGTAATCGGCGCCGCCATCGGTCAGCTTGACCAGTTCGGATACGATATCGTCGTCGATCCTGGTGGGGTTCACGAAGTGGGTCATGCCGAACTTGCGACCCCAGTCTTCCTTGCTGTCGTTGATGTCCACGCCGATGATCTTGTCGGCGCCGACCATGCGGGCGGCCTGCAGGACGTTCAGCCCGATGCCGCCCAGACCGAAGACCACCACGTTGGAGCCGGGCGTGACCTTGGCCGTGTTGGTCACCGCGCCGACGCCGGTGGTGACGCCGCAGCCGATGTAGCAGGACGTGTTGAAGGGCGCGTCTTCGCGGATCTTCGCCACGGCGATTTCAGGCAGCACGGTGAAGTTCGAGAAGGTCGAGCAACCCATGTAATGATAGATCGTCTCGCCCTTGTAGCTGAAGCGCGAGGTGCCGTCGGGCATCAGGCCCTTGCCCTGGGTGGCGCGGATGGCGGTGCAGAGGTTGGTCTTGCCCGACAGGCAGCTTTTGCACTGGCGGCATTCGGGTGTGTAAAGCGGGATGACGTGATCGTCCTGCTTGACGCTGGTCACGCCGGGGCCGACGGCACGGATGATGCCGGCGCCTTCGTGGCCGAGGACCGAAGGGAACAGGCCTTCGCTGTCGAGGCCGTCAAGGGTGTAGGCGTCGGTGTGGCAGATGCCGGTTGCCATGATCTCGACCAGAACTTCGCCCGCTTTGGGACCTTCCAGGTCAAGCTCGACGATCTCAAGGGGTTTCTTCGCCTCGAAGGCAACGGCTGCGCGGGTTTTCATGTGGGAGACCTCTGTTGGAATTTGGTTCTTTCAAACACAGGCGGCGGGTCTTGGAAAGGCTCGGGGCCGACGCTTTCGCGGGTGGGCCCGACGCAGGCCGTCGCCGGGGGCCACACGCGCCATTGCGAAATTTCGGAAAGCGCATCCGAAAGGCGACACGGCTGGGTGGGCGTCTCTTTGATCAAAAGGATCAGAAGGGGTAGGTCCGGCCATGGGTGTTCCCACTTCGAATTCCCAAAAATGCTCAGGGCGCCGGTAGGACAGTGAAGCCTGCGAACTGGTTTTGGATTTCGCTGTCCATGCTGCGGGGCGGGCGACCGAAGGGGCGCAGAATGTCGCTGTGGGGGACAGCTTGACCGCCGGTGGTTCGCGCGGGTCCCGCGAGGTCTCGGGGGTCCACAACTGGCTGTTGATCGGGGGTGAAACTGCGCTGCCCGCCATGGGCCGTTTCACAGAGAAAGCCCGGGGGGGCGATAGCGCGCAGAGGATTGCCGCCGTGCGCGACCCGTCCAAACAGCCGGATCAGCAAAGCGCCGACCCCGAGGTGTTGCCGGCCGCCGTGCGGGCGCTCGATCTTGCCGCGCCCAGGTTCCTCTGGATCGCCGCCGAAGCCTCTGTTGCCAAGGCTGTCCGTGCCCGGTTCACCGCCAGGGATCATCCGCTGGCTGGAGAAAAAGCGCGGGCTATTGGGTGCGGGGCATGGCGGACAAGACCGTGCATTTCGACTGACGCAGCCCGCCGCCACCGGCGCGGGCTTTCAGCTTCGAGGCCTGAGCCCGAGCGTTTGCTGCCTTTCAGAGCCTGAGTTTGCGCCCCGGGGTTCTGCGTCCGGCGCGATGTGAAAGCTCGGTCCGGGGTGACGGACCGGGGGGCGCGTAGACCCATTTGTGAAGGGTGGCATTTGCCAGATCTTCATCGCGGGTCTCGATGGCGCGGGACAGATCAGCGAGGGCAGCGGCGACCTCGGTCTGGGACAGGTGGTCTTCCTGCGCGCGCAGGATCCGGACATGGGGGGTCGGCAGCATATCCGAGCCGATAAAGAGTTCCTCGTGTAATTTCTCGCCGTCGCGCAACCCGGTGATGCGGATCTCGATATCGCCGCGCTGGGTGGCGGGGTCGCGGATCGTCAGGCCTGTGCCGAGGATCATCTGCCGCGCGACCTGAAGGATGCGGACCGGCGCACCCATGTCCAGCGCGAAAACATCGCCGCCCCGGCTGAAGGAACCGGCGATCAGGACCAGCCGGACGGCCTCGGTCACGGTCATGAAATAGCGGGTCACCTCGGGATGGGTGACCGTGACGGGGCCGCCACGGGCGATCTGGTTCTCGAACAGGGGAATGACAGACCCGGAGGAACCCATGACATTGCCGAAACGCACCATGGCGAATTGCGTGCCCCTGCGCCGTGCGGCCAGGTCCTGAACGATTTCCTCGCAAAGGCGCTTGGTCGCGCCCATGACGCCCGTAGGGCGCACGGCCTTGTCCGAGGATACAAGGAGGAACCGGTCGACACCGGCGTCGGCGGCGGCCCTGGCCAGAACGCGGGTGCCCAGCACGTTGTTGCGCAGCCCTTCCAGCATGTTCTGCTGCACCAGTGGGACGTGTTTATAGGCGGCTGCATGCAGCACCACCTCGACCCCCGGCAGCAGGTCTTGCACCAGCCTGGCTTCGCAGATGGAGCCGAGCGTCTGGGTCAGCGGCAGCGCAGGCCAGGTTTCGGTCAACTCGCGCGCAATCGTGTAGAGCGCCAGTTCCGAATGATCGAGCAGGATCAGCCGCGCCGGGCCGAGCGCGGCGATCTGGCGGCATAGTTCCGACCCGATGGAGCCCCCCGCGCCGGTGACCAGCACCACCTTGCCACGATAGATGTCGCCAGCCTCGGGGATCTCGTCATCGAGGTTCTTGCGCCCCAGAAGATCCTGCAGGGGCAGGTTGCAATTGTGCCGGACCTCGGCCCGTCCGTTCAGCAGGTCCGAGACGGACGGCAGGGACAGCACGTCACATTCCGAGGCCGCAAGGGCCTGCGTCTTGTGACGGCGGGCATCGGGGGGAAGTGCCAGAACGATGGCGTCGATATCGAGCCGCTGCACCAGGTTGGCGAGACGCAGCGGCGAAAACACCTGCAATCCGGCGATCGTCAGGCTTTGTAGGCGGGGGTTGTCGTCGATGAAGGCGACGGGGCGGAAACTGTCATCGGCGTCCAGCGCCGCGGCCAGTTGCCGACCGGTGCGCCCCGCGCCATAGATCAGCAGCCGCTTTCGGGTCCGCGCAAGGCGGTAGAGCAGCGCCGTCACGCGCAGCAGCCCCAGCCGTGCGGCAAAGGACAGCGCAAGGAACAGCAGACCGACCAGCAGGATCTGCACGGGGTCCAACCGTGGGCCGGGCAATGAATTGGCCAGGGCGCAGGCAGCCGAAAGCCCGGCCGCCACGATACAGGTTTCGACCATCCCGTGCTTTTCATAGGCCAGAAGCTGCATCCGGTGCAGCCCGAGGTAGCGGCTGACCAGAACCGCGGCCAGCAGCACCGCAACCGCAAAGCGGGGCGCGGCCAGCGGGCCGGGGGCGCCGGGGGCGAGCACACCTGCGGACAAGGCAAGCGCGGCGAGCGCCGTCAGGCCGTCCAGCAGCAGCAGGATCACCGCCTTTTCAGAGCGTCCGAGCCTTGTGACGAAACGCATGTTCATTGCTGCAGTCTGTTCCCTTTCGGCCTTCCCGGTGCCGGCCATCCGTCTTCGATCCGGTCCCCCAGGATGTGGTCCAAAGCGGTAACCATTCCGATAACGCGCGCCGTTTTACGGCCCACGTCGGGGTAGCAGCCGCAAAAAGGTCCTCCCCAACAGGGTCAGATCGAGCGCCAGAGACCGGCGTCGGCAATAGATCATGTCCAGCCGCGCCTTGGCGGGGATGCAGCGGTGCACATAGACATGCTCGGTTTCCTCGGGGCTGCGGCAGGGGTACAAAAGCGCTTCTTCGCGGGCGTGGAATTCAAGGCTGGCAAGGCCGGTCAGGCCGGGGCGGCAGGCCAGGACAGCTCCGTAGATATCCGGGAAGGCCTCGACATATTGGCGCAGGGGCGGGCGGGGGCCGACCAGGCTCATGTCGCCGCGCAGCACATTCCAGACCTGAGGCAATTCATCGAGCCGGTAGCGGCGCAGCAAGGCTCCGGTGCGGGTTATGCGCCCGGCCTTGTCACCGCCCGACACACCGCGATCCCCGGCGCTGGGCTGCATGGTGCGGAACTTGATCAGCCTGAAGGCCCGGCCGGGCGCGCGCATCCGTTCCGAGATATGCAGGACCGGCCTGCCATCGCGCCACAGGATCACGGCCGCCACGGTCAGTATCACGGGCCAGAGCAGCGCCAGCACCAGCAGTGCCCCCGTCAGGTCCAGAAGACGTTTCCACGGGGTCACGGCTGTTGCCCTTCGCGCCATTGTGCGACCAGGCATCGGGCATCGCTGCTGTCAGACAGCGGCCCTGTCAATCCGTCCAGCAAGGCGCTCTCCATCTCGAGGCATTGCAGCGCCCCTTCTGGTGCGGCACGCCAGCCGAAGGCGCAGCCGGCCGCGCTCAGGATATCCGCCATCGGTACGGCGTGGTGTCCGGCGACGTTCAGCACCGGCGGCAGGGCGCCCTTGTGGCGGTGCAAGGCGGCAACCACGGCAAGCATGTCGCGCGGGGCAAGATAGCTGCGACTTGGCCCCTGCCCATCGGCAAAGCGATCCAGAACCATGCCGCCGCCCTTTCCGAGGTTGCCGAACAGCATGTCCGCCCCCGCCAGATTGGCGAGCCGCAGGATGACACTGGCAACCGGCGCCCGAGGGGTATTCCTGTGCCAGGCCGCGATTGCAGCCTCCATCCCCAGCTTCGCGGCGCCATAAGGCGACAGGGGGCGGGTTTCACCGTCTTCCCGAGCAGGATGCACCTGTCCAGCGCCATAGACCGCGGCGCTGGACAGGTGCAGGACACGCTCGGCCCCGATCTGCCCCGCCAGTTCCAGAGCTGCGCAAGCCAGTTCACTATTGACCCGCAGCGCCGCATCGCAGCCCGACGTCACACCCCAGAGCGCCAGGATCGTTTTCGCCCGCAGCCCCTGCGGCGGGGGCAGACCTGGCTGCCAGGCAAGGTATCCGTCCCCGCCCCGGCGGCTTTGCCAACGCAGGCGGAGGGGATCGCCCGGTGTCGGGTGGGGGCAAAGGCACCGTAGCAAACGCCCCGCCCGTCCCCGACTGCCGAGGACAAGGATATCGCATGAGTCGTCCAGAGTGGTTTCAATCATGATCCGCCCAGCTAGGGCAGGCTTGGTTAAGGAACGGTTCCTTCGGATCTTCGCGAAGCCGGGGTCCTGCCAAATAGGGAAAATTGCGGCTGTTAAGCTCTCTGCAATGCGCCTCGGCTAGGTCTGGAGGTGGGTGAACTACAGGTGGTGGATATGGCTGGGCAAGGTAATGTCGCGCCAGTTATCATCAAGAAGGTAAAAAAGGTCAGCGGCGGTGGTCACCACGGCGGCGCCTGGAAGGTGGCCTATGCCGACTTCGTGACGGCTATGATGGCTTTCTTCCTTCTGATGTGGCTGTTGAACGCGACGACGGAACAACAACGCAAGGGACTCGCGGATTACTTCGCTCCGACGATTGCAATCAGTCCGGTGTCCGGGGGTGGCGATGGTGCCTTCGGCGGCGAAAGCGTCTTTTCAGAGATCGCGACTCCTCAGGTCGGCACTGGCGCGACGTCGGCCAATCCGACGCAGGAAGCCCAGGCAAGCGGCCGGAATGACCGGGAATTCGATGAGGAAACCGCCGAATTGCGCCAGGTCGAGGAAATGTTGGTCGGCAAGGCCGGGGAAAGCGATGTGCACCCCGAAATCCTCAAGCATATCGTGACGCGGGTCACGGACGAAGGCCTGGTGATCGAATTGTTCGACAACGAGGATGCGACCCTTTTCGTCGAGGAAACCACCGTACCGCGCAACCTTCTGGTGCAACTGGCTGGCATGCTGGTGCGGGTCTCGGCGCTGGTGGACAACAAGATCGCCGTCGAAGGCCACGTCCATGCGCGCCCGCTGGTCCTGAACGATAATCCGGTATGGACCCTGTCCTCTGACCGGGCCGAGGCGATGCGCCAGTTGATGACCGGCAGCGGTCTTGATTACGATCGCATCGTGCGCGTTACCGGCCATGCGGACCGCGAGATCGCGGTTCGTAACCCCATGTCCCCCAGGAATAATCGGCTGGAAATCATCCTCCTGCGCGACAACGGCTGACTGTGGTTGGCCCCAGGCCTGGCTGGGCTGAAGTAGCGAGGATTTTAGTTGTTAGCTGCATCTTAATGCAGCGCGCTTAGCTCTGTTGCGAGACGAAAAGGTCGACGCAGCAGAAAGGCGTATCCATGACTATTTCCTCATCCCTCAATGCGGGTGTCGCAGGCCTTCAAAGCAATGCGACCCGCCTTGCCGCGATCGCAGACAATATCGCGAACTCCTCTACCTATGGCTACAAGAAGGTGCAGACCGACTTCCACTCGCTCGTGCTGGGGGAAAGCGGCGCGGGCTATACCGCCGGGGGCGTCCGGGCGTCAACGATGCGCATTATCGACCAACGGCGATCCATCGTGCCTACTGACAATGCGACCGACCTCGCGGTGCGGGAACGGGGCATGCTGCCCGTCGCCAGCGCGACCGAGGTCGAGGCAACCGGCACCTTCAGCCAGATGATGCTGACCACGACCGGATCTTTCCGAATGGACGAAGAAGGCTATCTGCGCACGGCCAGCGGGCTGATGCTGCTCGGCTGGCCGGCCTCGGCGGATGGCAGCTTCCCTGCCGTGTCGCGTGAAACGGACACGGGGCTGGAGCCGATCCAGATCGACGCCAGCTCCTTCTCCGGCAACCCCACAACCGAAATCGGGCTGGGCGTGAACCTGCCCGCGACCGAGACGGAGCCGACCGCATCGGGCGACCCCGCGCAATTGTCGATCGAATATTTCGACAATCTCGGCAAGGCGCAGTCGTTGACCATCGTCTTCACGCCGGATGTGTCCGGAACGACCGCCTCCAACGCCTGGACGATGGAGATTACGGACGAGGTCGATGGCACGCTGGTCGGTGACTACGACCTGACCTTCAACGATACCCGGACAGGCGGCGGCACGTTGGCAAGCGTCACGCTCGGCTCCGCCGGTGCCGCCTATGACACGACCACCGGAACGGTCGTGGTCACCGTCGCCGGGGGCCCGATCGAGATCGACCTGGGCCTGCTCGGCACAACCGATGGTCTGACCCAATTGTCCGATACCTTCGCCCCGACAGGCATCTCCAAGGATGGGGCCGAGGTCGGCACGCTGACCGGGGTCGAGGTGGATGCAACCGGCTATGTCCGGGCCAATTTCGACAACGGTGACGTCCAGATCCTCTATCAGGTGCCGCTGGCGGATGTCTCGAACCCGAACGGCATGCAATCGATGGATTACCAGACCTATATCGCCACGACCGACAGCGGACCCTATTACCTCTGGGATGCCGGTGACGGCCCGACCGGGGATATCGTGTCTTATGCGCGCGAGGAATCGGGCACCGATGTGGCGGGCGAACTGACCGACATGATCCGTACGCAGCGCGCCTATTCCTCCAACGCCAAGGTCTTCCAGACCGTGGACGAGATGCTGCAGGAAACCACGAATATCAAACGATAAGTCCGGTTGGCGCCTGACCGGCGCCAGCCCTTTCCTCTCTAGCAGAAAGGCCTGAGTGATGAGCTTGTCCGGAGCCCTGTCAAATGCCCTTTCCGGGCTGACGATGTCGCAACGCGCGGCCTCTGTCGTATCGTCGAATGTCGCCAACGCGCTGAACGATGGCTATGGCCGCCGCGAACTGGAAGTTTCCAGCCGTGGCGTCGGCAGCTATGGCGGCGTCAGGATCGACGGCGTTGTCCGGCATATGGACAACAAGCTGGTCAGCGAATGGCGGATGGCCGGGTCCGGCAATGCCTATGCCGAGACCAGCGCGACCTACCAGACCAGGATGGAGGGGCTGACTGGTACGCCGGAGGACGCCGATTCGCTGGTCTCCCGGCTGGCCGGCTTTGAAACCAGCCTGATCTCGGCCGCCGCACGGCCCGATCTGCCCGAACGTCTGACGGGGGTGCTGAATGCGGCCACGGACCTGGCAGACACGTTCCAGGACATTTCCGACGGTATCCAGACGATCCGCGAAGAGGCCGATGCCGAAATCGATGCGACCGTGGATCGGACAAATGTGCTGCTGGAGCAGGTCCATACGCAGAACGTCTCGATCCGCAAGGCGATCAACCTTGGGGACGATGCCAATTCCCTGCGGGACCATCGCCAGTCGGTGATCGATGAGTTGTCCGAAATCATCCCGGTGCTCGAAGCGGATCGCGGCGACGGATCTGTCGCGCTTTACACGCCGGGCGGGGCAATCCTGATCGACGGCTCGCCCGCGACGCTGGATTTCACCCGCACCAATACGATCACCCCGCATCTGACGCGGGACAGCGGGTTCCTGTCGGGGCTTACGATCAACGGGATTGCAGTGGAAACCGATACGATCAACGATCCCATCGGCGGCGCCCGACTGTCGGCCCTGTTCGAGATCCGCGATGTCTTTGCGGTCGAAGCGCAGGCCAATCTCGACACGGCAGCCCGTGACATGATCGAACGGTTCCAGGATGCCGGGGTGGATACGACCCGCGCGGCGGGCGATGCGGGTCTGTTCACCGATGGCGGTTTGGTCTTTGATTCAGCGGATGAGATCGGGGTATCGGCGCGGATCGCGGTCAATGCCATCGTCGATCCCGACCAGGGCGGGGCGACCTGGCACCTGCGCGACGGGCTGGGCGCGACTGTCGCCGGCAGCGCCAGCGACGCAAGCCTGATCTATGACATGAAGGATGCGCTGAACACCCGGCGCACGCCCACCTCGGCCGTTTTCGGGACCGAGGCGCTGTCGGCCACCTCGCTCGGCTCCAGTTTCATGTCCATTGTCTCTAGCGATCGAAATACAGCAGATCAGGACCTGGCCTTTGCCAATACCCGGACGGCAGAGCTTAAGGAGCGGCTGCTGACGGACGGGGTCGATACCGATGCCGAAATGCAGAGAATGCTGCTTGTCGAACAGACTTATTCCGCCAATGCGCGGCTTGTTCAAACGATCGAGGAAATGCTCGATATTCTGATGGGGATCTAAGTCATGTCCATAAATTCCATAGGCGACCTGGCACAGAGCTTCATGCTGCGTCAGCAGAATGTCGATCTCAAGACGCGGATGGGCTCGCTTGTCGAGGAACTGTCCAGCGGCAAGACCTCGGATATAGGCCGGCATCTGTCGGGCAGCTATTCCTACCTGGCCGATGTCGACCGCAACCTGACCCTGCTGGACGCCTATGAAGACGCGACGGGCGAAGCGATCCTGTTCACCGACGGCATGCAGAACGTGCTGGGCAAGTTCCAGGACCTGGTGTCGGATCTGGGGCTTGCCGCGATGAGCGCCTCAAATGCCGGCCTCTCGTCCGTGGTCGGCAATGTGTCGGACCGGGCTGTGCAGGACATGCGGGTCATGGTCAGCGCGCTCAACACCGATATCGCGGGGCGGTCGATGTTCTCGGGTGTCGATACCGATACGGCGGCCCTGATCAGCGCAGATGAGATACTAGATGAATTGCGCGTCCTCGTCGCCGGGGAAACCACCCTGACCGGCATTCAGGCCCAGCTTGATGCCTGGTTCGAAGATACGGGCGGCGGATACGAAACCACCGCCTATCTGGGCGCAACCACGTCGCTGTCGCCCTTCCAACTGGGGGCCGGGGAAACCGTGGACCTGGACTTGCGCGCCGATGATCCGGCGATCCGGGTGCTGCTGAAACATGCGGCCATGGCGGCACTCGCCGGGGACGGCGCGCTTGGATTCCCGGATGCGCTGCAGAAGGAAATGCTGGGCGCCGCGGGCGAGGGCATGTCCTTTGAACAGCAATCCCTGGTGCGGATCCGCGCCGATCTCGGCTACACCCAGTCGCGCGCCGAAGAGGGGATGGTCAGGATTTCCGCGGAACGGACCAGTTTCCTGATGGCCCGGACCAACCTGCTCGAGGTCGATCCCTACGAAACCGCGACCCGGCTGGAAGACGTCCAGTTCCAGCTGGAAAGCCTCTACGCGGTGACGGTCAAGCTGTCTCGCCTGTCCCTGACGGATTATCTCTGATGTTGCATCGCCTGCTTCTGTGTCTTCTCCTGGTCTTGCCTCAGCTGGGCCATGCCGCGCCGATCCGGATCAAGGATCTGGTCGAATTCGACGGGGTGCGCGGCAATGACCTTGTCGGCTACGGTCTGGTCGTCGGGCTGAATGGCACGGGCGACGGGCTGCGCAATGCGCCCTTCACCGAAGAGATCATGAGCAATGTGCTGGAGCGGCTCGGCGTCAACGTGACCGGCGAACAATTCCGCCCCAAGAATGTGGCCGCTGTTTTCGTCACGGCGACCCTGCCGCCCTTTGCCCGCGCCGGGGGCACGATCGACGTGACGGTCTCGGCCATCGGGGACGCCAGCAGCCTGCTGGGCGGGACGTTGATCATGACGCCGCTGAACGCGGCAGACGGAGAGATCTACGCGGTGTCCCAGGGCACGATCATCGCCGGAGGCGCCTCTGCCGAAGGGGATGGCGCGCAGGTTATCCAGGGCGTGCCGACTGCCGGGGTGATCCCCTCGGGCGCCCGGGTCGAACGCGAGGTCGCCTTTCAGCTGTCATCGTTAACCAGCCTGCGGCTGGCGCTGCGCAATCCCGATTTCACCACGGCCGGGCGGATCGAACAGGCGATCAACCGCGATTTCGGCCGTGGAGTCGCCGTGATGCTGGATTCAGGCACCGTGCAACTGGATATCGCGCAGACCAGGATGCCGTCTCCTGCCCATGCGCTTGGCCGGATCGAGAACATCCGGGTCGAACCGGAAACGCGGGCGACGGTCGTGGTCGACCAACGCTCCGGCACCATCGTCATGGGTCAGGACGTGCGGATCAGCCGGGTGGCGGTGTCGCAAGGCAACCTGACGCTGCGCATCCAGGAAGAACCGCTGGTCGTGCAGCCAAATCCCTTTGCCGAAGGTCAGACCGTCGTGGTCCCACGCACCCAGGCCGACATCATCGAGGAACCCGGTATCGGCCTGGCTGAGGTTGACGGTGGCACCACCCTGTCCGAAGTGGTGGCCGGCCTCAACGCCCTTGGCGTGGCGCCGCGTGACATGATCGACATCCTGAAAAGCATCAAGGCGGCCGGCGCGCTGCATGCCGATTTCATCGTCCGCTGACGCGGCGCGCCCATAAAAAAGCCGGCGGATCCTGTCGATCCGTCGGCTTTCGAAATTGATCCGGTCATGCGCCCCGAAGGGAACGGGGCAGGGCCGCTTCAGAAGGTCTGGTCGTAGTCCCCGACACCGGGCTCGGTGCGGATCGTTTCATCCAGCGCCTTGAAGATCGCCCGCAGTTCCTCTTCGCTTTCCGAGCTTTCGCAGACCACCACCAGGTTCGGCGTGTTCGAAGAGGCCCGCACCAGCCCCCAGGAGCCGTTTTCCAGAATGACGCGTGCGCCGTTCACGGTGACGACTTCCTTGACGGGTTTGCCGGCAAAGCTGCCGCTGGCCTGGGTATCGGCGACCAGGCGGGCGACGATGCGATCCAGGATGCCGTACTTCTCTTCGTCGGAAGCATAGGGCGACATGGTCGGCGTCGAATAAGTCTTGGGCAGGGCCTTGCGCAGGTCCGACATCTGCATGTCCGGGTTGCGATCCATCAGCTTGCAGATCTCGACCGCAACGCGCATGCCGTCGTCGTAGCCCTTGCCGATCGGCTCGGCCAGGAAGTAGTGGCCGGATTTCTCGAAACCTGCCAGAGCGCCCAGTTCATGGACACGACGCTTCATGTGGCTGTGACCGGTTTTCCAGTAATCGGCCTTGGCGCCGCCTTCGATCAGCGCGGGATCGCTGGCGAACAGGCCGGTGGATTTCACATCCGCCACGAAGGTCGAACCGGGGTAGAGCTTGATCAGGTCACGGGCCATGATGACACCGACCTTGTCGGCAAAGATCTCTTCGCCTTCGTCATCCACAACGCCGCAACGGTCGCCGTCGCCGTCAAAGCCAAGCGCCAGATCCGCACCGGCTGCCTTCAGCGTGTCGGACATGTCATGGAGCATTTCCATGGCTTCGGGGTTCGGGTTGTAATGCGGGAAGGTGTAGTCGAGCGTGCTGTGGCTTTCGACCACCTCGATGCCGATGCGTCTCAGCACCTCGGGGCCATAGGCGCCCGCGGTGCCGTTGCCCGACGCGCAGACAACCTTCAGCTTGCGCGACATTTTGAAATCGCCAACCAGATCGTCCATGTACGCCTCGAAGACGCCCTCGACGAATTCGTAGCTGCCACCGGCGCGGGCCTCGCCCTTGCCTTCCAGAACGATCTCCTTCAGCTCGGACATCTCGTCCGGACCATGGGTCAGCGGCATGGCAAAGCCCATCTTCACCCCGGTCCAGCCGTTCGGGTTATGCGAGGCGGTGACCATGGCCACGCCGGGCACGCCCAGGTGGAAGCTGCTGAAATAGGCCATCGGGGTGATGCAGGGGCCGATGTCCTTGACCGTCACGCCGGCCTGGATCAGGCCCAGCACCAGGGCATTCTTGATTGCCAGCGAATAGTCGCGATAATCGTTGCCGACGGCCATCACGGGCTCGATCCCGCGCTTGTGCATCTGGGTCCCGATGCCGAGGCCAAGGGCGGTCATGCCCGGCAGGTTGATTTCATCGGGGTATTTCCAGCGCGCGTCATATTCGCGGAAACCCGTGGGTTTGATCATCGGGTCGCGGAGAAATTCCCAGGTATTCGGGGTGACGTCGGAAATGGGTTTTGTCATGCCAAGGCGTCCAGTCAAAATTGCTAAAACGAGTGTTCGTGCCGGGCAAGTGGTAGCGGCCTTGCGTGGCCGGATCAATTCGCCGCCCGGAGGGTCTGCACGAAATTGCCATCGGCTTGGCGCCACGGGAGGGTGCGCGCCGGACAAACGGGCAAAGTTTCAGCCCTGTCAGGCCGCGTTGGACAGCAGCCGGCACAGGCCCTATACGACCAGATACAGCGCCTTCTGCGCTGGTCGTCACAGGATCGGGGCTCAGCTTATGGCAGAGAAATTGTTCGGCACCGACGGGGTGCGCGGCCAGGCCAACAAATGGCCGATGACTGCCGATGTGGCGATGCGGCTGGCCGCTGCGGCAGGGCGCTATTTCCGCAGCGACAGCCAGGAACACCGGGTGGTCATCGGCAAGGATACCCGTCTGTCGGGCTACATGCTGGAAAACGCGCTGACCGCCGGCTTCACCTCGACCGGGATGAATGTCTTTCTGCTCGGCCCGGTGCCGACCCCGGCGATCGGCTACCTGACCCATAGCCTGCGGGCGGATGTCGGGGTGATGATCTCGGCCAGCCACAACCCGGCGGAAGACAATGGGATCAAGTTCTTCGGCCCCGATGGGTTCAAGCTGTCCGATGACGCCGAAGCGGAAATCGAACGCCTGCTGAACGAAGGTGTCCCGCCCGCGCAGCCGCAGAACATCGGCCGCGCGCGGCGCTATGACGATGCCAAGGGCCGCTATGTCGAATACGCCAAGGGCTCGGTCCCGCGCAGCACCCGGCTGGATGGGCTGCGCATCGTGCTGGATTGCGCCAATGGGGCCGCCTACCGCACCGCCCCCGCCGTGCTGTGGGAGTTGGGCGCCGAGGTCGTAACCATGGGCGTGGAGCCGAACGGCTACAACATCAACCAGGATTGCGGCTCGACCCATCCGGAAGCCGCTGCCGAGATGGTCCGCCAGGTCCGCGCCGATGTCGGGATCTGTCTGGACGGGGATGCCGACCGGCTGATCCTGATCGACGAAAACGGCCGCGTGGCGGATGGCGATCAGATCATGGGGCTGATCGCCGGGCGCTGGAAGGCCGAAGGGCGGCTGGCCAATGACACGCTTGTGGCAACGGTGATGTCCAACCTCGGGCTGGAACGCTATCTGAACGATATGGGCGTCGCGCTGGAGCGGACCTCGGTCGGGGATCGCTACGTTGTGGAACGGATGCTGGCGGGGGGGTTCAACCTTGGCGGTGAACAATCCGGCCATATCGTGATGACCGACCATGCCACCACCGGCGATGGCCTGTTGGCGGCGCTGCAGTTCCTGGCCGCGATGGTCGAGACGGGCGAGCCCGCCAGCCGCCTCAGCACGGTCTTCGAACCGGTTCCGCAAAAGCTTGTGAATGTCCGCTATGCAGAAGGGCGCACACCGCTGGAAAGCGACGCGGTTCAGGCCGCGATCGCGGATGGCGAAGGGCGGCTTGGCGGTGCGGGGCGGCTGCTGATCCGCAAATCCGGGACAGAGCCGCTGATTCGCGTCATGGGCGAGGCAGAAGATATGGACCTGCTGGACGGTGTCCTGCAACGCATCGTTGAGGCGGTCGAAGTCGCCGCCTGACCGGGCCTCTGACGCCTGTCAGTCGAGCGCCATCGAGGTATCGCGTTCCGTCCAGAGGCGGCGGGCGGTATCGCCCGGGGTCGCATCCCCAAGGGTCGCCAGCGCCAGTTCCGCCGTGCCGGTCACCACGGCTTCGGCAAAGGGATCCTGCCAGTCGCCCCGCCACAGTTGCGCCAGCAGGGTCTGATCCTCCCAGCCCTGATTAAGCTTGCCGTGTTCATCAAGGATCGCGGGCAGGGTGCCGGTGAAGGGCGCGCCCGCGCGCAGGCCGAACAGCGACACGCCCTTGGCCGGGTTGCGTTCGAATTCACCGCCGCCACCCTTGATCACGGTCAGGTTTTCCTGCCCCAGAAGCAGCCCCGCATCGGCCTGTAATTCCAGGTACGGCGGATGAAACACCCCCTGGACCGAGGCCGGGGCCCGCGCCGGGTTCAGCACCCGCAACACGGTGTTCACGCAGGACCGCAGGTTGAACTTTTCCCGCAGGCGCAGCAGATGCAGCAATCCCGGCTGGAAAGATTCCAGCGGCAGATAGGCGATGCGGTGCCGGTCCAGAAGCTCTCCGGCATGTTCGACAGAGGTCGCGGCGGTGATCCCCGCATGGGGCAGGCAGCCCCGGATCGAGGCGATCTCGTTCATATGGGCGGCCGAATTCCAGCCATGCAGCAGCACCGGATAGCCGCCTTGGGCGACCAGTCGCGCCGACAGCAGGAAGAAGGGCAACCCGCGCGTGCGCCCGGCGGCATAGGACGGCCAGTCGAGCGCGGGGGCCGGGATCTGGGGCAGGGTGGCACGGGCGGAGGCGGCGAAACCGGCGATTTCCTCGGGGATTTCGCCCTTCATCCGCATCAGCATCAACAGCGCCCCGATGGATTCCGGTGCGGCCTCGCCGGCCAGCATCAGGCGCATGGCGTCGAAGGCTTCGTCCTGGGTCAGAGACCGGGATCGCCCCGGCCCGCGCCCCAGGTGACGGACATAGGGCGCGATGGTCATTCGGCGGCTTCTCTGGTTGGGGTGCGGGTCAGCAATTGCGCCAGTTCCGGGCGGCAGGAGCCGCAGTTCGTCCCGGCCTGAAGGGCGGCGCCGATGGCCTCGACGCTGATCAGCGCCTGGGCCTCGATCGCGGACAGGATGGTGTTCACGCCGACGCCGAAACAGGAACAGATCGTCGGGCCGGGGTCCGGCTGATCGGCGCCAAGGCGCCCGGCCAGGGCCATGGGGGCCGCGGTTCCCGCAAGGCCCGACAGGTAGTCGCGCATCACCGCCACCGGGGTGGGGGCGACGAACAGGGCCGCCGTCAGCCGCCCGCCATCGTGGAAGGCCGCGCGAAAGGTGCCGCGTTTGGGGTCGCTGACAATCTGCATGCTACCGGGCTCCGTCTGGAACAGATCCAGAGCATAGGCCGTCCAGTCGGCGGGTAAAGTGCTTCCGGCGATTTCCGCGCGCCAGCCGGTCGCGGTGCGCGCCCGCGCCCAGTATTCCGTGGCGGGGGTAAAGCGGTCTGCCGCCACCGCAAAGGCATGGAAGGCCGCGTCATAGGGCGCGATGGCCGCGACCGAGGCCTTGCTTTCGGGCTGCCCCGACACCGGGTCGGTGACCGGGGCCACAAGGCTGTCGATCCGGGCCGAGGGCGCGGTTTCCCCGGTCCAGTGCATCGGGGCAAAGATGTCGCCCGGCCGTACCCGGTCGGTGATCAGCGCCCGCAGGATGCCGCGCCCGTGCGGCGAGGTGACCTGCACCAGACCGGCGGCGGAAATGCCCAGCCGGGCGGCGTCCTCGGGGTGGATTTCAAGGAAAGGTTCCGCCAGATGCGACGACAGCCGGGGCGATTTTCCGGTGCGGGTCATCGTGTGCCATTGGTCGCGAATACGCCCGGTGTTCAACCGGAAGGGGTAGCGCGGCTCGGTCCGGGCCACTGGCGTGCGCGGGGTCAGCGCCAGCATGTTGGCCTTGCCCGAGGCCGTGAAGAACCGGCCATCGCCAAAGAACCGCCCCCCCTGACGCGCGCCTGTCATCGGCCAGCGCACCGGGGTCATCTGGTCGTAGGCAGCATCGGACAGATCCTGCATCCCCGAGATGTCGAAATCGAGCCCGAAGCCCCCCGCGATTCCCGACAGGGCCGCATGTTCGCGAAAGATCTCCGCCGGACCGGTGAAATCGAAGGCCTGCGCCCAGCCCATGCGGCGGCCGAACTCGGCCAGTGCCCACCAATCGGGGCGGGCCTCGCCGGGTTCGGGCAGCACGGCGCGCTGGCGGCTGATGGTGCGATCGGAATTGGTGACGGTGCCGGATTTTTCGGCCCATGCAGTGGCGGGCAGCAGCAGATGCGCCAGCCGCGCGGTATCGGTCTGCGCGGTCACATCCGACACGGCGACGAATTCGCAGCCCGCCAGTGCGGCCTTGACCGCATCGGCGTCGGGCATCGATACGGCCGGGTTGGTGTGGATGATCCAGATCGCCTTGATCTCTCCGCGACCGACGGCCTGGAACATTTCGACCGCTTTCAGCCCGTGGTCCTGCGGCATCGCCTCGGCATCCCAGAACTGGCGCACGGCCTGGCGGTGATCGGGGTTGGTGATATCCATGTGGCAGGCAAGGGTATTGGCCAGCCCGCCGACCTCGCGTCCGCCCATGGCATTGGGCTGCCCGGTGACGCTGAAGGGCCCCATGCCGGGTTTCCCGATGCGGCCCGTGGCAAGGTGGCAGTTGATGATCGCATTGACCTTGTCGGACCCGGAACTGGACTGGTTCACCCCCTGGCTGAAGACGGTGACGACCTTTTCGGTGCTGATCCAGGCGTGGAAGAATTCGTGCAGCAGCGCCGGGTCGAGACCGGTCAGGCCGAGGTCGCTGGCCTGCGCCTGTGCCAGGGCCTCGTCGTAGCCATCGACATTGTCGAGGAAGGCGCCATCGCAGGTGCCGGTTTCGCCGATCGCGGCCAGCAACCCGTTGAACAGCGCGACATCCGATCCCGGCTTCAGCGGCAGGTGCATGTCCGCAAGGTCGCAGGTGGCGGTGCGGCGCGGGTCGATGACGATGATGCGCATCTTGGGCCGGGCCTGCTTGGCCGCGGCGATGCGTTGGTAAAGCACCGGGTGACACCAGGCCAGGTTGGAGCCGGTCAGGACCACCAGATCGGCCTCTTCCAGGTCCTCGTAGGTGCCGGGCACGGTATCGGTGCCGAAGGCGCGTTTGTGCCCCGCCACGGTGGATGCCATGCAAAGCCTTGAATTCGTGTCGATATTCGCGGACCCGATGAAGCCTTTCATCAGCTTGTTGGCCAGGTAGTAATCCTCGGTCAGCAATTGGCCCGAGACGTAAAAGGCCACGGAATCCGGCCCGTGTGCCGCGATGGCATCGCGAAACTTCGTCGCCAGGGTCTCCATCGCGGTGTCCCAGCCGACCTGTTCGCCGTTCAGCACCGGGTGCAGCAGGCGGTCGTCCAGATCCACGGTCTCGCCAAGGTTGGTGCCCTTGGAACAGAGCCGCCCGAAGTTCGCCGGGTGGTCCGGGTCGCCCCGGACCGCCAGCCCGCCCGTGCCGTCAGGGCGCAGAAGCACGCCGCAGCCCACGCCGCAATAGGCGCAGGTCGAGCGGATTTCATCCCCGGCGGGGTCGGGCAGACCGGTGCCGTCCATCAGGCCGCGCTCCGCTTGCCGACGCTTTCACCGTTCAGCATCAGGCGGCCGTCCTCGACCCGGATCGGGTAGGTTGCGATCTGTTCCTTTTCGATGCCCTGAGACAGGCCGGTTTCCAGATCGAAGACCATGTTGTGCAGCGGGCAGGTGATCTTGCGGTCATGCACGATCCCGTCCGACAGCGGCCCGCCCTTGTGTGGGCAGGTGTCCGAGACCGCATAGACCTGATCCGGGCCGGTGCGGAAGACCGCCACGCAGCCTGCCGGGGTCTTTACCACCCGCGCGCCACGCAAGGGGATGTCTTCGATATGTCCGATGTCGATCCAGTTCATTCCGCGGCCTCCTGGGTCAGGTCTGCAAGGGGCTGGTAGTAATCCGCGCGCTTTTCGGCGTGATCGGCCCAGGGGTCCTTGCGATAAACGGATTGCGAGATTTCGAAGCGTTCGTTCAGGGCCTTGCGCATCGCCGGATCGGCAAGCGTTTCCTTGACCCAGTCCAGCCCGACCCTGGCAACCCACTTATAGGGCCGGTCGAGGTACTTGCCGTGTTCGCGGTAAAGCTGGATGAAGGCGGTGGTCCATTCGATCGCCTCGTCTTCGGTCGGCACGGCGACCAGCGGTTCGGTTTCCTTCAGATCCATGCCCGCCGCGCCGCCGACGCCGACCTGATAGCCGCTGTCGACGCAGATGATGCCGACATCCTTGCAGGTCGCCTCGGCGCAGTTCCGCGGGCAACCCGACACGGCCAGCTTGACCTTGTGCGGCGTCCAGGACCCCCAGAGCTTTTTCTCAAGCTTGATGCCAAGGCCGGTACTGTCCTGCGTGCCGAAGCGGCAGTGATCCGTGCCGACGCAGGTCTTCACCGTGCGCAACCCCTTGGAATAGGCGTGGCCCGACACCATCCCGGCCTGGTTCAGATCGTACCAGATCGCGGTCAGGTCCTGCTTCTTCACGCCCAGAAGATCGATCCGCTGGCCGCCGGTGACCTTGACGGTGGGCACCTTGAACTTGTCGGCGGCATCGGCGATGGCGCGCAGCTCGTCCGGGGTGGTGATCCCGCCCCACATGCGCGGCATGACGGAAAAGGTCCCGTCCTTCTGGATGTTGGCGTGGTTGCGTTCGTTCACGAAGCGCGATTGCAGGTCGTCCTGGTACTCCAACGGCCAGTCGGCCAGCAGGTAGTAGTTCACCGCCGGGCGGCAGGTGTGACAGCCGTTGGGGGTTTTCCAGCCCAGCTCCTGCCAGACGGCGGGCTGGGATTTCAGCTCCTGCGCCTTGATCAGGCGGCGGACGTCTTCGTGGGTCAGGTCGGTGCAGCCGCAGACGGGCTGTGCGGTCGGCAGGACGAAGTCGTCGCCAAGCGTGACCGAAAGCACCTGTTCCACCAGCCCGGTGCAGGTCCCGCAGGACGCACTGGCCTTGGTGGTGGCGCGGATTGCGCCCAGATCGCCTGCGCCCGCCTCGATGGCCGCCACGATATCGCCCTTGCATACGCCGTTGCAGCCACAGATTTCCGCCTCAGGCGGTAAGGCTGCAACGGCCGCCATAGGGTCCGCCTGGGCACCCCCCTGGAAGGCCGGTCCGAAGATAAGGTTGTCGCGCATCTCCGACACGTCGGTGCCGTCCTTGATCAGCCCGAAGAACCAGTTGCCGTCCGCCGTGTCACCATACATGACGGCGCCGATCAGCTGGTCGTCCTCGATCACCAGGCGCTTGTAGACGCCGCGACCCGGATCCCGGAACACGATGTCCTCGCGCCCCTCGCCTTCGGCAAAATCACCGGCGCTGAACAGGTCGCAGCCGGTGACCTTCAGCTTGGTGGACAGTTCCTTCATCCTGAAGACATCGGCTTCGCCGAGCAGGGTCTTCGCCAGCACCTTGGCCTGATCGTATAGCGGCGCGACAAGGCCGAAGACATTGCCCATGTATTCGACGCATTCGCCAACCGCGAAGACATCCGGATCCGAGGTCTGCATCTGCGCGTCGACCTCGATGGCGCGGTTGACGGTCAGCCCGCAATCCTTGGCCAGTTGCACGGCGGGGCGGATGCCCACGGCCATGACGACGATATCGCAGGGCAACACGGTGCCATCGGCCAGATGTACGGCCTCGGCACGGTCGCCGCCGGTGATTTCCTGGGTCGAGGCCTGCAGGATCACGTTGATCCCGCGCTTTTCCAGATCCTTGCGCAGCAGGTAGCCGGCGGCTTCGTCCAGCTGGCGCTCCATCAGGTGGGTGGCGATGTGCAGCACCGTCACCTCCATCCCGCGCAGGCGCAGGCCCGCGGCGGCTTCCAGCCCCAGAAGGCCACCGCCGATGACCACGGCGCTGGCGCCGGGCCGGGCGCCGGCCTCGATCATGGCATTGGTATCTTCGAGATCGCGGTAGGCGACGACGCCTTTCTTGTCGTGCCCCGGCAGCGGGATGATGAAGGGCGACGACCCGGTGCCGAAGATCAGCTTGTCATAGGGCACTTCGCCCTTCTCGCCGATGACGACCTTGCGGGCGCGGTCGACCGAGATCACCTTTTCGCCGAAGCGGCAGGTGACGGCGTTCTGCCCGTACCAATCGTCATCATGGGTGACGATTTCGGCGTAGGTCTTTTCACCCGACAGGACCGGCGACAGCATGATGCGGTTGTAGTTGCCGCGCGGTTCGGCGTTGAAAAGGGTGATGTCGAAAGCTTCGGGCGCGTTGTCCCTCAGGTGCTCGAGGACACGGCCAGAGGCCATGCCGGCACCGATGACGACCAGTTTCTGCATGATTTCAGGCTCCTCTCAGCAATACCAGGCGACGATGTGCGCAAGCTCACCGTCCATGTGGATGGGCAGGGCGATCAGGGTGTCGTAGCCGGCGGTCAGGCCGGGCGTGCCCGCCTCGACAACCGGCAGGCCGGTGCCCAGCACGCGGCCGATGACCCCCTGCCAGGCGGTGACACGGCGCGGGTCTTCGGTTTCCCCGACCCAGAGCTTGCCTTCGCGGGCGCAGATCCCGTCGACCAGCACGGCAGCGGGTTCGCCCTTGCCGACGCGGGCCGAGCGGGCATCCCACAGCTCGAACCGGCGGGCGATGGGGGTGCCCAGGGCCGACAGCAGCGCCAGCACATAGGTTTCTCCGCCCGGCACCGGGATCGGCATGCCGATGCCCGTGGTCAGCCCGGCCTTGCCCGCGCTTTCGGCGCGGATAAAGCGGTAGCCGGAACCGAGATCGCGCATCAGGATCGGGGTTTTCGACGCCCAGACACCCCCTGGCAAGCCCTGACCGCGCGGGAATTGCGTGTGCTGGGACACCCATTCAAAATGCTTTGCGGCGCCGTAGTAGCCATCGTCCAGCACCAGCACGCCGTCGTCGTCCTTCCAGACCTCGATGGCGCCGGTGCGGACCTCGTCATCGGCGCAGAAGACCACCAGAACGGCCTTGAGCGTCTTGCCGGAGAACACCGGCACGGCGACGGCGGCGGTCAGACCGGCCTCTTTCGCGGCCTCGGTGCGCTTGAAATAAGAGCCGTCGAATGCCTTCAGCACCACCGGGCGGCCTTCGGCCCAGGCCTTGCCCGGCAGGCCTTCGCCCTTCGCAAAGCTTTCGCGCCGCGAGGCTTCGGCGAAGGTGTCGAGCGCGCCGTAGTGGCCTTCGCCCAGCACCAGCCGGTCGCCTTCCGGCACCCAGATTTCTGCGACCTCGATGAAGGTCCTTGCGGTCGTGTCGATTGCGGTGTCCATCATGCGGCCTCCTGGCTGTCCGGTTTGGCGGCGTCGGCCTTCTGGGCGGTCTTGCCCTTGGCGCCATGTTCATATTCCTCGAGGAAGCTCAGCACCTGCTCGCGGTAAAGATAGTAATCCGGGTGCTCCAGCAGCGCCTTGCGGGTGCGGGGGCGGGGCAGTTTCACGTCGGTAATCTTGCCGATGGTGGCCTGCGGGCCGTTGGTCATCATGACCACGCGGTCGGCCAGAAGGATGGCTTCGTCGACGTCATGGGTGACGCAGATCGCGGTGACCTTGGTGCGCGACCAGACCTCCATCAGGACTTCCTGCAACTCCCAGCGGGTCAGGCTGTCGAGCATCCCGAAGGGCTCGTCCAGCAGCAGCAGCTTGGGTGACAGGGCGAAGGCGCGGGCGATGCCGACGCGCTGTTTCATGCCGTTGGACATGGAATGCGCCGGGCGGTCCATCGCATCGCCAAGGCCGACGCGTTCAAGGTAATATTCGATCACGTCGCGGCGTTCGGCCATGCTGGCCTTGGGGTAGACACGTTCGACCCCGATGGCGACGTTTTCCTTGGCCGAGAGCCAGGGGAACAGGTTCGGCGACTGGAAGACCACGGCGCGTTCCGGGTCCGCGCCTTTCACGTCGTAACCATCCAGCTTGATGACCCCCTTCGAGATCGCGTTCAGCCCGGCGGTCATGGTCAGCACCGTGGACTTGCCGCAGCCCGAATGCCCGATCAGCGAAATGAATTCCCCGCGGTTGAGCTTGAGGTTGAAATCCTCGACCACGGTCAGCGGGCCCTTGGGCGTGGGATAGATCTTGTGCAGCCCTTCGAACGACAGGTAGCGCTGTTCCAGAAGGTTCTTCTGGGCGTCGACCACGGCAGTGGGGACCGAATGGTTGGGCTTGATGTCGGGCAGGTGGCGGGTTTCCTCGGCCTTGGCCTGGATGCCGACATCCATCAGGTAGTTGGTGACGCGGGCGCGCAGGGCCTTGAAACCGGCGTCGTGGTTCATCGCGGACCGGTCACGCGGGCGCGGGATGGAGACGGAGAATTCCTCGCCCAGGGTGCCATCGGGATTCAGCGCGATGATGCGGTCGGCAAGGATGATCGCTTCGTCCACGTCGTTGGTGATCAGCACGCAGGTCTTCTTGTCGGCGTCCCAGATATGTTCGATCTCGTCCGCCAGGTTGGCGCGGGTCAGCGCGTCGAGCGCCGAAAGCGGTTCGTCCAGCAGCAGCACCTCGGGCGACATGGCCAGGGCGCGGGCCACGTTGACCCGCTGGCGCATCCCCCCGGACAGTTCCGCCGGGCGGCGGCTGGCGGCATGGGGCAGGCCGACCATGTCGACGTAATGGGCGACGCGTTCGGCCTTTTCGGCCTTCGACATCTTCGGGAAGACGGAATCCAGCGCCAGTTGCACGTTCCCGGCGACCGTCAGCCAGGGCATCAGCGAATAGTTCTGGAAGATCACGCCGCGTTCCGGGCCGGGGCCGGTGATCGGCTGGCCCTTGAAGGTCACCGCCCCCCTGGTCGGGCTTTCCAGCCCCGCCATCAGGTTGATCAGCGTCGTCTTGCCGGTGCCCGAAAAGCCGAGCAGAACCAGGAATTCACCTTCCTTCACCTCGAGGTTGATGTTCTTCAGAACCTCGGCTTTCGAGATGCCTTCCCCGAAGCTTTTCGAGACGTTGGCGAATTTGAGAATGCTCATGCCGATCACCGATTGTTCGAGAAGGTGAAGAGGGACTGCAGCGCGAACATCACCCGATCCAGCAGGAAGCCGATGATCCCGATGGTGAAGACCGCGACCATGATCTTGGCGAGGCTGGAGGAGCTGCCATTCTGGAATTCATCCCAGACGAATTTCCCGAGGCCGGGGTTCTGCGCCAGCATTTCCGCCGCGATCAGGACCATCCATCCGACGCCCAGGCTAAGCCGCAGGCCGGTGAAGATCAGCGGCAGCGCCGAGGGCAGCACCAGCTGGGTGATTTTCTGCCATGTGCCCATTTTCAGCACCTTGGAGACCGAGATCAGGTCCTTGTCGATCGAGGCGACCCCGAGCGAGGTATTGATCAGCGTCGGCCAGAGCGAACAGAGCGTCACGGTGATGGCCGAGACGAGAAATGACTTGGAAAACATGCCGTCATTGGTGGTGTAGACGGCCGAGACGATCATCGTCACGATGGGCAGCCAGGCCAGCGGCGAAACCGGTTTGAAGATCTGGATGATCGGGTTGACGGCGGCATTGGCCGTGGCCGAAAGCCCAGCAGCGATGCCGACCGGAATGGCCACTGCCGAGGCGACGAGGAAACCGAAGAACACCGTCTTGATCGAGGTCCAGATCTGCGCGTAGTAGCTGGGCGCGCCGGTATAGGGGATCTGCTTGACCTTCTCGGGCTGGCCATTGTCGATGAATCGCTGGTTGCGGGCATCGACCCGGTCCTGAAAGTCGCGCTTTTCCGACGCGGTCTCGATCGCGGCCTGGTTCAGGGCGACCGCTTCGTCCCAGACCTGGGCCGGGCCGGGGATGGCGCCAAGCGATGTCTGGACCGTGGGGGCCAGCGTGGCCCAAAGGCCGATGAAGACGGCGATGGCCAGGATCGGGACGATCAGCAGGCGCCAGATCTCCTTGACCTGGGCCTTGGGATTGTCCCCGGCGCCGGCGCGCAGGATCGGTGTGATCCAGGCGAGGCCCAGCACCTGGAACCACTTGTCGGCGGTGGTGATGCGGCTGAACAGCCGCGCACGACGGGCTTCGCGGGCCTCTGCGCGTGCAAATTCGGGATCGACGGTTGTCATGGTCATGTCCTTGATCTGACGGGCAGAACCCGTTGCAAAATCTCATGTGTCGGACGTGGTGCGTGCAGGACGCACACCCTGCGAAGCGGATCCGCAGGATGCGTGCCTGCACGCACCGCAAGCTCAGCCCTGGATCTCGTTGCCGACGACGATCTGGTCGCCCTTCAGCCCGATCGGCAGGCTTTCCAGGTAGGCGTTCGGGGCGCGGCCGTCGTAGCCGATGCCGTCGATGATATCGCCCGCCGGGGTCGGTTCCTTGTAGCCATCGCTGTCCCAGGCGAAATCGGCCTCGTCGACCAGACCTTCGTCGACCAGCATCCGCGCGGCTTCGAGGTAGATCGCGGGCTTGTAGACGGATTTCGCGACCTCGTCGTACCAGCTGTCGGGCTTGGCTTCGGCAATCTGGCCCCAGCGGCGCATCTGGGTCAGGTACCAGACCGCGTCGGAATAGAACGGCTGGGTGGCGTAGTAGCGGAAGAAGACGTTGAAATCGGGAACGTCGCGGGTGTCGCCCTTCTCATATTCGAAGGTGCCGGTCATCGAGTTGGCGATGACTTCGCGGTCCGCGCCCACATATTCCGGGCGCGACAGGATATCGACTGCCTCTTCGCGGTTGGCATTGTCGTTCTCGTCCAGCCATTGCGCGGCGCGGATCAGCGCCTTGACCACGGCGAGGGTGGTATTGGGGTTTTCCTCGGCGAAGGAGGCCGAGATGCCGAAGACCTTTTCGGGGTTGTTCTTCCACAGCTCGTAATCGGTGATCACCGGCACGCCGATGCCCTTGAAGACCGCCTGCTGGTTCCACGGCTCGCCGACGCTATAGCCCGAGATCGTGCCCGCCTCGAGGGTCGCGGGCATCTGCGGCGGCGGGGTCACGGAGAGGAATGCCTCGGCCGCGATCTGGCCGGTGACGTTTTCGGGGGAATAATAGCCCGGCTCGATCCCGCCGGCGGCCAGCCAGTAGCGCAGTTCGTAGTTGTGGGTCGAAACCGGAAAGACCATGCCCATGTTGAAGGGTTTGCCGCGACCGTTGAAGTCCTCGATCACCGGTTTCAGCGCCGAGGCGGAAATCGGGTGCTCTACCAGGCCGTCGTCACCGACCGGCAGGGTCGGTTTCATCATCTCCCAGACCTCGTTGCTGACGGTGATGCCGTTGCCGTTCAGGTCCATCGAGAAGGGGGTGATGATATGCGCCTCGGTGCCGTAACCGATGGTGGCGGCCAGCGGTTGCCCGGCCAGCATATGCGCGCCGTCCAGCGTTCCGGAGATCACGCCATCCAGCAGGACCTTCCAGTTGGCCTGGGCTTCCAGCGTCACGAACAGGCCTTCGTCGTCGAAGAACCCCTGCTCATAGGCGACGGCCAGCGGCGCCATGTCGGTCAGCTTGATGAACCCGAAGGTCAGCACGTCCTTTTCCAGGTCAAGCATTTCGGCAGAGGCCGGTGCGACGATGGCGGTCGTGATGGCGAAAGAAGCGAGTAGTCGTTTCATGATTTACCCCGTAGTTGCGCCCGGGGATTTCGTGTCCTACCGGGCCAAACGTGAAAAGCCGCTCTGACTGACCCCGTTCAAGATGAACGGAGAGTCGAGCGGCTTTGCTCAGTCGAACCCAATCGGTGGGAGAATTCTTCAGGTGGGCGCCATTGCCTGCCTTGACCAGACTAAAAGCCGGATTCGCGCATTCGTTGCAAATGTTCTGTCAGGCCTGGCGGGGAAAAAGCCGAAAATTGGGGAGATGAGCCCCCAAATCGCCCCCAAAATGGGCTTCAGGGAGTGTACGGCTCAAAAATACGGCCATCAAAGAACTGATCGGGCAGCAGTGACAGCCGCCCCGCTTCGGAGGCGATGGAGGTTTCGGTCTGCACTCCGCCTTCTACCTTCAACGAGGCACCGGGCATGTCGGCTTCGGTTCCGGCCAGCGCAGTGCGGTAAAGATCGCTGCGGAATGCCGTCCGTCCGGCGCGAATGGCCCGGTCGCGATCCAGCCCGGTGCGGGCGGCCAGTTGCAGGGCGATCCATTCGGCCTGACTGCGCCAGGGGAAATTCGCGGTGCCCCTGTGAAAGCCGATGAAGCCGGGCACGTCACGCATTTCGCCACGGGACGAAATCGTCAGCCGCCCCGTCAGCGCGCGGTCCAGCACTTCGGCGGGCAGGTTCAGGTAATCGGGCGCCGACAGGATCTCGGCGGCGAGGCTGCGCGAGGCGGGCTGCGCCAGCCAGCGTCCGGCCCGCCAGAGCGCGCGGATCAGGCGGCCCAGCAGGGCGTCTTCGTTTTCGGCCCAGTCGGTGCGCACGGCCAGCACCTTTTCCGGCGCGAATTGCCAGATCGCCTTGCCCGGCAGCAGCAAGGCTCCGGCGCCGTTTTCCACGGTGATCGACCCCCAGGGTTCGCCGACGCAGAAGGCATCGATTTCCCCCGCCGCGATGGCCTGGGCCATCAGGGGCGGGGGGACTGTATGGATCGACACGCTTTGTGGAGCGGGCAGGCCAAGGGCGGACAGCCAGTAATACAGCAGTTCCGCATGCATCGAAAATGGGAACGGCACGCCGATACGCAGCGGGCGGGCCGGGTCCTTGGCCGCGATCAGCGCGGCGCCGGCGGCGCGGGCATCGTTGAAGGCGAAATCATGGCCGACACCGGCCAGCCGCGCGGCCATCTCGTTACTGACCCCGATGACGGTGCCATTGACCGACAGGACCGCCACGGCGGAGATCGGCGCGCCGGTGCCACCCAGACCCATGGCCGAGGCAACCGGAACCGGCGACAGCATATGCGCCGCCTCGATCCGGCCAAAGACCAGCATGTCGCGCAGGCTGGACCAGGAGGGCGCGCGGATCAGGTCAAGCTCGATCCCTTCCTCGGCGGCAAATCCCATTTCCTGGGCGGCGATCAGCGGCGCGGCATCGGTCAGGGCAATGAAGCCCACGGACAGGGTTGCGGCCTTCATCCCAGCAGCCCTGCCGCGGTGACGAGGGCCTGGGCCACATCGGCCATGCGCCGGTTCTGGTCCATCGCCGCCTTGCGCAGCATCGCATAGGCCTGGTCTTCATCGATGCCACGGGCCTTCATCAACAGACCCTTGGCGCGGTCGATGACCTTGCGTTCCTCCAGCGCCTTCTTGGTGGCGGCCAATTCGGTGCGCATCCGCTGGAACATGTTGAACCGGGCGACGGCGGCATCGAGGATGGGTTTCACCCGCTCGGCCTTCAGCCCGGCGACGACATAGGCGGACACACCGGCTTCGATCGCCGCGCGGGTCATGCCGTCGTCCGACTGGTCCACGAACATCGCCACGGGGCGGTCCAGCGGGCCGGTCGCCAGGGTCAGTTCCTCCAGCATGTCGCGGGTCGGGTCGGCGATGTCGATCAGCACCATGTCGGGGTTATGGGACTGGATCGATCGGGCAATGCCCGTGGGTTCCGAAATGACGTGAATATCGTATTCCCCGGCCTCGCGCAGGCTGTCGACGATCAGCAGCGCGCGGTCCCGGTCGGGTTCGACAACGATAATGGAAAGCTTGTCCGTCATGGCCTGACGTGAGCCGGAAGCCGGGCGCTTGTAAACGTTCATGCGCTTGCCGGTGCCGAAAATCCCGGCGGTCGCACAATAAACCGGCGCGCGCCCTGCCGGGCCGGCGTGCCATCCTTGCGGGCGGCGTGGTTGGGGGCGTGCTCGACATGCGTCGGTATCATTCAGTCAAGCGGGATGAACCGGCCGCCGTGGGTCTGGCTGTCGGGCCATCCCTTGCCTCACAGCCCTTGTGCGCAAATGCCGGAGGTCAGGCGGAACCGGTCAGCCTACATTTCCCCGAGCCGAGGAGGCGAATCATGAGCTGGAATCCCCTGGTCGATCTGACAGATCCCGATGCCATTGCCCGCGACGCCATTGAAACGGTGATCGTGCCGCGCAGTCGCGATATCGGCGGATTCGAGGTGCGCCGCGCCCTGCCGTCACCGCGTCGCCAGATGGTCGGCCCCTTCATCTTCTTTGATCAGATGGGCCCGGCGGACCTGGTCACCGGAGACCGCCTCGACGTGCGTCCGCATCCCCATATCGGCCTCGGCACGGTGACCTATCTGTATGACGGCGCGGTGCAGCACCGCGATTCGGTCGGCAGCGATCAGGTGATCCGTCCGGGAGAGGTCAACTGGATGGTCGCCGGGCGTGGGGTCAGCCATTCCGAACGCAGCCCCGAAGGCGGCGGGGCCGGGCGGCTATACGGTATCCAGACCTGGGTCGCCCTGCCCGAGGACGAAGAGGAAACGGCGCCCTTCTTTCAGCATTTCGCCCAGCCCGCCCTGCCGCTGCTGGAGGCAGAGGGAATCACTGCCCGCCTCATCCTTGGCACCGCCTTTGGGGAAACCGCCCCCGCCCGGCTGTTCTCGGAAGCCTTTTACCTGGATGTGACCCTTGTCCCCGGTGCCGCGCTGCCGCTGCCGGACGATCACGAGGACCGCGCGGTCCATGTCTCTTGCGGAGAGGTTACGGTCGCCGGGCAAAGTTACCCTGCCGGGCAGGTGCTGGTCTTCCGCCCCGGTGACCGGATCAGCCTTCGGGCCGGGCCGCAGGGGGCCCGGTTGCTGGCACTTGGCGGGGCGACGCTGAACGGGCCGCGTTATATCTGGTGGAATTTCGTGGCCTCGACACCCGAACGGATCGCGGCGGCCAAGATCGCCTGGAAGACGGCGGACTGGGGGCGGGGGCAGTTCGACCTGCCGCCCGATGACAGGGGTGAGTTCATCCCGCTGCCCGAAGACCGGGGCGGGCGGATGACCCCGATGCGGGCCGGGCCAAGGGGGCGGCGCTGAACCGGGGCAAACGGGCGTAGCTTTCCGACATCCATGCCTGATTTTCGGCGGCGGCAGGTGCGGGATCGGGTAAACCGGTCCCATGATGTTCGATCTGCCTCCCCCCGACATTCTTTACGCCGCGCTGCTGGCCCGTGATCCCGGTTGGGACGGTCGGGCCTATGTTTGCGTGCGGACCACCGGTATCTTCTGTCGCCTGACCTGCCCGGCGCGCAAGCCGCTGGCAAAGAACTGCGCGTTCCACGCCACCGCCGGACACTGTATCGAGGCCGGTTATCGGCCTTGCAAGCGATGCCATCCGCTGGCCCCAGAAGCCGGGGCAGATCCTGCAATTGCCAACCTGCTGACGGCGCTTGATGCTGATCCCGGCTACCGGTGGACCGAAGGTGATCTGGTGGCGCGGGGGCATGATCTTTCGACTCTGCGGCGGGTCTTCAAACGGCACTACGGCATGACGTTCCTTGAAATGGCGCGCCAGCGGCGGCTGCGCGAAGGCTTCACCACACTTGGCGATGGCGGCAAGGTGATCGAGGCGCAGTTGGACGCGGGATTTGCGTCTTCCAGCGCCTTTCGGGCGGCTTTCGCCCGGCTGATGGGGTGCGCGCCGGGCCGCCTGCCGCGCGATGCGCTGCTGCGGGCGGAATGGATCACGACGCCGCTGGGGGACATGATCGCCATCAGCAGCGCCAGCCACTTGCACTTGCTGGAATTTGCCGACCGCAAGGCGCTGAAGACCGAGGTCCAGAGGCTGAGCCGTCATGCCAAGGGGTCCCTCGGCATCGGCAGCCACCCGCCCGGCGCCCAGATCCGCGCCGAACTGCAGCGGTACTTTGCCGGGCAGGGGGCGGGGTTCGAAACGCCGCTGGCCCTGCATGGCAGCGCCTTTGCCCGGCTGGTCTGGCAGGCACTGGCCGCGATCCCGCCGGGTGAAACCCGCAGCTATTCCGGCCTTGCCGCGCAAATCGGCCGCCCGGATGCCGTGCGGGCCGTGGCGCGGGCCAACGGCGCCAACCAGATTGCCCTGGTCATTCCCTGCCACCGGGTGATCGGCGCCGACGGGGCGCTGACCGGTTATGGTGGCGGGCTGTGGCGCAAACAGCGGCTGCTGGAGATCGAACAGGCCTATCAGCGTGCGGGTCCTCATCCTTTGACCGTGCCGGGGGTGGCCCCAGCCTGAGCGAGGCCTATCGCGCCAGGATCAATTCGCCGCTGTTGGCTGAAAGCTGATCGACGGTTTCCAGAACCGTAGCAAGACGCTTGCGATCCGGCGGGTGACTGCCCCAGAAGCTGAGGCCGCCGCTGGTCTGCTGCGGCTTCGGCCGGGCGAAGAAACGTGCGCCTGTGACCGGGTTATATCCGGCCTGTTCGGTGATGTAGGTCGCGACCACGTCGCTTTCCAGCTCGTAGGTTTGCGAATAGGCCATCGACCCGACGGCTGTGCCGGCATAGGCGCCCAGCACCGCGTCATTCGCATCGCCGCCAAGGGTCGCCACAAGGATACCACCGACCAGGGCACCGGTGATGGCCTGGGATTGCAGCTTGTCCGTATGGGCGCCGATATGGTGGCCCATCTCGTGACCCAGGATGAAGGCCAGTTCGTCGTCGTTGCGCACCTCGGCCAGCATCGGGCGCGAGAAGGCGACGATCGGGCGGCCGGAGCTGTCGTAGGTCTGGTAGGCGTTGGGCTGGGACATGTCCTGATCAATGATGACCCGGATGTCGCAGGTCCGCCCGCTGCCGGCGGTTTCGCGGCGGCAGACGGACTCGGCCACGGGCTCGACCCTGGCGACGACACGGGTAAAGCGCGCCATATCCGCAGCATCGGGTTGCTGCGAAGTGCTGCTGGTCGACCCGGTGCGCTGTTCCTCGGCAAAGATCGCATTGGCAACTTCGGTGCTCTGGCTCGAGACGCGGGGCACCGCATAGGTCGTACCGCAGGCCGCCACCAGCAGGGCAAGTCCCCCGGCGATGAACCGGGTGCAAGGACCGAAACGGCGGGTGGAAGAGGCGTCTGACATGGGTCTTTCCGGCTTTCTGGTTGGGTCGCAATCAAAAGGGGCGGGGACGATCAAAGGCGAAACCGGCGGGCGCTGTCCAGTGCTTGCACCAGCCCACGCGCGAATTTCCGCCGCAGGCCGCAACCGGGCGTTCATCAATCCGGGGATGAATCGGCCGCGCCGCGTACCTGGCGGATACCGTCCAGGCGGGCCGCGGCGCTGGCCGCAAGATGTTCGGTCACCACCCGCGTGGCGCGCAACAGGGTGCGCCGGGTGTCGATGGCGATCGCGATCGTCTGGGGGCGCAGCCCACGTCCGCGCAGCGGCACAAAGACCAGATCTCCGGCCTCGACTTCGGCCAGCACATCCAGTTCCGAGGTGATCAGGATCATGTCGGACTGCGCGATGCTGCGCTTCAGCAATTGCAGGGAATTGGTGGTCAGAACCGGGGCGTTGTCCTTGAAGAACCAGGAATACTGATGCTCCAGCCGCTGCCGAACCGGCAGGCTTTCGTTCTGCGAAACGCTGGGATAGCCATCCAATGCGGCGAAATCGAGCTCTGCCTCGCGGGCAAGAGGATGGGTCGGGGACATGGCGCAGCCCAAGGGCAGCGGCGCGCTCCACAGGCGGTGCTGGTAGCGGTGCTGGGGCAGGTTGAAGGCGATTGTGACGTCGGTTGTGCCCTGTTCCAGCGCCTCGGAGGCCTCGGCTGGTGTCATGATCTCGGCCGCGAGATGGATGCGCGGATGGGTCTGGTGGACCCAGGTGACAAGGTCCGGCAGCAGGCTGTTCGCCAGACTGTCCATGGCGGCGACCCGCACCACACCATGTTCCTGGCCCCGCATTTCGGTCAGGTGGGTGTCCATCCGGTCCGCATCCGCCTGCCAGCGACGGGCCAGCACCACAAGGGCCTCTCCGGCAGGGGTCAGGCGCATCCCGCGCGGCTGGCGTTCGAAAAGGGGCGATTGCCCGGCCTCTTCCAGCGCATGGATCTGCCGGTCGATGGCCGAGGCAGCGATGCCGATGGCCCGCGAAGCGGCCTGGACCGATCCGTGTTCCGCAACGGCAAGGACATAGCGCAGGGCGCGGGGCAGCAGGTGAAGCGACATTTCTAATCGTTCTCGTTTTGAGAATGCAACATTACCTATTCTGACATAGATGGCAACACAGTCTTGCTGTTACCCTTTCTGTGACCCGACCGGAAAGGACCGCGCAATGGCTTCCCTCCCTGATCTTCGAATTCCGGCGCCGGTGCATCTGCCGGTCGCCGCGACCACCCCGGACCGGCGGGCGCACCCATGAGCGCGGGTGGCATTTCGATCCATGCCGTCAACGTCGCGACCGGGCGCCCGGCCGAAGGGCTGCGGGTCCGTCTGTCGCGTGAAACGGCAGCGGACCGGGTGCTGATCGCCGAGGGGCATTGCGGCAAGAGCGGCCTGTTCGAGGACCCGAGCGTCGAGGGCGCGGGGATCATCGCCGGGCGCTACGTGGCAGAGTTCTTCATCGGGGATTTCATTGCCACGAGTTCGAACGCAACAACTGAAGCTGCAGTAGGATTTCTGGATGTCGCGGTCTTTCCCTTCATCCTGTCGGATCCGGCGCAGCATTACCACCTGCCGCTGAAGTTCACCGCCTGGGGATATTCCCTGTTCCGAGGGGGGCTGTGAGCATGACCACAGGGGAACGAGACCAGAATGAGCGCCCCAGGGCCTGGTGGGGGGCGGCCGGCGGCGCGGCGCTGATCGGCCTCAGCGTCTATTTCATGTGGGGCGGGCTTGCCCTGGGCCTTGGGTCTGTGTTCCGGCCCGGCACCGGAGCCTTTCCGTTCTTCACCGGGCTGCTGCTGATCGTGCTCGGCGTCGGGATCGTCTTGCAGGATCTGGGTCGCGATGGCCTGGCCGAGCGGCCCGATTGGGTGTCCTTCGCCGCGATCTCGGCGGCGCTGGCGGTCTTTGCGCTGCTGGCCGACCGGGCCGGGCTGATGCCTGCGGTCTTTGTTGCCACGATCACGGCGTCGATCCCGGACCGGTCCCTGTCGCTGCCCGGCAAGGCGTTGCTGGGGGCGATCCTGGCAGTGGCTGCCTGGGGTCTTTTCATCGCGGCCCTCGGGCTGCCCTTCCACGCCGTCAGGGGGCTTTGAGCCATGGAAATCCTGTCCAGTTTCGCCGCCGGTCTCGGCGTGGTCATGCAGCCCGAGAACCTGCTGTACTGTTTCATCGGTGTCTTCCTCGGCACCTTCATCGGGGTGCTGCCGGGCATCGGGTCGATGGCCGCCATCGCGATGATCCTGCCGCTGTCCTTCTACCTTGAACCATCGGCTGCGATCATCATGATCGCGGGGGTCTATTACGGGGCCGAATACGGCGGCTCGATTGCCTCGATCCTGATGAACATCCCCGGCACGCCATCCTCTTCGATCACCTGTATCGACGGCTATCCCATGGCCCGCAACGGCCGGGCCGGCATCGCGCTGTTCGTGTCGGCCATCGCCTCCTTCGGAGGGGGGATCATCGGCATGGTGGTCATGGCCGTCCTGGCCCCGATGCTGGCCACCCTGGCGCTGCGCTTTGGCCCGGCCGAGTATTTCTCGGTCATCCTGCTGGGGCTGATCGCGGCCTCGGCGGTGTCCAACGGCGGCGCGCTGAAGGGGATCGCCATGGTGATCGCAGGGCTGATGCTGGCCACCGTGGGCATCGACCTGACCACCGGCGACCTGCGCTTTACCATGGGCATTCCCGAACTGCGCGACGGGGTGAACCTGGTAATCGTCGCCATGGGGCTTTTCGGGGTCGGAGAACTGATTGCCTCGATCAAGGCCAACAGCCGGGGCGAAGGCCGTCAGAACATCGACTGGAAGCAATTCTACCCCACCCGCGCCGAATGGAAGGCCCTGGTGGGACCGATCTGGCGCGGCGGAGCGATCGGTTCGTTCTTCGGGGCGCTGCCGGGGACCGGGCAGACCGTTGCCTCGGCCGTTGGCTATGCGGTCGAAAAGAAGGTGTCGCGCAACCGGGCCATGTTCGGCAAGGGCGCGGTCGAAGGGGTGGCGGTGCCGGAATCCGCCAACAACTCGGCCACCCAGACCGCGTTCATCCCGACGCTGACGCTGGGGGTGCCGGGATCGGCCTCCATGGCGATGGTGATCGGGGCGCTGATGATCCACGGCATCACGCCGGGTCCGCGCCTGCTGGTCGAACATGCGGATCTGTTCTGGGGACTGGTGGCCAGTTTCCTGGTCGGCAACGTCATGCTGCTGGTCCTGAACATCCCGCTGATCGGGCTTTGGGTGCGGCTGCTGAACATCCCCTACAAGTACATGTACCCGACGATCATCATCCTGATCTGCATCGGCGTCTATTCCCTGAACAACAATGTCTTCGACATCTGGCTGACGCTGGCCTTCGGCATCGCGGGCTACCTGATGCGGCTGTTCCGCTTCGAACCCGCCCCGCTGCTGATCGGCTTCGTGCTTGGCCCGATGATGGAAGAACAACTGCGCCGCGCCCTGCTTCTGTCCCGCGGGGACCCGATGGTCTTCGTCACCCGTCCGATCAGCGCCACGCTGCTGGCGGTCACCGCCGGCATCCTGGCCTATGGCCTCTGGTCGACGTTCCATACCCGCCGCCGCCGTCGGCTTGCCGAACTTTCCAACGCCTCGATGTCCGAATGAACCGAAAGGAACCCTGTCCCGTGAAACATGCCTTCTTTGCCCTTGCCACCAGCGCCGTCGCCCTGAGCGCAGGCCTTGCCAATGCCGAACCCGGCGCCTGGTCCGACGCGCCGGTGCGGATCGTCGTCACCTTCCCGCCGGGCGGGACCTCGGATCTGGTGGCGCGGCTGCTTGCCAAGCATCTGGATGCCGATTTCGGTCAGAAGGCCGTGGTCGACAACCGCCCCGGTGCCGCCGGGACCGTGGCGGCGGATTATGTTGCCCAGCAGGACCCGGATGGGACCACCCTGCTGATCGCGAACAATGCCCCCTTCACCATCGCGCCGACGCAGTTTGAAACCCTGCCCTATGATCCGATGGGCGATTTCACCCATGTTGCCTATATCGGGGCCTCGTCTCCGGGCCTCTTCGTGAAGCCCGACAGCGGCATCACGGATGTCGACGGCTTCATCGCCGCCTCGACCGAGATTCCGGTGACCTACGGTTCCTCCGGTGTCGGGTCGATCAGCCATATCCTTGGCGAAGCGGTCGATGCCAGCCTCGGGATCGAGACGATCCACGTGCCCTATCAGGGCAGCGCCCCGGCCATTCAGGATTTCCGCGCCGGAGTTCTGGACACCTTCTACGACATGGTCGCCCAGAATTCCGAGATGATCGAGGACGGTGAAGCGGTCGCCATCGCCATCGCATCGCCCGAGCGGTTCCCCGGCATGCCGGATGTGCCCACGTTTCGCGAGCAGGGCCATGACATCGTGATCGAAAACTGGGTCGGGCTGACCGGCCCGGCAGGCCTCGACCCGGCGCTGACGGAACAGATCCGCGAAACCGTGACCGCCGTGCTTGCCCTGCCAGAGGTCACTGCAGCCCTTGGGGATTTCGGCATCAGCGGCACCGACATGAGCAGCGCCGAATATACCGACTTCGTCGAAGGCTCCATCGCCACCTGGGCACCGCTGATCGAAGCCGCGGGCCTGAAGGGCAAGTGACGCCCGACGGGCAGGCGCTGCGCGTCTGCCCGCATCTTTCCGCCGCACCATGTCCAGGGGACTTCCATGCAGATCGACTTTATCCTCAATACCTTCATCTCCGGCCCGCAAGCCTGGTTCTTTCTGGCCGATGACCGGGGCTATTTCGCCGACGAGGGACTGACGATCACCTTTCATGAAGGCGATACCCTGGCCAACGCCGTGCCCAGGCTGGCGCGGGACGCATTCGATGCCGGCTACGGGGACATGAATGCGCTGATCGAGACCGCTGGCGCCCCCGGTGCGCCTGTGGCGGTCTATGCGGTGCACAACCGGCCTCCCTACACGATTGCCGTGGCGCGGGACGGGGCCATGAAGGGTCCGACGGATCTGACCGGACGGCGTCTTGTCACCCACCCCAATGATGCGGCCTGGCGTCTGTTCCCGGAATTCTGTCGCGCCACCGGACTGGAGGCCGACAGCGTCACGATCGAGGTCTCCGAGCTGCCGCACAGGGATCTGGTGCCGCGCCTGCTGGCCGGGGAGTGGGACGGGATGTTCGGCTTCGTCAATACGATCGCCGCCCAAAGCATCGAAGCCGGGCTGGATCCGGCAGCGGTGCTGCGCCATTTCGAATGGCTGGACCATGTGCCGCCGCTTTATGGCGGCGCCCTGATGGTGTCGGATCGGTTCCGCCGGGATCATCCCGACGCGGTGGCGGGGCTGGTCCGCGCGGTCAATCGCGGCGTGCGGGATGTGTTGTCGGATCCGCAGGCCGGGGTCGAGGCCGTCGTCCGCCGCAATCCGCAGATCGACCGCGCCGCCAACGAAGCCCGTCTGTTGGGCACCATCGCCCTTGAAATGGGTCATGCAGAGACCGACCGCCTTGGCCTCGGCGATGTGGATGACGACCGGATCTCTGCGGCCATCGCGCTGATCACCGCGTGCAAATCCCTGCCGGCGGCCCCGGTCGGGCGGATCTTTGATCGCGGGTTCCTGCCGCCGCTGGATCAGCGTCTGAAACCGGCGCCCGTACCCGCCGGTTGAGGGGCCGGGCGCGCGGCATGTTCAGGATCGCGCGCCTGCCCAATCCTTCAGGATCGCCGTCGCCTCGGCGTCCAGATGCTGCTGCGCCGGCATCAACCTGTCGCCAACCGCATGGCCGCATTCACTGGTCAGCCGGTCGACGTCGACCGGAAAGCGCGCGGTCTCGGGAAGGTTGCCCAGCACCGCCCCGGCCTGACCCATGTCGGCGGCGTAATAGAGCGCGGTGATCCCGGCGATATTCATCGCCGCCACGCATAGCGCGCAGGGTTCGCAGCTGGAATACAGGACCGCCCCGCGCAGATCGACGGTGCCGAGGTTGCGACAGGCGTCCCGGATCGCCTCGGTTTCGCCATGCGAGGTGGGGTCGTGGTTCATCACCGACCGGTTGATGCCTTCACCGATGATCTTGCCATCGCGGACGATGACTGCGCCAAAGGGCTCGGTGCCCGGTGTGGTCAGCGCCTCGGCCGAGATTTCGATGGCGCGGCGCAAGTAGGTTTCTTCATACATGGGCCGATCCTTTTGTTTCGGCGGCAAAGCAGGCGACGCGGCGGTCGTGCACATCGGGCCGACGCTGCGGACGTTCCTGCCGACAGCGATCATGCACCAGCGGGCAGCGCGGATGAAAGCTGCACCCCGAAGGGGGCGAAACCGGAGAGGGGACCTCTCCGCCCATCGGAATGCGGTCGCGCTGCGGGGCCTCGAGGTCGGGGATCGTTTCCAGCAGCAGCCGCGTGTAGGGGTGCAGCGGATTGGCGAACAGATCGGCGGTCGGCTGGATCTCGACGATGCGGCCCAGGTACATCACCGCGATCACATCGGCCATGTGACGCACCACGCTGAGGTCGTGGGAGATGAAGAGATAGGTCAGTCCCATGTCCTTCTGAAGCCGCTTCATCAGGTTCAGCACCTGCGCCTGGACCGAGACATCAAGCGCCGAAGTCGGTTCATCGCAGACCAGGAATTCCGGCTCTCCGGCCAGGGCGCGGGCGATCGAGATCCGCTGACGCTGGCCGCCGGAAAATTCATGCGGGAACTTGATACCGTCCGCCGGGGCCAGGCCGACGATGCGCAGCAATTCGTCGACGCGCGCCAGCACCTGGGCTTCGGGTGTTTCGGGGTGCAGGGTGCGCAGCGGTTCGGCGATGATCCGACCGACCCTCCAGCGGGGGTTCAGGCTGGCGTAGGGGTCCTGAAAGATCATCTGCAACCGGTCGCGGTCGCCGTGAAAGTTGATCTTGCCGCCCGAGGGCGGATGCAGGCCCGTCACCAGCTTGGCGATCGTGCTCTTGCCGCAGCCGGATTCCCCGACCAACGCCAGGGTCTGACCGCGCTGGATGACGAAATCGACGCCGTCCACGGCGCGCAGGGTGCGGCGCGGCTTGCGTTCGATCACACGGTTCAGCCAGGGGGCAGAGACGTCGAAGCGGCGTTCCAGCGCGTCGACCTCGAGGATGGCATTGGGACGGATATTCATGCGGTGGCTCCTTCCATGGCAAGCCAGCAGGCGGCGCCGGTCGTGGTGCTGCCGGGGATGCGGGGCACTTCGGCCCGGCATTTCGGTCCGGCATGGGCGCAGCGCGGGTTGAAGGCGCAGCCCTGCGGGATCGCGTCGAGACGCGGCATGGAGCCGGGTATCATCTGCAATTCCTCGACATCCTTGCGCAGCGACGGGATCGAGCCCATCAGTCCGGTCGTATAGGGATGGCTGGGGCGTCGCACGACGTCCTCGACCGCGCCGATTTCGGCGAGGCGACCGGCATACATGACTGCGACCCGATCAGCGGTTTCGGCGATAACCCCCATGTCGTGGGTGACCAGCATCACCGCCGTGCCCCGTTCCCGGCACAGCCGTTTCAACAGGGCGGTGATCTGCGCCTGGATAGACACGTCGAGCGCGGTGGTCGGTTCATCCGCCACGATCAGTTCGGGTTCGGCGCAAAGCGCAAGGGCGATGACGATCCGCTGTCGCATCCCGCCGGAAAACTGGTGCGGATAATTGTCGATCCGTTCCTCGACGGCCGGAATGCCGACTTCGCGCATCAGTTCCCGCGCCCTGTCGCGGGACTGAGACTTGGTCAGATCGGTATGCAGGCGGATGGTTTCGACAAGCTGATCGCCAACCTTGAACAACGGGTTGAGCGAGGTCAGCGGATCCTGAAAGATCGCCCCGATCCGGCGGCCCCGGACGCCCTGCATGGCGCGGTCGTCGAGGTTGTCGATGCGGTCTCCCGACAGGCGGATCTGCCCGGCAGCGATGCGCCCGGGGGGCTCCAGCAGCCCGAGGATGGCCATGCCGGTCATGGATTTCCCGGCGCCGGATTCACCGACCACGCCAAGGATCTCTCCGCGTCGGATCTGAAGCGAGATGTCATCCACCGCCGTCAGGACGCCCTTTCGCGTGGGGAATTCGACGCGCAGGCCCTGCACGTCCAGAACGATGTCACTCATGGCGCGATTCTTTCATAGCTGGGGGTGAAGATCTGCTGCACGGGCGGATGGCCCGCCGTGCGGTCGGGATACCGGGCGATCAGGCGGTCGAATTGTGCTTGCGCGCGGGCGGCATCGGCCTGTTCATCGACACCGGGGATGACGCCCGCCTGCATGACGCACCGCCCGTCGATCCAGACATCGCTGACCTCCCGCCCCGAGGCCGAGGTCATCAGGCTTTGCACCGGATCGGTGCCCTGCAGGCCGCGGGACAGGTCGATGACCGTGATATCGGCCTTCGCCCCCGGCGCAAGTCGCCCCAGATCGGGCCGGTTCAGCGCCTGCGCGCCGCCCAAGGTCGCGGCATCGAACATGGCTTCGGCGCGGACAGCCCCCATGCCATCGCAAAGCCGCGCGGTCATCATGCCGATCTGCATGTTCAGGATCATGTCGGCGGGGAAGGTATCCGTGCCGAGCCCGATGTTGATCCCCATGGCGTGACATTTGGCGAAACTGTCCAGCAGGCTGCCGTGGCGGGCCGAAACCAGCGGGCAATGCACCAGCGTCGCGCCGGCCTCGGCCATCAAGGCGAATTCCGCCGGGGTCGCCTGGGTGCCGTGGGGCAGCAGCCAGTTGCGGCCCAGAACCCCGATCCGGTCCAGCCATTGGATCGGGGCACAGCCATGCTGATCCCGCACCAGCCGCAGTTCAACCGGTGACTGGCAGCAATGCTGGCGCACGGGGGCGTTCATTTCTGCCGCCAGGGCGGCGGTGCGTTGCAACAGCGCCTCGGTCGAAGTCTCTATCCGGTCGGGAGCGAACATGGCGCGGATGCGTCCGCCCGCGATCCCGTCGATCCGGGCGGCAAAAGTGGCGGCCTGTTCCAGCCCGGCCAATCCGCGCGCCTCATCGAAGATGGCGCGGATAGTGCCTGCTTCATCGGTCACCTGCCCGCCACTGCGATAGGCCGGGCCGAGGTAGACGCGCAGGCCCAGATCCTCTGCCGCGGCCGCGGCGGCGTCGAATTCGGCAATCGTTTCGCCCCATTCCCGGTAGAAAAGCGAGGCAATCGGCAGCGCCGTGGTGATCCCGTTGCGGATCAGCTGCGCGAAGGCGTGGCGCTTCTGAAAGGCGAGCTCGTCGGGGGCATACATCTCGTAGGGGCCGCGGGCGATATAGCTTTCGGGCCAGACGCGGCCCTTTTTCCAGGCTGGGCCATTGTCGTAGCCAAGGATGGTGGTGTCGAGATCGGACAGGGCATCGAGGTCGATGAACCCCGGCGAAATCACCGCCTGTCCGTAGTCGATCCGCCGGTCCACATCCCCTTCGAAATCCCCGCCGACATGCAGGATCGCATCGCCCTGGATCACCACCACGCCGTTCTCGTGAACTACATGGCGGCCCTCGCGGTGGCCGATCACCCAGCGGGCGGTCAGAAGGGTGCGGGGCGGCATCACGGCGCCTCGATCACGCAGGCGCCGTCGCGGGCGGTGACCTGGCCGCGCTTCAGCACCAGCTTGCGGGGGGCATGGGTGGCGACTGCTTCGGCCAGGGTTTCGCCTTCGACCAGCAGGCAATCCGCGTCGCAGCCGGGCGTCAGCCCATAGGCGTCCAGCCCAAGGATCGCCGCGCCGCCGCTGGTGCAGATCTCCAGCGCCAGGGCGACCTCGTCATCGCGGCGCAGGTTGTTGCGCATGCCGATGAACATGGCGCGTTCCAGCATGTCGGAATTGCCGTAGGGGCCCCAGGTGTCGCGGATGCCATCACAGCCCGCGCCGGTCAGGATGCCATAGGCGGCCAGTTCCTTGACCACGGGCACCGGGGCCGATGCGGGCGCGGTGGTCAGGATGTGAATGCGGTTTTCAGCCAGCTTTTCATGCAACCCGGCGACATAGGCACGGTCCACCGCCCCCAGGCAGAAGGCATGGCTGATCGAGACCTTGCCCTGCATGCCATGCGCGACGGTCCGGTCGATGATCTCTTCCATCGAGAACCAGCCGAGCGCATCGCGTTCATGCAGGTGGATGTCGATCGGCTTGCCGTGCTTTTCCGCCAGGGCAAAGACCGTATCGAGGTGGCCCTTCGGGTCATGTTCCATCCCGCAGGGGTCGATGCCGCCGACAAGATCGGCCCCCAGCGACAGGGCTTCGTCCATCATGTCGGCGGTGCCGGGGCGGGTCATCATGCCCGACTGGGGGAAGGCGACGATCTCGATGTCGATCATCCCGGCCAGCTTTTCGCGGGTGGCCATGACGCCTTCGACCCCGGCCAGCCCGTGATGGGTGTCCACATCGACATGCGACCGGATGTGGGTGCAGCCATGCGACATGGCGAGGATGGCGTGACGTTCGCTTTGCACCTGCGGGTCGAGGCCAAGCGACACTTTCACCTCGCGTTCATTGGTGATCTTGTCGATCAGGCGGGGGCCGACCTCGTTCCGGTACCAGGGCAGACCCAGCAGGGACTTGTCCAGATGGGTATGCGCCTCGACCAGGCCGGGGATCAGGATGCGGCCGCCGCCGTCGATGACCTCGGCGCCCGCAGGCGCGGCGGCGGCGAATTTGCCGTCCACGATATGCAGATCGGTGGCGGGTCCGGCCATGGGGCGGACGTTCTTCAGGGTGGTTGCAGTCATTTCGGTCACCGAAGCTTGGGATTGAGCGCGTCGCGCAGCCAGTCGCCGATCATGTTGACCGACAGGACGATCAGGCACAGCTGGATCGACGGGAAGACCACGATCCACCAGAGGCCCGAGAACAGGTATTGATTGCCGATCCGGATCAGCGTGCCGAGGCTGGGCTGATCGGGCGGCATGCCGACGCCAAGGAAGGACAGCGTGGCCTCGGACAGGATCGCAAGGCCGAAGTTCAGCGTTGCGGCGACCATGATCGGGGTCAGGCAGTTGGGCAGGATATGGTTCAGCATGATGCGCCAGGCCTTGACCCGGATCAGCCGGGCCGCCTGAACGTATTCCTTGCGCGCTTCGACCATGGCCGAGGCGCGAACCGTGCGGGCATATTGCACCCAGGACGGCACGGCGATGGCAAAGATCAGGATCGGCGCGGCCAGCACGTCCTTCAGCCCCGTGGGCAGGGATGCGCTGGCGATGGCGGTGATCAGGATGGCGATCAGGATGAAGGGCATGGACAGCAGCACATCGCCCACCCGCATGATCACATTGTCGATCCAGCCGCCGAAATAGCCCGCGATCAGCCCAAGGGTCAGGCCGACGCTCAGTGCCAGCAGGACCGAGGCAAAGCCGATGATCAGCGAGATCCGCGAGCCGTAGAGGATCGCCGACAGGATATCGCGCCCCTGCGTGTCGGTGCCCAACAGATAGGGCATCTGGCCATTGGCGTTCCAGATCGGCGGGATCTCGGAATTCCAAAGCTCAAGCGCGGCAAGGTCATAGGGGTTCTGCGGCGTGATCAGCGGCGCCAGGAAGGCGGTCAGCGCGACCAGCGCCAGCAACCCGGCGGCAAAGATCGCCGAAGGATGCGCGCGAAAGGAATACCACAGGTCGCTTTCCTTCAGGCGGGTCAGCCGCGATGGCCTGGCCGGGGGCTGCGAAGCCGCGACGGCGGCGGGGGCGTTCACATTGGTGTCCATGGGGTCCTCCGGTTCAGCCATTTGCGCCACCGGCGCGGGCGGTGTCATCGCGCAGGCGCGGGTCGACCCAGGCGTAGGTGATGTCGACGAGCGTGTTCAGGGCGACGAAAATGAAGGAGACGATGATCAGATAGGCCGCCATCACCGGGATATCGACGAAGGTCACGGCCTGGATGAACAGCATCCCCATGCCGGGCCACTGGAACACCGTTTCCGTCACAAGGGCGAAGGCGATCAGATTGCCGATCTGCATCCCCGTCAGGGTGATGACCGGCATCAGGCAATTGCGCAGCGCGTGGCGCCATTGGACGCGGGCGGTCGGTACGCCTCGGGCGCGGGCGAACTTGATGTAATCGGCGCGCAGGGTTTCCAGCATCTCGGCCCGCACAAGGCGCATGACCAGCGTCACCTGAAACGTGGAAAGAGAGATCGAGGGCAGCACCAGTGCCGCGCGCCCCGATGGGGTCAGCAGGCCCGTCGACCACCAGCCGATATCCACCGTCTCGCCACGCCCGAAGGCGGGCAGCCAGCCGAGCGAGACCGAGAAGGCCAGGATCAGCAGGATGCCGACCACGAAGCTGGGCAGCGACACCCCGATGATCGAGCCAAGCTGCAGCGCATTGGCCAGCCTCGAATTGCGGTAGACCGCCGTGATCACCCCCATGGGGATGCCGACGACCAGCGAAATCAGTGTCGCCACCAGCACCAGTTCGAAGGTCGCCGGGAATCGGTCCTTGATCAGCACCATGACATCCTGTTGATTTCGGTAGGAAATCCCGAAATCGCCCTGAACGGCATTGGTCACGAAGCGGGTGTACTGTGTGACGAAACTGTCATTCAGCCCCAGCCGTTCGCGCAGTTCGATACGGTCGGCCTGGGTCGCCTGTTCGTTCACCATCATCTCGACCGGATCACCAAAGAACCGGAAGATGACAAAGGCAAGCAGGGCAACCGCCAGCATGACAAAGGCCGCATTGGCCATTCGTTTGAGTAGAAATGCGATCATCGCGGGGTCCGATCCTGCCTGTGCAAAGGGGGCGGGCACCCCCTGTCAAACGAGCGATATTCCGGTGGGAAGATCCGTCGAAGGGGCCGGGGGACATGGCCCCCCGACCGGTGGGACCGCCGAGGGCGATCCCGGTTCCGCCCTCAGGACGCCGGGGCGATCCGGGCGAACCAGAGCCGGGGCTTGTTGTCCGGGAACAAGGGCATGTCGACCACGTCGTCGGTCACGGCCCAGGCCATCGGCTGCTGGTGCAGCGGGATCATGATCATCTCGTCCTTGACCAGTTCCAGCGCCTCGGTCTGCAGCGCCAGACGCTTGTCGAGGTCCAGTTCGCTGCCGGCCGCGTCGATCAGACCGTCAAGTTCGGGGTAGGACCAGCCGCCCCAGTTGAACACGCCCGCATTGCCGACCTTGGAATGGAAGATCTGCAGCAGCGGCGAATAGCTGTCCAGCAGGGGCAGCGTCGCCCAGCCAAGGGTGTAGATGTCGGTCGTGCCATTGGTCCGCTTGGGCGATTGCACCGCGCGGGGCGCGACATCCAGCTTCGGCGACAGGCCGATCCGGCTCCACATCGATGCGATGGCCTGACAGAATTGTTCCTCGTTCACCAACCCGTCGGACAGGCAGTTGAATTCGAACTCCAGACCTTCGGGTACGCCGGCCTCGGCCAGCAGGGCACGCGAGGCAGCGGGGTCGTAGCCGGGCAGATCGTCCAGCGCCTCGGTATAACCGGGGATCGGCGGGGCGACCGTGGCCCCGGCGACGCGGGACTTGCCGCGCATGACCTTCTGGTGGATCAGGTCAAGATCGATGGCCTTGTAGAGCGCTTCGCGGACCTTGATGTCGGTAAAGGGATTGGCCTCGCCCGTGGTCAGCGTCTCGCGGAACGGGAAGCCGATCATGACGGTGCGCAGGTCGACGCCTTCCAGCACGTCGACAGCGGGCGCGGCCTCAAGGCGCGGCAGATCCTGCACCGGCGCGTCATTGGTAAAGTTGATTTCGCCCGAGAGCAGGGCGGCCACACGGGTGGCGGCGGAGTTGACCGGCGTCAGCTCGATCCGGTCGATGTTGTGTTGCGGTTCATCCCACCAGTCGGGGTTCACCACGAAGACGGTCTTGGCGTCGGGCTGGCGGCTTTCCACGACGAAGGGGCCGGTGCCGTTGGCGTTGTAGGTGGCATAGCCTTCGGTGCCCGCGCCGATGTCGGTCGGCAGCAGGGAATCATGTTCGGTCATCCATTCCTTGTCGAACATATGGATGTTGGTCAGGTCGTTCAGCAGTAGCGGGTAGGTGCCGTTCAGCGTGATGTCGACTGTGTAGTCATCGACCACGGCCGAGCTGACATAGGCCGGCAGGTTGCCCTTCAGCGGCGATGTCTCGTCGCTGACGCGGGTCAGCGAGGCCACGACATCATCAGCGGTAAAGGGGTTGCCGTTGTGGAAGGTCACGCCCTGACGCAGCTTGAACCGCCAGGTGATCTGATCGTCGAGGATCTCCCAGCTTTCGGCCAGCGCCGGTTCGATCTTGAGGTCCTTGTTGTAGCGCACCAGCCCCTCGTAGACGTGGTTCAGCACGTTGATGGTGAAGCTGTCGCCGTAGGAATAGGGATCGAGAGACCCGATGTCCCGGTTCGCGCCCCATTTCAGCACATTCTCCGCATGGGCGGCGCCTGCAAGACCGGCCATTGCGGCGGTCGCAAGCAGAAGATGTTTAAGTTGCATGATTTTGGTCCCTGTTCGAGAAGATTGTATTTAAGAATCGTCAAGATTGGATACGATTTCTCATTGATGCCCGAGCGGATACGTCATGGCAAGTAAATTGTATCCAATTGACTGGAAAAATCGTATGCGATATGACGGGTGCAGAATTGATGGGCATGGACCAAAATGAGTGACAGCAAGAATACCCTGACCAATGCGGTGCATGACCTGTTGCGCAGGGCGATCATCGAACAGGCCCTGAAACCGGGCATGCGTCTTCCCGAAGATACAGTGGGGGAACAGTTTGGCGTCAGCCGGACCATTGTACGCCATGCCCTTGTGCGACTGGAAAACGAAGGGCTGGTGGTCACGCGGCGCAATCGCGGTGCCTTTGTCGCGGAACCCACACGCGAAGAGGCGCAGCATGTCTTCGAGGTGCGTCGCTGTCTCGAGAACGAGGTAATCCGAATCCTCTGTGACCGAATGCCCGGAAGTGGATACGATCGGCTGGAGGCGCATGTGCATAGCGAGCAAAGCGTGCGCGGCAAGGACGGACCCGTATCGATTCGCCTGGCGGGCGAGTTTCACGTCCTGCTGGCCGAACTGACCGGCAACGACGTATTGGCCCGCTATGTTTGCGAGGTGGTTCTGCGCTGTTCGTTGATCATGTCGCTTTATGCGCGGAATCATTCGTCGGATTGCGCGGTCGACGAGCATTCCCAGATCATCGACGCGATCCGCAACGGGGACGAGGACCGCGCCATCGACATCATGGGGCATCACCTTGGTGCGGTTGCGGGGCGGGCCGAACTGGCGCCGAAACCCGAAAGCATCCAATCCATCCTGTCCCACTACGGCAAGGAGTTGGCCCAGTGACCCATCATGCGATGAACTTTTCCGATCTCACCCCGCGCGAAGCCTACAAGGTCATGATCGGCACCATTGTGCCGCGTCCCATCGCCTGGGTCACCACTGTGTCACCCGACGGGGTGGTGAACGCCGCGCCCTATTCCTTTTTCAACTGCCTTTCGGCCGATCCGCCCATCCTGGCGCTTGGTGTGGAAAACAAGGCGGATCGCAGCTTCAAGGACACGGCCTATAACATCCGGATGACGGAATGTTTCACCGTGAACATCGTCGACCGCGCCAATGTCGAGGCCATGTCGGTCACTGCCGCCGGCGTCGGCCCCGAAGTGGACGAGGTCGCGCTGGCCGGGCTGACCACGGCGCCGGGCGTCAAGGTGGCTTGCCCGCGCATTGCCGAGGCGCCGGTGTCGTTCGAATGTGAACGATATCTGGGGATAGAGGTCAGCTCGGCCCGTGAAATCATCCTCGGCCGGATCGTCATGGCCCATATCCGCCAAGACATCATCGACCCGAAGACCTGCTATTCCGACCATGAAAAGCTGGATGCCATCGGGCGCATGGGCGGCAATGGCTATGCCGGCACCATGGATTACTTCGACTGGCCGACACCCTCTGCCGAAGACGTGCTGGCCCCGCACAAGAACGCGGCAAGCAACGGATAATGTGCCGGGGGGATGGCCCCCCGGCCCTTGTCAGAAGTCCAGGTTCTCGACGCTCAGCGCGTTGGTCTGGATGAACTCGCGCCGCGGCTCGACGACATCGCCCATCAGCTTGGTGAACAGGTCGTCGGCTTCGGCAATATCCTCGACCCGCACCTGCAGGAAGATCCGCGCATCGGGGTCCAGCGTGGTTTCCCACAGCTGTTCGGGGTTCATTTCGCCCAGACCCTTGTAGCGCTGGATCGACAGACCCTTTTCACCTTCGGCCAGGATGGCGCGCAGCAGTTCCAGCGGGCCATAGATCTGCTGGCTGCGGTCGCGCCGCACCAGCGTGGCGGGAGTGTTGTAGATCTCTTGCAGCGACTGGGTGAAGGACCCGGTCTTGCGCGCCTCGCCCGAGCGCAGCAGCGGCCCGTCGAGGGTGCGGACCTCTTCCACGCCGCGCAGGATGCGGGCCAGGCGGATGCCGTGATCCTGCGTGATCCGACCCTGCCAGCCGCGTTCGTATTCCAGCGCGATCAGGTCCAGACGCTTGGCGACGGTATCGGCGACACCCTGAAGGTCGCGGTCCACGGCGCCGGGCACAAAGGCCCCTGCAATCGCGGCCTGCTCCAGGATGTGGCGCGGATAATGCGTCGGGAAGGCGTCGATGACGCGCTTCAGCTGCCGCGCCTCGTCCACGACGCGCTTCAGGTCCGACCCGCCCAGTTCCGAGCCGTCGCCCAGCTTCAGCACCGTGCTGTCGGTGCCCTGCTGAATCAGGTAATCGTCCATCGCCGCCTGGTCCTTCAGGTAGACCTCGGACTTGCCGCGCGCCACCTTGTAGAGCGGCGGTTGCGCGATATAGAGGTAGCCGCCTTCGATCAGCTCCGGCATCTGACGGTAGAAGAAGGTCAGCAGCAGGGTGCGGATGTGCGCGCCGTCGACGTCCGCGTCGGTCATGATGACGATCTTGTGGTAGCGCAGCTTCTTGATGTCGAATTCGTCCCGACCGATGCCGGTGCCGATCGCCATCACAAGGTTGCCGATCTCCTGGCTGGACAGCATCCGGTCGAACCGCGCCCGTTCCACGTTCAGGATCTTGCCCTTCAGCGGCAGCACGGCCTGGGTCCGCCGATCACGGCCCGTCTGGGCCGAACCACCGGCCGAGTCACCCTCGACCAGGAACAGTTCGGTCTTGGAGGCGTCCTTCTCGGAACAGTCCTTCAGCTTGCCGGCCAGGTAGTTCACATCCAGTGCCGTCTTGCGCCGGGTCAGCTCACGCGCCTTGCGGGCAGCCTCGCGGGCCAGGGCGGCTTCGACGATCTTGCCGACGATCACCTTGGCTTCGTTGGGATTTTCCTCGAACCACTCGGACAGCTTTTCGTTCACCAGGCTCTCGACCACAGGCCGGACCTCGGAGGACACCAGCTTGTCCTTGGTCTGGGACGAGAACTTGGGATCCGGAACCTTGACCGACAGCACGCAGGTCAGGCCCTCGCGGGCATCGTCCCCGGTGAAGGAGACCTTCTCGCGCTTGGCAATGCCGCTTTCCTGGGCGTATTTCGTCAGCGTCCGGGTCAGCGCGGCGCGGAAACCGGCCATGTGGGTGCCGCCGTCGCGCTGCGGGATGTTGTTGGTGAAGGGCAGCACCATCTCGTTGTAGCTGTCGTTCCACCACATCGCGACCTCGACCCCGATGTCGTCCTTCTCGCCGATAATGTAGACCGGATCGGACATGATCGACGACTTGGACCGATCGAGGTAGCGCACGAATTCCTTCACGCCGCCCTCGTAGAACAGCTCGGTCTTCAGGGCCTCGGCCGGGCGGTGATCCTCAAGCGTGATGCGGACGCCGGAATTCAGGAAGGCCAGTTCCCGCAGACGCTTTTCCAGGGTTCCGAAATCGTATTCCAGGTTCGAAAATGTCTGGGTCGAAGCAAGGAAGCGGACCTCGGTCCCCTTTTCGCCGGTGGTCGGGCCGACCACGCTCAGCGGGGCGACGGTCACGCTGTCCTCGAAACGGACGTAGTGTTCCTTGTCGTTGCGCCAGATCCGCAGTTCCAGCCAGTCCGACAGGGCGTTCACGACCGAGATCCCGACGCCGTGCAGACCGCCCGACACCTTGTAGGAGTTCTGGTCGAACTTCCCGCCCGCGTGCAGCTGGGTCATGATGACCTCGGCCGCGGAAACGCCCTCTTCCTCATGGATGCTGACCGGAATCCCGCGCCCGTTGTCGCGCACGGAAACCGAGTTGTCGGCGTGGATGATCACCTTGACGTAGTCCGCATGACCCGCCAGCGCTTCGTCGATCCCGTTGTCCACGGCCTCGTAGATCATGTGATGCAGACCGGACCCGTCGTCGGTGTCGCCGATATACATGCCGGGACGCTTGCGAACGGCGTCCAAACCTTTGAGAACCTTGATAGAACCGGCATCGTATTCCGGCACGCTCGGTTGAGCCTCAGCCATGCGTTTCCCCTTTGGAAATTCTGCTGCCAACTTAGGCTTTTGCACCGGGAATGTCACGCGGATGACATGATTTTTCACCGTTTCCGCAGGGGTCCGTCCACGCCCCGCAAAGCCTCCCGTAAAGGGCGGGGATCCGGGGCGCGGTCCCTCACAGGAAGGGGATCAGAAGCCCGACACAGATCATCAGGCACCCGGCGATGATATTGGTCCGCCGCAACGCCTTGCCAGAGGTCAGAAGCCGCCGCGCCCGGTCCACGAAGCTGGCAAAGATCAGGTTCCCGATCAGCGGCACGGCCATGGAGACCGCTACGATGGCGGCCATGTCGGCGCCGGTGACATGGGTGATGTCGAAGAAGCCCGGCATCAGGCCCATGTAGAACAGGATCGCCTTGGGATTGCCAAGGATCACCGCCATCCCGGCCAGGAACCCGGCCAGCCTGCCCGGTCGCGTCAGCCGGCTGTCGCTGGCGATCCCCTTGTCGGCATTGCGGATGATCAGCGCGCCCATGGTCAGGAACATCAGGGCACCAATGTACCGCAGCACGGTCAGGAAGCCATCGACCTGATCGACCACCCAACTCATCCCGACGATGGCCAGCAAGGGCCAGAGCGCGTCTCCCAAAGTCACGCCAAGCGCCAGCGGCCAGGCCGCCTGGAACCCGCCCGACAGGGTGCGCGCCACCAGCGCCAGCCAAACGGGGCCGGGCGTGAGGAACAGCACGAACAGGGCGCCAGCGTATAGCGCCAGCTCTGCGGGGGTAATGGTCATCTTGGCCTTTCCGGGCGACAGCGGGGGTCAGGTTTCGGGGATGGTCAGGCGCCCCGAAGCGTCCAGTTCCCAGAAGGGGTTATGGGCCAGCTCCCAGACATGGCCATCGGGATCGGCGAAATACCCCGAATAACCGCCCCAAAAGACTTCCTCGGGGACTTTCAGCGGTTCGGCCCCGGCAACCAGCGCCATCTGAAAGGCGGCATCGACCGAAGCCCGATCCGCAAAGTTCTGTGCCAGGGTCATCGCCCCCGTGCCGAGATCTGCACCGGGGCGGCCCTGATCCTCGGCCAGGTTGTCCAGCCCGAAAAGGCCAAGCGCCATGCCGTCCATCTGGTAAAAGACCACGCCGGCCTGTTCCTCGACCGGCGTCCAGCCGAGGTCGGTGTAGAAAGTCCGGGACCGGTCCAGATCCTCGACCCCTAGCGTGACAAGCGTTACCCGTTGCGGGGTCATGGCAGGGTCCTTTCCTCGACGATGCTTTCGCCGGATTGCTCGGTAACTTCCAGGATCTGTGCCCGCTGGCCCAGTTCGGCGAACATCTCGGGGCCTGTGCCGGTCATCCAGGCCTGTGCCCCAAGGGCGCAAACCTCGTCATAAAGGGCGCCGCGCCGTGTGGTGTCAAGATGGGCGGAAACCTCGTCCAGCAACAGGATCGGCGGCGCCCCGAAATCCCGCGCCAACCCGCGTGCATTGGCCAATATCAGCGAAATCAGCAGCGCCTTCTGTTCCCCGGTCGAGGCTGCGCGCGCCGCAATCCCCTTGGCGCTCCAGAAGGCTTCCATGTCGATGCGATGCGGTCCGATCAGGGTGCGCCCGGCGACCATGTCGCGCCGCCGACCTTCCTGCAAGGCATCCAGCAGGCCCGCACTGTCTTCGGGCAAGGGGCCTTCGGAATGGATCAGCGACAACTCCGGCGCGGGAAAGGCGGTTTCTGCCGCCTCGGTCGCCGCACCGATCAGCGCCAGGGCTGCGGCACGATTGGCCCCGATCTGCGCCCCGGCCTCGGCCATCTGACGTTCCAGCGCGACGTACCAATGGCGGTCCTGCACCTGGTCCTTCAGCAGCCGGTTGCGTTCGCGCATCGCCTTGTCATAGGCCAGCGTCGCCTCGGCATGGGCGGGGAAAAAGCTCAGCACCATGCGGTCCAGAAATCTTCGTCGCCCCTCGGCCGCCTCGATCCAGAGCCGGTCCATCGAGGGCACCAGCCACAGAACCCGTGCGACGCGGCCCAATGCGACCTGAGCCGCAGCCTTGTCATCGATCCGCAGGCTGCGGGCCTGGCCCGGCTCCGCCTGCATCTCGATTTCATGGACTTGATGCAGGCTGCGCAGAACCCCGGACAATTTCCAGCCCAGCACCTCTGGCCGCCGCGCCATATCCTCGGCAGCCGCCCGGCGCAAACCGCGACCGGGCGAAAACAGCGACACGGCTTCCAGAATATTGGTCTTGCCGGCCCCGTTCGGCCCATGAATCGCCACGGGTCGCCCGTCGGCATGGATCGTGCCACGCCGCCAGGACCGGAAATGGCTCAGGTCCAGCCGGGTCAGACATAGCATCCCCAAGACCGTCCCCCATGTTTCCCTGTTGTAAATATCCCCGCCGGAGGCCGATCCGAAGATCTCAGACGCGCATCGGCATGACCACGTAAACCGCGCTCAGGTCATTGCCTTCACGCATCAGGGTCGGGTCGCCGGAGGAATTGAACAGGAAGACCGCATTCTCGCGATCGACCTGGCTGGCGATCTCCAGCAGGTACTTGGCGTTGAAGCCAATCTCCAGCCGCTCGTCGCCATAGGCCACTGCCAGTTCTTCTTCGGCCGCACCGCTGTCGGGGGCGTTGACCGACAGGATCAGACGATCCTCATCCAGGCTCAGCTTCACGGCGCGCGACCGCTCGGACGATACGGTGGCCACACGGTCGACGGCCTTGGCGAACTCGGCCGCGTCGACTTCCATGCGGCGGGTGTTGTTGGTCGGAATGACGCGCGAATAATCCGGGAAGGTCCCGTCGATGACCTTGGAGGTCAGGGTGATCTGCGGCGTCGCGAAGCGCACCTTGGTTTCGGACACCGATACCGCGACCACCAGGTCATCGTCATCCAGCAACTTGCGCAGCTCACCCACGGTCTTGCGGGGCACGATCACGCCGGGCATCGCCTCGGCGCCTTCGGGCAGATCCGCGTCGATTCGCGCCAGCCGGTGGCCATCGGTCGCCACGCAGCGCAGCACCCGGCCGCCTTCACCTTCGGCGACATGCATGTAGACGCCGTTCAGATAATAGCGGGTCTCTTCGGTCGAGATCGCGAATTTCGACTTGTCGAACAGCCGCCGCAGCACCGGCGCGGGGGCCGAAAAATTCGATGCGTATTCCGAGCTGGCCATGACCGGGAAGTCTTCTTTCGGCAGCGTCGCCAGGTTGAAGTTCGACCGGCCTGCCTGCACCGTCAGACGCCCCGCGGCGCCGTCTTCGGACAGTGTGACCATGGCGCCATCGGGCAGCTTGCGCACGATTTCATGCAGGACCACGGCCGAGACCGTGGTTGATCCGGCGCGCTCCACCATGGCGGGGGCCTTGTCGACCACCTCGATATCCAGGTCGGTGGCGCGGAACATCACGTCGCTGCCTTCAGCCTCGATCAGGACATTGGCCAGAATCGGGATCGTGTTGCGGCGCTCGACCACGGATTGGGCTTGTGAAACCGCCTTCAGAAGGGCCGCGCGTTCGATGCTGATTTTCATGACACTCTTCCCTGTTTCGATACGGTTCCGAATTTCGCCGGGTCCCGAAAAGGCAACCTCCGGGACCGGAAAGCTACCGGTTTCTGACCGCGATACAATGGGTTTTTGCAGTTTGGCGGAGCCTTGGCGGGACCGCTGCGTGGATACAACAATCGGCGGGCGGCTGCCGGGTTTCGCGCTGCACTCACGGCGCGCGCAGAGCGACAAAGCGAATCACGGGCTGGCGGAACGGATGCCTCCGGCTGGGAGTATATCTGACAGAATGAAAGGGGGAGCAGGGCGCCCGGCGCCCGAAAAGGGGCGGCCGGGCGTTTCGGGCAGGGCCGAAAGCCTAGGCTTCCAGCGCGCGGCGCAGCAATTCCAGATCATCCGCGATCTGGGCGTCCTGCACCATCAGTTCATCGACGCGTTTCACCGCATGCATGACCGTGGTGTGGTCGCGCCCGCCGAAGCGTTTGCCGATCTCCGGCAGGGAGCGCGAGGTCATCTTCTTGCACAGGTACATCGCGATCTGGCGCGGGCGGGCAAAGCTGCGCACGCGCTTCGGGCCGATCATGTCGCTGAGCCGGATGTTGTAGTGCTCAGCCACGCAACGCTGGATTTCCTCGATCGAGATCTTGCGATCCGAGGCCCGCAGCACATCGGCCAGGCAATCCTGGGTCAGCTCCATGGTGATCTGACGCCCGACCAGCGAGGCAAAGGCGAACAGACGCGTCAGCGCCCCTTCGAGAACACGCACGTTGGTCGAGATCCGGTGGGCGAGGAATTCCAGCACCCCATCGGCGACTTCGAGATCCGGGTGCTTGGCACGGAAGGTGTCGACCTTGGATTGCAGGATGCCGAGGCGCAGTTCGTAGTCTGTGGGGTGGAGGTCGACGACGAGGCCCGAGGACAGCCGGGACGAGATCCGCACCGGCAGGTTCTTGATCTCGTTCGGGGCGCATTCGCCCGACAGGATGATCTGCTTGTTGTGTTCGATCAGGGCGTTGAACGTGTGGAAGAATTCCTCTTGGGTGGAATCCTTGCCGGCAATGAACTGCACGTCATCGACCATCAGCACGTCGACATTGCGGAAGAGGGATTTGAAATCCATCATCTTCTTGTCGCGCAGGGCCTGCACGAAACGGTACATGAACTGTTCCGCCGACAGGTAGACGATATTCAGGTCAGGGTTCGCCGATTGCAGTTCCCAGGCGATGGCGTGCATCAGGTGGGTCTTGCCGAGGCCGACGCCGCCATAGAAGAACAGCGGATTGAATTCGGGCTTGCCGCCACGGGCGACACGGCGGGCGGCCGCATGGGCCAGTTCGTTGGGCTTGCCGACCACGAAGCTGTCGAAGGTCGAATTGGGATCCAGCGGGGCGGGCTGGAGCATCCGTTCCAGCTTGGCGCGCATGTCCTGATCGCCTCCGGAAGCGCCATGGCGCGGGGCGGATTGCGGCAGGCTCTGGCGCGGGGCGACCGGCGATGCGACTCCAGCCTGAGCGTTGTCACCGGCTTCGGACCGGGAGATCTGCACCGGGGCCGCTTTCGGTTTCGATACCGAAAAGACGAGGCGGCGGACATTGCCGCGCAGGGCGCCGAATTCGTTCAGGATCTGGTCGCCGAAGTTCCGCTCGACATAGATGCCGGCGTAGTTGGTCGGAACGGTCAGCGTGGCAACCCCGTCCTTGACCCGGTCAAGCTCAAGCGGCGCAATCCAGGCCGTGAAATTGTGCTCTCCGACTGCTTTGCGCAGGTTGTTTTTCAGCTCGCCCCAAAAGTCCGTGTCCATCAGATTCTCACTGCCCCTCGAATACATCTACAGCCATGCCCTAGCCCCCCAGCAAGGGTGCACGCCACCAGACCTTGGAAGACAAAGGAACCGTCACCCGGCCAGATGACCGGGCGTCGACATTACCGGAAAACCGGGCGTCGTGAACGGAAAGACAGCAGCGGACCGACGTGTGCGACGCCAGTTATATCTGTTGCTATCAACCTATGTGCCTGGACATCATGAACATCAATACCGGGCGCTGGCCTGAAGGCCATCGCTGGTAGTGGCTTGCGGTACCGGATGGTGCCGCGATGTCCCCCCCAAGGCGAAGTGACTCGCAGGTCCGAAGCTAGCAATCTTCTCGCAGTCGATACAACAACTCAAAGCGCTTGACTCAGATGGTCCCGCAAAGGAATCGCATTCCGGTTGTGCGGTTGCCCGCGCATGAAAAAAGGCGCCGCGAATGCAGCGCCTTTAGCATCAACAGCTTGTCCGGAATTAGCCGATGGCGTTGACCCGCGCCGAGAGGCGGGACATTTTCCGGGCAGCGGTGTTCTTGTGATAGACGCCCTTGGTGACGCCGCGCATCAGCTCGGGTTGAGCTGTATGCAGCGCCGACTGAGCGGCTGTTTTATCACCCGTTGCGATCGCCTCTTCCACCTTGCGGATGAAGGTGCGGATACGCGAACGGCGCGCCTTGTTGACGGTCAGACGGACATCTGCCTGACGGGCGCGTTTTTTCGACTGAGGCGAGTTAGCCATATTCGTTTCGTCCCATGTTTTGGGTTCGGTGCATTCTTGAAGACGCGTCTTTAGGCCCGACTCGCGACCAAGTCAACAGCCCCGGAGGATTCTTTGCTCCGTCGCGGGATGCAAAGGTGATTTTTCTGAATCAACAGCGATGATCCGGCGGACCCCCCGAACCTGCGAGCCGAAAAGGCGCCATTCGGCCAGTGGCTGATTTTCGCCATGACACAGATTGCACGTTCACATATGTTTACGCATCATTCTGCGATGCTAGTCTTGTCAAAAGCGATTCCCGCCGACGACAACCGAACAGGGCAGGAAAGCGGCAGCGGGTAATTCGGCAGGAGGAAGGACGTCGCGTAGTTTCGACATTATCGTGGTCGGAGCAGGGATCTCGGGACTTTCCGTGGCCAGCGCCCTGTCCGCAGACGCAAATGTGGCCGTGCTGGAACGTGAAACCCTGCCCGGCTACCACGCCACCGGTCGGTCGGCGGCGATTTCCCTGATGTGCATCGGACCGGCGCGGATCCGGGCACTTACCCTGGCCTCGCAGGATTTCCTTGCGGCCCCTCATGCGCTGATAGATGAGGCACCGCTCCTCAGCCCGCGGGGCATGATCCTGATGGCGCGGGATGATCAGTGCGAAACGCTGCTGGCCCGCACCCGCGATATTGCGGCGGCCGGGATCGTCGTGCCGATCAACGCCGAGGAAATCGCCTTGCGCATGCCGCTGGTACGGTCGGGCTATGCGGCCCTGGGGATGTACGAGGCAGATGCGCGCGATATCGACATCATGGCGTTGCAAAATCTGCACCGGCGGAAGCTTGCAGGGGACGGTGCCTCGCTGCTCTGCGATACCGAGGTCCTGTCGATGCGCCGCCTCGGCGGCACCTGGCAGGTCGAGACATCGACGGGGTGGTACGCCGCCCCGGTGGTGATCAACGCCTCGGGCGCCTGGGCCGAACAGGTCGGTTCCCTGGCTGGCGCGCGCGATCTGGGCCTGCAACCCTGTCGACGGACCGGCCTGTTCTTCAATCTGCCGCCCGGGGTCGATCCCGCAACCCTGCCTATGATGGTGGATGCCGAAGGCGAATTCTACGTGAAGCCCGAGAATGGCGGCATGATGGCCACGCCGGCGGATCTGACCCCCAGCCCACCCTGCGACGCCAGACCCGAACCGATGGATGTGGCGCTTGGCACCGACCGTGTCCGCGCCGCCTTTGACCTGCCGGGAATCACACCCGTCCGATCCTGGGCGGGCTTGCGCAGCTTCGTTGCCGACGGCGTGCCGGTCTGCGGTTTCGACCCGCAAGTCGAAGGGTTCTTCTGGCTGGTCGGGCAGGGGGGCGTCGGCATCCAATGCTCGCCCGCGCTGGCCGGACTTGCGGCGTCGATGATCCGTGGCGAGGCCCCGGAAATGCCCGGCATCGACCCGGCCTGGTTCTCGCCCAGTCGGCCGGGCGTTACCGATCCCGCGCTGCGCGAGCCCGATATCGTCACCACGATGACCGATATGCAGAAAACGCCCAAGGCACGGGCGTCGCCACAAAGACCGGCAGATTAGATCGCAGGCGGTTCAGGTGCCGCGCTGGCGCCTGCCTCAACGGTCGCGGAACTGGGGTTCCCGCTTTTCAAGAAAGGCGGTCATGCCTTCCTTCTGATCCTCGGTGGCGAACAGCGAAAAGAACATGCGGCGTTCGAACAACATGCCCTCGGCCAGGGTCGTTTCCCCGGCGCGATTGACAGCTTCCTTCACCGCCATGACCGAGATCATGCTTTTCTCGGCGATCTTGCCGGCGGCGGCCATGGCCTCGTCCATCAGCTTCTTGGTGGGGACGACACGGCTGACCAACCCGGCGCGCTCGGCCTCTTCGGCATCCATGAAGCGCCCGGTCAGGTTCATGTCCATGGCCTTGGCCTTGCCCACGGCGCGGGTCAGGCGCTGTGTGCCACCAAGCCCGGCCATGACGCCCAGGTTGATTTCGGGCTGCCCGAATTTGGCAGTGTCAGCGGCAATGATGAAATCGCACATCATCGCCAGCTCGCATCCCCCGCCAAGCGCGTAGCCCGATACGGCGGCGATCACCGGCTTGCGCACCCGCGCGATGGCGGCGACTTCTTCGCCGAACATCTCGCCGGCAAAGACATCGGTAAAGCTCTTGTCGGCCATCTGCCGCACATCGGCCCCGGCGGCAAAGAACTTCTCGCTGCCGGTCAGGACGATGCACCGGACCTTCGGGTCCTTCTGCGCCCCGCTCAGCGCCTCGGCCAACTCGCTCAGCAGCTGATCGTTCAGCGCATTCATCGCATCGGGCCGGTTCAGCTTTACCAGTGCGATGTGGTCATCTGTCTCGACGATGATCGTCTCAAAGGCCATGGCGACGGATCCCTCCGGTTGCTTCAGAGTCGATTCCCTACCATCTTGCCCCTTCGGTTCAAGTCATCTTTGGCCCGGATCCGGTCAACGCTGACAAGTCGGGCAGTAAAAGCTCGACCGGCCCGATTGCACGATCCTCTGCACATGCGCATGGCACCCTTCGGTCCGGCAGGGCTGGCCTTCGCGGTCGTAGACGTCAAAGACATGCTGGAAATATCCAAGCTCCCCATCCGCCCGCCGAAAATCCTTCAGGGTCGAGCCGCCGGCGGCAATTGCCTCGGTCAGCACATCCCGTATCACCGGCACCAGCGCCGCCAGCCGGGTCGTCGCAATCCGGTCACAGCGCCGCGCTGGCGAAATCCGTGCCCGGTAAAGCGTTTCGCAGACATAGATATTGCCAAGCCCTGCCACGACGCGCTGATCCAGCAGCGCAGACTTGATCGGCGATCGTTTGGCCTTCAGAATGCCGGCCAGGTAGTCGCCTGAAAACCCGTTGCCCAATGGCTCCGGCCCGATCGAGGCCAGCAGCGGATGCGCCTCGGCCTGCGCCGTCTCCAATAGATCCATGGCTCCAAAACGCCGCGGATCGTTGAAAGTCACGCGGGCTCCGTTCGACAGATGCAGCACCACGTGATCATGTTTCAGGGCTGCAGGATGCTCATGGTGAAATCGTCCCAACGGATCTCCCGACACGACCATTCGCCCGGACATGCCCAAATGCACCAGAAGGCTCTCGCCGCTCTCCAGATCCGCAAGGATATATTTCGACCGCCGTCGCAGCCGCAACACCCGCTGCCCTTCCAGGCGCGCGGCCATCCGCTCGGGGAAAGGCCAGCGCAGATCCGGCCGGTTGATGTCCGCCTTCAGGATCACCGATCCTTCCATCGCCGGCGCCAACCCGGTCCGAACGGTCTCCACTTCCGGTAATTCAGGCATACAGGGGCCCCTCTCATCTGCATGTTTCCCTGTTTCAAATATCCCGGGGGGAGTCGAGCTTCCAGCTCGGCGGGGGGCAGCGCCCCCCTGCGCGCGGGTCCAGATCCCCAAGCGTCGCATTGCAGCCCCGCCCGTGCGCCCTATAAGGAAGAGCAGGACAAAAGCCGCAGCGCCGGAGGCATCCCATGAACGAGAAAACCACCCATTTCGGTTTCACCGAGATTCCCGAAGCGGAAAAGGCCGGCCGCGTGCAGGGCATCTTCGGTTCGGTCGCCTCGAAATACGACGTGATGAACGACGCGATGAGCCTCGGCATCCACCGCATCTGGAAAGACGCGATGATGGACTGGCTCGCACCGCGCGCCGGGCAAAGACTGCTCGACGTTGCGGGTGGCACCGGGGATATCTCCTTCCGTTTCCTGAAACGCGCCGGACATGGCCATGCCACGGTTCTCGACCTGACCGAACCGATGCTGGTGGCGGGGCGGCAACGGGCCGAGGCGACTTCCATGGCCGACAGTCTCGACTGGGTCGTTGGCGATGCAATGGCGCTGCCCTTTGCCGACAATACCTTTGACACCTACACGATCTCCTTCGGGATCCGGAACGTCACCCGGCCGCAAGAAGCCCTTACCGAAGCCTACCGGGTGCTGAAACCCGGCGGCCGCCTCATGGTGCTGGAATTCAGCCAGATCCCGACGCCGGCCCTGCAATGGGCCTATGATCGCTACAGCTTCAACTGCATCCCGCCGATGGGTCAGCTGATTGCCGGGGATCGCGACAGCTACCAGTACCTCGTCGAATCCATACGCCGCTTCCCCGATCAGGAGACCTTCCTCGGGATGATCCGCGACGCCGGGTTCGAAAACGCGAAATACCGCAACCTCAGCCTCGGCATCGCCGCGCTGCATTCCGGGTGGAAGATCTGATCCATGCGCGGACCCCATAACCTCTGGCGTTTGATCGCCACCGGCGCCACCTTTGAACGCACCGGCGCCATGAAGGTCATCCTGGATGCCTATGACGCTCCGCCGGTGCTGCGGGTCGCCGCCCGTGTTCTGGGCTGGCCGTTCCAGTGGCTGGGGCTGAAGGGCGATCCGAACGTACCGCCCGTGACCCGCGCGCTGACCGCTCTCGGCCCGGCCTATATCAAGTTCGGGCAGGTGCTTTCGACCCGTCCCGATGTCGTAGGCCCGGATCTGGCACGCGAACTGCGGGTCCTGCAGGACAAGCTGCCGCCGTTTTCCCAGGCCGAGGCCCGCCATGCCATCGAAACCGAGCTCGGCCATCCGCTGGAGGATATCTACAGCGATTTCTCCGATCCGGTGGCGGCGGCCTCGATCGCGCAGGTCCACCATGCCCGGCTGCGGGAGACCGGTCAGGACGTCGCGGTCAAGATCCTGCGACCCGGAATCGAACGCGCCTTTCGCAAGGATGTCGATGCCTTCTACTTCGCCGCCAGCCTGATCGAACTGCTCTCTCCGGCGTCGCGACGCTTACGTCCCAGCGATGTCGTCGAACATTTCGACGGCGTTGTGCGGGCCGAGCTTGACCTGCGACTGGAGGCCGCCTCTGCCTCGCAATTTGCCTCCAATACCGCGACGGACGAGGGCTTTCGCCTGCCGTCGATCCTCTGGATGCAGACCGGTCGCCGCGTGATGACGATGGATTGGGTCGAAGGCGCCCCGCTTGGCGACAACGATGCGCTGGACGCGGCAGGGCACGACCGGGTGGTGCTGGGGCAACGCGTGCTGACCCTGTTTCTGAACCACGCGCTGCGCGACGGATTCTTCCATGCGGACATGCATCAGGGTAACCTGAAGGTCGGCCCCGACGGCGCCATCGTTGCCTATGATTTCGGCATCATGGGCGATATCGATGCCTATACCCGCCGCGTCTATGCGGAGATCCTGTTCGGCTTCATCCGCCGCGATTATCAGCGCGTCGCCGAGGTCCATTTCGAGGCAGGCTATGTCCCTGCGGACCGCGACGTGGCCGAATTCGCCCGTGCCCTGCGCGCCGTGGGCGAGCCGATCTTCGGCATGGATGCAACGCGGATCTCTATGAGTCGCCTTCTGAACTACCTCTTCGAGGTGACAGAGCGTTTCGGCATGGAAACCCGCACCGAACTGATCCTGTTACAGCGTACCATGGTGGTTGTGGAAGGGGTGGCGCGGTCGCTGAACCCCAGTATCAACATCTGGGAAGTCGCCCAGCCCGTCGTGCAGGGCTATATCGGCAAGAATGTCGGCCCGCTGGCGCTGGTCCGGGATCTGGGTCAGACCGCGCAGGTCATGGCCCGGTTCGGCCCGCGCCTGCCGCAGCTTGTGGAACGCGCGCTGACCGACCAGATGGAAGCGAAGCCTGATAGCACGCCGCGCCGGGGCATTCCGGGCTGGATCTGGGGGCTGTGCGGAATCGCGCTCGGGGCGCTTGCGGCCTGCGGAGCGATGACCCTCTGACACAGAGGGGGACCTGTTTCGGAATGGTTTCACACGGCCAGCAGCGGGGTCCCGGTGCACTCTGCCAGGGCCAGAAGCTCCAACCTGGCGGCAGCCAGATCGCGGGACGTTTCCGGTTGCGGGTCGGCATAGGCGCGACTGAGGCAATAGACGGCCATGCGGGCGTGATAGAGCGCCTCTAGCCCGGTCATTCGTGCATTGGTCTCGTCATCTGCGTATGCGGAGAGAAAGTCCTGCCGTTCCGTGTCATCAAGCGGTCGTCCACGATAGATCAGGTTCATCCCGGGCGACAGGAAGATGGCAAGATCCAGCGTCGGATCCGCAACAGCGGGGCACTGCCAGTCGATCAGGCGCAGGCCCCCGGGACCGGTGATCATGTTGCCCGGCACCGGGTCGCCATGGACAAGGGCCGGGACCCCGGATCGCGGCAGGTCGGTGCCGCAAATCCTTTTCAGCAAGGCCTGTGCCAGATCCTGGCCGTCCGGGGTGACCAGCCCCTGCGCTTGCGCGCGGATTTCTGCCCGCAGGGCGTGGCTGCCGTCTGGTCCGGTGCGCAGCCCTGCAGGCGCGGGCACATCGTGCAGGTGGCGCAGCAGACGGCCCGCTTCGCAGGGATCGGGATTGCCGCTTTCCCCGTCAATATGACGATAGATCACGCAGGCGCCGAAGGGTGTTTCCGTGATGCCGACAAGCTCCGGTACAAGGCCACTCCCGCGCAGCGCCTCCAGCACAAGTGCTTCGGATCGGGGATCGTTGGGAAAGACCGGACTGGCGTTCTCGGGGCGGAACAGCTTGACCACATGTGCGCCTCCCGGACCGGGAACGCGCCAGCTGAGATTGCTGCGCCCTCCGGTCATTTGCTGCCAGAGCGCAGGATCGTCACCTGGTCCCCACCGGCACAGCAACGGCGCAAGGACTCCGGGCAGGTCGGTTGCGCCGACATCCCGGGCCGGGACCGGGTCGGAACCCTGCGGGCCAGTCGGGAGATCGGGCTGTATCATGGCCGGGGGCATCGCCCGGCTTGGGGGCCGGGTCTGCATTCCTGCTTCCGTTTCCTGAGCGCCCTATCTTCCTAGGATGCCAGTCGATCGGCGTCCAGTGGTGGCCCCATGTCAGGGCAAGGCATAGCTGCCCGGTTCGCGAAGGCCCGAAACCATATCCGTCGGCACAAGGTCCCCGGCCTCGGTCACCAGCATGGTCGTGCCGCTGACCAGCCGCGCCTCGGTGATCCGGGAATAGCTTTCGACCGCATCCAGAGCGACCAGTTCCCCTTGCTGGTAATTTTCCAGTTCGAAGGTGTAGCGCCCATGGGGCAGGGTCGCACCGCCGGCCGTACGCCCGTCCCACAGGATGGTTTCATCGGAAACCGGCACCTCGCTGCGGAAGACTTCGGAACCGGAGGCATTGCGCACCACAAGGGCCGCGCTGTCGGCCGAGGTCAGGGGGTTGGGTGAGACCGCGATGGGGTCGCCGTCGAAATAGGCCGGCGCGGTAGAGCGCGCCTCCATCCCGACCCAGGAGGCAAGGTCGGACATGCCCGAGGAAACCATCTTGCCGATCAGCCCCTCGAGCAGGTTGTTCGTCATCACCTGCTGCTCCACTGAAGAGAACGTGGCCAGTTGGACCGCGTAATCGGCGGAATCCACCGGGTTGAGCGGGTCCTGATTCTGCAACTGAGTCGACAGCATCTTCAGGAAGGTTTCGAAATCCGAACTGATGACCGGGCTGGCGGTTTCATCGACCGAGGCCGTCTGACTTGTCAGCGGAACGCTTTGCGTCGCGGTGCTGCTGGGTACTGCATCCATGGGAAGTCCTGTTGATAAGGGCGCAGTTGCGCCGCGAAAGGGGGGTCAGAGACGAATATCGACCCGTTCTGACGGGGCCGTCGCATCGGGTGCGCGACCGGCACCCGGTGCGGGCCGTTCACCGCCGCTGGAAATCTGCGCCGAGTTGCTTTGATCGCGGGAACCCTGACCGCCGGCCGGACCCTGATCCGCCCCATGGCCCGTGCCTTGGCTGGACCCTTCGGCCGTGCCATTGCTGATCGAGATTTCGACCCGGTCATAGCCGAGCGCCTTGTAGCTTTCCTCCAGCATCGCGATGTGGCGCCGCATGAGGTCCGATGTCTCGGGCCGTTCGGCCGTCACATGCAGCATCACATGGCCGTCTTCAGTGGACAGCCGCAGGGTCACCCGACCCAGTTCCTCTGGGTTCAGGCGCAGTTCGGACTGCCCATCGGCCAGCCTCTGACTGGCGGAGGTGAGCTGGGCGGCGATATGGCGGGCGAGGTCCGCGCGGGCGGCCTCTGCGCGGGGTGTGGGGGCCGTGCTGCGGGCCGCTTCGCTGGCCAGCGCTTCGGCAAAGCGGGTGTCGGCCGAAGTCAGGGGCTCGCCAGCGGGATCCCCCGCGCCGGCGCCAATGCCTTGATCGATGGTCGGCAGCCGACTGGATGCGAAGGTCTCGACGGCAGGCTGAGTGGTTTGGAGGCTGACCGGTTGGATGAAGGCTGTCGGAACCGTGCTCTGGGCGCTGTTTCGCTCTGCGGTTGGTACCCGCGCCGAGGCCGCGCCGCGCTGCGTTTCGGGCTGTTTGCGACCGGGTTGCAAGATGTCGGAGACCGCGTCCCTGACCTGCCGCCTGTCGTTGTCCCCTGCTAAAGCGGCGACCCGCGGGCTTTCCGACAGCCCCTGGTCAGCCGGAAGCGGTGCCGCGGGATCGCCACCCTTCGAAGGCTGCCCATTGTTCGTGGGTGAGAAGGTCGAGACCGACCGATCGGCCCCGGTCGCAATCACTGCGCCTGCAGAAGTGCTGCGTTCCCGTGCCTGCCCTTCAAGGGAAATGGCGCGGGAGCCCTCGACAGAAGCGGATTTGGGGGACGTGTTTTCGTCCTCCAAAGGAAGGTGTCGTTCGGCGCGCGCCACCTGATCCACGGTTTGCAGCGCGCCCGCTCCTCGAATCGGCGCGTGTTCGGATGCACCAGCGAGACGGCCGTTTAATGCCGCGAAATTATGGCTGACCATTCCAGGTTTCATTCCGCCCTTCGAAGGACCGGTTTGGGGGGCCATCTGCGCACTTTCCCCGCTAGTAGCAGTGCGGGTTCTGGCTAGGTCGGTGGCGTTCCGCGCCCTGGTCGCATGGGGCTGGACGGTTATCGGATGTTCGGAACCGGGTGCTCGCTGGATTTCGGGAGTTGAGAGTTCCTTCGTCAGAGACGAGGGGGCGCGCGCCCCTGAAAACGCCGCAAAACCGGATGAAATATCCTGAGACGTACCATTTGGCGGATGGGGCACTGCCCGGCCTGCCAGATCAGTTCCCGCACCGACTGAGACCTGCAGCCCAGCCTTTGACCGGGTGACCGCGGTTCCGGCCAGTGGAGACATTTCAACATGTATCGAACCGGCCACGGCCTTTTGCGCGGCAGGTTGCGACACGAGCGATGTTCTGAACGGTCCCCCGAGCGCGTCGGCATTGGCTGCAGGTACCTTAGCGGCATGCAAACTCTTCACGGAAATCTCGTCGCCCTGAAGAAAGCCGGCCGCGCCTGTGGAAACAAAACCTGTGGCAACTGTGTCTCGCTTGTTGGAAGGGACCTCGCTGAACCTTTCGGACCTACTGATCGTGTCGGGATCTTGCTCAACCGAACCCGCATCGCCCTGGTCGTTTTGGTCCGGCCCGGCGCCTTCCGCAGCCATTTCGCCGTTGGTCGCGTGATCCGGGTCCGAAGGATCGGATGCTGCGCCACGCTCTGCTACCTTCACGGCCCTGGCCTGCGGGTCTGCGGCAGGGTCCTGTGCGGGCTTTTCCGGGGCCGAAGCGGCGAAGACTTCATCGAAGGGGGAGCCCGTCGTACTTCCGCCGCCCTGAACCTGGGACCGGTCCTGTGCGCCGGGCGTCACCCCGCCAGGGGATAGGTGCGAGATGTTCATGTCCGCTCTCCGGGAGTTCTTCCGCGATGGTCAGACTATGCAGATCAGCGGTTACCGCATCTTTACTGATCTTCCTGCATTTTCAGGAAACTGGATCAAATTGGAGATGTCACCTTGGTCGAACCCATCCTGCATTCCCTGCCGCGAATTCCGCAACGCCAGGAGAAATTATGGCAAGTAGCACAAGAGCTTGAGGCGGTTTTCCTGACGGAGATGCTGAAGTCCGCAGGATTGGGTGAGACGCCGGAAGGATTCGGTGGTGGCCCCGGTGAAGACCAGTTTTCCTCGTTCCTGATTCGGGAACAGGCCGGTGCCATGGTGGAGGCGGGGGGTCTCGGCCTGGCGGAACAACTCTATCAATCACTGTTGGAGAGAGAGAAATGATCCCAGACCCCCATCAACCCCTGATCGACGAGCTGGACGTGCTGCTCGAAAAGGAGCGCGACGCGCTTGTTCACGGCAAGCTCGATATACTGCCCGACCTTCTTGAACAGAAAGAAGGGCTGATTGATGCGCTGAACGAGATCGATGGTCTCGAGGCGCTGCAATTGCAGCCTCTGCGCGGCAAGGTATTGCGCAACCAGGCCCTGCTGGACGGGGCGCTGCGCGGCATTCGGACCGTGGCCAACCGGTTCTCCACCCTGCGAAAGATCCGTCGCACGCTGGAAACCTACGACGATCAGGGCCGCAAGTCCGCCCTTGTTGCGAAACATGACAACAAGCTGGAGAAACGGGCCTGACCCACTGCAATTTCATAAAATGCCGGGCAACCAACGCCCGGCATTTAGGATTCCATTAGCCCCTGCACTGCAATGTTCCCCTTGCATCCAATCGGATGGCGCCGGGTAGGCAAAAGCCCTGACCGAGCACCCGTCAGAATGACTTTCGGTCCGTCCCGTTGGGGGGCGGGATCATCAACGGGCGTAAAGCGCCTATCGACCAAAGGAACACTGCATGTCCAGCATTCTGACGAACAACAGCGCAATGGTCGCGCTGCAAACCCTGAAACAAGTCAACGCGCAAATGGTTGACGTTCAGGGCAACATTTCCACCGGTAAAAAGGTGGCAAGCTCCAAGGACAACTCTGCCGTCTGGGCCATCTCGAAAGTGATGGAATCCGACGTCCAGGGTTTCAAGGGAATCTCCGAAAGCCTCGCCCTGGGCGGTTCGACCGTCGCCGTTGCCCGGAAGGCCGCGGAATCGGTGACCGATCTGCTGACCAGCATGAAGGGCAAGATCGTCGCGGCTCAGGAAGAAAACGTCGACCGCGACAAGATCCAGACCGATATCGCCGCCCTGAAGGACCAGATTTCGACCGTCGTGGGCGCTGCTCAGTTCAACGGGCTCAATCTGCTGTCCAACGTTGATGACACTGCCGATTCCGGCACCGTGAGCATCCTGTCGTCTCTGGATCGTTCCGGTAGCGGCGTGACGGCCAGCGACATTTCTGTCGGAAAGGAAGACCTTGGTACCGACGCCAGCGCCATCTCGGCCACGGGCGGTACCTTCGCGGCGGATGTCGGCACCTCTGCCGTCACGCTGAACGGCACCCAGACCGGGTCGATCGATATCGGCACCAACAACTCCGGCTTGGAGGCTGGGACCGGTTACACGCTGAATATCTTCGGTACCGATGCGGATGACTCGACTTTCACACAGGCCGACTACCGGACCTCGACTGCCGGTGCTTCCACCCAAACCGAAGCTGCCGCGAATGATATCCGCTATGTCACCCGTGACGGCGACACCGCCAGCGATGTGGCCAAGGGCCTGCAAGCTGCATACGCCGCTTACGCAGGGGCAAATGGTCTGGATACCGACGTTCTCGACATCACGGTAAGCGGCGACACGCTGACCTTCACCTCGACCGTGACCGACGCGACCGACTCCATCCAGGTCAACCTGACCTCGGTCACTGCCGATGCCGGCAACACCATCGGTGGTGGTCTCGAGCTTCTGAACGAGATCGACGTTTCCACTGAAGACGGTGCGGCATCCGCTCTCAGCCTGATCGAGGGGCTGACTCAGACCGCCATCGACGCTGCGGCGTCCTTCGGTTCGGTCGAGGGGCGTATCGAAACTCAGTCGGACTTCATCGGCGCCCTGACCGACTCGCTGAAATCCGGTATCGGCACGCTGGTCGATGCCAATATGGAAGAAGCTTCGGCCCGTCTCCAGTCGCTGCAGGTTCAGCAACAGTTGGCTGTTCAGGCCATGTCGATCGCGAACCAGGCACCGCAAACGCTGCTGTCGCTTTTCCGCTAAGGACATAGCGACTTCGGGGGCGCGCATAGCGCCCCCGATGAGGTTACCCCAAATCTCACGGCAGACTGGAAGGATTCCACGTGACCGCTCATTCCCAAGCCATGCGTGCCTACGGCCAGGCATCGACCCCGACGCGCACACCTCGCGGGACCGAATACGAAGTATTCGCCCGCGTCACGCGCCGCCTCGTCACTGCCGCCCGATTGGATCAGACCACCGGATTTCCGGAACTGGCCCGGGCCATCTACGAAAATCGCCGCCTCTGGATCCTGCTGGCTGCGGATGTTGCTGATAATGGCAACACCCTGCCGGAACAGCTTCGGGCACAGATCTTCTATCTTTCGGAATTCACCCAGGCCCACAGTCAGAAGGTCCTCACCGGCAAGGCCGGGCTACGGCCGCTGATCGAGATCAATACCGCCATCATGCGTGGTTTGCGCAACGAGGCGCCGCGTAGCGGCGTGGCCAGCAGTGAAGGGACTACGAGATGAGCGGTCTTGTCCTGAAACTGTCGCCTAAGGAACGGGTTCTGATAAATGGAGCTGTGATCGAGAATGGGGACCGGCGCTCTCGCCTGTCCATCGTTACGCCGAATGTAAACATTTTGCGTTTGCGTGATGCGATTCACCCCGAAGAGGCCAATACCCCGGTGCGGCGTGTCTGCTATGCAACCCAACTCGTGCTGACCGGGGACGCGGATCCGACAGAATCGCGGCATCAGCTGCTGCGCCGTATCGAAGAGCTGAGTCAGATACTGAAAGATCCGGACAGTCGCGCATTGCTCGCCACCGCCACCGAGGCGGTTGTAAATGATCAATTCTATCAATGCCTCAAGGCGTTGCGAAGCCTCTTGCCAAGGGAAGAGCGGCTTCTGAACACGAGGCTGTCATGACCTTCGCTCCGGTCCTTCCCAGCTCGGGACTCGTAGGCTGGATATTTCTTCAGACCACTTACGACAATCAAAAGGCGGTTTTCGACAAATCGCCTTTGATCACTCGCGATACCGCCTATTTTGAAGAGAACATCTCCAAGATTTCCTCGGCCGAAGACCTTGTTGCGGACCGGCGTCTTTTGCGTGTCGCCCTGGGGGCCTTCGGGTTGCAGGATGAGATCGACAGTACTTATTTTGTCAAAAAGGTGCTGGAGGAAGGGACGCTGAGCGCCGATTCTCTGGCGAACAAGCTGTCAGATACGCGGTACTTCCAGCTTGCCGAGGCTTTCGGCTTTGACCGAGGCACGCCCAGCACCAAGATTTCGACTTTCGGGGCGGAGATTACCGAAAAATACCGCCGTCAGGAATTTGAACTTGCCGTGGGCGATCAGGACGATTCCCTGCGGTTGGCAATGAACGCGGATCGATCCTTGCAGGATTTTGCGACAAGCGATTCCTCGGTTGATACCAAGTGGTATCGCATCATGGGGGATATTCCCCTGCGCACGGTGTTTGAAACGGCCTTGGGTTTGCCGACCAGTTTTTCACTCCTCGATATCGACAAGCAGCTTGAGATATTTAAGGAGCGCTCTGAAAGTTTTTTTGGAACGGAAGACCCGAGCGACCTTACCAGCGATGAGATGCGGGAAAAGCTGGTCCAGCGCTTTCTGCTGCAAAGCCAGATTCAGGAGTTTCAGGCCTCTGGTGCCGGGACCATCGCACAGACTCTCATGGCCAGCGCCATCGACTTTGGACGTAGTTTGCGGCCCTATTGATCTGGTCTGCCTGCCTGTTCACGCGGAACCAATACTTTTGCTCGTGACCTTTCCCACATCGAACTATCCGGGCCGCGGGCCAGCAACAGCTTTCGGCGCGATCCTGCGCGGAGCGGGCGCTTTCAGTTTTCCCTGAGGAGAGGGGCGGGGGCCGCTACCGGCGGCAGAGCGGCGCAGCAGCAGCCGCAAGCGGTCGAAAGAGGCTGAGATCCCCTGCCGTTCAACTTCTGCCAAGAAAGAATCAAGCTCCGGCCAGGCACGGATTGCATGATCCAATGCTGGATCGCTCCCGTGAGCATAAAGGCCTGCTTGGATCATCATCTCGGACCGGGAATAGGCGCTCAGCAAATGGCGGGATTCCGCAATCAGCTGGTTTTCGTCTTCGTCGGCGGCATCCGGCAGGCTGCGCGAGACTGAACGCAAGAGGTCGATGGCCGGATAGCGACCACGTTCGGCAATCTGGCGGTCCAGCACGATATGACCATCCAGCACGCCGCGCAGAATATCGGCGATTGGCTCATCCATGTCCGACCCGGCAACCAGAACGCTGAAAATTGCCGTTATCATTCCTTGTGATTCTGCGCCCGGACCGGCCCTTTCGCATAGCTGCATAATTTGGTGGGCGGTCGAAGGGGGATAACCGCGCAGGGCAGGAAGCTCGCCTGCGGCGACGGCGACTTCGCGATGGGCTTCGGCAAAGCGAGTGATCGAATCGGCCAGGAACAAGACGGTCTTGCCCTGATCCCGGAAATGCTCGGCCACGGACATTGCGGTCCAGGCGCAGCGCCGGCGCACAAGTGCAGAGCGATCCGAAGTTGCCGCGACCACAACGGCACGTTTCATGCCCTCAGGTCCAAGGATCTTGTCGACGAACTCGCGCAATTCACGTCCGCGTTCACCGACCAGGGCGATAACCGCAACATCCGCCTCCATGTCGCGGGCAAGTCCGGCCATGAGGCTGGATTTTCCGACGCCAGAGCCGGCAAAAAGCCCGATCCGTTGGCCTTCCACGATCGGAAGAAGCGTATTCAGGACTGCCATGCCGGTTTCCAGACGGGGGCCCAATACGCGCCGGGTCGCGGGGGCAGGCGGATCATTCCGCAAGCTTTTCCAATGCGTTCCAGGCAGAATGGGCCGCCCGTCCAGGGGTTGCCCATGGGGGTCGATGACCCGCCCGACCCAGGAATCATCCGGGGCGATCCGCAGTGGTCCCCGCAATACCACACGATCCCCGAGAGAGACCCCTTCGGCGGGCGCATCGGGCAGAACCGTCACGGCATCGCGGTCCAGTTTGACCACCTCGCCGTGTAGTTCGCCGCCATCCAGACGCGTGATCTTCAAGATATCGCCAAGCCGCGCATGGCGGCCCAGGCCGGTGACGCGCATTACATCGGGATCGACTTGTTCAATCCGGCCCACGTGACGCACGGCAGAGAGCGCTTCCAGCTCTGCCCGGACACCTTGCAGCACATTCTGTGACATCGGTCGGTTCCTTCATAGGGTGCCAACCATTTCTAAAGGAATCGGAGTTAAGCCTTGGTTGAAGCTAAATCGAGGGAGAAGCCCCGGTGTTCGATAAACTCCAAGTCTTTCGCATGGCCGATGCCATGGCCCGCCACGCCAGCGCGCGGCAAACAATCGTTGCCGAGAACATGGCGAATGCCGATACGCCTGATTTCAAAGCGCGCGACATTGCTTCCTTTTCCGAAACCATCGACAGCACAGCTCCGGATTTCGGTCTGCGTTCGACGCGCAAGGCGCATCTGAACGAGGCTCAAAGCGCGCTTTCAAAATTTGCCGTTCGCGAAGAAGACCGCCCGTTTACCTCTCCGAACGGAAATTCGGTCTCGGTCGAGGATCAGGTGATGAAATCCGTAGAGGTCAAGCAGCAGCATGATCGCGCTGTCGCGATCTACAAGAGCGCGCTGAATGTCATGCATACCGCCCTTGGTCGCCGGTAAGGGAGGCCAGGATGAGCGAATTTCTGAAAGCCATGTCCCTGTCCGCGAGCGGGCTGCGCGCCCAGGCGCAGCGGCTGCGGCATACCTCTGAAAATATAGCAAATACCGATACTCCCGGATACCGGCGCAAGACCGTCCCGTTTGAAAGCGTAGCGGGCGTCGGGAAAGGCGAGGGTGAGGTGCGGACAGGTCGGGTGAAACTCGATCAGACCGCGCTAAAGCGGATCTACGATCCCGCGAACCCCCTTGCCGATGCAGACGGCCATTATGATGGATCGAACGTCGATCTGGTGGTCGAAATCGCTGACGCGCGCGAAGCACAGCGCAGCTACGAGGCGAACCTCAAGATGTTCGATCAGGCCCGGCAAATGTCTTCGGGACTGCTTGATCTGTTGCGTAGATAAGGAGCTCCAGAATGGATATTCGCGCTTTGAATGCCGCCCAGAAATATGCGGCAGCCCGTCCGGTCACGGAACCTGTACCGGGCAGCGGCGAGGGACTCTCTGACGTTCTGGGTGGAGCGGCCCAGAATTTTGCCCAGGCCTTTCGTGAAGGGGAAGAAACCGCAAAAGCGGCCATGATCGGCGAAGCCGACCCCCATGCGCTGGTCCAGGCCCTGGCCCAGACCCAACTTGCCGTCGAAGCGGCGGTAACGGTCCGGGACAAGGTCGTCGAAGCCTACCAGGAAATCCTGCGTATGCCCGTTTGACGGGGGCCCTGGCCGGTGGATGAAGCGCTTTTCTTCGACAGCCTGCGCCAGGGCCTTTGGGTCGCGGTGATCACCTCCACCCCGATTTTGGCAGTGGCCCTGGTTGCCGGGCTTGTCGTGGGCCTGTTTCAGGCCCTGACCTCGATCCAGGAGATGACACTGACCTTCGTGCCAAAGCTCATGGCCATCGTCATCGTCTTCTGGCTGTCCATGGGTTTCATGACCGAAACCCTGGTGGGCTTTTTCCAGAACCAGATCATCCCTCACATCATCGGAGGCTAGAATTGGACAACGCGGGATATACCACCCTGACCCGGCAATCGGGCCTGATGCGGGAAATGACCGTCATCGCGAACAATATCGCCAATGCGGCCACCACCGGTTACCGGCAGCAGGGGTTGATCTTTTCCGAGTTCATTCAGTCGACGGGTGACGGGCCTTCGCTGTCCATGGCGGCGGCGCGGGTGCACAATACCTCGTTCCAGCAGGGCGCGCTGACCCAGACCGGCGGAAGCCTCGATTTTGCCATCGAAGGAGACGGGTTTTTCCTGATCCAGACCCCGGACGGAGAGCGCCTGACCCGTGCGGGCAGTTTTGCCACGTCGGCTGCCGGGGATCTGGTCACGAATGACGGCTACCCGGTGCTCGACCCCGGTGGGGCGCCGATCTTCATTCCGCCGGATGCAACGAACCTGGGCCTGGCAGCCGATGGCACGCTCAGCGCTGATGGAGCGCCAATCGGGCAGCTTGGTGTCGTCGAGCCGGTCGATCCGCTGGGTCTGACCCGCGCGGGGGGCACGATGTTCGTCGCCGATGCCGGCACCCTTCCGGTCGAGGATCCCCGCGTCGTGCAGGGGTTCATCGAAAGCTCCAACGTGGATCCGATCGGGCAGATCGCCCGGATGATCCAGGTGCAGCGCGCCTACGAACTTGGCCAGACCTTTCTTGAAAGAGAGGACGACCGGATTCGGACCACCACGAGAACGCTGATCAAGTAGGCCATCAAAAGTTAGGATTGAGATATGCGAGCGCTCAAGATCGCGGCCACAGGCATGGCTGCTCAGCAAATGCGGGTCGAGACCATCTCGAACAACCTCGCGAACATGTCCACCACCGGATACAACGCCCGGCGGGCGGAATTCGCGGACCTGCACTATCAGCAGATGGTGCGCGCCGGGACGATCAATGCCTCGGACGGAACGATCCTGCCGACCGGCATTCAGCTTGGTCTTGGTGTGCGCCCCTCGGCAGTGACCATGCACCTGGCACAAGGGTCGCTGTCGGCCACGGGCGGCGATCTGGACGTCGCCATCGAAGGGCGCGGCTACCTCGAGGTGACCTTGCCCTCCGGCCAGCCCGGTTATACCCGCGACGGCGCGCTGAAACGCACCGGAGAAGGGCAGATCGTCACCTCGGACGGCTTCCCTGTTTCGCCCGACATTACCATTCCGGACGATGCCCGGTCGATCTCTATCAACCCGGATGGCGAGGTTTATGCCTATTTCGCCACCTCTGCGGACGCGCAGCTTCTGGGGCAGCTGTCCCTGGCCGGCTTTGCCAACCCCAAGGGGTTGGAGGCGATCGGCAGCAACCTATTTACCGAAACCGAAGCCTCTGGGCCGCCGAATGTCACTACGCCGGGCCTCGATGGGCTGGGCACGGTGCGGCAGGGCTATCTTGAGGACAGCTCGGTCGACCCGGTTCGCGAAGTGACCGAACTGATCGAGGCGCAGCGTGGCTACGAGCTGAACGCCAAGGTAATCACGGCCTCCGACCAGATGCTCGCCGCGACGGCACAGGTGCGCTGATGTTGCGATTTTTGCTGCCCCTGCTGCTTTTGGCCCCGACGCTTCACGCCGAGACTGTCTTTGCCACGCGGACCATGCGCGCCCAGACGGTGATCGGCCCCGACGATCTGACGCTGCGCGACATGGAGGTGCCGGGCGCGCTTTCTTCGCTCGACGGGTTGATCGGCCTGGAGACGCGACAATCGCTTTATGCCGGCCGCCCGATCCGCCCCGGAGACCTCGGTCCGCCGGCGCTCATCGACCGCAACCAGATCATCAGCCTGGTCTACGACAAGGGCGGGCTGATGATCGTCGCCGAAGCGCGCGCGCTTGGTCGGGGCGGGGATGGCGAAACCTTGCGGGTCATGAACCTATCTTCCCGGCAGGTCGTCAACGGAGTGATCCAGCCAGACGGAACGGTGAAAGTGCCATGAAAACAGCAATCTACATTATAGCTCTTTCGTTGCTCGCCGGCTGCGGAGACCATCTGGGCAAGCCACCGGATTTTTCGCCCGAGGTGGATTCGCGCGAATTCAATTCGATGATGTCGCCCGGTTTGCCGCAAAACACCCGCACGCGCAGCGTCACGCAGCAGGCCTCTCTCTGGACAGCCTCGCAGACCTCTCTGCTGGGCGACCGGCGCGCGATGCAGCGCGGTGACATCCTGACAGTGGTGGTCGAGATCGACGAAAGCGCCGAGATCTCAAATTCCACTTCCCGTTCACGAAGTGGTTCGGAAAGCCTCGGGATAACGGAATTCTTCGGGATTCCGCAGCGGATCAACAATGACCTTTCCGGTGACGCCAACCTTGATGATGCCGTCGGGATCGATTCCAGTTCAAGTTCCAGTGGCGATGGGTCTGTCAGCCGGAACGAGCAACTGACCCTCCGGATCGCGGCAACGGTTGTCGACGTGCTGCCCAACGGTGTGCTGTCGATTCAGGGCAATCAGGAGGTGCGGGTGAATTTCGAACTGCGCGAACTGCTGGTCTCCGGTTTCGTGCGCCCCGAGGACATCTCGCGCCAGAACGAGATCACCTATGACAAGATCGCTTCGGCGCGCGTGTCCTACGGTGGGCGCGGCCAGATCACCGATGTTCAGCAGCCACGCATTGGCCAGCAGATCGTTGACCGCATCCTGCCCTTCTGAGGAGGCGACATGAAAAAGCTCCTGCCCATCATCTTGGTTCTGCTCGGCATCGGTGGCGGTACCGCCGCCGGTCTGATGCTGAAACCAGCCCCACAGACCATGGTCGAAATCGACCCCTGCGGTGACATTCCCCCCGTCCCGGACAACGCCGAACCGGCCGCCGATCCGAATGGCGTTCCCGGACAGCCCGAAGACACCTCGGATTATGAATACATCAAGATGCACAACCAGTTCATCATCCCGGTGGTCATGCAGGACAAGGTCTCGGCGCTGGTCGTGGTTTCGATCAGCCTCGAGATCGAACCGGGGACCAGTGAGCAGATCTATCTGCGCGAGCCCAAGCTGCGGGATGTCTTCCTTCAGGTGATGTTCGACCACGCCAATATCGGTGGTTTCGAAGGAGCTTTCACGAATTCCAACAATCTCGATATGCTGCGCCGCGCGCTGCTGAACGTGGCAAGGCAGACGATGGGGTCGATGATCAGCGACGTGCTTATTACGGATATCGCGCGGCAGGACACCTGAACTGGACTGTCTGCCGATCCGACCCGATCACACCAAAGGCCCGCGTCGCAATTGCCGGCGCGGGTCTTTCGTCAGATCAAGGACGCGGGAGAACATGAGAGCGCTTACGTCTCTTGGTGCTGCCGGCCTGAAGCACCGAAAGGTCCTGCAGAGCCACCATCTGGTTGGCAAGGCGGGCGGCTCTGGCTTCGTTCTGTGCGGCCATAAGCATCCGGGCGGCAACGTCGCGCCGGCCAAGGCTGAGGCTCAGCGCGGTCATCCTTTCGGATTTCTCGACCATGCAGAGCGCGAGGTCGCGTTGCAGGCTGCTGCGCCGGACCGACAGCCAATCCCGCCAGGCGCGCTCCTGTCCGCTGGCGAAATTCAGCGATCCACCAGCCTGATCGAGGGTGCGAAAAAAGCCTTCGGCGGCCCTGTCTTCCAAGGCGGAAAGGCTGGCGCGCAACGATGATTCCCGCAAGGCGACCTGTTGCAAACTGGCCAGATCGGCCTCGTAGAGCATCTCTGTCACGCGGGCGAGGGGTGCCAACTGTGTGGACGAAGCCGGCTGCGTCATCAGATACGACTCCTGGCCTTGCGGCGCATTTCGTCGGCAAAGCGGATGGCCGCCGCGACAGCACGGTAATCGGCGGGCCCGATTTCCTGACCGATCTCGACCTCGGCGTGCAATTTGCGAGCCGTTGGCGGGTCTGATTGGATGGGAACGCCGTTCTCCCCCGCGATCCGTCGCATCACGAGGGCGACCTCGTCGACGCCCTTGGCCACACAGGTCGGCGCACTGCTGCGGGTGCGATCCCATTTCAGGGCAACCGCGAAATGGGTCGGATTGACGATCACCACGTCGGCCTCCGGCACATCCGCCATCATCTGGCTGCGTGCAATCTGCTGTGCTCTCTGGCGGCGCTGGCTACGGATATGGGGATCACCCTCGGCCTCTTTCACCTCATCCCGGATTTCCTTGTCGGTCATGCGGTTCTTGCGCATGTGCTCGGCTCGCTGCCAGAGGTAGTCGATACCGCCCAGGGTCAGTGCGATCACGAAGACGATGAACAGAAATTCGATGCAAAGGCGCAAAAGGGCGGTCGTCGCGATCCCGGGCCCCAGATGGAGGGTCGAAGCCATGTCGGCCAGGTTGGCGGAAACGAAATGGAACAAGCAGGTGGAATAGATCACCAACTTGGTAAAACTCTTCAGGAATTCGAAGATCCCGTTGCGCCCGAATTTCTGTTTTGCATTGGAAATCGGGTTCAGGCGGCTGAACTTGATCTGAAGCTTTTCGCCCGAGACGGTGAAGGATTGCTGGGCGATGATGCCGCCAAGCGCCGCCAGCGCGGGCACCAGGAAGAAGGGTGTGACGGACAGGCCGACCGCGGCCATCAAGCCGCCGGTCGGCGCCCGACCAGGTCCGTCGAAGAAGAGCGGAGCGTAGGCTTCGGGCCGGTCGACAAGGCTCATAAGGGTCGAGCCAAGGTTAATCAGCGCCGAGCCGCCAACCGCAAGGCCGGCAATGCAGAGCCCGCCATAGGCGGCAGCAGTCGACAGGTCCGTGGATCGAGGGACTTCGCCCTTTTGCCGCGCTTTCTGCAGTTTGCGCGGGGTTGGTTCATGCGGTTTTTCGCCTCCGGTTTCTTCTTCGGCCATGGGGTCCTCAGAACGGGTTGGTCAGAAAGGCAAAGAACCGGTCGGCCCAGACCGTCAGGATCTGCTGGGACAACAGGAACAACAGGGCGAGCCCGCCGAAGGTGATGACCGGCGCGCCAACGAAGGCGACCATAAGCTGCGGCATGGCGCGATTGATGACCCCGAGGGTCAGGTTGTAAATCAGCGAGATGATGATGAAAGGGGCGGCCAGGCTGAAGGCCATGCGGAAACTTTGCGCCACAAGACCGCTGCCCCATTGCGCGATATCGGCCGCATCGGGCCATTGCCCCAATGGCATCGCGTCATAGGACATCAGCAAGTAGAGTACCGCATGGACGTGCAACCCGAAGATCATCGCGAGGGCCAGCGCGCCGATGACCAGCACATGACCTATGGCGGGCAGGGGCTCGACCCCTGCGCCACCAAGGATTTGTGAAAGAGACGTCGCCTGGGCCATCATCGACCCGGCGGTTTGCAACCCCATGACGAACAGACGCACCCCGAGGCCGAGCACCAGACCGATCGCGGTTTCGCTGGCCAGCAATGAAAGAAAGCCGCGATATCCGGAAGCCGGGATCTGAAGGTCGGGCTGGGCGGTCATCACGATGGCAGTCAGGCTGAGTGCGACACAAAGCTTGATGCGGGTCGGGACGGATTGTTCGCCGAAAGCCGGCAGAAAAGAGGCAAATGCGCCGACCCGCAACAGGATCACTGCCGCGACCCAGCCCTGGCTGCGGACCATGTTCAGCAGGTTGGCCAGCAAGTCATTCATCGGACACCATGGCGATCAGGGACGGGTTGGCATCGATACCGATTTCCTCGAAAGACAGGACCGGATTGGTGACGCCGCGCGCACTGAGAGCCATGCGCAGGAAACGGCGGCGTTGGGTCGAAGTGACGATGGCAGCATAGATCCCCTTGTCTGCGGCGTCCGACATCGCCTTTGAAACATTGGTTACCAGACGACTGAAAATATCGGGCGGCAGGGCGATATCGACGCTGCCCCGGTCGCGATCCAGTTGATAGGCCGCAAAGATCTCCTCCCACGCCGGGTCGAGCTGGATCAGCGGCGTGGTTCCGTCCGGGCGCCGCAACTCGGCGATCAATTGAAATCCGAGCCGGTGGCGCACGTGTTCGCAAATGGCTTCGGGCTGGGGCATGTGGGGGCGGACCTCGGCCACGGATTCCAGGATCAACGGCAGGTTCCGGATCGAGACCTGTTCGGCCACCAGCAGGCGCAGTACCTGATGTAAAAGGTCCAGAGGCACCTTTTCGGGGATCAACTCGTCCAGCAACTTGCGGTTTGCCTCGGCCCGGCGGTCATCCGTGAGGTTGGTCATCTCTTCCAGCACGCGGCGCAGGCTTTTCATGGTCAGCAGGCGCGGGAAATTGCGCTTGATCGTCTCGAGCAGATGAGTCGCCAGGACCTCTGGCGGAGAAACGAGCGTCAGGCCTGACAGCGCGGCCCCGTCCTGCGCGACCTCGTCGATCCAGCGGGCGGGGGCGCCGTAGACGGGTTCCTTGACCTCTTCTCCGGGGGGCAGGCCATCAGCACTGCCCTGTGTCAGGGCCAGGACCCGGTCGGGACGCAAGGTCGCGCGGGCCTGTTCGACCCCCTGGATCCGGATCACATAGCTGCCGTCGGGCAGGGAGGGATCATCGGTCAGGCGGATTTCGGGCAGGATCAGGCCGAAACTTTCAGCGACATGCAGGCGCATGTTCTCGATCCGCGCGTCGAGGCCGGTTCCGGGGTCCAGCACCATGTTCACGAGGTCAGGGGCGAATTCGACATGGATGTCATCAAGGTCCAAGGTATCGCCCAAGGATTTGCTGCGGACTTCCGGGGTGGGACCGGCGTCTTCCCTGGTATTTTCTTCGGCCATCAGGCGTCTGCGGACGGCGTAACCGGCAATGGCGAGGGTGACGCCCCCGATGACGAACGGCAGGAACGGCAGGCCGGGTACGAAACCGAAGAGGAACATCAGAACAGCAACGGTGGTCAAGGCAGCCGGATGACGGCCGAGTTGCCCGACCAGAGCCAGATCGGTTGCCCCGGTCGATCCGCCTCGCGCCAGAAGCAGCGCCGAAGCGATCGAGATGATAACAGCCGGGATTTGCGTGACCAATCCGTCACCGACGGTGAGAATGGCATAGGTTTCAAAGGCATCGCCCAGGGCCATGTCATGCACGATCACCCCCATAGCCAGGCCGACCACGAGGTTCAGTATCGTGATAAGCAACCCGGCCACCGCGTCGCCCTTGACGAATTTCGATGCGCCGTCGAGCGAGCCGAAGAAGGTGGTCTCCAGTTGTTCCTTTTCACGCCGTTCCCGTGCCTGAGTATGGTCGATTGCGCCGGCGGACATGTCACTGTCGATGGCAAGCTGCTTGCCGGGCATGCCGTCCAGGGCGAACCGCGCCCCTACTTCTGCCATCCGGGCGGCGCCTTTGGTGATGACCATGAAATTGACGATCAGCAGGACACCGAAAACGACCAGCCCGAGAAAGACAGAGCCGCCCATCACGAAGTCGGCGAAGCCCTGTATGACGTCACCCGCCGCAGCTGTGCCAGTATGACCTTCGCCGATGATCAGCTTCGTGGACGAGATATTGAGAGAGAGCCGCAACATCAGCGACGCCAGAAGAACAGTCGGGAAGGCCGAGAAGTCCAAAGGTTTCTCGATGAACAAGGTTACCGTAAAGATGAGGATCGCCAGGGCAAAGCTTGCCGCCAACCCGATATCCAGAACGAAGGCAGGAACAGGCAGGATCATCATGATGATGATCGACATCAGGGCAAGCGCCAGCAGGATCGTCGGCTGGAAGAGCGGACGGGATTCGGTTTCGGTCATGGAAGTCCCACGCGGTTCTCCGGTCAGGATTGGTTGATCTGATCCTCGGGCAAAGCCTTTTGGCTCTGGCCTCTTCTTTCCATTTACGCGGGCAAAGGTTGAGGATTGGAAAATGCCGCCTATTCGTCGAGCGCGTTGTTTACCTGGTTGTTCAGAAGCAGGTCCTGCAGTGCCGACCGAGTGTCGCCACTTTGAGAAAGCACGTCGCGACTTGCGGAAAGGGTTGGTGGTCCAATGGCAGGCAATGCGATTGGTGCCGCCTCCTGACCAGCCACGATGGCTGCCAAGCGGCTTCGGGCCGAAGGTTCGGTGCCTTCCACTTGCGCCCAGTTGCGTGCGAGCCAGGCGGCGTTCGCCGCCCCCTCAGGATCCCCGGCAGCAAGAAAAAAGCGTTCGGCGCCGGTGAAATCCCCAACCGCAAGGCGAGACTTCGCGCGCAACGCGTCTACGTCGTCTCCGCTCATGCCGAAAAGTTCCGCTTCGGCGCGGTCCGGTGCATTTTCGGCCAGGGCGATGTCCGCCCGAAGCAGTCGACGTCGACGCCCGGTATCCCCTTCGGCGCCGAGGGCGACCAGTTGGGCGGCAGGATCCGGGAAGCCAAGCGCAAGAAGGCGTTCAGCCGCTGCATTGGCGGTTTCCGCTTCGGATTTTTCGCGAATCAGGGGCGCGTTTTCAAAGTAGAGGCGAGTAAATGTCGGATCATTGCCATTCGCGGTTAAATTTCGCGTCAACTTGTCAGCGATGCGGTCTGCGGTTTCATCTTCGAGTATGTCGCCATGTTGATTGTAAAGCTCGAAGGCCGAGGGGAAATTCCCGGTGGAAGCTTGGGCGGCAATCTCAGTGGTCAGCAGGCGGGCGGAGATCGGGTCACCTCGATACTGGGTGCGATAGCTTTCCAGCAGGCCGATGGTTTCGGGGTCAACGGGAGTGCCATGATCGAGCGTTTCATTCGCAAAATGCAGCAATGCTTCCGGAGACAAGTCGTCGTTGCGCGCGATGATAGCATCGTAGGCCGCTGAATCTGGATGGCCGTTGTCTTCGGTCTGAAGTTGCGCCGTGGCAAAGTCACGGAGCGGTGTGGTGTCCGGGGTGTCGCGGTCCACGATCCGCAGAATATCCCGCGCGATATCGGTTTCCTGAGCCGCGACGAAGCGCTCGGCCAGAAGAGGGCCTAGATAGGATTTCAACGGGACGGGCAATAAGGTCACAGTGTTCAGGATCGAAGCGCGCTGGAAATCGGATCCCGGGGGGATCCGCTCTCCGGTCAGCGCGGCCCAGACGGCCGCTTCGCCTTCGCACCAGATCTTTCCAGCGAAGGGCCCGTCGTCAGAGTCGTGCCCATATTCGAGCATTCGACCAACTGCCGACATTTCCGCGCCGAGATCAGGATTGACCGGAATCGTCTCAAGGCTGCGGATCGCTTCGGCACCAAAGCCGTTTTTGAGGTAGAACCGGGCAAGAGTGACATAGGCGGCGCCATTGTCGCGGTCGAACTCTCCGGTCAGGTCGCGACGAAGCTGTCCGAGTTCATCCGTGAAATCGCCCAACAGTTCGCCCGTGGCCAACGGTTCCATCGTCAATGTGCAAGGTGAGCCAGACAGGCGATATCGGGAGACATCATTTTCTTCCGCAGCCTTCAGGGAACTTGGCGTGGAAGAAACCCCAGGATCGGGACCATGCATGACGAAATGGTTGTCATATTGACCGGGCGGCGCATTCTGCAGGGCGTCTTTGATATCGTTGCTTGGGCGAAGGAGGCCTTGCGTGGCCGCGAGGCTGATCGACTCGAGCAATTGCTGCTCCAACTCTCGGGTCAGGCGTGCGTCTTCGGGGTCAGGTATATCGGGAGCGGCCGGCAGGCGCGCGATAGCCTCGGCTGCGAAACTGGTGAAGTCTTCAAGGCTTCGGTCCGACGGGGATATAGGGGTCAGAGGCTCGGGGTTTGGCGCGGCCGCGGGTGACGGAGCGGGCGGACCCTCTGCGATTTCGACCATCGGCGCGCGTCGCGGCGCGGAGGCTGGAGCTCTCGACATCGACATGGGGTCCGACGCGCCGAAGCTCAACGCGGCGCCGCTCGGTCCGCCGAGGCCGGGTTGTGGCAGGCTGCCGCCCGTCAGGCGTCCCACCGTGGAGGTTCTGGGGCGATCGAGCACGTCGATAATCAACAGATCACCCGGCGAAACTCTGGCTTCGGAGGCACAATTGCAATTCAGTTGGATGTCGAGGCCGAGTTCGGCGAGGGGAAGGATATTGGCAACGCGTTCACGGGTGATGCGCGAAAAGGCACGCGACAGGTCGATGCGATCAAGCCCGCCGCCGAGCCGGAGGGTCAGTTGGCGTGGCGCTTCTTCAAGCTGCCAGTCGCTCCCTGGAGGCAATTGAAGGGTCAGCCGGGTAAAGTCGGCATGGTCCCCACTGCGCAGGGTTGCAGTCTGAGCCAGAAGCGAAGCCGGCAGAAACGCCAATGTCAGGATCAACCAGCGCATCATGCGGCCCCGCTCTTGACCTCTTTGAGAGCGTCTTCAAGCTCGGAAAAGCTGGGGCGGCAATGCGAGGGCGTGTTCTGGCGACCGACCTCGATACAGATGTTGGTGGCATGATTGTGGAGATTTGCCACGAGCACCTCCCGGATGAGTTGATAGAAATGGCCGTCTTCCTCGGTCACGGTCTGCAGACGACTGGCAAAGGGGCCGACCAGGCCATAGGCTAGGAACACCCCGAGGAATGTCCCCACCAAGGCCCCGCCGATCATCTTGCCGAGGACTTCGGGCGGCTGGTCGATCGAGGCCATGGTCTTGATCACCCCAAGGACTGCGGCCACGATCCCGAGGGCGGGCAGACCATCGGCCATGCTTTGCAGGGCATGACTGGAGTGCATGGAATGGTGCAGGTTTGCCTCCATCCGCTTTTCCAGAACTTCTTCGACCTGGTGGGGATCGTCGTAATTCATCGAGGCAGAGCGCATCGTGTCGCAGATCAGTTCCACCGCTTCGCTGTCGGTCAGGATCTTCGGATACTTGGAGAAAATTGAGGATTCTCCGGGGGCTTCGATATGTTCCTCGATAGCAACCGGGTTCTGACGTGCCAGGCGGATCAGTTCGAACAGGAGGCAGAGCAGATCGCGGTAGTCTCCATGCTTCCATTTCGGCCCCTTGAAGACCTTTCCGACGTCCTTGGCTGTGTGCTTTACTGCGGCCATGTCGTTGGACAGAAGAAAGGCGCCGATAGCTGCACCGCCGATCATCATCATCTCGAAAGGCAAGGCCTTCAGGATGATGCCAATCTTGCCGCCAGCCATGAGGTAGCCGCCGAAAACCATGACGAAAATAACGCCAATACCGATGAAACCGATCATGTCAGGTGCCTCGAATCCGCTGCGTTTCCCATGGGATCAGGCTAGGGCTCAATCCTTTGGAACAGATGAATTTCGCCCGGCGAGAACCACGCTGATTGTATAGGCGCGCTCGGGCGTGAGCCCCGACATGACTGCTGCGGCGGCCTCGGGGCGCATACGACCCAGGAAACCGGCAGCAAAGTCGGGATCCATCTGTTCAAACAGGGTCGCTGCGTCCTTCGGCTTCATGTTTTCGTAGACGGCGACCAGCCGGGAAATGTCGTTCTCGGCGGCATTGTCGGCCAGAGCGAGCGTTGCGCGCAGGGCCTCTTCGGCTTCGGCAAGCTGGGCGAGTTTCTTTTCAATCTCTTCGTCAGCGATGGAGAGCGCGTTCATTCGATCTCTGATCTGTGATTCGCGTTGGTCCAACCGGGCCTCGCGGGTCTTGAAGGCCTCGAGCATGGCTGCAACATCCGGATCGGGTTCACAGGCCAGGGCGGTATTGCCTTCGGGCATATCCACACCCATGGCGGCTTCATGAGGTTCCTCAGCGGAATCAAGGGCCAGGACCTCGCTCGAATGCAAGCCGACCCTCAGAGCTGCCGAAGCAAGCAGCAGGCCAGCGATCAGCGGCAGGCTGCCACGCCGCTTTCGGCGCGCGCCTTTTCGCGCTTTGGGTGGCGCGGGCTGTGCGGGTCGTTTCGCCGTCTTGTCTGATTTCCTTGCCATCTCAGCCCCCTATTTCGTTCCGGTCCGGCGTGAGAAGACCGGCTGTGCCGTGGTATCGGCCTGCGGTTTTTCCACGGGATCGAGATCGTGCATAGAGGCCACCAGCAATTCCAGGCGCTTGGCCACGCCCTCGGCCCGGTCGGTGAGTTGATCTAGGGAATCGCTTGATTGGCTGGCCGTCTTTTGGGCCAATTTCAGGGTGCGGGTCAGATCATCGACCTGAGCTGACAACACGGCGACAGCGCCACCAACACCGTTTTCCAGATCGTTGAATCGCGCCAGCCTGCGGGCCAGAACGAAACAGTAGAACACCGCGCCAAGGGCCCCGGCGACCAGCAAACCATCTGCTATCAGTTCCATTCTGGATTCCTTTCAACTCAAGACAAATTCGACGATCAGCAGGTCATTGACCGCCTGCGGACCTGTGATGACCTGGATGCGCCTCAACATCTGCGCCCGCATGCGCACCAAGGCGGCAGGATCCTCAAAATCCTCCATGCGCAGGGCGCGCAGGTAGTTGTTCAGAACATCCATGACCCTCGGGCGGATCTTTTCGATATTGGTTTCCTGGCCCGACGGGACCTCGAGGCTGGCCATGAAGCGCAAATGACGGTTCTGCGACACCGGGCCAAAAGATATGGTCACGGGGTCGAGCGCCACGTAGGCGACATCCGGTGCGATGAAATCCTCTGCGACGTGGCTATCGTCTTCCGTGACTTCGTGAGCCTCCTCCGATCCAAGAATCATTCCGGAATAGATCGCGAAAAAGCTACCCGCGCCCCCGACCAGAGCCCCGACCAATGCCAGGATCAGCGGTAGCTTGGACTTCTTCTTGGGAGTCTCGTCTGTGTCGTCGTTCTCTTCTGCCATGGCCCAACCAAATTCTCTCAGCTGGCTCGTTTTTAACGGTCATGGACTAACCGATTATTAAGCCCGTTCGGACAATTAAGGGAGAGTCGCTGGCAGAAGCCGGCATGACGGGAGATACGGTTTGCAACAACTCATGAACCTGTGGACCAACTTGGAACCGCGGCGCCGGATGACGGCGATTCTGGCTGCTGTGGCCATGTTTGCGGCGGTGCTTGGCCTCGCGCGAATGGCGTCTCAACCTTCGCTTTCGCTGCTGTATTCCGGGCTGGAAAATGGCCAGGCAGGCGAGATCGTTCGGGCGCTGGATCAACGCGGCGCAACCTATGAAGTCCGGGGCGGCTCTATCTATGTCGAGGGCGGTATGCGCGATGAATTGCGTATGACGCTGGCCAGTGAAGGCCTGCCCCGCAACACCAGTCAGGGCTATGAACTGCTTGATTCGTTGTCTGGTTTCGGAACCACATCGCAGATGTTCGATGCCGCATACTGGCGCGCAAAGGAAGGCGAATTGGCGCGAACCATTGCCTCGTCTCCGCAGGTGTCCGCAGCGCGGGTTCACATTGCCCATCAGGGTGCTTCTCCCTTTCAGCGGGATCTCCGGCCGACGGCGTCGATCTCCCTGACGACAAGCGGCGATGTCACGCCCAGCCAGGCCAAGGCATTGCGTTATCTGGTCGCCTCGGCGGTGGCGGGTCTGTCGCCGGACGATGTGGCCGTGATCGATGATTCGGGCGAATTGGTCGGCATGATCGACGATGCCGGACCAGGCACAGGACAGGATCGCGCGCAGGAACTGAAGGAAAAGGTGCAGCGCCTTTTGGAAGCACGCGTTGGATTCGGCAACGCGGTGGTCGAAGTCTCGGTCGATACGGTGAACGAAAGCGAATCGATCCGGGAGCGCCGCTTTGACCCCGAAAGCCGCGTGGCGATCAGTACCGACACGGAAGAGACCAGCAATTCTTCGCAGAATCAGGATTCCGGCGACGTAACGGTGGCATCGAACCTGCCGGATGGCGAGGCGGGCGGCAGTGGCTCCAGCACCTCGCAGAACAGCGAAACCCGCGAGCGGGTGAATTATGAAGTTTCCGAAACCAACCGGGAGGTCCTGCGGGCAGCGGGTGGGATCCGGCGGCTGACGGTCGCAGTGCTCGTGAATGGTCTGCAAACGGATGTGGATGGCGAAACCCTGCTACAGACCCGGACCGAAGAAGAGCTTTCCGCTTTGCGTGAACTGGTGGAATCAGCCGTCGGATTCGACGCGGAACGCGGCGATGCAATCACCATAAAATCTATGGAATTCGACCCCCTGGAAGCTATGGGGACCAGCAGCGAGACCGGGTTTATCGCTGGGCTTGGACTCGACGTGATGTCGATCATCCAGATGGCGGTCCTTGCCGTCGTTGCGCTGGTCCTTGGCTTGTTCGTGGTTCGTCCGGTGCTGGCGGGACGCGCCGAAGCGGGTGATCTTCCCTTGCTAGAAGGCGAACCAGCCCTCGACGGCGAGATCGCGGATGATGATTATGCCTTGCCCGGCCTCGACATGGGGTCCGGCTTTGTCGGGGATTCCGATGGGGGCTTCCCGATGATGACCGATTTCGACGGGGGCGGAATGGCTAGCGATGATCCGGTGGCAAAACTCCAGGGCATTATCGAAGAGCGCAAAGACGAGACGCTGGAAATCCTGCGCAGTTGGCTTGAGGACAGCCCGGAGGAGAGGGCGTGAAGCAGATAACCCGAATTCTCGAAGACTTCGGGGCGTCCCGGACCAACGCCCCCGCGCCGGCCATGTCGGATGATGAGCTTGAGACGATCCGCCTCGAAGCCTTCGAGAACGGGTACAAGGCCGGCTGGGACGATTCCTCGAAGGCGCAGCGCGAAGAGCAGGGCCATATCACCGCCGATTTCGCCCGCAACATGCAAGATCTGTCCTTCACATATCACGAGGCGCATTCTCACGTCCTCGCCGCGATTCGTCCGTTGCTGACCGATATCATCGACACGGTCGTCCCTGAACTCGCCCGCGAAACCTTGGCTTTGCGGGTACGCGACCAGCTTGAGGAACTTGCGACACGCAAGGCGGTCCAGAAGGTCGAAATTGCCTCGGCGGCGCTGCACCTGCCGGTGATCGAGGCGCTTCTGGAAGAGGACTTCGGCTTCCCGCTGATCATTGCCCCCGATGACACGCTCTCCGAAGGCCAGGTGTTCCTGCGCTTTGGCGAGGAAGAGACGGAAATAGACCTTGGCGCCGTGACCGATGGCATCCGTCAGGCGGTCGAGGGGTTCTTTACCGAACAAGAAAGGAAAGTTCAGAATGGATGATCAGACCAGCGAGGCACCGGCACGCAGCAACCCCTTCACCGTCGTCCCGATCGAGATCACGATTTCAGTCGGCAAGGCGCGGCCGCTGATCCGCGACCTGCTGAAGATGACGCGGGATTCGGTGTTGCCACTGGATCGGCGGGTCGAAGATCCAGTCGAGCTTTATGTCGGTGATCGGCTCATCGCACGCGGCGAACTCGAAGAAATGGAAGGCGACCAGGCGGGCCAACTCGCGGTTCGCCTGACCGAAGTCTGCGACCTTTCCGGAGAGCTTTGACCGTGCCACATCGCTGGCTCCTCGGGTACAGTTGCCGCTTGCGCGTCCTCTGGCGTGTCCTGCCTCTGTTCTGCCTGGTGCTGTTGCCGCTGCCGGGCTGGACACAGGATGTCTCGGTGAATATCGCCGATGACGGCTCGCTCAGCGCGCGGGGCATCCAGCTGATCCTGTTGATCACCGTGCTCAGCGTCGCGCCGGGAATCCTTGTGACGATCACCTGTTTTCCCTTTCTGGTCACTACCCTGTCAATCCTGCGGCAGGCGATCGGCCTGCAACAGTCGCCGCCCAACATGCTGATCGTCTCGCTGGCGATGTTCTTGACCTATTTCATCATGGAGCCGGTCTTTCAGCAGGCCTGGTCCGATGGCGTCCAGCCTTTCGTCGATGAACAGATCGCGTTGGAGGAGGCCTTTCCACTGACCATCGCCCCCTTCCGGGGCTTCATGGCCAACCGCATGAATCTCGAAACATTCGAGGCCATGGCGGCCTTGCGTCCCGATGCCGCGCAGATCGAAACCGGCCCCGGTGCACCGCTTTCGGTTCTGGTGCCCAGCTTCATGCTGTCTGAAATCGCCCGCGCCTTCCAGATCGGCTTCCTGCTTTACCTGCCCTTCCTGATCATCGACCTGGTCGTGGCTGCCGTCCTGATGTCCATGGGCATGATGATGGTCCCGCCCGCCATCGTCTCGCTACCGTTCAAGCTAGCCTTCTTCGTCGTTGCCGATGGCTGGAGCCTGGTCAGTAGCAGCCTGGTGCGAAGTTACTTTTAGCACAATTCTTGGCAGGCCCGGCGCCGCGGCTGACAAACGCGGCGGCGTCAAGTTCTCTCAGACTTCGAAATCGCCCAGGTGTCGTTCGCCACGTGCCCGCGCCAGGCCGATCTGCTTCTGCCTTTCGCGGAACCGCGTCTTGTCGGTCTCCGAGGTCTCTTCGATGCAGAAATGGCAGGACACACCGTCCTCGAACTCTGGCCTGGCGTGGTCTGCGGGCAGAATCGGCCGCCGGCAAGCATGGCAGAGCTCATGCGGACCTTCGACCAGCCCATGCCCGACCGAGACCCTCCGGTCGAAGACAAAGCATTCCCCCTGCCAGGTGCTGTCCTGTGCCGGGACCTCCTCAAGATATTTCAGGATGCCACCCTTCAGGTGGAAGACTTCGGAAACTCCTTGACCCAAAAGGAAATTTGTCGACTTTTCACAGCGGATACCGCCCGTGCAGAACATGGCGATCCGCTTGTTGTGGAAACGATCCTTGTTCTCTTCCCACCAAGCCGGGAAATCACGAAAGCTCTCGGTCTGCGGATCGACGGCGCCTTCGAAACTTCCGATGGCGACTTCATAATCGTTGCGCGTATCGATCACCGCCACGTCCTCTGCGCGGATCAGGTCGTTCCAATGCTCCGGAGCGACATAATGACCTACGCGGGCCAGCGGATCGACATCCGGTTGCCCCATGGTGACAATCTCTTTCTTCAGGCGGACCTTCATCCGGGCAAAAGGGCGCTCGCCGGCAGAGGAAATCTTCCATTCCAGATCGGAGCAGCCGGGCAGGGCACGAATATGGACAAGCACCGCATCGATTCCGGCCGCCGGCCCGGCAATCGTGCCGTTGATCCCTTCGCGCGCCAGCAGAAGCGTTCCAGAGATCCCCTCCGCTGCGCAAAGCGCGACCAGCGGCGCGCGCAGGGCGGCCGGATAGTCGAAACGGGTGAAATGATAAAGCGCGGCAACCGTGAACATGGCGCGCGACTTAAGCCCAAAACCCCTTGCAGGCAAGGCCCGGCTTAACGTCGTCGCAACTCGATCCGGGCTGCCAGAAGATCCAGTTGCCGGGCGATTTGATCGCGCGCGCGATCATCCACCACGCGTCCATCCTGCAGTTTGTCCTGCATGAGCCCGATCGAGACATCCGGCCCCACCACGACATCCGCCCCGATCACCGACAGGATCTGCCGCCAGGCATAATGCGCCAGGTTGCCGCCCCGCGCGCCGGAACTCTGCGTCAGGACAACCATCGGCTTGCCCTTCAGCGGCGCGCCTTTTTCCGTGCTGGCCCAGTCAGTTACCATCTTGAGCACGCCCGGAACAGATCGGTTGTGTTCCGGTGAACAGATCACGATCCCATCCGCTTGGGCGAGGGCGTTGCAGATCCGCGCAACGGCAGGTGGAGAAACTCCCTCCACCCGCAGATCTTCGTTGAACAGCGGTACATCGTGGATATCGACGCAGTCGACCTGCATGCCGTCAGGCGCCAGTTCCGGCAGCGTGTCGCGCATCTGCGTGGACATCGAGCCTGCGCGCAAGGACCCGCTGAGCGCGGCAAGTGTCATTTTCGCCATGAGACTCTCCGTTAAACTCCCAATTTTGGGCAAGTTTAGCGCATTGTCACGGCATCACCAGCCTGACAATCGTCGCCTTCCGGACCGAACTTGCCGACGGGCCGGTCGCCGATTGACGCCCGCGCCGGGGCGCGTCACTCTGCCCCAAACAGGCTGAAGGAGAGGCTCATGTCCGACGCTCTGATCATCATCGACATCCAGAAAGATTTCTGTCCGGGCGGGGCCCTGGCCGTACCCGAAGGCGATCTGATCGTGGCCGGCGTGAACGAACTGATGCCCGAATATGACGCCGTGATCCTGACCCAGGATTGGCACCCGGCGGGGCATTCCTCCTTCGCTTCGGCTCACCCCGGTGCCGAGGTGATGAGCCTTACGGAAATGCCCTATGGCCCGCAGGTCCTGTGGCCGGATCATTGCATCCAGGGCTCTGACGGAGCGCATTTCCATCCCGACCTCGCCGTGGATCGTGCGGATTTGATCATTCGCAAGGGCTATAACCCGGCGATCGACAGCTATTCGGCCTTCTTCGAAAATGATCGGACCACGCCGACGGGGCTGGAAGGCTATCTGCGCACCCGAGGGTTCATGCGCCTGACTTTCGTCGGGCTCGCGACGGATTTCTGTGTCAATTTCAGCGCCGTAGACGCCGCCCACCTCGGATTCGAAGCGATCCTGCGACCTGATTTATGCCGCGGGATCAATATCGAAGGTTCGTTGGCAACCGCGATGGAAGGCATGGCCCAGGCGGGCGTCAGTTTCGCTGCCTGAGCCGATCTGTGGCTCTTTTGCGAAATGCGGTGCTGGACCCGGCCAAAGATCCACACCGGGAAACGCGCGCCAACGTGCTTTGGCCGAAACGATTTCAGCCGGTCCAAAACTTTCGGAAGACCAGGCTCCAGCCATCAAAGGGTCGGAACTCTGGGACCAGAAATGCGGGCCTGACCTCAACCGGAAGGCTGCGCCCGCCTCGTTTCCCTGTTCCAAATATCCCGGGGAGTCTCCGGGACGGAGACGGGGCAGAGCCCCTCCGCGCCCGCCATTCCGACCCGGACTTCCAGCTGTGCCCTTGCATTCCTGCCCGCCGACCGTCTTTATCGCTGCGAAGCAAGGGAGCTGCCCATGGTCGACATCGCCACCCGTGTCCATAATCACAAGTGGAAGATCGATCCGATCGTCCGCTCTCTTATCGACACGGATTTCTACAAGCTCCTGATGTGTCAGTCGGTTTTCCGAAATCGGGCCGATACGCAGGTCACCTTTTCGCTGATCAACCGCTCGACCCATGTCCCGTTGGCCAAGATGATCGACGAAGGCGAGCTGCGCGAACAGCTGGATCACGTCCGCTCGCTTTCGCTGTCGCGTGGCGAATCTACCTGGATGCGCGGCAACATGTTCTACGGCAAGCGTCAGATGTTCCGCCCTGATTTCATGGAATGGTTCGAGGCCCTGCGCCTGCCGCCCTATCACCTGGAACGCCGCGGCGATCAGTACGAGCTGACCTTCGAAGGCTCCTGGCCCGAGGTCATGCTTTGGGAAATTCCCGCACTCTCCATCCTGATGGAGCTGCGCGGCCGCGCGGTCCTCGATACGATGGGCAAGTTCGAGCTTCAGATTCTCTATGCCCGCGCCATGACCAAGCTTTGGGAAAAGATCGAACGCCTCCGGGGGCTGGAAGACCTGCGGATTTCCGACTTCGGGACCCGGCGGCGGCATTCCTTTCTTTGGCAGGACTGGTGCGTGCAGGCGATGATCGAGGGGCTGGGCGACAAGTTCGTCGGCACCTCGAACTGCCTCATCGCCATGCGAGACGACCTCGAGGCTGTGGGCACCAATGCGCACGAACTGCCAATGGTCTATTCCGCGCTGGCCGAAGACGACGCCGCCCTGGCCCGCGCGCCCTACGACGTTCTTGCCGATTGGCACGAAGAGCATTCCGGCAACCTGCGTATCATCCTGCCCGACACCTACGGCACGGCCGGCTTCCTCAGGAATGCGCCCGACTGGCTGGCCGGCTGGACCGGCATCCGGATCGATTCCGGTGACCCGGCCACCGGCGCTGAAACCGCGATCAACTGGTGGAAATCGCGCGGAGAGGACCCGCGCGACAAGCTGGTGATCTTCTCGGACGGGCTCGACGTCGCCAAGATAGAAGAGCTGCACCAACAGTTCGCCGGTCGCATCAAGGTCAGCTTCGGGTGGGGCACCCTGCTGACCAATGATTTCCGGGGGCTGGTGCCCGGCGACGCCCTTGCGCCCTTCTCGCTGGTCTGCAAGGCGCAAAGCGCGAATGGCAGGCCCACGGTCAAGCTTTCCGACAACCCCGAGAAAGCGATGGGGCCGGCAAGCGAGATCGCGCGATACAAGCGGGTGTTCGAGGTGGGGGAACAGGATCGGATGGCGGTCGAGGTCTAGCAAAGGCCGGCGGGGCCGAGGTTGAGATGACTGCCGCGCGGGCGGCTCGTTCACTTGGAGCGGAGGTCTTCTGTGCCAGACACGCAGGGTCTACCGCTCCCACCCGCGCTTGTCCTTTACATCCGCCCGCGCCTTTTTCGCCTCCACCCGCTTGCGCTTCTGGTTGGCAGACACCTTCGTCGGCACGCGCCGTTTCGGCACCACCAGCGCCTTGGCGATCAGTTCGGCCAGCCGCTCCCGCGCAATATCACGGTTGCGAGCCTGGCTGCGTTCTTCCTGAACCTGAATCACGACCGCGCCGTCCTTGGTCCAGCGGCGTCCGGCGATGCGGCGCAACCGGCGTTTGACGGGGTCGGGCAGGTTGGGGGAACGCTCCGCCTCGAAGCGCAATTCCACCGCTGATGACACCTTGTTCACGTTCTGGCCGCCGGGTCCGGAGGCGCGGACGAACTGCTCTACCAGCTCCCAGTCCTCGATCGTGATCTTGTCATTGATCCGCAGCATTGCGCCGCTCCTTCCCAGAGCCGCCGGGCGGCGACCTCAGTTGTTGTTCCGGCGCGACCATATCAGACGGCGCGGCGATCTTAACCCGTTGTTTCGTAGGTCAGATGCCGTCAGGCCGCCGCAGACGTGGAAAGGGCCGCCCTGCAAGCAGGACGGCCCTTCTCGAGATCAGGAGGTGGTTCGGTTAGGTGCAAACCAACTCGTCAGTTTGCCGGCCGAGGGCTGCCTCAGCCAAGCTCCCTTCGAATTGTCCCGAAACCTTTCTCCAATACCTCAATAGACACTAGAGCACCTCCTTTCTGACTGTTTCCGATAGGGTCAGGCTCGCACGGAACCCCTAAGAAACAAAGAACTTAAATTGCCCGTGCAAGCCGACGCGCAATAATCGCCCGAAAAGGCAGCAAAGCCACCAGGGCCAGAGTCATCTTGACCATCCAGTCCGCCACGGCGAGCGAAATCCACAGCGGAATTTCCGGTCCCATGTTCAGGAATGGCACGGCCTCCCAGGCCCAGGAAATCTGAGAATTTGCGCTTTCTCCAAAAAAAACAACGAACTGGGCAAAGGCTATGGTGAAGAAGATCGTGGTGTCCAGAAGCGAGCCGACGACGGAGGACACCAGCGGCGCCCGCCACCAGTTTCCGGACCGCAGCCGGTCAAAGATCGCCACATCGACCATTTGGGCGACCAGGAACGCGATCGCAGAGGCGACAGCCACCCGCAGTGCCACCGCCGCGTAGGTGAAACCACCGCCGTCGATCATGATCTGCGTGCCGATCAGCGAACAGATGATGCCGGTCACGAAACCGGCAAGGATCACCCGCCGCGCGGCCTGCGCGCCGTAAAGACGGTTCATCACGTCGGTGACGAGGAAGGCGAAAGGATAGGTAAAGGCGCCCCAGGTCAGCAGGCCATCAAGGATCAGGAACTGGACCAGAACGTTGGAGGCCACGACGATGGCGGCCATGGCAAGAATGCCAGGGATATGGATATGTTTCATCGGTACATCCGTTTTTTAGACAAGGTAGCGGAGACTTGTCCCCACTCGGGGAATTGGCGGCATTTAGCGAGTCTGCCCCTGTGGAGCAAGGGGATTGTCGCCGCGCCCCTATGATGGCAAGGGAAATTCGTACAGCACCGTCTTGAACAATGGCCAGAAATTATTGTCCGAGATCAGCGTGATCCGGACTTGTCCAGCGGTGTCTTCCCAAACAGAGATCCCTTCGAAATTCGTCGCGGGATGGCTGCTGTCCTGCCAGATCAGGGTCAGTGGGCTGTCGGCGACCTCCGGATCAAAGCGTCGGACCCTGTTGCGCAGGCCGATGCCGACGCCCCTCTCCAACAGGTAAAAAGCACCGTCCGGTCCGAAATCCGCCCCGACGGGAAGAAAACCGCCATCGCGGGGCAGGCGGCGCACCGCGCTCCATTCCGTGCCATTGAAGCGCCAGAGAACCGGCAGGCTGCCGTCTGCCAGCTTGCCTTCCCCGATGGTATAGACATCGCCATTCGGTCGGACGGCCAAAGCTTCGTAGGATCGGTTGGGAGCCAGTTCCGCGGCATCAGGCGGAGATTCCCGGTGATACGGGCTGCGATCCGGCCGGAGCCAGAGGATCTGGTTGCGATGTTCCGCTGAAATGATGACCCGGCCGGTGTCCGAGACAGCAAGACCTTCACCGTCAAGGCGGCCAAGGAGGATGGGTTTGCCATTGCCTTTCAGCACCGGCTCATTCGCCGTGATGCGCAGGTCGGTCAGCCGGCCATGGGCATCGCGCGCCATCTCGCCGGAGACGAGAAACCCGTGATCGCTGACAGCCAGAAACCGTTTCCCATTGTTCAGGACCTCTATCCCCGAAAGCCCGCCAATCTCGTTGTCGGGCGAGGTCAGGCGAAATTCGGATGGCGAGGCGCCCGGCGTGGTCGGAAGTGCCGTACTGCGCAGCAGACCGGGCGTCAGCACCCCGGACAGCGCGACGACCGCGGCGGCGGTCAGCGCGATTGCAGGACGGCGACGCATTGAGCAGGCAGATCGGCCAGGGTCAGTTGACGCTTTGGCTGGGGGGCCGGGGCGTTGGGATCGGGCGGCGGCGGGCTGATGATATTGCTGACCCAGCTGCGCGCCTCGTCACAGCCGTCACCGGGGGGCGGCGGATCCTGATCGACACAGCCGGACATGCCCGATGGGCAGGCCAGGCGAACGTGGAAATGATAATGATGTCCGTACCATGGCCGGATCTTGCGCAGCCAGGACCGGTCTCCGGTCGCGTCGTTGCACATCTGCACCTTGGCACCGGGGAACAGGAAAATCCGGGCGACGCGCGGATCGCTGGCGGCGGCCTTCAGAACCGCCATATGCTCGGGGGTCCAGTTGTCGTTGACATAGGCCCCGCCGTTGCGCCGCAGCGAGATGGAAGAGATGTTTTCGCGCTGCGCCCGGCTCAATGTCAGGTCGGTGGCAGGGCGCAGCCAGATATCTGCGTCCAGCCCGATCTGATGCGAGGCATGGCCTGTCAGCATCGGCCCGCCGCGCGGCTGCGACATGTCGCCGACGTAGATGCCCTTCCATCCCGGGATACCGGCGACCTCGCGCGACAGGTCCTCGACGTAATCGACCAGCTCGGGCGTTCCCCAGTTGCGGTTGCGTGACAGGCGCATGGCCTGCCAGGTCGGGCCGGTTTCGGGCAGTTGCGCGGCCCCGGCGACGCAGCCACGGGCATAGGAGCCAAAGGAATGGTCCGTCTGCGCCGAGGCAAAGGACTTCGCCCCGAAAAGCTGCCGGGCCTCCTGGTTTTCCATCCCGGGCGGGATCGCCGCGCGGGTGGTTGCTATGGGGTCTTCGTCGCCGCAGCCCGCCAGCATGGCTGTCATGGCAAGGATCAGTGGAAGAATGAATGGGAGGCGCATCAGGGGTGGGTGTCTCCGTCAGGTTGCACCCAGCGTAGCAGCACCCAGCCGATCAGGAAAAGGAAAACCAGCGGAATGATCCCGATCTGCTGAGAATGGCTGATCGCGGTGGTGATCCCGATCAGCATCGGCGCGATAAAGGAAGTGGCCTTGCCGGCCAGCGCATAAAGGCCAAAGGCTTCGGCCATGTGACCCGGTGCGGCCTGGCGCACCATCATCGTGCGGCTGGCGGATTGGATCACGCCACCCGCCGCCCCGATCACCGCCCCGATGACGTAGAAGGTGACATCGGGCACCCAGGATCCTTCGGCCAGCGGCACGCCCAGCACGCTGTCGCGCGAAATGGTGACCGTCACCAGCGCGACCAGTGCCAGCAGCAGGATGCAGGCCCGGATCACCGGTTTGGGCCCGAAATATTCATCCGCCCGCCCGCCGATCACGGCAAAGATCGCGCCCGAGATGATGGCGATGATGCCGAAGATCCCGACATTGGTCACTGACCAGCCCAGCACCCCGGCGGCATATATCCCGCCAAAGAAATATAGCCCGTTCAGCGCGTCCCGGTAGAGCATCGAGGCCCCGAGATAGGCAAACAGCGACGGCGTTTTCGGTAGGTTGCGGATGGTCCCGCCGAGGTGGCGCAGCGCAGCCTTGGCGGCGCCCTTTGACGCGCGTTTCGGTTTGGCCTCGCGCACGAAGAGGACGAAGGGGATCATGAAGACCGCGTACCAGATCGCGGTCAGCGGCCCCACGGCCCGCGTACCTTCGCGGGTTGCCGGATCCAGACCGAGGATCGGATCGATCCCGATCAGCGTCTTCCCGGTCGCGCCATTTTCGGCCAGCAGGGTCAGCATGATGACCAGGGCCACCAGCCCGCCCAGATAGCCAAACGCCCAGCCATTGCCGGAAATCCGCCCGATTTCCTCTTTCGTGCCCAAGTCGGGCAACATGGAATTGGTAAAGATCGTGGCGAATTCCATGCCGATCATGCCGATGGCAAAGAAGAACAGCGTCCATGGCAGGTTGAAATCGCCCGGGGCCGCGTACCAGAGCATCCAGGCTCCGGCGATATAGAGCACCGAAAAGCCCCAGATCCAGCGGATCCGCCGTCCGGAGACATCCGAGACCGCGCCCAGAAGTGGGGCAAGCACCGCGATCACCAGTCCTGCCGCCCCGATGCCAAAGCCCCAGGCGGTTTGTGCCCGCGCCCCGTCGCCGATCAGCTCCTTGACGTAGGGCGCGAAGATGAAGGTGATCAGCAGGGTATTGTAAGGCTGGCTGGCCCAGTCAAAGAAGAACCATCCCCAGATCCGTTTGCGCATGTTCATCTCGCCTGCCTGCCGATCATTTGCCGCGATATGACCGCCATGTTGCCTTAGGGGCAAGGGCTTGTTGCCCCGGTCGGGCTGTGTGGCGTGCAATTACCGCTGACCGTGGTTTTCCGGTGCCGGGGCAGGCCGGTGCCGGATCTGTGCAGGGATCAGGACGCGATGGGGGCGCCCGTTTCTGGTGGCCAGGGGCGGTCGCTTTCGGCGGCGAACAGCGCCTCGGCCCAGACGGGCAGGGCGGGGATGTCGACGGGGCCGACGGCCTCGCGCAGTTCCGCCATCGGGACCATCTTGCGATTGGCGATCACCGCGCCCCGGATGACACCTGCGTTGGCGCAGGTGCCGTCGGGCAGCCACATGCTTTGTTCGATGTAAAGGAACCGTGCGTCCAGGCCGATCAGCCGGGTGCGCAGCTCGATCCGGGTGAACAGGGTCAGCCGCTTGCGATAACGCATCGCGGACCCGGCCACGGTCAGTCCCCAGCCTTGCCGTTTCAACAGGTCCAGAACGCCGGTGCGTTTCGCAAAGGGCAGCCGGCCAAGGTCGTACAGGGTCAGGGTGCGGCCGTTGTTCAGCTCGCGCCAGGGATCAATGTCGCCGGGCAGGATGCGCAGGGTGGTTGCATGGGTGTCGGTGATGGCAAGCGGCGGGGCCTTGCGGTAGCGCAGGAATTCGGTGCCGAGACGCAGGTAGGGATACATTGGAAAGCTCCTTCCCGCCCTAGCTGCGGGGGGCGCTTGGGGTCGTCAACCAGAACATCACGTCCGCCTTGTGCTTTTCCATGCGGTTGCTTACCTGTTGTCGGCCTTTAACGGAGAAATCGCCCATGCAATCCCTGCTCATGATCCTAGGACTGGTCCTGAACGTCGTTTGGTTCTTCATCATCGCCCATGTGATCATGTCCTGGCTGATTTCCTTCCAGGTCCTGAACGTGCGCCAGCAATTCGTCGCCCAGATCTGGTACGGGCTGAACCGCGTTCTTGAACCGATCTACGGTCCGATCCGCCGCATCCTGCCGCCGATGGGCGGGCTGGATCTGGCACCTCTGGTCGCGCTGCTGGCGATCATGGCGATCCGCATCGTGGTGGCCAACAACATCGGCTACGTGATGTAACACGGCGCGGGCCGGGGTCAGCGGCCCCGCATCCCGCCTTGCGGCCCCCCTCCCGACCTTGTCCGCACCGGCCTTGTATGGGACAAGCCGCGACAGGATTTTGGAACGGGATCGGATCGGCATGGCTGAGGCAGACAGGCTTCTGCGCGACATTTTCGGCTTTGACGCTTTTCGCCCCGGCCAGCAGGAGATCGTCGAAGCCGTGGCGGAGGGCCGCAACACGCTGGCCATCATGCCGACGGGCGGCGGTAAGTCCCTGTGTTTCCAACTGCCTGCCCTGATGCGTCACGGGGTCACGGTGGTGATCTCTCCGCTTATCGCGCTGATGCGGGACCAGGTGCGCGCGTTGCGCGAAGCCGGGGTCGAGGCCGGCGCGCTGACCTCGGGCAATACCGAAGAAGAGACCGAAGCGGTCTGGTCCGCGCTCGAAGCCGGCAGTCTGAAGCTGCTTTACCTCGCGCCTGAGCGGCTGGCGTCGGGCGGGGCGATGCAGATGCTGCGGCGGATCAACGTGTCGCTGATCGCCGTCGACGAAGCCCATTGCGTCAGTCAGTGGGGCCATGATTTCCGTCCCGATTACCTGCGCATCGGCGAGCTGCGCGAAATGCTCGACGTGCCGGTCGCGGCCTTTACCGCCACCGCGGATGAGGAAACCCGGGCCGAAATCGTCCGGCGGCTGTTTGCGGACACCCCGCCGCAGACCTTCCTTGGCGGCTTTGACCGGCCCAATATCCACCTGGCCTTCGCGGCCAAGAATTCCCCGCGCAAGCAGATCGTCAGCTTTGCCACCGCCCGCAAGGGCCAGTCGGGCATCGTCTATTGCGGCACGCGGGCCCGCACCGAAAGCATCGCGGCAGGGCTGCGCGACGCGGGCATGTCGGCGATCCACTACCACGGCGGGATGCAGCCCGATGACCGCCGCGAGGCCGAGCTTCAGTTTCAGCAGGAAGACGGGTTGATCGTGGTGGCGACGGTGGCCTTCGGAATGGGGGTCGACAAGCCCGATATCCGCTGGGTCGCCCATTCCGACCTGCCCAAGTCGATCGAAGCCTATTATCAGGAAATCGGTCGCGCCGGGCGCGATGGAGCCCCAGCCGAAACCCTGACCCTGTTCGGCCCCGACGACATCCGCCTGCGCCGCAGTCAGATCGACGAAGGTCTCGCGCCGCCCGAACGCCGCGCCGCCGATCACGGTCGGCTGAACGCGCTACTGGGGCTGGCCGAGGCACTGGAATGCCGCCGCGTGAAACTGCTGGGATATTTCGGGGAAACCGCCGTGCCCTGCGGCAATTGCGACTTGTGCGACCGCCCGCCCGAGACCTTTGATGCGACCGAGCCGGTGCGCAAGGCCCTGTCGGCCATGCTGCGCACGGGCGAATGGTTCGGGGCCGGGCACCTGGTGGACATCCTGACCGGCACGGAAACCGACAAGGTGCGTGAGCGCGGCCATGACAAGCTGCCCACCTTCGGTGTCGGGACCGAGTTCAAGAAAGGCGAATGGCAGGCGATCTTCCGGCAGATGATGGGCCATGACCTTGTGCGCCCGAACGGCGAACGCCATGGCGCGCTGTTCATGACCGAAGCCGCCCGCCCGATCCTGCGCGGCGAGGAAACGATCCGCCTGCGCCGCGACAGCCTTGTCGCTGCCAAGGATCGGCGCCCGGCCACGAAGACGCTGGTGTCCGAAGAAGACGAACCGCTGCTTTCCGCCCTGAAGGCCAAGCGCCGCGCCCTGGCCGAGGAACAGCGGGTGCCGGCCTATGTCATCTTCAACGACAAGACCCTGATAGAGATGGCGGAAAGCCGCCCGCAGACGCTGGACGACATGGCTGGAATTTCCGGCGTCGGGGCCAAGAAGCTGGACGCTTATGGCGATACCTTCCTGTCGGTGATCGCGGGCGATGTCGCGCCCCTGCACCCCATGCGGCGCAAGCTGGCCGGGCGCGATGCGGCCTCGCTTTATGATCGGCTGATGCAGGCGCAGGCCGATCTGGCGCGGGGTCCGGATGGGATCGACAAGCCGCTGTCCTGCTCGAACGCGGTGATCGTCCGGATCGCTGAAACCCGCCCCACGGATGTGGCGTCTCTTTCCCGGATCCTCGACGAGCGGCGCGTAGACCGCTTCGGTGATCGTTTCCTTTCCATCCTGCAAGCGGAAGAGTGATCAGGCCCCGGCATTTTCCTGTTTAAATTCATTCTAAAATGCGGCATCCAGAGCGGCGCAAATTGTGATGTGAGGACAGAAATGCTGATCGTGATCTCTCCGGCAAAGCGGCTGGACTGGGCAGAGCGCCCCATTGCGATGACCGAGCCGGACTTCGCGGCCGAAAGCCGGAGCCTGGCCGCGACGATGCGCCAGCACAGCATCAAGAGCCTGCGGGACCTGATGGACCTGTCCGAGGACCTCGCCCGGTTGAACCGCGACCGGTTCCGCGATTTTCAGGACGATCCCACTCCGGAGGCCCTGCGCCCCGCCGCGCTGGCCTTTGCCGGGGACACCTACCAGGGGCTCGAAGCCGGCACGCTGGACGCGGCCGAGATGTCGTTCGCCCAGGATCATCTGCGCATCCTTTCGGGGCTTTACGGCGTGCTGCGCCCGCTGGATGCCATTCAGCCCTATCGGCTTGAAATGGGCACCCGGCTGAAGACGCGGCGCGGCAGCAACCTGTATCAATATTGGCGCGATGCCCCGGCCAAGGCATTGAAGGCGCAGGCCGACAGTATCGGCAGCGACTATCTGGTGAACTGCGCCAGCCAGGAATATTTCGGCGCCGTGGATCTGGCGAAACTGGGCCTGACTGTGATCACACCGATCTTCCTTGATACCGTGAAGGGTCAGGAAAAGGTCATCAGTTTCAATGCCAAACGCGCCCGTGGCGCAATGGCGCGCTTTGTCGTGACCCACCGGCTGACCGATCCCGAAGGGCTGAAGGATTTCGACACCGGCGGCTATGTCTTCCAGCCCGATCGCTCCAGCCCGACCGAGATGATCTTTCTGCGCGACGCCAATCGCAGCTAGGGCCTGGCCCGCTTGGGCCGCGCGGGCTCCGGGCCGTTGTCGGCCTCGGGGTGCTGGTCCGCTGATCCGCTTTGCGTCGTCGGGGCCGCTTTCGGCTTGGCCTTGGTCGCAGCTTTGCGGGGCTTTGCAGCTGCCTTTCGTCGCGCACGCGGCGCAGGTACAGGGTCGGGTGTCAGGTCAGGGGCAGCGGCATCGGTAGTCTGCTCCGGTCCCTGCGTGTCGTCCGGCCCCTGTTTGTCCGGCCCCGATTTGTCTGGTCCTGACTTTTCCCGCCCTGACTTCTCCGGGCCGTGGAAGGGCGGACGCAGGCTGCTTGGCGTATAGCGGGCCAGACGGTCCAGCACGTCGGCCTTGCGCAGGGGCTTTGCCAGATAGGCATCCAGCCCAAGCGCGAGAAAGCGTTCCTCGTCCCCATTCAGCGCGTGGGCGGTCATGGCGATGATCGGGACATGGACGCCGGTGCCCGCTTCGGCGGCGCGGATCAGGCGCGTGGCCTCCTTGCCGTCCATGCCGGGCATCGAGATATCCATGAAGATAACGTCCGGGGCGAAGTCTGCATGGGCCTCGACCGCCTCGGCGCCATTGGTGACGAAGCGCAGATCGATGTCAGCGCCAGCCAGAAATTTCTCGAAGACCAGACGGTTTGTGCGATTGTCCTCGGCCGCCAGAACCCGAGCCGGACGGTCGCCGTCGGGGGGCGGCAGAGCGGCGGTGGGGGCGCCGGTTTCGGGGCTTTGGCCTTCGGCTGCGCCGCCCTTCAGGGTGCGCAGCACGCGGAACAGATCGTCGCGCAGGGTCGGGCGTTGCAGGACCGCATGCAGGTGGCGCCGCGCCGGATCCATCTCGGCGAAATGCACGGCGGGGCTGAACAGGATGATCGGCACGGCGCTGCCACTGGCGCGGATCGCCTCGGCCAGTTCCAGACCGTCCATGCCGTCCATGTTGTGATCCGTCAAAACCAGTTCGATGCTGTCATCCAGCTTTTCCAGCGCCTCTGCACCGCTGCGGCAGGTCACGGTCTGCGCGCCCAGCAGATCGAGCTGCTTTTCCAGGATCGAGACCTGCAGATCACTGTCATCGACGATCATCACCCGCCCCAGCTGCGGCATTTGTTCCGGCCCCCGGCCATCAGAACCACTGTCGCCAGCCTCGGCCAGCGGCAGGCCGAGCCGGAAGCCGAAGGCAGAGCCGCGGCCAAGATCGCTGTCCACCCAGATCTGGCCGCCCATCAGCCGGATCAGCCTTTGCGAGATCGCCAGCCCCAGCCCGGTGCCCTCGAATTGCCGGGAACTGTCACTGTCGACCTGATTGAATTCGCCGAAGACCAGTTCCGCCTTTTCGGGGGCGATGCCGATGCCGGTATCCTCGACCGTCAGGGTGATGTCGGTCGTATCGCTTTCCCCGCAGGGCAGGCCGATCACGCGGATCAGAATGTGACCGCGTGCCGTGAACTTCACCGCGTTGCCGACCAGGTTGGTCAGCACCTGGCGCAACCGTCCCGGATCACCGACAAAGCTGGTCGGTGTGAACAGGTCGTAATCCACCAGCAGCGACAGGTCCTTGTCGCGCGCCGAAGGTTGCAGCAGCAGAACGACCTCGTGGATGCAACGTTCCAGATCGAAGGGCCGGGGGTGCAATTCCAGTTTCTGGGCCTCGATCTTGGAATAATCGAGCACGTCGTTGATGATCACCAGAAGCGCCTCGCCCGAGGACCGGATCGTGTCGACGAACAGCCGCTGGTCCTGCGTCAGGGACGTTTCCCCCAACAGGTCCGCCATGCCGACAACACCGTTCATCGGGGTGCGGATTTCATGGCTCATGTTGGCGAGGAAAGCCGATTTGGCGCGATTTGCGGCCTCGGCCCGGTGGCGGGCATCACGCAGCCGACGTTCGTAGCGAACCGAACTGGTAATGTTGTGCGCCAGGCTGACAATGTCGCCTTCATGGCCGCGCTGGTCCAGAAGCTTGACGTATTGACCGTTCCACAGGCGTATGACGCGCGGTTCCGGGCTCGGGCTTTGCCAGCGGCGCAGCATGTCCTGACGCCAGTCCTGCGGCGCGGTGGTGCCGATGTCGATGACGCCTTCTTCGGTGGCCAGTTGCAGGGTGCGGACATAGCTGACGCCGGGGACGATTTCGCCGAGATCCTCGAAGACCTTCAGCCAGGCGCGATTGGCCGCGATCATCTTGCCCTCGACATCCCAGAAGGCAAATCCGTCCTGAATCGTCTCGATCGACAGCCAAAGCCGCTTTTCCGCCACTTCGATCCGCTGATGCGCGACGCTCAGGTCGGATTTCACCTTTTCATGGGCGCTCAGGACGGTCTCGACCTCGGCCCGCTGTTCGTCGATCCTTTCCGACAGCAGTTTCGCATGCCGGCCCAGCTTGCGATTGGCGGCGTGAAGCTCTGCCTGCTTCTGCTCAAGCAGCCTTTCCGCTGCCAGGCGCGCACGTCGCTCCTCCGCCAGTTTGCTGGCAAGGCTCATCTGGGGTTTCTCCGTTCCCGTTCGGGTCTTGGCGAAGGACAAACTCCCGAATTTTGATGAAAATTCGGTTTAGGAAACACTTTGTGATGCGCGAATTCTTGCCGAATGGCGCAGGGTCATGTGAAGCTCGGGCCAGATTTCAGGAGGAAGATCATGACCCCCAGATCCATTTCGGCCGGTATCGCGGCTTTGCTGCTTGGCCTCGCCCCGATGATGGCGGAGGCGCAGGACCTTTCGCCGCTGCCCGGCCACCGGGCGATCGTGCAAAGCGATACGGATCTTGTGGGGCGCGATCTGCAACAGATTTTCGACACCACGCCGCAGGCCTGCCTGGCGACCTGTATCGCGGATGTGGATTGCACCGCGCTGACCTTCAACCAGCGCAACAATTCCTGTTTTCCCAAGACGGATGTGATCGGTGAGCGCCCCTACGACGGTGCCCTGTCGGCCGCAGTGCGCCCCACTGCGGCCCAGGCGATGGACCTGGCGCGCAGCCGTGCGCGGGACCTGCGGTTCCTTGGCGGTGAACGGCTGGATGCGGCCCGCGACCTGGCTCGCACCCTGCCATGGCTGGCAAACACACCCGAAGTCGATGCCGAGGACCTGCGTGCCCGCGCCAGCGATGCGGCCCGTGCCCTGCGTATGGAAGAAGCCCTGCGTTGGGGCACGTCAGCGGTCGCGGTCAGCGATACATCGGGCGATTGGGAACAGCTCGCCAGCTTCCTGATGGCGCAGCAGGTCGGCGACCGCGCCACCCTTTCCGCGCATCGCGCGCGCGCTCTTTCAGCGGCGGTAAATGCCTATCTGCGCGCGCCCGGCGATGGCGCGCGGGCTCAGGCGCTGTTGATCATGGCGCAGGCGCTGCGCAGCCTCGACGAAGGGGCGCAGATGATCCCGGCGCTTACCCTGGCTCAGGACCTGTCGAACCGCGCCGATATCGCAGAGATGCTGATCGAGGCGCAGGCGCTTTACGGGTTCCGCGTCACGGATGACGAGGTGCAGGCCGACCGCCCCGACCCGCGCATCTGCGTCAGTTTCTCGGCCGCTCTGGCGCGCAGCGGGGTCGATTACGCGACCTACCTGCGTCTGCCCGATGCCGGCATGGCGGTGGAATCCAGTGGCAACGAGATCTGCGTGACCGGCGGCCGGCATGGCCACAGCTATGCGCTGACCTTCCGCGCCGGCTTGCCGGGGGCCGATGGCCAACAGTTGCACAAGGACTTCGAACTGCGCAGCCATATTCCCGACCGCACGCCGACGGCCCGCTTTCCGGGGCGCGGCTACGTCCTGCCGCGCGGCGCGGGCGCAGCGCTGCCGGTGCAGACCGTCAACCTTGATACCCTTGACCTGACGCTGTTCCGGGTGACGGACCGCAACCTGCTGCGGTCCATCCAGGACAGCTATTTCGGCGAGGATCTGGGGGACTACAGCCTTGATACCTTTTCCGAAGAGATCGCCGCGCAGATCTGGACCGGCACGGCCGAGCTGCGCAAGGAGCGCAATCAAAGCGTGACCACCCGCCTGCCGATGGCCGAGGCCCTTTCGGGGCAGCCCGCCGGCATCTATGCCCTGCGCGCCGAGGTGCCGGGGGGCGACGATTACATGCACCCGCTGCAATGGTTCGTGCTGACCGATCTCGGCCTGTCGGTGATGACCGGCACCGACGGTTTGCACGCCGTGGTGCGGGGCCTGTCGGATGCCGGCGGGCGCGAAGACGTGATGCTGACCCTGCTGTCCCGCGCCAATGACGTGTTGGCCGAGGCGCAAACCGATCCGCAGGGCCTTGCCAGCTTTGCCGCCGGGCTGACGCGCGGCACCGGCGGGGCGGCTCCGGCGGCGCTGATCGCGCGGTCCGGGGATGATCTCGCTTTCCTGTCGCTGACCGGTCCGGCCTTCGATCTGAGCGACCGGGGCGTCGAGGGGCGCGCGCCTGCCGCTGCCATCGACATGTTCCTGGCGACCGACCGGGGCGCCTATCGCGCCGGAGAGGTCATTCACCTGACCGCGCTGGCCCGCGACGGCACCGCCCGCGCCATCGACGGCCTGCCCGTTACCGCGATCCTCAAGCGCCCCGACGGGGTGGAATATGCCCGGCTCAGCCGTGCGTCGGGGCTGGCGGGGGGCTATGCCTTCGACTTCCCCACCGGGCCCGGCGTGACGCGCGGCACCTGGCGGATCGAGGTGAAATCCGACCTCGACGCGCCGGCGCTGGCCACGCAATCGGTTCTGATCGAGGATTTCCTGCCAGAGCGGCTGGAATTCGACGTTGCCCTGCCCGATGGCCCGCTGTCGGGGATGCAGACGCACCCCCTGTCGATCGAGGCACGTTACCTTTTCGGTGCACCGGCGGCGGATCTGGTGGTCGAGGGCGACTACCGCCTGCGCCCGCTGTCGGCCCTGCCGGATTTCCCCGGTTACCGCTTTGGTCTGCATGACGCGGAAACCCGTGGTGACCGGCAGTATTTCGACATGCCCGCCACCGGGGCCGGGGGGCGGTCCGAAACCGGGATCAGCCTTGCCGGGTATGAACCCGACCTTGCCACTGTCAGCGAGGCGACCTTCACCATTGCGGTCCGCGAAGGATCGGGGCGCGCGGTGGAACGTCAGATCCGGCGCATCGTGGCCCCGGATGCCCCGGTGATTGGCATCCGCCCCCGGCAGGACGACATCCCGCAGGGCGGCGAGGCGGTCTTTGACCTGATCGCCCTTGGTCCCGACCTGACCCCGCAGGCCATGGAAGCGCACTACCGGATCAACCGCGTCACCACCCGCTACCAATGGTATCGCCAATGGGGCGAATGGCAGTGGGAGGCCTTCACCACCCGCACCCCGGTTATGGAAGGCGACGTGATGCTGGGCGAAACGCCCGTTCAGGTCTCGGCGCCCGTGGACTGGGGGCGCTATGAAATCGTGGTCGAGGCGCTCGACAATGATCGCACGTCGTCGAGCACGGATTTCAACGCCGGATGGTACGTACCTGCGGATGTGACCACCACGCCCGACATGCTGGATGTCTCGCTGGATGCCGAAAGCTTCCGGGTCGGGGACAGCGCGACCTTGCGCGTCGTGCCGCGCCACGGCGGGACGGCGCTGGTGTCGGTGCTGTCGAACCGACTGATCGACATGAAGATCGTCGAACTGACCGAAGGCAGCAACGAGATCACGCTGGAGGTGACCGAGGATTGGGGCGCCGGCGCCTACGTCAGCGCCACCCTGCTGCGCCCGATGGATGTCGCGGCGGGGCATAACCCGGCCCGTGCGCTCGGGCTGGCCTATGCAGCGGTCGATCCCGGCGCAAAGGCCCTGGAAGCAAGGTTCGAGACGCCCGAGGCCTCTGATCCGCGTGGCCCGCTGGCGGCGGTGCTGCATGTCGACGGGCTGAGCGCGGGGGACACGGCCCATGCCACCGTCGCGGCGGTTGATCTGGGCATCCTGAACCTGACCGGGTTCCAAACTCCGGATCCGCAGGATCACTACTTTGGTCAACGTCGCCTCGGGGTCGAGATGCGCGACCTTTACGGTCGCCTGATCGACGGGCTGGAGGGCGAGATGGGCCGCCTGAGATCGGGCGGAGACGCCATGGCGATGTCAACGCAGGCTCCCCCCCCGACCGAAGACCTGTTGGCCTATTTCAGTGGCCCGGTCACCATCGGCCCGGATGGCACGGCGCGGCTGGATTTCGACATTCCCGATTTCAACGGCACGGTCCGCCTTGCCGCCCTGGTCTGGAGCGAGACGGGCGTTGCCTCGGCCGAGGCGGATGTGCTGGTGCGCGATCCGGTGGTTCTGACGGCCTCGTTGCCGCGCTTCCTGTCGCCGGGGGATGTCTCCCGCGTGTTGATCGAGTTGCAGCATGTGACCGGCCCTGCGGGCGCGGTATCGCTGGCGCTGGATGCGGGTGGCTTGCAGATCGACACCACGGGCCTGCCCGTCAGCATCGACCTGGCGGAAAAGGGCAAGGCCAGCTTCCGCCTGCCGGTCAGCGCCAGCGCGGCGGGGGATTACCGGCTGCATCTGGACCTGACCACGCCGGATGGCCGGGTGCTAAGCCGTGAGGTCACCCTGCCGGTGCGCCGTCTTGCGCCGGAAATCGCGATCACCAGTCGCCTTGATCTGGCGCCGGGGGAAACCTTCACCCTGAATGCGGATGCCTTCGACGGCCTTTACCCCGACAGCGCGCGGGGGCTCGTCTCGACCGGGACATTGGCGCGCTATGACGTGCCGGGGTTGCTGTCCTACCTTGGCAGCTATCCCTTCGGCTGTACCGAACAGCTGACATCGCGCAGCCTTCCGCTGCTGTACCTGTCCTCGGTCGCAACCGAGATCGGGCAGGGCAGCGAAGCTGAACTACGGGCGCAGGTTGGCGATTCGATCACCGCGATCCTTGCCCGGCAGGCCGCCAACGGCAGCTTCGCGCTGTGGCCGGGGGCCGAAGGTGGCGGCTGGCTGGATGCCTATGTCACCGATTTCCTGTCGCGAGCCCGCACCGCCGGATATGAGGTGCCGGACCTGGCCTTCGCGCGGGCGCTGAACAACCTGCGCAACAAGGTCAATTATGCCGCCGATTTTACCCCGACCGAAAACGGCGGCGGTGCGGCGCTGGCCTATCAGCTGCTGGTGCTGGCCCGCGAAGGCGAGGCGGCGATCGGCGATCTGCGCTACTATGCCGATGTGAAGGCAGGCGATTTCGGCACGCCGCTGGCCCAGGCTCAGATTGGCGCCGCGCTGGCGTCGTATGGCGACCAGATCCGGGCGGACCGCCTGTTCGCGGCGGCCAATGCGCGATTGTCACAAGCGGTAGTTCCGGGCCTTCTGGGCGGTGAGGCACAGGTGTTCCGCGCCGATTTCGGCACCGATCTGCGTGATGCGGCGGGGGTCCTGGCGCTTGCCGGCGAAGCGGGCAGCACCGTGGTTGACAGGGCGGCGCTATCGGCGCGGCTGGCGGAATCGAAGGGGCCCCTGTCGACGCAGGAAAGCGCCTTTACCCTGATGGCAGCCGAGGCGCAGGACGCGCAGATGGGCCAGATCACCGTTGATGGCGTGGCGCAACAAGGGCAGGTCGTGCGCAGCCTTCAGGATGCCGCCGCCCGGCCCGTCGCCTTCAGCAATGCGGGCGCCGGGCCCGTGGCGCTGACCGTCACGGCCATTGGGAAAGCGCAGACCGACAAGGGGCCGGGGGGCAATGGCTATTCCATCCGGCGTGACTACTACACCCCGGACGGGCAGCGCAGCGATCCCGATGGGCTGGCCTCGGGCGACCGGCTGGTCACGGTGCTGACGGTGGTCCCCCAGGGGCCGGGCGGGGGGCGCCTGATGGTGCAGGACCGCCTGCCCGCCGGGTTCGAGATCGACAACCCCCGCCTTCTGGCCTCGGGAGAGGTCGCAGCCTTGGACTGGCTTGAAACCACCTGGCCCGAGCATTCGGAGTTCCTGAGCGAGGGCTTCCGCGCCGCTGTCGACTGGCGCTCGGAGGACCCCTTCCGCCTGGCCTATGTGATCCGCGCGGTGACGCCGGGCAGCTATGCCCATCCGGCGGCCTCGGTCGAGGACATGTACCGCCCGGCCTTCCGCGCCCATGGGCAAAGCGGCCGGATCACGGTGACCGAATGACCCGTCGCGCTGCCAGCGCCCTGGGGCTGGGCCTTGCGCTGGCGCTTGGCGCGGCTGTCGCCGGGGAGGCGGGGCGGAATTGGGTCGCACAGACGCAGCTGCCGCCCCTGTCCCCGGCGCTTTCGGTCGAAATGCGCGGCGCGGAGGGCGATCTGCTGCGCGTCTACCCGGTCGAAGACGGGCGCTGGCGGCTGGCCCCCGGTGCCGTCGATCCGCTGTATCTGCGGATGCTGACCGCTTACGAGGACCGCCGGTTTGCCGACCACCACGGGGTCGATCCATGGGCCGCGGGCCGGGCGCTCTGGCAGGCAGCGCGGGCAGGGGGCGTGGTCTCGGGCGCCTCGACCCTGACGATGCAGGTGGCCCGCCTTCTGGAAGACAGCGGCACTGGCCAATGGGCGGGCAAGCTGCGCCAGCTGCGGGTGGCCCTGGCCTTGGAACAAAGGTTGAGCAAAGCCGAGATCCTTGACCTTTACCTGGCGCTTGCACCAGTGGGCGGCAATCTTGAGGGGCTGCGCGCCGCGACGCTGGCCTATTTCGGCAAGGAACCCGCCCGGCTGACCCCGGCCGAGGCCGCGCTGCTGGTCGCCCTGCCGCAATCACCCGAGGCCCGCCGCCCCGACCGCGCGCCAGAGGCCGCAAAAGCCGCCCGTGACCGGGTCCTGCAGCGCATGGCCAATGCCGGTGTCCTGACCGGGGAGGCTGCCCGCGCCGCCCGCAGCGAACCGGTTCCGCGACTCCGCCGCCCTTTCCCGGCGCTCGCCCCGCATCTGACCGACCGGATAAGGCGCGAGAACCCCGGTCAGGGACCCTATCACCTGACGCTGGATGCAGAATTGCAGGCCCGGCTTGAAACCCTGGCGGCAGAGGCGCTGCGGGGAGAAACCCGGGCGCTTTCCATGGCGATCCTCGTGGCGGATCACCGAAGCGGCGCGATACTTGCCTCCGTCGGCTCGCGCGGGTTCGGGCCGCAAGGGCAGGGCTTTGTCGACATGACCCATGCGCTGCGTTCGCCCGGATCAACGTTGAAGCCGCTGATCTTTGCGCTGGCCTTTGACCGTGGGCTTGCCCAGCCCGAAACGCTGATCGACGACCGGCCCACGGATTTCGCCGGCTATCGGCCGGGCAATTTCGACGGTCAGTTCCATGGCATGGTCAGCGCAGCAGAGGCGCTGCGCCTGTCGCTGAACCTGCCCGCTGTCCTGCTGACAGAGGCGCTTGGCCCCGCCCGCCTGATGGCCGCCCTGCGCCGCGCCGGGACCGAGCCCGTCTTGCCCGGCGGTGCGCCAGGGCTTGCCATCGCCCTTGGCGGTCTGGGGGTCACCCTGACGGATCTGGTGCAACTATACGCCGGACTTGCCGAGGGCGGGCAGGCGCGCCCGATCTCGGCCCTGCCTGAGGCGCGCGCCGGGGACCTGCCGCGCATCACCTCGCGCGCGTCGGCCTGGCAGGTGGGGCAGATCCTGTCGCAACTTGCCCCGCCGCCGGGCGCGCCACGCGACCGGATCGCCTACAAGACCGGCACCAGCTATGGCCACCTGGACGCCTGGGCGATCGGTTTCGACGGGGCCCATGTGGTGGGGGTCTGGGTCGGGCGGCCCGATGGGTCCGCCGTGCCCGGTGCCTTCGGTGGCGAGACGGCGGCACCGATCCTGTTCGATGCCTTCCAGCATCTGGGGGCGCGGCCCACGCCCTTGCCACCGCCGCCACCCGAGACGCTGATCGCGGCCAATACCCTGTTGCCGGCCCCGATGCGGGTCTTTCACCGGCGCGGGGGCGGGCTGGTGGCCGATGCCTCGGCACCCGAACTGGCCTTTCCGCCCGATGGGGCGCTGGTGGAACTGACGCAAGGCGCGCTGCCGGTGCGGGTGCGGCGCGGAACGCCGCCCTTCACATGGCTGGTCAACGGAGCCCCGGTCAGCACCGCGCAACGTCGTCCCGAGGCGCTGTTGCCGGGGATGGAGCCGGGCTTTGCCGATGTGACGGTGATCGATGCCGAAGGGCGCTCTGCTCGCGCCTCGATCCGGCTGAATTAGGGAGCCCCCAGCAGTGAATGCGCCCTCGCAAACGAAAGCCCCCGCCAGATCGCTCTGACGGGGGCATTCTATTTTGTGTGACCTGACGGCTGAACCGGGTCAGGCTTCCTTGTGCTTGATCGGCTTCCAGATCCGCTTGTTCGTCAGGTACAGCAGAACCGACAGCAGGATCAGGAAGGATACCGCGACGAAGCCCGCATGTTTACGCGCCATCATCTTGGGTTCGGCAGCCCACATCAGGAAGGCGGCCACGTCTTCGGATTCGTGATGAAGCTCGTTGGAATGGCCGTCGTCGAATTCGAGATCCTCACCGACCAGGGGCGGCGGCATGGCGATCCACCCGGTCGAGAAGGCGGTGTTCTCGTAATAGGTGACGCCGGCCTGTTCACGGGTCTCGCCCGTGTAGGAGGTCATCAGCGCGGCGATGTATTCCGCACCGCCGATGCCCTTCAGGAACTGGTTGATACCGGTGCCCGCAGGACCGTGGAAGGCAGCACGCCCCTTGGCCATCAGGCTGAGGTCCGGTGCATTGTCCAGCGCCGAGACGGGGAAGTGGTCGTTGGGCGTTGCCGGACGGTAATCGTCCAGCTCTGCATCGAAGACCTCGTACTGGCTCGCGAAGGCGCGAACCTGGTCCTCGGGCAGATGCGGCCCGCCTTCGTCCCCCAGCGTCCGGATCGGCACATAGCGCAGGCCATGGCAGGCCGCGCAGACCTCGGTATAGACCTTCAGGCCACGTTGCAGCTGGTTCTGATCGTAGGACCCGAAAGGCCCTTCGAACGAGAAGTCCGTGTCGTGGATATGCACCTCGTCCCCGGCGGCCTGAGCCGCACCGGCGCCCAGGCCCAGGGCCAGGAGGGCAGAGAGAGAGAGTTTCTTGAACATGGGTCTCTGTCCTTTCCTCATTCGGCCGGCGTCTTGGGGCCGTAGTGCGAGTCGAAGTCTTCTTCGATTGTCGCGGGGGGGGTATCGGGTTTTTCAAGCACGCCGAGCAGCGGCAGGATCACGAAGAAATAGGCGAACCAATAGGTGGCCCCGATCAGCGAGATCGTCGAGTAGGGCGGTTCCGCAGGCATGGCGCCGGCCCACATCAGCACGACGAAGTCGATGGCCAACAGGGCGAACCACCACTTGAACATCGGCCGGTAGCGGCCCGAACGGACCCGGCTGGTGTCCAGCCAGGGCACCAGGGCCATGGCCAGGATCGCGCCGAACATCGCCAGGACACCGAAGAACTTGGCGTCCACGATGCCGCCTGTGATCCAGTTGAAGAACATCACGACCCAAACATCCGCCGTGAAGGCCCGCAGGATCGCGTAGAACGGCAGGTAGTACCATTCCGGAACAATATGCGCAGGCGTCGCCAGCGGGTTGGCTTCGATGTAGTTGTCGGGGTGGCCGAGGTAGTTCGGCATGAAGCCGACGATGGCAAAGAAGATGGCCAGCACGACCACAAGGGCGAAGAAGTCCTTGATCACGAAGTAAGGCCAGAAGGGCAGCGTGTCCTTCTTGGCCTCGGCCTTCGAGCCGCGGCGCACTTCGACACCCGTGGGGTTGTTGTTGCCGGTGGTGTGGAAGGCCCAGATGTGGACGATCACCAGCCCGGCAATGACGAAGGGCAGCAGGTAGTGCAGCGAGAAGAAGCGGTTGAGCGTCGCGTTATCGACCGCCGGTCCGCCAAGCAGCCAGGTCTGCAGCGCCTCGCCCACGAAGGGAATTGCGCCGAACAGGCCGGTGATCACGGTCGCACCCCAGAAGGACATCTGACCCCAGGGCAGAACGTAACCCATGAAGCCGGTGGCCATCATCAGCAGGTAGATGATCATCCCGATGATCCAGGTGATCTCGCGCGGGGCCTTGTAGGACCCGTAGTAGAGACCGCGGAAAATGTGCAGGTACACGGCGAAGAAGAACAGCGACGCGCCGTTGGCGTGCATGTAACGCAGGAAGTGGCCGCCGTTCACGTCGCGCATGATATGCTCGACCGAGGCAAAGGCCAGGTCCACGTGGGGGGTGTAATGCATCACCAGCACGATGCCGGTGACGATCTGCAACACCAGGCAGAAGGCCAGGACGATGCCCCAGATCCACATCCAGTTCAGGTTCTTGGGTGTGGGGATCATGATCGTGCCGTGGAGCAGACCGAGGATGGGCAGACGGCTTTCTACCCAGGTCTCGGCCTTGGTCTTCGGTTCGTAATGGTCGTGCGGAATTCCGGCCATGTCTTGCTCCCTCAGCCCAAGATGATTTCCGTGGGGCCGTCAAAGGCCGCCAGCGGAATGTGCAGGTTCTCGGGCGCCGGGCCCTTCCGGATCCGTCCGGCCGTATCGTAATGCGACCCGTGGCAGGGGCAGAACCAGCCGCCAAAGTCGCCGGCTTCGCCAAGCGGCACGCAGCCGAGGTGCGTACAGACGCCCAGCATCACCAGCCAGGGGCTGTCGGCGCCTTCTTCCATGTCGGGGGTGATGAGACCGCGGTTCTCGTCCGTGGCCTCGGCCCCGATCGAGAGGTTCTCGTTGCGGGCGTCGACATCGGGCAGATCGGTGATCGGCACGGCCTTGGCCTCTTCGATCTCTTCTGCGGTGCGGTAGCGGATGAAGACCGGCTTGCCGCGCCACTTGACGGTCAGCTGGGTGCCTTCTTCGACGCCCGCGACATCGACGCGGATCGACGACATCGCCTGGACATCGGCCGAGGGGTTCATCTGGTTGACCAGCGGCCAGACGGCCGCCCCGGTTGCCACGGCACCTGCGCCAGCGGTCGCGTAAAAGAGGAAGTCTCTTCGGGTGCCTTCGTGATCGTCTGCGTGGGACACGAACTTTGCTCCATTTTCAGGCCGCCGGTGCGGCCGCGTAACGGTTCGGGGCCGCGTCGAGGTAGCAGCCTTTCAGAACCGGTGTTTAGCGGGCGGGATCAATCAGGTCCAGCATACAATCACAGAACGAGCACAGGGGTGCGAATCTGTCGCGCTTGAGGCTCGGGCGACACAGGTGTATGCCTGCTGGTAACGCTTTCTGTTTCCAAGTCCTTCCGGAGTTGTCCAATGGCAACCATCAAGACCCTTTCCCGTGTTTCCGCAGCGGCCGTCACCCTTGCGGCGGGACTTGCTGCCGCCCCGGCCCTGGCCGAGGTGGAACTGAACTTTTACAGTGGTTATCAAACGGCCCCGCATAGCCGGATCAACGGGACCTCGCCTTCGACGGGCGGGTTCTCCGAGCTGATCGGCTGGGAAGGCAAAAGCTTTTCCGCGCCGCCCTATTACGGTCTGCGTGCCACCTGGTGGCGTGATGGGGATTGGGGATTCGGGGCCGAGTTCAGCCACAACAAGATCTATGCCAACGCAGACGACATGGCTGCGGCCGGGTTCGAACGTCTGGAATTCACCGACGGGCTGAACATCCTGACCGTGAACGCGACGCGGCGCTGGCAGGATGCCTGGGGCGGGTTCACCCCCTATGTCGGCGGCGGTGTCGGCGTGGCGATTCCCCATGTCGAGGTGACGGCCGTCGGTGGGCCGTCGACCTTCGGCTACCAGATGACCGGTCCCGCGGCGCGGTTCACGGCCGGCGCCTCTTATGCGCTGAACGAGCGCTGGTCGGTTTTCGGGGAATACCAGTTCACCTGGTCCGACAATTCGGCGGAACTGGATGGCGGCGGCAGCCTCGACACCACGATCTACACCAACGCGCTGAACGTGGGGCTTGGCTTCCGCTTCTGAAGCGCAGCAATCCCGGTAAGGACAGGGCCCGCCAATGGCGGGCCTTTCGCGTTTCCGGGGGTTACTCGGGTCGGGTGGCGACCATCGCGTCGCGTTCGGCAAAGGTGGCGTACCAGCGGGCAAGGGTCGGAGCCTCGTCCCGCCAGCCACGCGCGCCATGGCGCATATCGAGGTACCCGAGTCCGCAGCCAAGCGCGATCTGGGCGGCGTCGAGCGGTGCCGCCAGTGCGGCCTGCCAGTCCTGGTCGATGCGCACCAGCGTGCGGATCACCTTGCGCCACTGGGCTTCGACCCAATCGTGGAAGATCATCTCGGGCGGGCGGAAGCGGTGCTCGTAGGCCATGGTCAGCGCGGCCTCCATGACGCCGTCGGCCATGGCTTCCAGGGTCAGCACGTCCCAGATCCGGTCCTGCGGGTAAAGGTCTGTCCCCGACAGGTCCGCGAGGTAGCGGGTTATGACCCGGCTGTCGCAGATCACGGGACCGTCGGGCCGCAGCAGGGCGGGCAGCTTGCCAAGCGGGTTGGCGGCGATCAGCATCGGGTCGGGTTTCAGCGCGGTGTTCGAGGCGTGCTGCAGGCCGACCTGATCCGTGAGGCCGCATTCCAGGATCGTCACCCGCACCTTGCGCGCGAAGGGCGAGGGGGGCGAGACGATGGCGGTAAGGGGCTTGGCGCTGTCGGGCATGGGGGTCCTTCACTCTGCGTTCCGGGGTGATTGCAAGGGCATGGCACCGTCCGCACCGGTTGGGGCAGAGCATGCCGGCGAGGTGCGGGAATGGCAATGGGGTCGGGGGGCTCTGCCCCCGTCGCTGGCGCGACTCCCCCGGGATATTTCCGACAGGGAAACATGGCGGGGTCAGGCGATGAGGTGGGTGTCCTGCCGGCCGGTGATCCGGGCCTGGACGATCTGGCCTTCGGGGAGGTCGCGGGTGAAGTGGACCTCGGTGAATTGCTCGGTCCGGCCCATGCGGGGGCTTTCCATGAGGATCGCGTGGTCGCGGCCCTGCTGGTCGGCGAGGTGGCGGGCGACCTGGGCGTCTCCGGCGGCGCGCAGGCGGGCGGCGCGGGACTTGACGGCCTTGCCGTTGACCGCGGGCATCCGGGCGGCGGGGGTGCCGGGGCGGGCCGAGTAGGGGAAGACGTGCAGCCAGGTGAGGTCGCAGTCTTCCACGAGGCGCAGGGAGTTGGTGAACATCGCTTCGGTTTCCGTGGGGAAGCCGGCGATGATGTCGGCGCCGAAGGTCATGTCGGGGCGCAGGCGGCGGGCCTCTTCGCAGAAGCGGATGGCGTCGTCGCGCAGGTGGCGGCGTTTCATCCGTTTCAGGATCATGTCGTCGCCCGCCTGCAGGCTGAGGTGCAGGTGCGGCATCAGGCGGGGTTCGGTCGCGATGGCCTGCATCAGCGCGTCATCGGCTTCGATCGAATCGATCGAGGAGATCCTCAGGCGGGGCACATCCGTCAGCTTGAGGATTCGCAGCACCAGGTCGCCGAGGCGCGGTGTGGCCGGAAGGTCGGCGCCCCAGGAGGTGAGGTCGACGCCGGTCAGCACGACTTCGTTGTAGCCCTGCTGCACGAGGCGCTTGATCTGGTCGACGACGACTCCGGCGGGGACCGAGCGGGAGTTGCCGCGGCCATAGGGGATGATGCAGAAGGTGCAGCGGTGGTCGCAGCCGTTCTGAACCTGGACATAGGCGCGCGACCGGGTGCCGAAGCCGTCGATCAGGTGGCCGGCGGTTTCCGTGACGGACATGATGTCGTCGACCATGACGCGTTCGGTCTGGCCGACGAAGTCGGGCCCGAGGGTCGTCCAGGTTTCCGGCTTCATCTTTTCGGAATTGCCGAGGATCAGGTCGACTTCTTCCATGGCGGCGAAGGTCTCGGGTTCGGTCTGGGCGGCACAGCCGGTGACGATGATGCGCGCCTCGGGGTTGTCGCGGCGCAGGCGGCGGATTTCCTGGCGCGCCTTGCGGACCGCTTCGGAGGTGACCGCGCAGGTGTTGACGATATGGGCGTCCGACAGGCCGGCGGCATCGGCCATGGCCTTCATCGCCTCGGTCTCATAGGCGTTCAGGCGGCAGCCGAGGGTGGTGAAACGCGGGGCTTCGCCCATCTCAGGCCTCCAGCAGCGCGGGCGACAGGATCGCGTCGAAGACATGGGCCGTCGGGCCGGTCATCCAGACGCCGTCATCGCGCCAGTCGAGCACCAGCCAGCCGCCATCCAGTTCCATCCGCACGCGGCGGTCGGTCAGATCGCGACGCACGGCGGCGACCAGCGTCGCGCAGGCGCCCGAGCCACAGGCCAGCGTCACACCGGTGCCGCGTTCCCAGACCCGCATGCGGATCTCGTCACGGGCGCGGACCTCGGCAAACTCGACATTGACCTGTTCCGGGAACAGCGGGTCGGTTTCGACCATCGGGCCTTTGGTCGTGACCGGGGCGGCATCGGCATCTTCGGCGAAGAAGACGCAATGGGGATTGCCCATGCCGACGGCGACCGGGTCGCCCGCCAGCGGAAGGTGCAGGGTGTCTGTCGGGACGGCCAGTGGGATCTCGGCCCAGTCGAGTTGCGGCTGGCCCATGTTCACGCTGACTTCGCCGGCCTCGACGCGGGCCTGCAGCAGGCCCCTTGCGGTTCGGATCGACAGGGCCTTCGCCCCGGTTTCGCCCATCACGAAGGCCGCGACACAGCGTGTGGCATTGCCGCAGGCCCCGGCGCGGCTGCCGTCGCTGTTCCAGAAGTCGAGCTCGATATCCGTATCCCGGCCAGCGCGAATCTCGGCCAGCTGATCGAAGCCGACACCGCGATTGCGGTCCCCCAGGGTGCGCGCCAGCGCGGGCGTGGTCACCGCCGCGCGCCGGGCGCGCGAGTCGATCACCACGAAGTCATTGCCCAACCCGTGCATCTTCATGAACGGCAGGCCTTGGGGGATATCCTTGATCTGCATTGCGGGGATATAGCGATTCCCGACTGCGTTGAAAAGGTGGGCCGGGCTTGCGTCGCCGGGTCATGCAACTTTTCTGTCATTCTTTTTCGGATTTCGTCTTGACCATGCCGCTGCCCCCCCTTAGACGGCGCATCGAGTGGGCCGTTAGCTCAGCTGGTAGAGCAACTGACTTTTAATCAGTAGGTCGATGGTTCGAACCCATCACGGCTCACCACACAACGACAAATCGCCTTGGTGGCAAGGATTTGACGTTGGATGTGGTGAAGTAATCCCGCAATCCCACCCAGAACGATTATCGGTAAAGCCGCCCGTCGGGCGCCCTGGCCGTCCGTTTGTGGCAAGAGGCCGCTGCGCGATCCGTTTTACGGTGTGGACCGGGTTTGTCCCGCAGATCGGGCCTGCCCCTGGGGGATGCCTGCCGAGTCAGCCTGCCTTTCGATTGCGGCCCATCAGTATTGTGACATTTCACAAAAACTTCTTGTTCTGCGGGCCGATTCAACCATAGGTTTACTCCTGTTCGTCCCGGTTTCTGTCCCATCGGTTTGTCTGCGGACGATTGGCCCTGACATTGTATCCCCACACGGTCAGGGCCACCCCTTACCCGGCATCGCTGCGGGCGCTTCTGTCAGGGATTCCAATGCTCTGATCGAAAGTTCCCCTAACGGCATCCGTGCACGGTCGCTACGCAAACGGCGTAAATGCGGGCATTGGTCGCGAATGGCGCACCATCGACCGCGCGCACTGCGACGGGGGCGGGCCGGCCGAAACGCGGCGGATACATGCCATTTCCCTTAAAAAGTTGCCCCCGGATCCACCGTGGGGCGAGCATTCCGGGACCCGATTCCCGGAGCGGCCTTTTTCATCAATGGGTTGACTTGTCGGTCTTCGGGGGCATCATTCCCGAAGCCGCCAGCCAAGATCCGGTTAAGGCCATCAGGCCAGCGGTCGGGATAAGAAGCAGGGAACTGCCCGCCCCGAGAGACGTTTTGCATAGCATTCCGGGGCCAGCCGCCCGTTTCGCGGGGCTGGCCGTGCCATTTTTATCGGGACGCTGCCAATAAAGTTCAGACGATCGGGAGGATCACATGATTGCATTCAGACCACGCGGCGCTCGCGCGTCCGCATTCCTCGGGACGGCCCTGGCGCTGTGCCTTGCACCGGCGGCCATGGCGCAGGACATGCGCTTCTGGACCACCGAGGAACAGCCCGAGCGGCTGGCCCGCCAGGAGCAGCTTGCCGCCGATTTCGAAGAGGCCACCGGCATCGCCGTCGAGGTCATTCCCGTGACCGAAAGCGAGCTGGGTACCCGCGCCACTGCGGCCTATGCCGCCGGCGACCTGCCCGACGTGATCTATCACACCCTGCAATATGCCCTGCCCTGGGCCGAAGCCGGTCTGCTGGATTCCGATGCCGCCACCGAGGTGGTCGAGGATCTGGGGATGGATACCTTCGCGCCCGGCGCGCTCGACATGGCGGCCTACGAAGGCGGTATCGCCTCGGTCCCGGTCGATGGCTGGACGCAGATGATCCTGTACCGCAAGGACCTGTTCGAGGAACACGATCTTGAGCCGCCCACGACTTATGCTGCCGTCACCGCGGCCGTCGAGGCGCTGAACAATCCGCCCGAGATGTACGGTTTCGTCGCCGCCACCAAGGTCGACGACAACTTCATGAGCCAGGTTCTGGAACATGTCTTCCTGGCCAACGGCGTCAGCCCGGTCGGCCCCGATGGGTTCCAGGAACTGGACGTCGAAAAGACGACCGAAGTGCTGGAATTCTACAAGACCATCGCGGATGCCTCCCCACCGGGAGACCTGTTCTGGAAGCAGTCGCGCGAAGTCTACTTTGCCGGCGATGCGGCGATGATCATCTGGTCGCCGTTCATCCTGGACGAGCTGGCCGGCCTGCGTGACAGCGCCCCGCCCACCATCAACGACGATCCGACCTCTTCGGATCTGGCGTCGAAAACCGGTATCGTGACCAACTTTGCCGGCCCGTCGAACCCTGATGGTGCTGCCTGGGCCGAGATGAACATGTTCGGGATCACCGCAGACGCGGATATCGACAACGCCATCGACTTCGTGAAGTTCTCGATGAGCGAGGGCTACATGAACACCCTGGCCATCGCGCCCGAAGGCAAGTTCCCGATCCGCGCGGGCACCGAAGAAGAGCCGACGAAATACGCCGATGGCTGGGCACAGCTTGACGTGGGTGTGGATCGCAAGGCGCCGCTGGGGGATCTCTACTCTGCCGACATGATCGACGAGATCGTCGGTGGTCTTGATGTGGCACAGCGATGGGGCGTCGAGGACGGCCAGCTGGGTCTGGCCTCCAAGATGGTCAACACCCAGGTCGTGAACCGCTACGTGCGTGAATATATCGATGGCGCGATCTCTGCAGAAGACGCCGTTGCCAAAATGAACGACGAATTGTCCAAGGTCCAATAATGACGCACTTCACTTCCGGGGGCGGGGCATGAGCTCCGCCCCCTCTGTCCCCTCTCGCCCGACCGACGCAGGCCAGGCACAAGCGGTCCCGCCAAGGGGCCGTGGCCCGCTGGCCCGGCGCGAGGCACGTCTGGCCTGGCAATTGCTGCTGCCGACGCTCATGGCGGTGTCGCTTGTGGTGATCCTGCCGCTGCTGGCGATCTTCTGGATCTCCTTCAAGCCGGTGACCCTTGCGGACCTGCGTCCGCCCGCACCGGTGCTGCGCGAAAGCCTGCGTGGCGAAGGCGACGAGATGCGGGTCGAATACCGGCTGCGCAATTCTTCTCGTGACCAGCTGATCACCGGCGTGACCCTGACGGATACACTGCCCGACTCCCTGTCCCTGCGCGGTGAGCCCGAGGCCCCCTGCGTTGTCGAGGGCCGCGACATTACCTGCGAATTCGGGGATATCGAGGGCGGGTTCCGCAGCACGGTCGCGATCCCCGTGACCGGCTCGGGCGACCCGGACGTGCTGGAAGAGGACGCCGAAGGCTCCGAACCCGGCATCACCGGATCGGCGCCCAACATCCTGACCAACTTCGATTTCACGCTGGAAAACTTTGCTCGCATCTTCAATGGCTCTGAGTTCTGGGGCGTCCTGGGCGTGACGCTGTTCTATACCTTCTTCGGCACCGCCGGCGCGCTGATCGTCGGGCTGTTCGCCGCCATGCTGCTGGATCGCAGCTTCAAGGGGCAGGGCATCCTGCGGGGTCTTTACCTTTTCCCCTACGTGGCGCCGGTCATCGCGGTGGCCTTCACCTGGGTGACATTGTTCGATCCCTTCTCGGGCTCGGCCAATGCGCTGCTGCTCCGCATGGGGGTCACCCATCAGGCGATCAACTTCTTCGGGGAAAAGCCGCTGGCCCTCGTCATGGTCACCCTGTTCGAGGTCTGGCGATATTTCCCGCTGTCCTTCCTGTTCATCCTGGCCCGAATGCAAAGCATCGACACCGACATGTACGAAGCCGCGGACATGGATGGCGCCTCGCCGTTCCAGAAATTCCGCTACCTGTCGATGCCGCAGCTTCTGGGGATCCTGTCGGTCCTGTTCCTGCTGCGCTTCATCTGGACCTTCAACAAGTTCGACGACATCTTCCTGCTGACCGGTGGCAATGCCGGGACCCGCGTGCTGACGGTGAATGTCTATGAACAGGCCTTTGCGGTGTCCAACATCGGTGCCGGTGCCGCCGTGGCCGTGGTGATCTTTGCCTGCCTCGTGATGTTCAGCGTCTTCTTCTTCCGCGTCATGAGCCGCGAGGAGGGGTTGTGAACTGCCTGTCCAATACCCCGAAAGGAGCCTGCTCATGCAAAGCGTGAAAACCGGCGACGTGACCGGTGCCCTGCTTGGCATGCTCTGGTCGCTGATCGTCGCCATCACCGTTGCCGTCGCGATGAGCTTTGCCACCGGCGATGGCTTTCGCCCCGGCCTGATCGGCTTGCTGATCGCCGGGCTTGTCTGCGGTGGCACGGCGACCCGGCTCGGGTCCGGCTGGATGACCGTGGCGCTTGCCGTCGTGCTGGTAGCGGTGCTGACAGCAATCGGCCTGCCCGTCATCGTCAGTGAAACGACGATGCTGCCACTGGTCGTGATGATCCTGTTGGCCGGGCTGTCGCTGGGGCTGGGGATGGCCAAGATCATGGGCGGCATGCCCTCCGGTGCGCTGACCCGGCATCAGTTCGAGGCCGCGATCATCCGTTTCCTCACCGGCTTCGGCTATGTCTTCTTTACCGCGATTGTCATCATCCCCTTCTACGTGATGGTGATGACCAGCCTGAAAAGCCAACAGGCGCTGTTGCAGAACCCGCTGGACTTCAGTCTGGACCTGTCGCGGGGCTGGGACCTGTTCCGCAGCTATTACGAGCTGATGACCCAGTACAATTTCGGCAGCTACCTCTGGACCAGCTTCTATGTCTCGGTGCTGACCGTGTTCATAACCCTGGCCTTCTCGATCCCCGGCGCCTACGCGGTGGCACGGCTGCGCTTCCGGGGGCGGTCCACGTTCTCGCGCTCCGTGCTGCTGATCTACATGGTGCCGATGATCGTCCTGGCGCTGCCGATCTACATCGGGTTCTCGATGCTGGGCCTGCGCAACACCCTGTTCGGCATCGTGCTGATCTATCCGGTGACAACGATCCCCGTGGCGCTCTACATGCTGCAGGGGTATTTCCGCGGCCTGCCGGCCGAGGTCGAGGAAGCCGGCCTGATGGATGGCCTGTCGCGCCTTGCGGTGATCTGGAAGATCACCCTGCCGCTGTCGCTTCCGGCACTGGCCAGCGTGTCGCTCTATGTCTTCATGATCGCCTGGAACGAATTCCTGCTGGCCTTCATGCTGCTGGACGACCCGTCGAAATTCACCCTGACACGGGGGATCGCCAGCCTGAATTCCTCGGAAATCCCGCGCCAGCACCTGATGGCCGGGGCCGTGATCGCGACCGTGCCGATCATGGCGCTGTTCCTTGGGCTGGAAAGATTCATGACACGCGGGCTTACCGCGGGCTCTGTTAAAGGATGACGACGCAATGAGTGCGATTACCCTGAAGAATGTCGAAAAATGGTATGGCCCGGTGCAGGTCATCAAGGGCATCGACCTCGAGGTCGCGCCGGGCGAATTCGTGGTCTTTGTCGGCCCCTCGGGCTGTGGCAAGTCGACCCTGCTTCGGATGATCGGCGGGCTTGAGGAAATCAGCCGCGGAGAGTTGCTGATCGATGGCCGCAACGCCACCTCCGAAGCGCCCAGCCAGCGTGGCTTGTCGATGGTGTTCCAAAGCTATGCGCTTTACCCGCATATGTCGGTGGCCGAGAACATGGGCTTTTCCCTGAAGACCGCCGGTGCCCCGAAATCCGAGATCGACGCCAAGGTCGGTGCCGCCGCCGAGGTGCTGAAGCTCGACCCGCTGCTGGAACGCCGCCCCAAGGACCTGTCCGGCGGACAGCGTCAGCGGGTGGCCATCGGCCGGTCCATCGTGCGGGACCCCACGGCCTTCCTGTTCGACGAACCGCTGTCGAATCTCGACGCTGCCCTGCGGGTCGAGATGCGCTACGAGATCGCCAAGCTGCACCAGCGGCTGCAAAAGGCGATGATCTACGTCACCCATGACCAGATCGAAGCCATGACCCTGGCGGATCGCATCGTCGTGCTGGACGCAGGCCGCATCGCCCAGGTCGGCACGCCGCGCGAATTGTACGAACGGCCCGCGAACCTCTTCGTGGCGCAGTTCATCGGCTCGCCCAAGATGAATGTCATGGAATGTTCCGTGGCGGGCGGGTCCTGGCAGGTGGAAGGCGGGCGCGGTGCGCCGGGCGCCCCGGCGGGGGCCGTGCATCTTGGCATCCGGCCCGAGCATATCTCGATCCTGCCCGCCGGGCAGGGGGCCTGTGACGGCGTGGTGGATGTCACCGAATACCTTGGCGCGGATACCTTCCTGGTGGTCGATTGCGGCCCCCTCGGGCGGCTGACCGTGCGGGTGATCGGGGATACGGATATCAACCCCGGCGACACCTGCGGGCTGGGCTTTGATACCGAATGGCTGTCCTTCTTTGACAGCGACGGTCAGGCTCTGCGCTAAGCCGGGGCGAGCAACGGACAACAGCGCGCGGGGCCTTGCCTCGCGCGTTTTTTCGTTTCCGGGGGCCTTGCTGGGCCCCGTGCTGGGCCCTCGGCGCAGACGGCCACGCGCAAGGCCCCGGTCGCTTGCCGGGCCGCATTCAAAAGTCTCGAGGGGGAATTTGGTAGCGGAGGAGGGACTTGAACCCCCGACACGCGGATTATGATTCCGCTGCTCTAACCAACTGAGCTACTCCGCCAAACCGTGGCGCTAGGTAGGGCAGCAGGAATGTGAGGTCAAGCAGAAAAACCGCCCCATCGGCTGCAATTCCGGGGGTGAAACGGGGATTGCCTTTTCACCGCTTGCGGCAGGCTCTAGACAGGCTCCGGCGCCATGCCGCTCTGCGCCCGCATAGGAAGGGAAATACCATGATCGACCGTCTTTCTGCCCTGCTTGGTCCGGCCCATGTGCTGACCGGGAAAGATGCGGAAGCCTATGGCTGGGACTGGGGTCACGGGTACTTCGCGCAACCCCTCGCGGTGGTGCGCCCGGCCTCCACGGCCGAGGTGTCGGCGGTAGTGCGGCTGGCCGATGAAACCGGCACCCCGGTGATTCCCCTGTCGGGGCGCACGGGTCTGGCCGGGGGCGGGCAGGGCGAAGGCGCTCTGGTGATCTCTCTGGAGCGGATGAACCGGATCCGTGAAATCCGCCCCGGTGCGCGTTCGGCGGTGGTCGAGGCCGGTGTGGTGCTTGCCCGGCTGCACGAGGCGGTCGGGGAACACGACCTGATCTTCCCGCTGATGTTCGGCGCGCGCGGCTCGGCTATGATCGGGGGGTGCCTGGCGACCAATGCCGGGGGCTCCAACGTGCTGCGCTACGGCAATACCCGCGACCTGGTGCTGGGGATCGAGGCGGTGCTGCCGAACGGCGAGGTGGTCGACCTGTTGCAGGACCTGCACAAGAACAACTCGGGCTACGACCTGCGCCACCTGCTGATCGGATCCGAAGGGACGCTGGGGATCATCACCGCGGCGGTGGTGCGGCTGCGCCCGCAGCCCGGCGCCTACGCCACCGCGATGCTGGGTATGGACAGCCTGGCCCCGGCGCTCGGCCTGCTGAACCGGGTGCAACAGGCCACGGGGGGCGCGGTCGAGGCCTTTGAGTACATGCCCGGCAGCTACATCGCCGATTATCTGGCCCTGCACCCCGAGGGGCGCGCGCCTTTCGAACAAAGCCACCCGGTGAACATACTGATCGAGATCGGGGCCCTTGCGCCGCGCGATTGCACGCCCGGCCCGGATGGCGTGGTTCCGATTGCCGGCTACCTCGAGGAAGTCCTGGGCGAGATGCTGGAAGCCGGCGAGATCACCGATGCGGTGATCGCCGGAACCGGGGCACAACGCGCGGCGCTCTGGGCGATCCGGGAAGCGGCCAGCGAGATCGCGGCGCAGCGCCACCCGATGTCGATCCTGGACGTGGCCGTTCCGCTGGATCGGGTCGGGGATTTCCTGACCCGCGCCGATGATGTGCTGGCATCGCTGGACCCCGGGGCCGGGACCTCGGTCGTGGCGCATCTGGGCGATGGCAACGTGCACTACACGATCTTCCCTTCCAGCAAGGATCCGATGGAAAAGGACCGCCTTGTGGAGGCGATCGAGGATGTCGTCGCCGATCTGCGTGGCGCCTTTTCGGCGGAACATGGCGTCGGAACGCACAAGTTGAACACCATGGCACGGCGCAAGGATCCGGGCGCCCTGACAGCGATGCGGGCGATCAAGGCGGCCCTCGATCCCAAGGGGATCATGAACCCCGGCAAGCTGCTGCCGCCGCAATAGGGGGCAGCGCCCCGGAGTATTTTCATTGGGGTGAAGGTGATGTGATGCCGTTTGCAGGCGGCCAATTCCGAAAATTCTGCTTGCCAATTCTGCCACGACCGCTTTCCTGGCTTCATGGCCAAGCTTGTGCTGATGCACCGCGCAGATTCCATCTACGAAGATGTGCCGGATGTGCGATATGATTTTCCGAAGACCTATCTGAAAGCCGCCCGCGAGGCAGTCGGTGATTGGGCGATCTATTATGAACCGGTCAAGGCCGGGCCGCGCGGTTACTTTGCCGTGGCGCGCATTCAGGAGATCATTCCGAAGCCGGGCGTTCAGGATCGTTTTATCGCCCTGATCGAGCCGGGGAGTTATCTGCGCTTTGATGTCGAAGTGCCGAGACTTCTGCAGGGCCGGCCGCTTGAAGCGGCTTTGCGCCATGCTGATGGCACACCGAAATCGGGTGGCGCGCAGCAATTGGCTATGCGGCGACTGCCGGACGAGGATTTTGCGCGGATCGTCAATATTGGGCTGCCGCAGAACCTGGAAAGGATCGAAGCCGCGCGATACAATCCAGACGCTTATGAAGTGGCGGAAGACGCGGCGATATTCGAACGCCCGGTCATCGAACGGCTGACCAACCGTCCTTACCGGGATGTCGCCTTTCGGCGGAAAGTCCGCGAAGCCTATGGCTATCGATGTGCCATTTCGGGGTTGCAGTTGCGGAATGGCGGGGGACGGCCGGAAGTCCAGGCGGCGCATATCCGTCCGGTGGCGCACAAGGGAAGTGATTCCGTTTCCAATGGTCTTGCGCTTTCGGGCACCTTGCACTGGATGTTCGATCGGGGCCTGATCTCGGTCGCTGAAGACCAGACGATCCTTGTGTCGCGCAACAAGGTTCCGGGAGAGGTGGTTGATCGCCTAATCATGCCGGACCTGAAGCTGTGCCTGCCGCAGGACAAGCGCGAGTGGCCGCATCCGGAAAACTTGCGCTGGCACCGCGAGAATGTCTTCGGCCAGTTCATTGCCGCCGAGCCGATGCCCTGGGGGTAGCCTGGCATCTTTGCCGGTCAGCGCATGTCTTCGTCTGTGTTGAGGCAGGAGTATTTCTGGCCAGATGACAGGGGAGCCTGCTCTGCGTCATCTGGCCGGAAATACTCCCGCCGGAGGCTCCTGAGCTATCCACCGGCGGGGCGAGGAGGTGATGGGTGACTCCCAAATGGAACAAAAGGTGAATATACTCGGGACTCACCATGATTGCCGAGCTTTGCATCACTTCCAACTTCACCTTTCTCACCGGGGCCTCGCACCCGGAGGAGTACCTTACCCGTGCCGCAGAGATAGAGATGACGGCGGTGGCGATTGGCGATGTGAATTCGGTGGCGGGGATCGTGCGGGCCCATGCGGCCGCACGCGAGATGGCGCGCCGGGCGGCCGAGCGGGCGCGGGACGAGGCGCGGGACGGGTTTACGGGCCCGCCAAAGCCGCCGGAACTGCCGGATCCGCCGGGATTGTCGCTGCCCCGGTTGCTGCCGGCGGCACGGCTGGTGCTGACCTGCGGGACCGAGGTCACGGCCCTGCCGGAACATCGGGCGGGCTGGGCGCGGCTTTGCCGGCTGTTGTCGCTTGGGCGTCAGCGCGCGCCCAAGGGGGAATGTCACCTGGGGCTGGAGGATCTGCTCGCGCCGGATGCGGTCGCCGGGCTGCGGCTGGTGCTGCATCCGCCACGGGTTCGGGCGGGGCAGCGCGGCGCGGGTGCCTGGTTGCCACGCGCGCGCGCCCTGACGCGCCGCCTTGGCGGGCAGATGCACCTGGTGCTGACCCCCGGCTATGACGGTGACGACCGGGTGCGCCTGGCCGCCCAGGCCGGGCTGGCGCGCCAGCTTGGTCTGCCGGTCATCGCCACCGCCGCCCCCCTGATGCACGACAGTCGCCGGCGCCGCATGGCGGATGTGCTGGCCGCCATCCGTCTTGGCACCACCGTGGCCGAGCTTGGCACCGAGGCGCAGGTGAACGCCGAGAACCGCCTGCGCTCGGGTGCGGAGTTGCGGGCGATCTTCCGCGATCACCCCGGCGCGGTCGAGGCCACCGCTGCTCTGGCCGACAACCTGCGCTTTTCTCTCGACGAGTTGCGCTACGAATACCCATCGGAAGTCGCGCCGGGGGAAACCCCCGCCGGACGTCTGGCCCGGTTGGCGGGCGAGGGGCTGCGCTGGCGCTATCCTCATGGCGCGCCCGAAAAGGTGCGCGCCATGCTGACCCATGAGCTCGACCTGATCGGGCGGCTGGGCTACGAGCCCTACTTCCTGACGGTCAATGACATCGTGGAGTTTGCCCGCTCGCAGGGGATCCTGTGTCAGGGACGGGGATCGGCGGCGAATTCGGTGGTCTGCTACTGCCTCGGGGTTACCTCGGTCTCGCCCGAGATCGGCACCATGGTCTTTGAACGCTTCGTGTCCGAGGCCCGCGACGAGCCGCCCGATATCGATGTCGATTTCGAACATGAGCGCCGCGAAGAGATCATCCAGTGGATCTACCAGCGCTATGGCCGCCATCGCGCGGGCCTGTGCGCCACGGTGATCCATTACCGCGGCAAGCGGGCCATCCGCGAGGTCGGCGCGGCCCTCGGCCTGTCCCGTGACACACTGGCGGCCCTGGCATCCCAGCTTTGGGGCCATGGCGGCGCGGCCAGTTTCGCCCCGGACCGCCTGCGCGAGGTCGGGCTGGATCCGAGCGACCACCGCCTGCGCCTGCTGGAATCCCTTGTCGCCGAGATCGAAGGCTTTCCCCGCCACCTGTCCCAGCATGTCGGCGGTTTCATCATCACCGAGGACCGCCTGGACGAACTGGTGCCGGTCGAGAACGCCACGATGGAGGACCGCACCGTCATCTGTTGGGACAAGGACGACATCGACACGCTGGGGATCCTCAAGGTCGATATCCTGGCGCTTGGCATGCTGTCCTGCCTGCGCCGGGCCTTCGCCCTGATGGCCGAGCATGAAAAGCAGTCCTTCGACCTCGCCAGCCTGCCGCCCGAGGATCCGGCGACCTACGACATGCTGTGCCGGGCCGACAGTATCGGCGTCTTTCAGGTCGAATCCCGCGCCCAGATGAATTTTCTTCCCCGGATGAAGCCGCGCTGTTTCTACGATCTGGTGATCGAGGTCGCCATCATCCGTCCGGGCCCGATCCAGGGCGACATGGTCCATCCCTATATCCGCCGCCGTAATGGCGAAGAGGCGGTGCAATTCCCCTCGGACGCGCTTGGCAGGGTGCTGGGCAAGACCCTCGGGGTGCCGCTGTTTCAGGAGCAGGCGATGCAGATTGCCATGATCGGCGCCGATTTCACCCCCGAAGAGGCCGACCGCCTGCGCCGGTCCCTTGCGACCTTCAAGAAGCACGGCAATATCTCGGATTTCCGGGGGCGGTTCCTGCGTGGCATGGCGCGGAACGGCTATGCCGCCGATTTCGCCGAACGCTGTTTTTCGCAGATCGAGGGCTTCGGCTCCTACGGTTTTCCCGAAAGCCACGCGGCCAGCTTTGCCCTGCTGGTCTATGCCAGCGCCTGGATCAAGCGCCACCACGCGGGGATTTTTGCCTGTGCGCTGCTGAATTCCCAGCCCATGGGGTTCTATGCCCCGGCCCAGATCGTCCGGGATGCCCGCGAACACGGGGTCGAGGTGTTGCCGGTGGACATCAATGCCTCCTACTGGGACAACACCATGGAACGCCGCGCCACCGGGGCGCTGGCCCTGCGCCTCGGGTTCCGCCAGATCAAGGGCCTGGCCGAGGAAGAGGCGCTTTGGCTGACCGGCGCGCGCGGCAATGGCTACCGGTCGGTCGAAGACGTCTGGCGCCGCGCCGGCACCGATCCGGCGCTGGTCACACGGCTGGCCGAGGCCGATGCCTTTGCCGGGCTCGGCCTCAGCCGCCGCACGGCCTTGTGGGAGGCCCGGGCGCTGCGCCGGGGTGGGGAGCTGCCGCTGTTTGCCGGGGACCTTGAGGGCGAAGGCCTGACCGAGGCGCAGGTGCTGCTGCCGCAAGCTTCGGAAACCGAGGAGATGGTCGAGGATTTCCTGGCCCTGCGCCTGTCGCTGCGCGCCCACCCCGTGGGCCTGTTGCGTGCAAGGCTGACGCCGGGGTGGAAGGTGTAAGGGGGGCATCGCGTAACCGGGCGCACCGACCCATTCGGCAGCGTTTCTTTCCTGCGACAGGGGGCCGCCAAGGCGCGCTTCGCCAAGACGGGAATATTGACAATCGACGCAACTATGACGTGATGATCCACAGGGTCCCTGCCTGCCCCGGCGGCAAGGCGGATTTCAAGGAGTTGAGCCGATTACCGAAACCATCGCTTCCCAGACGCTACCGTTCTGGCTTGCCATCCTTCTCGTCATCCTCTGCCTGCAGGGTGCGGCCTTTGCCGGCTTCTACTTTGGTCGGGTGGAACGGGGCTGGTTCCTGCGCGGCAATCGCGACATCGGCATGCCGGGCGAAGTGTCCCTTGGGGCGCTGTTGGCCCTGCTGGGGCTGCTGCTGGGCTTTACCTTCAGCGCGGCGCTGAACTGGCGCGAGGCCCGTGCCGCCGCAGCGGTCGAAGAAGCCGCCGCCCTGTCCACCGCCTTCCTGCGGGCCGACCTGCTGCCCGAGGACAGCGGGCGCGCCCTGCAGGAGGCCCTGCTGGCCTATGGGCGCACCCGCGTCGTTCCGACCGGGTTCCGCGCCACCGAGGCCAATGCCGAGGCCCTCGTGCGCCAGACCCTCGCCACCCAGGCCGCGCTCTGGCCCGCGCTTCACCGGACGCTCGGCCCTTCGGTCCCACCCCCGATCCAGAGCTTCGTGGCCGGGGGCGTCACCGATGTGCTGGATGCCCATACACGGCGCGTGGCGGTCGCGTCGAAATCGATTTCCACCGGGATCTGGACCTTGCTGATCTTCGCGGCCTCGTCGGGAGTGTTCATCGTCGGCAACCGCTCGGCCCTGTTGGGGCGGCCGCTCAGTTGGCGGACATTGGTCTTTTCAGTGGTGCTGACCAGCGTGCTGGTGACGATCGAGGATCTGGACCGGGCAACCGACGGCTTCACCATCGTGCCGCAGGATGCGCTGCGGACGGCGGTTGCGGACATGGATCGCGCGCTTAGCATCCCCGTCCCGGTGGTGATCGAAGACTAGTCACTGCCGCGCGCCACAGGACCGGGGCGGTCGCGTGATGCGCCGCCCCTTTCATGCCTTCACGCAGTCCGGGATGCCTCAGCGCAGCCCGTCGCGGGCGATACGCTGCGCCAGCGCCAGAACGGCGGCGCTGCGGGCATCGGCGATGGCGCCGGGGCCGCCGGGGGCCGCGACCGGGACCGAGATCATGAAGTCCGAAGACCGCCCGCTGCGGCCATCCCTGGGGGCCACGAAGAACTGGCCGGTCAGGCGGAAGGACCCGTCGCCCTCGGCCAGCATGGACTCGACCCGCACCAGAAGCTGCGCCTGGGCGTTGTCGTAGAAGGGCCAGGGTTCGGCCGCGATTTCGGCCCCGGTGATCTGGCGCAGCAGGCGCGACAGTTCCATGGTCACGGCACGGGTCGGTTCGTCCGCCCAGAGGACCGAGCGCGAGGAACTGATGCTGCCATCCGCCTGACGTTCGGGGATCTGACCGGAAGCCGCGTAATCGGGCAGCGAGACATCCTGCACCTCGACCGAGGTAAAGCGGCTGGGGATGCGCGCCGGCGCGGCGCTGGTGCCGGTGCCGGGAAAGACCGGCGCGGTATAGAGTTTTTCGCTGGCGCAGCCCGCCAGCACGAGGCCGCAAAGCAGGATAGTGGCGGATCTTGGCAGGGGTCTCATCATGTCATCTCCCGAAGAACAGGGCATTGGGGTTGCGCTCAAGCTCGCGGGCCAGGGCGGCGATGGCGGCGGCGGCACGGTCGATTTCGCGCATGGTCTGGCCTGCCTGACGGCCGAGGCCGCTGTTGGCGTCATAGCCTTGCAGGGTGGTCCCGGCCTGAGTCAGCACCGTTTCGGTGCGGTTCAGCAGGGCCGGCAGATCCTGGGCGGCATCGGAGATACTGTCCGCCGCGCTGCGCGCCGAGGCGAGGGTCTGGTTCAGGTTCGACACCGCGCCACCGTTGCGCAGATCGGTCAGCACCCCGCGCAATTCGTCCAGCGCCTCGGACAGGCTTTGCGGCAATTGCTGGGTCCCGGGCTCGGCCAGCAGGGTATCTGCGCTGGTCATCAGCTGATCCAGCGTCTGGGCCAGGTCGGCGAGCGGGACGGTCTCGGCCTTTGCCGCGATGGTGTTCAGGCTGTCGAGCAGTTGCGGCAACCCGGCGATCGCCGTATCGGCACTGCGGGCGACCTCTGTCACGCCCGCCATCGCTTCGGTAAGGCGCCCGGCCAGATCGCGGGTGTTGAGCGCCTGAACCAGCGTCTCGATCTGTTCGGTGACCCCGTCAAGCCGTCCTGGCAGCGCCTGCAATTGCGGCGAGGCGACAAAGCCGCGGGCGTCGCCCAACAGGCCGCGGACCTCTCCCGGCACTGCCTGCATGTCGTCGCCGCCGACCAGGCGGCTGACGTTGTTCATGATGTTGATCGCGCTTTGCATGACCTGTTCGACCGGCAGATCGTTGATCCGTTCAAAGACCCCCTGAGCGGTGGCCGAGACATCCGTGATCGCGCTGGCCGTGGTCGGGAACAGCGGGTTGGGACTGCCGGTCATGTCGATTTCGGCCGCAGGGGCGTCGGGCATCCGGACCATCTCGATCTTCAGCCCGCCGGTCAGGATCGACGCCGTGGCCAGACGCGCGCGAATGCCGCCGGTCTTGACCTTCTCCTGGAAGAACGCGATTGCCTGCTGTCCCGAATTCGCTGGTTGCGGCGTGGTGCTGTCGCTGGTCCCGGCAGTGCCAGCCCCGCTGGTGCCAGTCCCGCTGGTTCCGGTCCCGCTGGTGCTGACTCCGGCATCGCTGGTCGCATCACTGCCCGTATCACTCCCGATACCGCCCGCGGGCAGGCCGAGAAGGCCGGAATCGACTTCGAAGGTCGCAAGCAGTCGCACCTTGTCATCGCCAAAGCGGGCCGGCTCGACAGTGCCGTTCACCGCCTTCACGGACCCGATGCGCAGCCCGCCATAGGTCACGGCGCTGCCGGGGGCGAGACCGGGCACGTTGTCGTCGAAGATCGCCGAGAAGCTCAGCGTGTCGCCTTCTTCCTCGCGGAAAGCGGTCGCGCGGGCGGTCGATTCATCGGAGTAGACGGTAAAGGTACTGCCCTGCTCGACCGGTTGCCCGCCCGAGACGACAGAGCTGAAGGTGATGCCGCCCCGCAGCAGCGAGGACAGCGAGGTAAAGTTGACTTCGGCCCCGCTGGCCCCGATCGAAAAGCTGATGCCCGAGCTGTCCCAGAACCGTGTCGCGCTGGAAATCATCTTGTCATGAGGTTCGTAGATGATCGCATTGGCTTCTACCGTGGTGCCGTCGTCGCTGATCTGGGCCTCGCCGAGGTCCCCGACCTGGATGCCGCGAAACTCGATCGGCGTATTGCCGGTCAGCCCGCTTTCGGCAGCGGCGCGCAGGCGGATCTTGAGACCGGGCCTGCCGATGGCGTTCAACGGTGCCTGGGATGCGCCGGTGAATTCCCGTTGCAGCCCGCCGGGATCATTGTCCCAGCTGCCCTGGATATAGACCCCCGACAACACGGTCCCCAGACCGGTGACCCCCTGGGCGGTGACCTCGGGGCGGACCACCCAGAAAGAGGCGCTGCTGTCCACGTAATCCTCGACCTCGGGTTCGACGCGGACCGTGACGACAACCTTTTCCAGCCCGTCGGTGAAGGCCAGCTTTTCCACTGCCCCGACGGTCACGTCGCGGTACCGCAACTCCGTTTCACTGACCGAGATCCCTTCGGCATTGGCAAAGGTGATGTCGATGGTCTGCCCGCGCGAGGAAAAGTTCTGCCAGGCGACGCCGATCGCGATGGCAAGTGCCAGCAGCGGCACGATCCAGATGATCGAGATCCGCTCGGCCGTGGCGCGACGGCTTTCCTTCACCATCAGTTCGGGGTGGTCCGCGCCCGGGCGTTGGTCATCGGGGCCAGGGGTATCGGGTCCGGTAGGGTCGCTCATGAACTGGGGTCTCCGGGTAGGTCTGGGGGCCTGCGGCGCCGGCTGGGCCGCCTGCCGATATTGGCCGATGTCGGCAGGGCACGGCCAGCGCGGGCCAGCTGCGGTGGGATCCGCGGCGCGATCTTCGGGGTGATGCGCACATGGGGCGCCATTTCGGGCGGCAGGGTGCCGCTGCGGGCATCCCAGATCAGCCGACTGTCGAAGGCCTGGGCCGACAACATGGTGAAGACCACCGAAAGGGCAAAGAACAGGCTGGCGATGCCCGGCGCGATCGAGGCGATCGAGCCCAGATGCACCAGAGACGACAGGATCGCCACCACGAAGACGTCGATCATGGACCAGCGGCCGATATATTCGACCAGCTCATGCAGCAGTTGGCGGCGCTCGGGCGACAGGCGCGACTTGTTGCGCACCCCGAAGGCCAGGGCGGCGATGACGATGAACTTGGTGATCGGTATCGCCACCGAGGCGACAAGGATCACCAGCGCCACGGGCCACTCGCCATGCTGGCCCAGCTCCAGCGCGCCGCCGACGACCGTGCTTTGATAGTCCGAAACAAGGGTATGGGTGCTCAGCATCGGGTAGATATTGGCCGGGATGTAGCAGATCATGCCGACCAGCCACAGCGCCCAGACCTTTTGCAGGGACAGGGGGTCGCGGGATTGCATCCCATGTCCACAGCGGGCGCAACGCGCCGTGCCGCCGGGCCAGACGCGTGTGCAGCGCTGGCAGGCTACCAGGCCCATCTGACGCGCGGTCCTCATGTCCCTTGCTCCGTTTCCGGTGTGCGGCGCAGTTGGTCAGCGCGATCTTTGCGCCGTTCTTTCGGTCGTGGCGGACGATCTACGGCGGTCTCGGAATCCAGCGCGCGCCAGACCGAATAGGGGCACATCAGCGTATCCTGCAGGATCACCAGCACCACGAGGATGGCAAAGATCCAGAATGCGGGCCCAAAGCCGACATGGGCCAGGCCGGCGACCTTGACCAGCGCCACGGCGCAGCCGATGGCAAAAATCTCGGCCATCGACCAGGGGCGCAGGGATTCCGACAGCCGGAACGCCAGATTGGCATGGGGTGCGGCCGGGCGGTCACGTACGATCGGCGCCAGCACGTAGATCGTCAAAGCCGCACGCAGTGCCGGGATGAACACGATCAGCGCCGCCAGCGCCAGCGACAGCAGCGCCAGGATGCCGTCGCCCCGGAACGCCAGTGCCGCGCCCAGGACAGAGGTCGAACTGCTCAACCCTGCCGCCGAAATGCTGAGAAAGGGGAAGCAGGCCGCCGCCGAGATCAGGATCAGCACCGAAATCGACAGGCCGATGATCTGCTTGCCCGCGCCTTTGCGCGGCGTCATCAGAACATGGTGGCAGCGCCCGCAGACGGCCCGTTCGCCGGGTCGGGGCAGGGCCACGCGATAGACCGCATCGCAGCGCGGGCAGGCGGCCAGATCGGCCAGGTCGCCCCATTCGCCCTCTGCCCCGGCCGCAGGACCACCCGGCGCGCGCAGGGGCGGGCGGGTGCTGCTGCCGTCTGCGGGTGCCATGGTCATCGGGTCTGCGATCTCCTGCGCGGTTGATCCCGGTTTCGGGACCGGGTTTTTCGGGGCCAGGGTGCGGCAGATGAATGCAGGGCCGGGCAATGACATCGGGGTGCCGCTGCTGCGACATGTTACCTTAACCTGCGCACGTAGAATGGGTAATGGCAAGCGCACCACTTTTCTAGGTCGCGCGCGATTTTCGGGCGCAAGCGACGCAAATGGGTGGGCATCGGGGCCTGCTGACGCCGCCTGGTGCGCTGCCCGGTGCGGCGACGGGGGCGCAGCGCGGGCCGGCCCGGAGGCGGTTCAGCCCTGACGCAGCCGGGCGAGCAGGTCGACAGAGGGGTATCCGTCCGGCACCACGCCCACGGCGCGCTGATAGGACCGGATGGCGCTGATGCTTTGCGAACCAAGGATGCCGTCGACGCCGCCGGTGTCAAAGCCGCGCCGGGTCAGCAGGGTCTGCATTTCCTTGCGTTCATCGCGTTTCAGACCGCGTTCGCCAAGCGGCCAACTGGTGGCCAGCGGCCCGGCGCCGGCGATTCGGTCGCCCAGAAGCCCAACCGCCAGCGCATAGCTGTCGGAATTGTTGTAGCGCTTGATCACGTCGAAGTTCTTGAACACCAGAAAGGCCGGCCCCCCGGCGCCCGCCACGATCAGCAGCCGGGCCGATCCGTAATCCCGCATCGTGCCGTGGGCGGCGCGCATGCCAAGTTCGGCCCATTGCGAGGGCATCTTCACGCTGCCGCCGGCAAGGTTGTAATCGAAGCCGCGCGGCAGGATGACCTCCATCCCCCAGGGCTGGCCTTCGATCCAGCCGAAGTTATCCAGATAGGCCGCCGTCGAGGCAAGCGCATCGGTCGGATCCTCGGCCCAGATGTCGCGCCGCCCGTCGCCGGTGAAATCGACCGCATAGCTTTCATAGGAGGTCGGCATGAACTGGGTATGGCCCATGGCGCCGGCCCAGCTTCCGACCATGCGGTCGGGGGTGGTGTCGCCGTGCTGCACGACCCGCAGCAGCGCCATCAGCTGCTGTTCATAGAAATTCGCCCGCCGCCCTTCGTAGGCCAGTGTCGCCATGGCGGAGATCAGCGGGGTTTCCCCCCGGTTGGTGCCATAGTTGCTTTCCAGGCCCCAGATCGCGGTGACATACTGCGCCTGCACGCCGTAATGCGATTGCAGCGCCTGCAGGGTGCGGGCCTGACCGGCGAATTGGGTGCGGCCATTGGCGATGCGGCTGTCGGAGACCACGCGGTCCATGTAATCGCCCACGCCCAGTGTGAATTCCGCCTGATTGCGGTCGCGCCGGATCACGTCAGGCAGGAAGGTCGCGCTGCGAAATGCCTTGTCGAAAGTCGTCGGGGTGATCCCGCGGGCCAGGGCGCGGGCGCGGAAACTGCGCACCCAGCGATCAAAACCGGGGTCATTGGCCTGTGGCCGGGCGGGTTCCGCGCTGCTGGCGGTCGATGTGCGCACCATCGCCTCGGGCCGGTTCCGGGGACGCAGGCTGCGGGTGACTGTCAGGCTGCGTTGCGTGCCGGCCGTCAGGGTCGCCCCGGCATCTGCGGTGGGCCCTGCAAAGGCCAGACTGGCGCCCGGACGGGCCATCGGCCGCACCGATTCATCGGGTGACCCGGCCTGTGCAGATGGCGACAGGCCGATCAGCATCAGCGACAGAGTCGGGGGAAGGACCTTGGAAAGAAGGCGCATGATATGGGTTCCGGGGCTGCTCGTTTTTTATGATTGCGCCCACCTTACCGCGAAAACGCGGATTTCCAAAGCCTCGGGCCGCATTTCCCCACCCGGCGGGTCTTGCCGGGCGGAAATCCGGAAAGGTTTGGGGGATGTGGCGGGGGGCGGTGACCATCCCGCCCCGCAGGCCTAGCTGCGGGTGCGGCGCACCTTGGTCGCGGTCTTGGCATCCTTGCGCTTGGCGCGCACCAGCTTGCGTTTGGGGCCGGGCTTGGCCGCCGGGCCTTTGGGTCCACCCTTGAAGCCGCCCTTGCGTGATTTGCCGGGGCCGCCGCGTCCGGGGCGCCGCCCGCCTGTGGCCGCCGCGCCCTGTTCGACGGCCTTGCCTTCCAGTTCCAGCAGTTCCAGCGCGATGCCGCCGGTGACCGGGATCGCTTCGGCCAGCTTGACCTTCACGCGCTGGCCCGGTTGCACCATCATGCCGCTTTCGGACCCCATCAGGGTATTGGCCTCGCGGTCATGGTGGAAGAATTCGCGCCCAAGCGACCGGATCGGCACCAGCCCGTCGGCCCCGGTTTCATCCAGCCGCACGAAGGCACCGAACCGCGCCACGCCGCTGATGCGCCCGGTCATCTCGCTGCCCACCCGTTCGCTCAGATAGGCGGCCAGATAGCGATCCGTCGTGTCGCGTTCCGCCATCATCGAGCGCCGCTCGGTTTCCGAGATATGGCCCGCCGTCGCCTCGAGGTTCTCGATCTCCTGCGGACTGAGACCGTCCTTGCCCCAGCCATGCACGCTGACCAGCGACCGATGCACCACGAGGTCGGCATAGCGCCGGATGGGCGAGGTGAAATGCGCGTAGTTCTGCAAGGCAAGGCCGAAGTGGCCGAAGTTGAACGGCGCGTAGTAGGCCTGCATCATCGACCGCAGGGTCGCCATGTTGATCAGCTCGGCCTGATCGGTACCGGCGGCCTGATCCAGCAGGCGGTTCAGGTGCGCGGTCTTCAGGACCTGCCCCTTGGCCACCTGGAACCCGGCGCTGTCGGCGGTTTCGCGCAGTGCTTCCAGCTTTTCCTTGCTCGGTTCCTCGTGGACCCGGAACAGCAGCGGGGATTTCTTCTTGATCAGGGTCTCGGCGGCGGCGACATTGGCCAGCACCATGAATTCCTCGATCAGCTTGTGCGCATCCAGCCGTTCGCGGAAATTGACCGAAGCGACGCGGCCATCGTCGCCAAGCTCGATCCGCCGTTCGGGCAGGTCGAGGTCCAGCGGCTGGCGCGCTTCGCGCGCGATCTTGAGCGCCTCATAGGCGGCATAAAGCGGCCGGATCACGTCATCAAGCAGCGGGCCGCACTGGTCGTCGGGTTTGCCATCCATCGCCGCCTGCACCTGTCCGTAGGTCAGCGACGCGGCAGAGCGCATCAGCCCGCGGTGAAAGCTGTGGGCGATCTTGTTGCCGCGCGCGTCCAGCTGCATCCTCACGGCGATACAGGCGCGCGGCACGCCTTCGTGCAGCGAACACAGGTCGCCCGACAGACGGTCGGGCAGCATCGGCACGACCCGGTCGGGGAAATAGCTGGAATTGCCGCGCCGCCGCGCTTCGTTGTCGAGCGCCGAACCGGGCGTCACGTAATGCGCTACATCGGCAATCGCGACCCAGAGGATATGACCGTCGGGGTTCTTGGGGTCGGTGTCGGCTTCGGCAAAACAGGCGTCGTCGTGGTCGCGGGCATCGGCCGGGTCGATGGTGACCAGCGGAAGGTCGCGCAGATCTTCACGGCCCGAAAGGCCAGCGGGTTTCATGCCGTCGGCTTCGGCCACGACCGTATCGGGAAAGGCATCGGGGATGCCGTGCTGGTGGATGGCGATCAGGCTGACCGCACGCGGCGCGCTCGGGTCGCCGAGGCGCGCCACGACGCGGGCACGGGGCAGGCCCATGCGGGCGCGCGGCCCGCTTTGTTCGGCCTCGACCAACTCGCCGTCCTTGGCGCCGTGCAGCGCCCCTTCGGGCACTGTCCATTCCTTGTCGCTGCCCTTGTCGATCGGCAGGATACGCCCGCCTTCCGAGGTCTTGCGGAAGACGCCCAGAATACGCGTCGGATTGGTGCCGATCTTGCGGATCAACCGGCCCTGATAGGCATTTTCATTCCCCACACGCGTCAGCTTGGCCAGGATGCGGTCGCCTTCGCCAAGGGCCGGATCGCTGTCGCGCAGGATCAGCGCGATATGGGGCTCGGGGCCCTCGCCCTGCCATTCAAGGGGGCGGGCGCTCAGATCGCCATCGCTGTCCGGCGCATTGACCATGACCACCGACACCGGCGGCAGGCTGTCGGGATCGCGGTAGGTCTTCTTGCGCTTTTCCAGATGACCTTCTTCTTCAAGCTCCTTCAGCAGGCGCTTGAGGTCGATCCGGGCGGCGCCCTTGATACCGAAGGCCTTGGCGATGTCGCGTTTGGCGGTCTGGGTGGGATGCGCGGCGATCCAGTCGAGGATCTCGGGCTTTGAGGGAAGCTGTGACATGGGCCAGATCTACCATGCAAGCGGGGGAAGGTCATTGCGAAAAGCGTCGGGTGCTCGGGCGGTCTGTCGGTACCGGGACAGGCGGTTCAGACCCGGCGTTCCATCTCGCGGTGTGGCACGCCTTCGTCGTCGTATTCCGACCCGCAGGCGGTAAAGCCGAGGGTTTCGTAAAAGCCCATTGCGCGGACCTGTGCGCCCAGCACGATACGGGTGAAGCCACGCGCCTGCAGGCGGGCCGCCCCGGCTTCGACCAGCGCCGCGCCCAGCCCGGTGCCGCGGCAGTCGCGGGACACGCAGATGCGCCCGATCCGTCCCGCGTCGCCGTCCACCAGCAGGCGGGCGGTGCCGACGGGGCGACCGTCGAGGCGCGCCAGCAGATGCTCGGCCTGCGCGTCCAGCGCGTCGAACTCGGCTTCGGCGTCAAAGCCCTGTTCGTCGACGAAGACCGCCTGCCGCAGCGCGAAACAGGGGGCGGGATCGGTGACCAGCTGAATGTCAGGCTGTGGCGTCGTCATCGCTGTCGTCGCTCTGGCTGAAATAGTCCGTAAGGATGCGGGTGTAGATCGCCTTCAACTGGTCGATCTGGACCGTTGGCACGCGCTCGTCCGTCTGGTGCATGGCATCGCCGACAAGGCCGAATTCCACCACCGGGCAGAGATCCTTGACGAAGCGCGCGTCCGAGGTGCCGCCCGTGGTCGACAGCGCGGGGACCAGCCCGGTTTCGGCTTCGACGGCCGCGGCGACCAGGTCGCTCAGATCACCGGGCGGGGTCAGGAAGCTTTCGCCGCTGATCTTCACCTCGGTCTCGATCACGATGTCGAACATGCGGCTGACGTCCTGAGCCTCGCGGCGCAGCCACTGGTCCAGCGCCGCGCCGCTGTGCAGGTCGTTGAAACGGATGTTCACGGCGGCGGTGCAGCGCGCCGGGATCACGTTTGTGGCGGTGTTGCCGGTGTCGAACTGCACCACGGCCAGGGTCGAGGCGCCAAAGTGGTCGGTGCCCTGGTCCAGCTCGTGCCCGGCCAGCCGGTCGACCAGCCGCGCCATGGCGGGCAGGGGGTTCTTTGCCAGATGCGGATAGGCCGAATGGCCCTGCACGCCGGTGGCGGCGAACCAGGCGGTCATCGACCCGCGCCGACCGATCTTGATCATCTCGCCCATGGTTTTCGGGCAGGTCGGTTCGCCGACGATGCAGCAGGACAGGGGTTCGTCGTTGTCCTTCATCCAGTCGAGCAGGGCGCGGGTGCCGTCCTGGGCATCGCCTTCCTCGTCGCCGGTGATGGCCAGCACGACCGCGCCATCGGGCGGCGTGTCGGTGACGAAATCGACGGCGGCGGCGGCAAAGGCGGCAACGCCGGATTTCATGTCCTGCGCGCCGCGTCCCCACAGCACGCCGTCTTCGATATCGCCGCTGAAGGGCGCGTGTTTCCAGGCATTCGCATCGCCGACCGGCACCACGTCCGTGTGGCCGTTGAAGCCGAATGTCTTCGCATGACCCTTGTCGCCCCAGCGGGCAAAGAGGTTCTCGATCCCGTTGCGGCTGACGCGGGTGCAGGTGAAACCGGCGGTGGTCAGCAGGTCCTGCAGCAGGCTCAGCGCGCCGCCCTCGGCGGGGGTGACGGTCTCGCAGCGGATCAGCCGGGCGGTCAGGTCGACCGGATCGACCGGCGTGCGGACGGGGATCTGGGGGCTGTCGATCTGGGGGCTGTCGATCTGGGGGCTGTCGGGCATCGGGGCTCCTGCTGGCTGGGGGTCACGCCCCTGAGGCGCGACAACAGAGCCCGCATGGCTACAGGTTTTCGTGGCCTGTGCAATGTTCAATAGACGGGACCGGCGTGGATGCGCCGCGACAGGGCCGCGCCGTCGCGGCGTCAGTTTTCGTGGCCGTCTTCGGCGTCGCGACGCTTGGCAGGGTCGTCGTAGAAGGGGGTCATCTGCGCCACGATGACGGAATTTTCGTCCAGCGCACGCCCCATCAGCGCGCGTTCCTCGTCCGGAATGTCGTGGCCTTCGGCCAGCCGTTCCTCCAGCGTGCCATAGCCCGAGACATCCAGCGGCGCGAGGTCGGCCTGTTTCAGGATCGCCACGGTTTCGCGCACCGCTTCGGCTTCGTCGATCCCCGAGGCATAGCACATCAGTGCGGCGCCGGTGCTCTTGTCGGGCAGGCCGTCGCCGGATTTGCGCCCGACCTCGACCAGCAGCGTATAGACCTGCTGCCGCTTTGCGGGCTTGTCGCCGTTTGCCTTGCTGTCCTTGCCCATTGCGGCCTCCGCGCCGTGATCCTGTGCCTCCGCGGTGCCTGTCAGAAAGGCGCGGGCGAGTAAAGGCCGCTGCGCCGGGGCGCGACAGGGGGATTCCCGCACGGGGTTTCTGTGCTAGGGTCTTGACCCAAGGGAAGCCGCGCGGTGCGGGTCGGCAGAGGGAGAGGGCATTTGGCGAAGGATATCGTTATCCTGCTGGACGGGACATCGAACGAGATCGCGCGCAAGCGGTCGAACGTGCTGCGGCTTTACGGTTGTCTTGCCAAGGGGGACAGCCAGGTCGTCTGGTACGATCCCGGTGTCGGGACCTTCGGGGATGCCAATGCCTGGTCGCGGGTGCGCCGCAAGATCAGCGAGGTCTGGGGCATGGCGACCGGCCACGGCATGGATCAGAACGTGAAAGAGGCCTACCGGTTTCTGTGCGAGACCTACGAGCATGGCGAAAAGGATGCCGACGGAAACCGGGACAGCGACCGGATCTGGATCTTCGGCTTTTCGCGCGGCGCCTATGCGGCGCGGGTGCTGGCCGGGTTCGTCCATGCCTTCGGACTGATCCGCCCGGTGCAGTTCAACCTGCTGGATTACGCCTATCGCGCCTACAAGGCCATCGGCGAGCGCAGCGGAGACGCGGCCTTTGCCGAGATCCGCCTGCACGAGCGCGCGCTGCAGCCCCAAAGGGTGTCGATCGAGGGCATGGGACTGATGGACACTGTGGCCTCGGTGATCGAACCGGGGCGCTTTGGTCCTCGGCTGGCCTCGCATGCCTATTCGAACAACAATCCTTCGGTCCGGGCGCTGCGCCATGCGGTCGCGATCGACGAGCGACGCTGCATGTATCACGCGCGTCTGTGGGGCGAGGAACGGGAATATCGCAAGCCCTTCGCCCCGCCGGGGTCCGGTGAACCGCAGGATGTGAAGGAGCTGTGGTTTGCCGGGGTGCATGGCGATATCGGCGGCGGTTACCCGGAGGCGGAAAGCCAGCTGGGCAAACTGCCGCTGGACTGGCTGATCCGGGAAACCGCCGCGCTGGGGCTGGCGTTCAACACGCGGACGGTGAATGCAATCGTGCTGGGTACCGGTGAGGACAGCAAGTACGTGCCCCCCGTTGCGGGCGCCGATCAGCATGTGTCCCTGAGCTGGCCATGGTGGATCCTTGAGGTGTTCCCGAGCTTCGGCCGTGACGCCGCCACGCCGGGGCGACGGGTGCTGGGGATGACTTTCCCCCTTGGCGCTTATCGCCCAATCCCGGACGGCGCGGCATTCCACCCTTCGGTGGCGGAGCGGATGCGGCAGCGCCCCGAATACCGCCCGCCCAACCTGCCGGGGGATCTGGGGGCGGCTTCGGTCCCTGCGGAGGAGGTCGTGCAGGACGAAGGGGTGTCGGTTGGGTAATCGGCGTTTGCAGGGAGCGTGGGGGGCTCTGCCCCCGCGCTGCGCGCTCCCCCGGGATATTTGGAACAGGGAAACCTTTGAGTCAGGCCATTTGGCGGCGGGCGCGCATGCGGGCGGCGATGAGGTGGGTGACGATGCCAGCGCCATAGGCGCATAGGCCGAACCAGATGAGGCCGGACTGGCCGAAGCTGGCCGTCAGGGCGAGCAGGACCGGGGTGCCGATGAGGTTGCCGAGATTGCCCATCTGGGCGAGGCTGCCATTCGACAGCGCGCGGTCGGCGAGCGCGTGGTTGATCTGTGGCACCGAGGCGAAGCCACCGCTTTGCATCAGTCCCATGGTGCAGAACAGGGCCACCGAAGGCCAGGCCGCGCCCGGCCAGGCGGCGAGGCAGAGCAGCGAGAGCGCCGCACCGGCGAAGCCCATCACCGCCACCGTGACCGCCGAAAGCCGCCGCAGCAGTGCGGCACTGAGGGTGAGCGAGACCAGGATGCCCAGGATCGGCAGGATCGCGATCAGGGTCGTGCGGTAGGCTTCGGGCAGAAAGGGCGGGATCACGGTCAGGTAGGCGACATAGCTGACCGCATAGCAGAACCAGCCGATGCCGGGTGCCGCAATGAAGGGCGAGCTATAGGCCTGCGCATGACGTTTCAGCACCAGCCCAAGCGAGAGCGGCGCGCCAGGGTGAGCCGTGGTGCCATCGGTCTGCGCCGTGGCCCGGTCATCGGGCAGGGCGATCCGCACCAGCAGCGCCATGGCCAACATCCATCCGGCATGGGCCAGCAGCACCGCCGGGATGCCCGCCAGGGACAGTAGCGGCGGCCCGGCAAGAGCGAACAACACGAAGGAAACGCCGAAATAGGTGCTCCACAGGGTCATGGCCAGGGGGCGGGCGCGGTCCGAGGTAATTTCGGCCATCATCGTCGGGCAGGCCACCACCAGGACAAGGTGGGACAGGCCTTCCATGGCGCGCAGGCCCATCATGACCGGCAGCGGGGGCATCAGAGATTCCAGCCCCGAGAGCAGCGCACCCAGCAGCAGCGACCAGATCAGCGCGCGGCGAAAGCCTGCGCGGGCTACCACCATGCCCGCGACCAGCCCCAGCACGACCCCGAGCAGCGAGATCAGTGACAGCAGGAAGCCAAGCCCCGCCCCGGCCTGCGGATAGGCTGCCGCCCAGGCCGGGAAGAGCACCGCGATCTTGGCGAATTGCCCCGAGGCGCCGAGCCCGGCGACGAAGATCACCAGAACCCGCACCAGGGTCGTCACCCCTGGCATCAGGTGCGGCCGGGAATATGCTGGCGTTTTTCGCCGGTGCCGGGCCAGGTCTTGATGGCCTCGATGGCCTCGTCAGCGGTTTCGACAAAGCGGAACAGGTCGAGATCCGCGGCAGAAATCGTGCCCATTTCGGCCAGGGCGTCGAAATTCACTACCTTGTCCCAGAAGGCGCGACCGAAGAGCAGGATCGGCACCTGCTCCATCCGGCCGGTCTGGATCAGGGTGATCGCCTCGAAGGTTTCGTCCAGGGTGCCGAAGCCGCCGGGAAAGACGCAGATGGCGCGGGCGCGCATCAGGAAGTGCATCTTGCGGATGGCGAAATAGTGGAAGTTGAAGCATAGCTCGGGCGTGACATAGGCGTTGGGCGCCTGTTCATGCGGCAAAACGATGTTGAGGCCAAGCGACCGCCCGCCCGCATCCGAAGCGCCGCGGTTGCCCGCCTCCATCACACCGGGGCCGCCGCCGGTGGCGATGACCCATCGCTTGCCGCCCGAGGCCTGCGAATGTTCGGTTACCCGGCGGGCGAATTCCCGTGCCTCGTCGTAGAAATGCGACAGGCTGTCGATGCCGCTTCCGGTCGGGTTCTCGCGGATCCGCGCGCCGCCGAACAGGACCACCGTGCTTTCGATCCCGGCCTCGTCCATGGCCAGCTGCGGCTTCAGCAGCTCCAGCTGCAGGCGCACTGGTCGCAGGTCGTCGCGGCAGAGGAAATCCTCGTCCGTGAAGGCCAGGCGGTAGCTGGGCGAGACGGTCTGGGGAGTATGCGGTTGCTGGCGCTGGGTCTCGCGATCTTCGCGGCTCTGGCGAAAGCGGTTCTGGTGGTCGTCGTCCTGCATGGGGTTCTTTCCGGTCGTGACCGGCAAGTGATGGCAGGCGGCGCGGCCATTGTCCATTGCGGGCCGGTGGGGTGCCTCGGGCCCTTGGTGATTGCGAACGGGCGGCAAGCGGGCTATCTGGCGCGTCACAAGGATATGACCGACAGGAGCCCGCAGATGTCGAACGCCCAGCTTGAAGCCGCCATCGAAGCCGCCTGGGAGGCGCGTGACACGATCACGCCCGCCACCACCGGCGAAACCCGCGACGCCATCGAAACCACGCTGGCCGCGCTGGACGGAGGCACCCTGCGCGTCGCCGAGAAACAGGCCGACGGCACATGGTTCGTCAACCAGTGGGCCAAGAAGGCCGTGCTGCTGGGCTTCCGCCTGAAGGACATGGAGATCCAGACCGGCGGTCCCCAGGACGGCACCTGGTGGGACAAGGTCGACAGCAAGTTCAAGGGCTGGGGCGCCGAGGACTTCAAGACCGCCGGCTTCCGCGCCGTGCCAAACTGCGTGGTGCGCAAATCCGCCTTCATCGCGCCCGGCGTGGTGCTGATGCCCAGCTTCGTGAACCTCGGCGCCTATGTCGACAGCGGCACCATGGTCGATGCCTGGGCCACCGTCGGCTCCTGCGCGCAGATCGGCAAGAACGTCCACCTGTCCGGCGGCGTCGGCATCGGTGGCGTGCTGGAGCCCATGCAGGCCGGCCCGACCATCATCGAGGACAATTGCTTCATCGGCGCGCGCTCCGAAGTGGTCGAAGGCGTCATCGTCCGCGAAGGCTCGGTCCTCGGCATGGGCGTCTACATCGGCCAGTCGACCAAGATCGTCGACCGCGAAACCGGCGAAGTCACCTACGGCGAGGTCCCGCCCTATTCCGTCGTCGTCTCGGGCACCATGCCGTCCAAGAACGGCGTGAACCTCTACTGCGCGGTGATCGTCAAACGGGTCGACGAACGCACCCGGTCGAAAACCGGCGTCAACGAATTGCTGCGCGACTGACCGCGCCCGCATTGCTGAAATCTGCAAAAGGCCCCGGTGGTTTCGGAACCGCCGGGGCCTTTTCCCTGTTAGGCTTGCATAAGCGCGCCTCGGCGCGCTCCAAAACAGGAGATACGCAATGCAAGGACTAGGTTGGCTCGCCGCCATCATCGTAGGGGCCCTCGCGGGCTGGATCGCGGAAAAGATCATGAAATCGGATCACAGCCTGATCCTGAACATCGTGCTCGGCATCGTCGGCGCGCTCCTGATGAACTTCCTGCTCGTCACCCTGCTCGGTGCAACACTCGGCGGCTGGATCGGTCAGCTCGTGGTCGGTATCCTCGGTGCCTGCATCTTGATCGCCGGCGCCCGCATGCTGCGCCGCGCCTGATCGAGTCACGCTCCGTTTCGCGCTCTAGCCCCAAGTTTCCCTGTTCCAAATATCCCGGGGAGCCTCCCGCAGGGAGGCGGGGCAGAGCCCCAAATGGTGGTCGCCCGAACAGACCGAGACCTGACGAAACCGACAATGGCAAAAGGGCCGGGGATTTCCCCCGGCCCTTCGCTTGTCACTCATGCCCGATGGTCTCAGACAGACATGCAGATGTATTTCATCTCGAGGTAATCTTCGATCCCGTGGTGGCTGCCTTCGCGGCCAAGGCCCGATTGCTTGACCCCGCCAAAGGGTGCCATCTCGGTCGAGATGATGCCCGTGTTGACCCCCACGATCCCGTATTCCAGCGCTTCGGCGACCTTGTAGACCCGGCTCAGATCCTTGGCGTAGAAATAGCTGGCAAGGCCGAAAATCGTGTCGTTGGCCAGATCGATCACTTCGTCCTCGTCCTCGAACCTGAACAGCGGCGCCAGCGGGCCGAAGGTCTCGTCGGTCGAGAACAGCATCTCCTTCGTGGCGCCGGTCACGATGGTCGGGGCAAAGAAGGTGCCCGACAGATCCTGCGCCTCGCCGCCCAGGATCACCTTGCCGCCCTTGGCCTTGGCGTCGCGGATATGTTCCTGGACCTTCTCGACCGCCTTGGCGGTGATCAGCGGGCCCAGCTCCGTGCCCTCTTCCAGGCCGTCCCCGACCTTCATCTCGGCCACGCGCAGCTTCAGCTTTTCGGCAAAGGCGTCATAGACTCCGGCCTGCACGTAGATCCGGTTGGCACAGACGCAGGTCTGACCGTTGTTGCGGAACTTGCACATGATCGCGCCTTCCACGGCTGCGTCCAGATCCGCGTCATCAAAGACGATGAAGGGCGCATTGCCGCCCAGCTCCATCGAGCATTTCATCACCTGATCCGCCGCCTGCCGCAGCAGCGTCCGCCCCACGGGGGTCGAGCCGGTGAAGGTCAGCTTGCGCACCTTCTCATTCTCGCAGAATTCCTTGCCGACTTCCGAGGCCGAGGCGCTCGGCAGGATCGAAAAGACCCCCTTCGGGATACCCGCCCGTTCCGCCAGCACGGCAAGCGCCAGCGCCGACAGCGGGGTTTCCGAGGCGGGCCGCCCGACAAAGGCGCAGCCTGCGGCCAGCGCGGGCGCGGCCTTGCGGGTGATCATCGCATTGGGGAAATTCCACGGCGTGATGCTGGCGGCGACACCGATGGGCTGCTTGATCACGGTGATGCGCTTGTCGCGCTGGTGGCCGGGAATGGTCTCGCCGTAGACGCGCTTGGCCTCTTCGGCGAAGAATTCGATAAAGCTTGCGCCATAGGCGATCTCGCCCTTGGCCTCGGCCAGCGGCTTGCCCTGTTCGGCGGTCAGGATGATCCCCAGATCCTCCTGCGCCGCCATCATCAGGTCGAACCACTTGCGCAGGACCTGGGCGCGTTCCTTGCCGGTCCAGCTGGCCCAGTCCTTTTGAGCGCTGTAGGCGGCATCGATGGCCTGGCCGATCTGCGCCCGGCTCAGGTCCGCCACATTGGCGATCACATCGCCCCGCGCCGGGTTGGTGACCTCGAAGGTGCCGTCGTCGCCCTCGACCCATTCGCCTGCCACATAGGCCTTGTCGACCAGCAGAGAGGGGTCCTTGAGCAGCGATTTCAGATTGGTTGCAGTGTCCAGCATGTAGTGCCTCCCTCGGAATACCATGCAGAAGATGTAAGGGATTCCGACCGGAATGCCAGCCCCGATACCGGCGCAGGGTCCAGCCCCGGCACCCGCCGCCAGAAGGGTTCAGCCAAAGCGGTCCTGCCAGCAGGGAAAGGGATCCTCGGCTGCGGGACGCGCGGCATGAACCCCGCGCGAGATCGCCCGCGCCATCACCGTGGCGGCGGCATGACACAGGATCAGCGCATCGGCCTCGGCGTCCCGCAGGGGTTTGGCGCCGGTCGCGGCGGCAAAGATCAGGTCGCCATCGGCGGGGGTATGGCTGGGCACCAGCGCGCGGGCAAAGCCATCGTGGGCCGCGGTCGCCAGCCGGGTGCATTGCGCCTGGGAAAGATCGGCATCGGTGGCAACGATCCCGATGGTGGTATTGCCGCGCAGGGCCATGCGTTCCAGCATCGTCATCTTGGTAAGCGGCTCATGCGGCTCGGGGAAATCCTGCGCCACGCCGCGCCCGCCGAATTCCGTGCCCAGCTCCCAGGGGGCGGCCCAGAAATGCGGCCCCGCCCCGACGGTCGCCGTGCCAAGGGCATTGACCGCAACCAGCGCGCCCACCACATGGCCCGAGGGCAGGGTGACCGAGGCAGTGCCCAGCCCGCCCTTCAATCCGGCGGTGAAGGCCCCGGTCCCGGCCCCGACGGATCCGATCTCGACCGTCTCGCCGAGGGCCTCGTAAGCGGTCTGACCAAGCGCCTTGTAGGGGTTGGTAATCCAGTCCTTGTCGCCCCCGTTCAGCAGATCGAACAGGATCGCCGCCGGCACGATGGGCACCCGCACCGGCCCGGCGCGATAGCCGCGGCCCGCGGCCCGCAGCGCATCCGTGACCCCGCCCGCAGCGTCCAGCCCATAGGCCGAGCCACCCGACAGCACCAGGGCATCGACCTTCTGCACGGTCTTGTCAGAGGCCAGCAGATCGGTTTCCCGGGTCCCCGGCGCGCCGCCCATGACGTGGACGGCGGCGGTAAAGGGGGCATCGGCGCTCAGCACCGTGACACCGGATTTCACCCGTGCGTCCGAGGCCTGGCCGACCATCAGCCCCGCCACATCGGTAATCGCGTTGCGCGGGCCGGGCCCCCAGGGGCGTATTTGATTGGCAGTCATGTTGTCTCCCTGGCCGGGCCTTGCGGGCGCCGACGGTGGCATCTTGCCAGAACCCGCGCGATGGGCAAGACAGGAAGCGGCCCGGGCGATGGCGTCGCGACTCGGTCAGTGCTTGCGGGGGTGCGCCCCCGACACCCGAGCGGGCCATTGCCGTCCTGTACGCCGGGACCTCTTGCGAAGGAGGTCACCATGACCGATACCCCGATCCGCCCCGCCTTCCACCCGATGCATAATGGCGCCAGGACCGCGCTGCCCTTCAGTGCCGAAGAATACGAAACCCGCCTCGACGGGCTGCGCTACGCGATGGAAGAGGCGGGCGTCACCGCCACCGTCCTGACCTCGATGCAGAACATCGCCTATTATTCGGGCTTCCTCTATTGCAGCTTCGGACGCCCCTATGCGCTGGTGGTGACCGAAGACAAGGCGGTGACGATCTCGGCCGGGATCGACGCGGGCCAGCCCTGGCGGCGCAGCGCCACCGACAGCCTGACCTATACCGACTGGTCGCGAAACAACTTCTGGCGCGCCGTGGCTCACGTGGCAGGCAAGGGCAAGGTGCTCGGCTACGAGGGCGATCACCTGACGCTGACTCAACGCGACCTGGCCGAAGAATTCCTCGATCCGCTGGCGATGCTCGACATGGCCCCGGCCACGATGCGCCAACGCATGTTCAAGAGCCCGGCGGAAATCGCCCTGATCCGCGAAGGCGCGCGTATCGCCGATATCGGCGGCTATGCCATCCGCGCGGCAATCCGCGAAGGCACCCGCGAAATCGACGTGGCCATGGCGGGGCGCAACGCGATGGAACTGGCGATCGCCGAGGCCTTCCCCGATGCCGAATACCGCGACACCTGGGTCTGGTTCCAATCCGGACTGAACACCGATGGCGCCCATAACCCGGTCACCGCCCGCAAGCTGGCGGTGGGGGATATCCTGTCGCTGAACACCTTCCCGATGATCTCGGGCTATTACACGGCGCTGGAACGCACCCTGTTCCTTGGCGAGCCCGATCCCGCCGCGCGCAAGATCTGGGAGGCCAATGTCGCGGCCCACGATCTGGGCATGTCGCTGCTGAAACCGGGCGCCTCCTGCGCCGGTGTCACCGCCGGGGTGAATGCTTTCCTGGCTGAACAGGACCTGCTGCAATACCGGACCTTCGGCTATGGCCACAGCTTCGGCGTCCTGTCCCATTACTACGGGCGCGAAGCCGGGCTGGAACTGCGCGAAGACATCGACACGGTGCTGCAACCGGGAATGGTGATCTCGATGGAACCGATGCTGACCCTGCCCGAAGGCACGCCGGGCGCGGGGGGCTACCGCGAACACGACATCCTGATCATCACCGAAGAGGGTGCCGAAAACATCACCGGTTACCCCTATGGCCCGGAGCACAACATCCTCGGCTAGAAACCGGCTCTTTCATCTGGCCGGAAATACTCCGGGGGAATGCGCGGGGGCGGCGTCGAGCCGCCCCCGCGCATGGGGGCAGAGCCCCCGGCGCGCCGCCCGCCTATGGCGCAACGGCTCAGGCAGAGCCTAGCGGCCGAAATCCTGCAAGGCCCGGAAGTCCATGGATTCGAGCAGGGCGATCATCTGCCCGGGCGTGCCGCCTTCGGCTTTCACCAGCACGTTGCCACCGACCATGCCCTGCAGCACATCGTCCTGCAGCATGAATTTCTCGCGCCCCACACGTTCGATCCTGGCGCCGAAGGCCGCGGCATTGGACACCATGGCCGAGATCGAGGCGATCAGCGGGTTCTGTGCCATGATCGTGACCGTGACGCTTTCCTCCGGACCGATATAATCGGCCTCGGCCCCAAGGCCGCCACCCATCATGGCCATGCCGGCGCCCATTTCGTCGTTCACCTGCCGCTCCCAGCCGTCGGGGGCGGGCGGCAGCAGGTCCAGCAGCACATCGGTGCGCATCGCCAGCATTTTCTGGCGGGCGAAGTCGAGCTCGTCCAGCGCATAGCTCAGATCGCCTTGCTCGTAGGCCTCCCGCGCGCTTTCCAGGGTATCGGTGATCTCGTCCGCCTGAGCCGGGCGGAGGGGAAGGGCGGTTGCAAACAGCGCGGCCGTCAAAAGGACGTGGCCAGAAAGGGACATTCGGGCAATCGACAGGGACATATCCTGAGACCTCTTGGAAAGGTGGCCTATCTGGGGCCATGTTGAAATAATGGGCGGCGGAACGTTCCGCATCCTTTGCCGAGTCTCCCCCTGACGCCAAGTCAGGTAAACCTGACCCCGGAATTGCGCCCTGGGATGAAAATGGTGTCTACAGGGTCCATATGAAGACCGGGTGATACGGATCGTGCGAGCCGGTTTCATCGACAACGGGGGGTGGCAGATGCGGCAAAATGGTGGTGCAACGGGGCGTCAGGCGGCAGCGCCTTCCGGATTTCGCTTGCCATGGCCACGCGCGACATGAGCGCCTTCCTGCGCCTCGGCCTGATTCTTTTCCTTCTGATGACGGTGGCCTACGTGGTCGTGTCGCTCTGGTCGCGTCGGCAAAGACGCCGGCGCCTGGAACGGGAATGGGAAGAAGAGGGCCTGCCCGGAAAGCGCGAGGATTACGTCCATGCCGGCCTGCAGGACTACGACGACAGTTTCCGTCGCAAGCTGATCCTGCTGATCTACATCGTGCCGCTGGCGATTGTCGGCTTTATCATCTACGCCGTGAACTACATGTGAAGGAGGCCGCTGCATGCGCTACGTGAAATGGACAATCTGGACGATCCTCTTCGCCTTTGTCGCGGCGGTCTTCCACTACACGCTGCCAGATCGCGACGTGGTGCGGATCGCCGACACGCAGTCGCGCCGGATCGACGCGGGCAACAGCGCGATCTTCTGGTCCCATCCCGATAGCGCCGCGACCAGCGGTGGCACGCAGGACATCTTCTTCATCCAGGCGATCCGCGAGAACGGCAAGCCCATCGTCTATCGCAATGAAGACACCGGCTGGGGCTGGCCGCCCTATTTCAAGTTCGACACCACCAACCTGCAGACCGAGGCCGCGGACCTGACCTCTACCGCCGCGGCGCCGCAATGGGTCATTGTTACCCATTATGGCTGGCGCAACGAATTCATATCGATCTTCCCCAACGCAGTGGCGATCAAGCCCGTCTCGGGGCCGGACGTAACGGTCATCCCCTGGTTGAACATCATCATCATTCTGCTGGCCATCGCGATCTTCTGGGCGATCCGCGTGCGCTGGATCCGGTTCCGGGAACGTCGGATCGACCCGATGTGGGACCGCACCGAAGCGCGGCTGGACCGGACCGAAGGCAAGCTGCATCGCTGGCTGGGCGGCGGCAAGTCCTGAGCGGGAAAGACGCGCTGCGCCAAGGCCTTGGGCGTGTATTGATGGCCGCCGACATGGGGGCTTTGCCCCCGTTCCGCCCTTTGGGCGGACCTTCCCCCAGAGTATTTGTGACAGGATGAAGCGATTGGTGACTGCCTGAGCGCGTCCGAGTGGCGCGGCAGTGGGCAGTTGGTTGCGGCTTGGCGTGCTTCGGGGGGATCGGGGCTTGGACCCGCCCGGCGGACCTGCCTATGTTGGGGCGAATTCAAGATTGGAAAGGCCGAAGTCCCATGGACGAAAGCAAGCGCGCGCTGTTCACCCGTCTCTTTGAGGCCGCCGTTGCGGCGGCCGACCCGGCAGAGGCGCTTCGCGGGCGGCTGCCGGGGCCGGTGCCGGGGCGCACGGTGGTCATCGGGGCCGGCAAGGGGGCCGCGCAGCTTGCCCAGGCCTTCGAAACGGCCTGGGCCGCCGCCGGGCATGGCCCGCTGGAAGGGGTCGTGGTGACGCGCTACGGCTATGCGGTGCCCTGCGACGGGCTTGAGGTGCTGGAGGCCAGCCACCCCGTGCCCGATGCCGCCGGGATTGCCGCGACGGACAAGATCCTTGCTCTGCTCGAAGGGCTTAGCCCGGACGACCAGGTGATCGCCCTGATCACCGGCGGCGGCTCGGCTCTGCTGGCGGCGCCGCCCGAGGGGCTGACGCTGGAGGATGAGCAGGCGCTGAACCAGGCGCTGCTGGCCTCCGGTGCGCCGATCGGGGCGATGAATGCCATCCGCAAGCAGGTCAGCCGGGTCAAGGGTGGGCGGCTGGCGGCGCTGGCCGCGCCCGCGAAGGTTACCAGCTTTATCGTGTCGGATGTGCCCGGGGATGACCCGGCCGAGGTTGCTTCGGGCCCGACGGTGCCCTGCGGAAAGACGCGGGCCGATGCGTTGCAGGCGGTGCGGCGTCACGACATTGCGCTGCCCGACCGGATTCGCGCCTTCCTTGAGACCGCGCCCGAGGATGCGCCGGACCCGGCGGCGCCCCTGTTCGCAGAGAACCGTGTGACGGTCATCGCCTCGGCCGCGCGGTCGCTGGAGGCGGCTGCGGCTCTCGCCGAGGCCGAAGGCCTGCCGGCGGTGATCCTGTCCGATGCGATGGAGGGCGAGGCGCGTGAAGTCGGCCGCGTCCTTGCCGCCATCGCGCGCGAAGTGCAGCTGCGCGACCGGCCTTTCAAGCGGCCCGTGCTGATCCTGTCGGGGGGCGAGACCACGGTCACCCTGCGCGGCAAGGGACGCGGCGGGCGCAATTCGGAATTCCTGCTGTCCTTCGCGTTGGAAATCGACGGCCAGCCGGGGATTTCCGCCCTTGCGGCGGATACCGATGGCATCGACGGGTCCGAGGACAACGCCGGGGCCTTTGCCGATGGGCTCAGCGCCGGGGCGATCCGCCACGCGGGCGTCGACCCAGCCGAGGCGCTGGGGCGCAACGACGCCTATAGCGCCTTCGAGGCCGCCGGGCTGATCTTCGCGCCGGGGCCGACAGGCACCAACGTGAACGATTTCCGCGCAATTCTGGTCGAATAGGCAGGGGGTTCCCCCAGCCTTCCTCCCCCCGGCCTTCGGGCAGCGGGGCGAAAAGCCGGGCGTGCAGTTTTCCCATGGCCTCTTTGCGGGGGCGGGTCTTTTCCCGCCCTGCGCATCGGGGTAACCGGAAGGCCGAGCGAGCGCTGCCGCAGAAAGGCCCCCCGCAGCATGACAAGACCGCAGGAAGACCGGCCGGACCAAATGACGACGCCTCAAGCCCCGAAGGGCCTTCGGGCGCTTGGCCAACGGCTGGGCTTCGAGCCGGGCGAAGCCGGGCTGCCGCTGCTGGTCGCGGGCACGCTGTTCATGCAAAATCTCGACGCCTCGGTGATCACCCCGGCGATCCCGGCCATGGCGCAAAGCTTTGGCGTGGTGCCGGTCGACATGAACGTCGGCATCAGTGTCTACATGCTGACCGTGGCGATCTTTATCCCCGCCTCGGGCTGGGCGGCGCAGCGGTTCGGGGCGCGACGGATCTTTCTTATCTCGATCTGTCTGTTCACCTTTGCCTCGATGCTGTGCGGGCTTAGCCAGAGCCTGCCGCAATTCATCGCGGCGCGTGCCCTGCAGGGGCTGGGGGGGCGCGATGATGGTGCCGGTCGGGCGCTACGTGGTGCTGCATCTGACGCCGAAGGACCGGCTGATGGGGGTCATCGCGCTGCTGACCTGGCCGGGGCTGCTGGCGCCGGTACTGGGGCCACCGATCGGCGGGCTGGTGGTCGACACGGCCAGCTGGCGCTGGATCTTCTGGTTGAACCTGCCGTTGGGTGCCATCGCCATTCTCGCCGCCCTGCGCCTGTTGCCGCGCCTTGGTCGCGACCGCACGCGCCGGTTCGACTGGCTGGGCTTCGCGATCATCGCTCCGGCGCTGTTCTGCGTGCTGTTTGCGGCCGAAACGCTGGGCTCGGGGCGCGCCGCAATGGGGGCTGGTGGCCTTGCTGGCGGGGGCGGGGGCCGGGTTGCTGGGACTGGGGTATCGCCACCTGAGGCGGGCGGCCATGCCGATGCTGACCTTCACCGCGCTGCGCTATCCGACCTTCCGGGTGCCGGTGCTGGGCGGCTCGGCCTTCCGGGTGGCGATCAATGCCACGCCGTTCCTGTTGCCGCTGCTGTTCCAGCTTGCCTTTGGATGGAGCGCCTTTCACGCCGGGATCATGCTGACCGCGATCTTTGCCGGCAATATCGTGATGAAGCCCTGGACCTCGCCAATCCTGCGGCGCTTCGGGTTTCGCGCGGTGCTGCTATGGGGCACGGTGTTGAATGCGCTGGCCATTCTGGCGCTGGCCTTTGTCGGGCCGGGGATGCCCTATTCCGTGCTGATCACGCTGCTGTTTGCCTCTGGCCTGGTGCGGTCGCTGCAATTCACCGCCCTTGCCACTCTGGCCTTCGCGGATGTGCCACAGGCCGAAATGTCGGACGCCAATGTCCTGTTTACCACCGTCGGCCAGTTGGGCCGTGGTCTGGGCGTGGCGATCGGCGCGATCTGCTGGCGGATGGGCGAGGCGCTGTTCCCCAATGACGCGGCGGCCGGGTTCCATTTCGCCTTCGTGGTGCTGGGGGTGCTGTCGCTGCTGGCGCTGATCGACATCCGCAAGCTGCCGAGGGACGCGGGCGAAGTGGTGCGCCAGGGCCGGCGGGCCCGTTAGGCCACCAGCATCTTCAGCCCCTGCGTCACGTCCGAGCGTACCGCCAGCCGCAGCCCCGGTTCATCCCCGGCCTTCAGGGCGGCGATGATGTGGCGGTGGAAATGCGGGGCCTCGTTGCGGCGCATCTTGCCATAGAGCTTGCGCATCGTCGGACCCAGCTGCAGCCAGACCGTTTCCGCCATCGCCAGCATCGCCGGGGCCTGCGCCCGCAGATACAGCGTGCGGTGGAATTCGAGGTTGGTGCGGATGTAGCCGACGCTGTCATGGGCCTGCACCATGTCCGAGATCGTGCCGTTGATCGTCTGCAGCCGGTCGATCAGCGCCATATGCGCCCGGGGCAGGGCGCGCGAGGCCAGCTCGACCTCGATCAGGGACCGCAGGGCGGCCAGTTCCTCGATCCGTTCGTTGGACAGGTCCGGGGTGGATACCCGGCCCGAGGCCGACAATTGCAGCGCACCCTCGGCGACCAGGCGTCGCACCGCTTCGCGCGCCGGGGTCATCGAGACACCGAATTCCTTGCCGATGCCGCGCAGGGTCATGGCCTGACCGGGCGCGACCTCTCCGTGCATGATCCGCGACCGCAGGCCACGATAGGTGCGGTCATGGGCGGGGGGCGACGGATCGGGGCGGGTTTGCATCAACATGGGACGCTTGTGATCACAGCGATGCGGAAGGTCAAGCCTGCCCGCGCCCGCCTTGCCCGAAACCTAGCCTTCGAAGCGATAGCGATGCAGGTCGCTGCTGTTTTCGCGCAACCATTTGCGGGGCGGGGCATAGGGGCCGTGGATCGCCTCGACGCCGGCCCAGAAGGCGGGCGAATGGTTCATCTGCGCCAGATGCGCGACCTCGTGCGCAGCGACATAGGACAGGACCTCTGGCGGGGCCAGGATCAGCCGCCAGGAATACATCAGCCCGCCGTCATGGGTGCAGGAACCCCAGCGACTGCGGGTGTCGCGCAGGGTCAACCGGTCATAGGTCCTGCCCAGACGCGCGGCATAGAGATCCGAGGCCCCCGCCAGCCGGTCACGGGCCAGTTCGCGCAGCCAGGCGCCAAGGCGGCGACCCATCCGGTCGGGATCGCCCGGCACCTCGACCCGATCGGGGAACAGGCGCACCGACCGCCCGGCGCCGGGCGCGACCACGCGCAACAGGCCTTCGATGGGAATGTGCGCGCCCGGTTGCACCATGACATCGGCGCCACGGGTCGACAAGTGATGGCGCAGCCAGTCTTCCTTCTCGGCGGCGAATTCCATTGCCTTGCGTTCCGACACATGCGCCGGAAGGGTCAGGGTCACCTTGCCGTCCAACGCCGAGATCCGCAGCGAAATCCGCTTGGCCCGCGGGGAACGCCGCAGGGTCACGGGAACCGGGGGGTTGCCCGGCAGGACGTGCTGGCCCATATGCTCTCCTGTCTCGATTGCGGGTCCGGGGTAACCACGCCTGGCAAACCGGCGCAAAAGGTTTTGACACCTCCCTGCACTTATGGCAGGTGGCGCGGATTGTGGACAAGAGTCTCAACTGAAAAAGGGAACTGATATGCCCAAGGAAGAATGGGGCACCAAGCGCCTATGCCCGACCACAGGCAAACGGTTCTACGATCTGAACCAGAATCCTGCCATCAGCCCCTACACGGGCGAAGTGGTCGAGCTTGATACCGGCAAGAGCCGGATGATCGCTGCCGATGCCGCCGATGCAGCCAGCAAGAAAGCCTCCTCGGAAAAAGAATCCGATGATGTCGTGCTGGAAGACGATGAAGAGGTCGACGTGGACCTGGGCGATGATGTCCTGGACGACGACGATGACGACGATGACGTGTCTCTGGACGAGATCGCGGACGTCGCCAGCGACGAAGAATAACGTCGCGAAAACGATCTGCCGGGGGCGCGATTTTTCGCTTGATCCCGCCCCGGGCTTCCCATAGAGAACGCCGCACAGGGCCAAACGGCCTTGCGGAATGGGGCCTTAGCTCAGCTGGGAGAGCGCTTGCATGGCATGCAAGAGGTCAGGGGTTCGATCCCCCTAGGCTCCACCATTCCCCCCCCAAGAAAGTCGAAAATAGCTTTTGCCGATACGCCAGAGGATTTGCCTTTGCCGTGCGGCTGGATTTCCGCAAACGGCAGCACCGCCTCGGCGTGCTTTGCGCGCCGTCTTGCGCTGTCAACCGCGCCCTGCGGGGTGATTCCCCCGGATCTGTTTCTGGCCGACGCGCAAGGGACCCTTTTCCCTGAAAACGCACAAAGCATGGGCGAATGCGGGCCTGGAAAGGGCGGTTCATCGCCTTGCGCACGGTTTCGTGAAGATAAGGCTTGCCCGGTCGAAAATCCTCGCGTTATCCGGGAAAACATCACAGGTGCCACGATTGCACCTGCCGCCGCAACGACGCGGTAATTTCCGTCAAGACGCCCCAACGGGGCAGGCAGCAATGGCGCTGCAGGACCGCTCCTCTCTTGCGAGGACCGCCTTTGTGCGCCCGTGCGCGCTCCTGACCGAAATCACCGCGGCCCCGGCGCATCCCGGTCCGCAGATCCAGGCGACCACCGGAGATCTTCATGTCCAGCCAGACGCACATCCTTATCGCCCAGGGGGTCGATCCCATCGACCCCGTCGCGATCGCTCTCCTGATGCCGGTCTGAACTCCCGGTCCGACCTGCCTGAAGGGGCGGGTTCTTCAATTGCAACTGCCCCCCGGCACCTGATCCCCAGGCGCTGTTTCTGAAAGGAAATCCAATGGCTTATGTTCAGCCCAAGGAATTCGCGGCGAAAATGGTCGATGCCGGCGAATCCAAGATCTTCATGGCGACCAAGGACACGCTGATCCGGGCCTATATGGCGGGTGCCATCCTGGCGCTGGCGGCGGCCTTTGCAGTTACCGTCACCGTGAACACGGGCAATCCGCTGATCGGCGCGCTGCTGTTCCCGGTCGGTTTCTGCATTCTCTACCTGCTGGGCTTCGACCTGCTGACCGGCGTCTTCACCCTTGCGCCGCTGGCGCTGCTGGCCAAACGGCCGGGCTGTACCTGGGGCGGCGTGCTGCGCAACTGGGGGCTGGTCTTTGTCGGGAATTTCGCCGGCGCGCTGACGGTGGCGGTCTTCATGGCGATCATCTTTACCATGGGCTTCAGCCAGGAACCCGACGCGATCGGCCAGAAGATCGGCCAGATCGGCGAGGCTCGGACCCTTGGCTATGCCGCCGCCGGTGGCGCGGGGCTGCTGACGGTCTTCATCCGCGCCGTGATGTGCAACTGGATGGTGTCCACGGGCGTCGTCGCCGCGATGATGTCGACCTCGGTTTCGGGCAAGATCATGGCGATGTGGATGCCGATCCTGATCTTCTTCTACCTTGGTTTCGAACATTCCATCGTCAACATGTTCCTGTTCCCCAGCGGCATCATCCTGGGCGGCGAATTCACCTGGGCGGATTACTTCATCTACAACGAGATCCCGGTTGTGGTCGGCAACCTTGTCGGGGGCCTGACCTTCGTGGGCGGCATGATCTACGCCACCCATTTCCGCGAAAGCCCCAAGCGCAACGCGGTCGCCCGCAATGACGATATCGAAAAGATACCGGCCGAATAGGGCCCGATCCACGGGGTCCCGTCGCGGCGGGGCCCCATCTGACCAAGGAACGAGTTTCCAACATGCTCAAGGATGCTGATATTCGCCAACGGTTTGCGGTGACGCTTGGCCAGGGGTCCGATGCCGGGCGCAAGGCGGTAAATCAGGACTTCCACGGGGCGATGATCCCTACTGGGGCCGAACTGGACCTGAAGGGCATCACCCTGGCGCTGGCCGATGGCATCAGTTCCAGCGCCGTCAGCGCCGAGGCCGCCGAGACCACCGTCAAGAGCCTGCTCGGCGATTACTACGCCACGCCCGACGCCTGGACCGCGCGGGTGGCTGCCTGCCGGGTGATCGCGGCGACCAATGCCTGGCTGTTCGGGCAGAACAGCGACCTTGACGATATCGACCGGGGGCGGGTCTGCACCCTGTCGGTGCTGATCCTGAAGGGGCGCGAGGCCCATGTGCTGCATGTGGGGGACAGCCGCGTGACCTTGCTGCGCGGCGGCGCGATCGAAGTGCTGACCGAAGATCACCAGACCCGGCTTGCTTCGGGCGAAATCTACCTGTCGCGGGCCATTGGCAGTGCCGCGCATGTCGAAATCGACTATCGCCGGATCGCGCTGGAACCCGGCGATATCTTTGTGCTCAGCAGCGACGGCGTGCATGATTACCTGACACAGGCCGAGATCACCGCCGCCCTTGCCGCCCCGCCCGATGATGCGGCTGCGGACCTGCTGGCGCGGGCGCTGGCCAATGGCAGCCCCGACAATGTAACGGTGCAGGTCTTGCGTGTCGATGCGCTGCCGCCCGAGGACGCGCCGCTCGTGCCAGAGGAGGCGCGCCTGCCGGTGCCGCCGTTGCCGCAGCCCGGCGGGCAGATCGACGGCTACCGGGTCCTGCGCCAGATCCACGCCAGCGACCGCAGCCATGTCTTTCTTGCCAGCGATGCCGACGGGCGCCGTTTTGCCCTGAAGATCCCGGCGGGCGAGCTTGCCGCCGATGCCGAGACCCGGCGCCGTTTCGTTCTGGAGGAATGGATCGCCCGCCGGGTGACCTCGCCGCATGTGCTGGCGGTGCCGGAGCGCACCGCGCCGCGCTCGTCGCTTTACGTGGTCACGGAATATGTCGACGGCCAGACCCTGCGGCAGTGGATGACCGACACGCCGGCCCCCTCGCTTGGCGTCGTGCGCGACCTGCTGGGGCAGATCGCCGCCGGGCTGCGCGCGCTGCATCGCCGCCAGATGATCCATCAGGACATCCGCCCCGAGAACATCATGATCGACCGCGAGGGGCTGGTGAAGATCATCGACCTCGGCTCTGCCACCGTTGCAGGGGTGGAAGAGGCCGCGCCCGGCACTCTGGGCGAGATGCCCGGCACACTGCAATATACCGCCCCCGAATACCTGAGCGGCGATGTGGTCAGCTGGCGGTCGGACCAGTTCGCGCTTGGCGTCATCGCCTATGAAATGTTGACCGGTCGGCTGCCCTACGGCGCGCAGGCGTCCCGGGTCACCAGCCGCGCCGATCAGCGCCGCCTGCGCTATCGCCCGGCGCGGGATGACGACAGCAGCGTGCCCGACTGGATCGACTTGGCGTTGCGCCGTGCGCTGCATCCCGATCCCCTGCGCCGCTACGATGCGCTGTCTGAATTCTGTGCCGACCTCGCCCGCCCCGGCGCCGGCTGGACCGCACAGGCACACCGGCCGCTGATCGAACGCCATCCTTTGCGTTTCTGGCAGGGGCTGTCTGCGGTGCTGGCGATACTTTGCCTGATCCTGGCGATCCAACTCGCTTCGCAATGACCACCAAACAGGGAGACGACCCATGAAGGACCTTGCCGAGATCACCTTGCTGGAAAAGGAAGACGTCACCGCGCTGATCATCGCCTCCAAACGGGCGGCGGGCCTGACCCGGGCGGGGATTGCCGAGGCAATCGGCATGTCGGTCACCCGCGTGCCCAGCCCCAAGGGCGACCGGGTGCAGGTGACAATGTCGGGCAAGTATCTGGCCTTCAATTCCTGGTAAGGGCTTTCAAGTCCCGGCCGCCTGTCAGCTGTTCGCGGCAGCGAACTTGCCCATCAGGTAGGGGCCCGACACCGCCGTTTCCGCGCCATCCCCGGCCAGGGGACGGATTTCTGCGTGCCAGTTCGGCTGGTGGAAGAAGGCCAGCGACATACGCCGCTGCCGGGCCTGTTCCGGCGGGGTCACCACGCGGTGCAGGGTCGAAACCCATTGCCCCCCGGTCCAGAGCGTCATCAGGTCGCCGATATTGATCACGAAGGCCCCTTCGACCGGCGGGACCGGGCGCCAGACCTGTTGCGGCGTCAGGATCTCGAGCCCGCGTGAGCCGGGTTCGGGCAGCAGGATAGTCAGCGATCCGTAGTCGGTATGTGCCCCGGCGCGCAGTTGGCCAGCCTGCGGCGGCCTGTCCTGACCCGGATAATTCAGGGCCCGCAGCGCCGAAATCGGCTGGTCGATGACCCCGGCAAAGTGGTCTTCGGGCAGGTCCAGCGCCACGGCAAAGACCTGCATGATCCGCGCGGCGAGCTGCTCCATCTCGGAGTAATAGGCTTCCCAGGCGGCGCGGAACCCTTCTGGCGCGGCGGGCCAGGGGGTGGGCGCATAGCAGAAGGCCAGCGCATCGGGGTCGGTTTCGCCGGGTGGGATCGTCAGCGGCCCGCCGTTGAAGCTTTCCTTCAGGTCGGGGGGCGTGTCCTCGCCGCGCGATTTTGCCAGCGCTTCCGTGCCGGGACCGAGATAGCCATAGGGCGCGCCCGGCGCCGGGGCCAGTGCCTGCTTTTCCGCGACGCCCTGATCGAAGAAGGCCTGAAGGCAGGTCCAGATGCCCCGGATCGCGGTGTCGGGTACACCGTGATTGGTGACCGCCAGGAACCCGGTTTCGCGGCAGGCGCGGTCGACCTCGGCCCCGATGCGGGCACGCGTCGGGGCGTCTGCGGCAAGGAACGCCCCGAGGTCGATCAGGGGGAAATCGGTTTCAGCCATTGGCGCGGTTCCTTCTTTAAGATTGCGCCAAGGTCGGGCAGGCGGGCGAACAAGTCAATCGGCCGGGCCGCCGGCCCATGTATCGGAAATTGCGTCGTTCAGGTGCCCGGCCCCGGGCCGATGGTGCCATTGGTTTCAGGCAGGATCGCATCGCTCATCAGCGGCGCGGGATCGTCTTCGCCGAAGTAATTCCAGGCCAGCGCCACCCCGACGAACCCGATCCCGAGACCGGGGTCCCGGCCGCGAAAATCGCGCTGCCGCCGCCCCTGAAGACAAGTCAGAACGTGCCGAAAAGTTGTGCTGCAAGTTACTTCTTCATGACCGTGCCCTCAAATATCGGACGTATCTTTACGCAAGGAGACCTCTCAGGGCTGTAAATCGTCAACTGGGACCTTGGCCCCGTGACGCGGCACCCTCGGGATGCAGAAAGGCCCGCATCCCAACGGAGGCGGGCCTTTTATGTTTTCCGGGGCCTGGCGGCCGGTTCAGTTGGCGCGCGTAGTCGCCGGTCAGGAGGCGCGCAGGCTGTGGATCTTGTCCATGACGCGCTCGTATTCCTCCTGGTAGCCGATCACGCCGTAGTAGTCGCCATTGCTGTCGAACAGCAGGATCGAGGTCGAATGGCTCATGGTGTAGTCGCCATTCTCCAGCGGGACCTGGCTGGCGTAGATCCGGAAGGACCGGATCGCCTTGTCGACTTCTTCGCGGCTGCCGCTGAAACCGGTCAGGCCCGGCGCCCAGGAGACATATTCGTCGATCAGTTCCGGCGTGTCGCGTTCGGGATCGACGGTGATGAAGGCCGTGCGCAGGGGCTCTTCGCCCGCGCCGATCAGTTCCTCCTGCCAGGTGGCGATATCGCCCAGGGTGGTCGGGCAGACCTCGGGGCAATGGGTGAAGCCGAAGAAGATCGCCGTTGGCGCTCCCTTCAGGCTGTCTTCGGTAAAGGTGGTGCCATCGGCGGCGACCAGGGTGTAATCGCCGTGGCCCAGTTCACCCGCGACATCGCGGGTGATCCGGGGTTCGATCACCCGGACCCAGAGCAGGGCAAGCACCGCCAGCAGGGCCAGGGCCCAGGAGGCGATCATGATGATTTTCCGGGTGCTCAATTGCATTGTGTTACTCCGTATGGCCGCTGTGGGAATGTGCCGCCCCGGCGTTGATCTTGCGGATTTCCAGCGGCAGTTCAACGGTCCCGGCCTTTTCGAAGGTCAGGGTGGCGGTGACGGTATCGCCTTCGGTCAGCGGGCCGGTGAGGTCCATGAACATCAGGTGAAAGCTGCCGGGTTTCAGGCTGACGGTTTCACCGGCGGGGATTTCCAGCCCGTCGGGCAGTGGGCCCATCTGCATGACATCGCCCTGCATGACCATCTCGTGGATCTCGCTGTGCCCGGCCAGGGGCATCTCGACCGACAGAAGGCGGTCGGCCTCGGCGCCGGTGTTCTCGATCGTCAGGAAGCCGCCGCCGACGGGCGCATTGGGCAGGGTGGCGCGGGCAAAGCCGCCCGACAGGGTCAGGTCCCCGGCCTCTACCGTGTTGCCCATGGCGTGATCGCCGCCCGCCATGGCGCCGTGGTCATGTCCCTGGACCATGTCCCCGGCGATCAGCGTCAGCTTGGGGGCGGGGTTGGCCACACCGGCCGCGCCCGAGGTGTCGGTCCAGTCGGCGGTGCCATCGGCGCATTCCTGCAGGGCGGGGAAATACAGGACATCTCCCGTTGCAAGATCCGGCCCGAAGGACCCGGCCACGGTGAATTCGTCGTACCAGCCGTCTTCCAGATTGCCGCCGGACCAGCTGACTTCGCGCAGACCCTCGGTCATCTCGGTGCCGTGGTTGTCATATGGTGTCGCGTAGGGGCCGGTCACGACCTCAAGATCCCAGCCGGCCTTGGGCATCGGCTTGGCGGCATAGAAGCCTTCGGGCAGGGTGATGCGGACCGTCTCGGTCGCCTGGCCGTCGCAGCCATGGGGCACGCGCAGGGTGATCTTGGTCCAGGCGCCGATCGTGGCGGTCTTCTGTTCCAGCGTGGAGTGGGCCGAGGCTCCGCTGGCCATGCCAAGCAGGCCGATAAGCGGCAGAAGGGTGAATTGGGGTTTCATCTTGTCTCTCCGGTGCGGCGCGGGTCTGACCCGGCGCCGATGCGGCCCTTTGGCCGCGGCATCTGTTCTGAAAACGGTTCGGTGGTTTCAGGCCAGCGCCGGAGGTGCACGGGCCAACCGATGCGCGCGCCGCGCCGATGGCGCGATGGTCAGGTCACCCAGCGGGGCAAGCCCCATGTCGCGCGCACAGATCCCTGCGCGGCCCATATGCCCGACTTCGGGGGCTTCGGGCAGCAGGTGACAGAAGGGGCAGTGACTGGCGTGGTCATGAGCGGCGTCGCCGCAGATGTCATCGACCGGGACGCCCAGCACATAGGCGGTCTGTTCCCAGACCAGCATTGCGGGATCGGGCGCCATCTGCCGGGCCGAGGCAAAGCCCGCCAGCGCCACCACCAATGCGAGCATCATCGTCACGACCGGGGCCGGGACGATGCGGATCAGGCGAAGGGGCAGGGCGCGGATCATGGCGCCCTTCTACCCGCCCCACCCCGAAGAGGCAAAGCCCCCTCGAAGGTCAGGTGCGCAATTGCCGCAGCCCATCTGGCCGGGGTCGATCCCGCGTCGCGCCGACGTCGGGCAACAGAATGGCGACGTCGCGGCGCAGCCCGGCCGGTTTGGGTCTGTTTCGGGGGGTGGCGGGACTGCGATGGGGACTGTGGCCGAATGGCCCGACCTGCGGGGGGCCTGCGTCGCGACCTGCCGCATGGCTTGCCTCCGGTGCGGAACTCCACTAATCCTCGGTGCGCTTCGGTCCGGGCTCAGCCCGGTGAATAGGGAACGCGGTAAGGGGGGAACCCCAATTCCGCGACTGCCCCCGCAACTGTAGGCGGAGAGCGAAGCCGGACAATGTCACTGCCCGCAGACCCCTGCGTGGTGGGAAGACCCGGCCAAGCATCGACCCGCAAGTCAGGAGACCTGCCGAAGCCGATCACCCGTTCCGGGCGCGGGGAGCGTCAGGGGCAACGGACCTTCCGTCGTGGTGACAGCCAACCGTCCGGCCGGGGATTACCCGCCGGGCTTCCTGTGACTGTCGCGCCTGTTTGTGGGCGCGGGAAGGATAGCTATGACACGACATTTCCCGGCAGCCCTGCCCGGCTGCCCTCGATTCATCCCGGTTTTTGCTGTTGCATCGCGGCGGCCTGTAGCGGCCACGCTTCCGGTTCTGGCCTGCCTTCTGGCCGTGCCCGCCGCCGCGCAGGAGGTCACCCCGCTGGCCCCGATCACGGTCACCGCCAACCGCGGCGAAACCGAGACCGCCCGCAGCGGCGCCACCGTCGAGATCGTCTCGCAGGACGACCTTGAACAAGCCGGCGACATCCGCCTTGTCGATTACCTGGCCACGCTGCCGGGGCTCAGCCTGACCACCGCCGGGGGCATCGGCAATGCCACCACCCTGCGCATCCGCGGCGCGGGCGGGGCCTATTTCGGCGTCTATGTCGACGGGATCGACGTGAACGACCCCTCGGCGGCGCAGATCTCGTTCAACTTCGGCTCGCTGACCACCGCCGATATTTCGCGGGTCGAGGTGCTGAAGGGCGCGCAATCGGCGCTGTATGGCTCCGAAGCGATTGCCGGCGTGATCTCGATCAGCACCAACCGGGCCACCGAACCGGGCCTGAGCCAGAGCTACGCGCTGGAATATGGCAGCTACAACACCCGGCAGTTGTCTCTCAATCAAAGCTACATGGGCACGCGTGGCACCTATGCGCTGTCCCTGTCGCATATCGAAACAGACGGCTATTCCTCGGCGGACGAGAACGACGGCAATACCGAAGCCGACGGGCATGAAGGCACGCGGCTGAACCTGACCGGCGAATATGACCTGACCGATGCGCTGACCTTCGGCGGCGCGGCCTTCTGGCAGAAGACCGAGACGGAATACGACGAATACACCAGCGGCCCGGTCGACGGCAGCCCGGACGAGGTGACCAAGGCGACCTCTTACGGGTTGCGCGGCTTCCTGCGGTTCGACGGGGCGATCCTGGAACAGGAAATCTCGGCGCAGTATTACCGGATCGACCGGGAAAGCCGGGGCACCAATACCTGGGGCGCCTCCTATTACCCCAACCTCGGCATCCGCAAGTCGCTGGCCTATGCGGCCTCGATGGATCTCAGCAATGCCTTCACCCTGGCCTTCGGTGCGGATGCGACGCGGGAAACCTATGACGGCGATACCTTCGTGGCCGAAACCGACCAGCTGGGCGCCTACGCCGAAGGCCAATGGGCCCCGAGCGAAACCTTCGACCTGGTGGCCTCGGTCCGGCACGACGATCATTCGGTCTTTGGCGGCGAAACCACTGGCCGGCTGGCGGCAGCCTGGCGTCCCCGGTCCGACGTGACCCTGCGGGCTTCGGCGGGCACCGGGTTCCGCACCCCGTCGCTTTATGAACTCTACGATCCCTGGTACGGCAACAGCGACCTGCAGCCCGAAACCTCGAAAAGCTACGACCTGGGCGTGGAAAAACGGCTGGGCGAAAGCGGTTTCGTCAAGGCGACGCTGTTCCGGATGGAGATAACCAACCTGATCGACTGGGTCGGCAGCGGCTATACCCAGGTGGAAGGCGAAAGCACCATGCAGGGGGTTGAACTGTCGGGGGGCTGGCGGCTGAGCGAGACGCTGCGCCTTGATACCAGCTATACCTACACCGATGCCGAAGATGCCTCTGGCGCGCGCCTTGACCGGGTGCCGCGCAATGAACTGGCGCTGCGGCTGGCGGCGGACCTGACGCCGCAACTGCGCGGCGGGCTGGTCGTGCGCCGGGTGTCGGATCACCTGGACAGCGGTACGCCGTTGCCGGACTACACGCTTGTGGACGTGACGCTTGGTTACGATATTGCAAAGGACAGAGAGATCTACCTGCGCATCGTCAACCTGCTGGACGAGGAATACCAGACCGTGCGCGGCTATGGGCAAAGCGACAGGGCGTTCTATGTCGGCATTCGCGGCAATTTCTAGGCCATTGAGGGCGGCGGTGTCCAGGGGCACCGCCGCTCTGACCGTCGTTCTGGCGGCTTTGCTGGCGTCCCATGCCGTCCCGGCGGCGGCAGAGGCACCTGCGCGGGTCGTGTCGATCAACCTCTGCACCGATCAGCTGGCCATGCTGCTGGCGGCACCGGGGCAGCTGGTTTCGGTGTCGGACCTGTCGCGGGAACCGCGCAGTTCCGCCATGGCGCAGCAGGCGCTGGACTATCCGATCAACCATGCCGGCGCCGAGGAAATCTGGCTCCTGCAGCCCGATCTTGTGCTGGCCGGCTCCTATACCTCCCGCGCCACGGTCTCCATGCTGCGTCGCCTTGGCCGGGAGGTGGTCGAGGTGCGGCCGGCCTACAGTCTGGACGACATCCGGGATCGCATCACACAGGTCGGGGCAGCGCTTGGGCGCGACGCGGCGGCGGCAGACCTGATTGCCGATTTCGATGCCCGGCTCGACGCCCTGCGGGTGCAGACCACCCGGAATCCAACGGCGGCGATCTATTACGCCAATGGCTATACCACCGGCGACCGCACGCTTGCGGGGCAGATCCTGATGGCCGCCGGGTTCGAAAACATCGCCGGGGACATGGGCGGCGGGCATCTGCCGCTGGAACGCCTTGTCATGGCCCGTCCGGAGGCGCTGATCACCGGTTCACCCTACCCCGGTGCCTCGCGCTCCGAAGAAATCCTGCGGCATCCGGCGGTTGCCGCCCTGCGCGATCAAAGCGCGCTGCGTGTCGTGGCCGACCGCGACTGGCTATGCGGCACGCCGCATGTGCTGAAGGCGGTTGCGGCCCTGGCCGAATTCCGAAAGCAGGTCCCATGATGCGGCGCCCTGCCATGACCCGGAGCCTTCCGTGAAGGCCCCCGTGCGGCTGCTGCTGCCGCTGGTGATCCTGTTGGCGCTGGTCTCGCTCAGCCTGGGGCCGGCGGGGCTCGGGCTGGGGGAAAGCCTGCGCGCGCTGGTCCTGGGTGGCGATGGCCCGGCGGTCATGGTGATGCGCGAAATCCGCCTGCCACGGGTGCTGCTGGCGGTGATGATCGGCGCCTCGCTGGGGCTGTCGGGGGCGGCGATGCAGGGGTTCCTGCGCAATCCGCTGGCCGAGCCTGGGATCATCGGGGTGTCCGGCTCGGCCGCCTTCGGGGCAGTACTGGCCCTGCAGACCGGCTTTGCGGGTCTGTTCGCGCTGGCCCTGCCGCTGACCGCGCTGGCTGGGGCGCTGGTGGCGGTGCTGCTGCTGGTGACGCTGGCCGGGCCGCGCGGCGGGTCACTGACACTGATCCTTGCCGGAATCGCGATTTCGGCCATGTCGGGGGCGCTGACATCGCTGGTGCTGAACCTGTCGCCCAATCCCTATGCCGCCGGAGAGATCGTGTTCTGGATGATGGGATCCCTTGCCGACAGGTCGATGACCCATGTCTGGCTGGCGCTGCCCTTCACATTGCTCGGATGGCTTCTGCTGGCCCGTTCGGCCCGCGGGCTCGAGGCGCTGACCCTGGGCGAAGATGCTGCCGAAGGGCTGGGTATCGACCTGACCCGGCTGCGCTGGCAGGTGGTGCTGGGCACGGCGGCGGCGATCGGGGCGGCGACGGCGGTGGCCGGGGTCATCGGCTTCATCGGATTGGTGGTCCCGCATCTGTTGCGCCCTCTGATTGGTGGGCGACCGGGCCGCTTGCTGGGCGTCTCGGCCCTTGGCGGGGCGGCGATGCTGCTGATGGCCGATATCTCGGTGCGGGTGATCGCGCCGGACCGCGACCTGAAGCTGGGTGTGCTGACGGCCCTCATCGGCGCGCCGTTCTTCCTGCGCCTGCTCTGGCAATTGCGAAAGGAACGCGCATGAGCCTGCTGCGGATCGAGGAACTGAGCGTGGAGCTGGGCGGCCGCCCGGTCTTTTCAAAGCTGTCGCTGGATATCCGTCCGGGCGAGATGGTCGGCCTGATCGGGCCGAACGGCGCGGGCAAGACGACCCTGATGCGCGCGGCCCTGGGCCTGTTGCCGGCCCTGGGCGAAAGCTCTCTTGCGCGCATGGCGCCTCTGGCCCGCGCCCGCGCGGCCGCCTGGCTGCCCCAGCAACGCGAAATCGCCTGGCCGGTCAGCGTGGCGGATCTTGTGGCGCTTGGCCGCCTGCCCCATGGCGGGGACGGCATCGGCGCCGTGGATCGCAAGGCGGTGGAATCCGCGCTGGAACGCATGGCGCTGGGGCCGCTGCGTGACCGCGACGCGACCCGGCTGTCGGGCGGCGAACAGGCCCGCGCCCTGATCGCCCGTGCCCTGGCTCAGGAATCCCCGCTGTTGCTGGCGGATGAACCGATTGCCGGTCTCGACCCGGCGCATCAGATCGCGGTGATGGAGGTCTTTTCCGATCTCGCCCGTGATGGCCATGGCGTGCTTGTCTCCTTGCACGACCTCGGTCTGGCCGCGCGCCATTGCGACCGGCTGATCCTGCTGGCCGAGGCGACGATCCTGGCCGATGGTCCCCCGGCCGAGGTGCTGACGCCGGACCTGCTGGCCCGCGCCTTCCAGATCTCGGCCTTTCACGAACAGACCCCCGACGGCCCGGTCTTTCAGGCGCTGCGCGTGCTGAAATGACCCTGACGCAGCGCGGCCCCTGGCTGGATTTCGACCTTGGCGCGCCAATGCAGGTGCTCAGCTGGGCGCCGCACCGGCCCGGGTTGGTCAGCGCGGCCCGCATCCTGTGGCGCGAGGTGCGCAATGCCGACCTCGGCCCCGAGCGTGACGCCCTCGCCTGGCTCGACGGTGAATTGCGCAACCGGCGGGCCGAAGACGCGGTCTGTTTCCTGACCAGCCGGGATCTGGCTGCCGCCGAACATGCTATGGTCGAGGTTGACGGCATCCGGGCCGACGCGGTTGCCACGGTGGGGCTGTCCAATGCCGAAAGCATCGGCCGCCGCCTCGGGGTACCCCCGTCCGGGCCCGCGCTCCGAACGGGCTGGGGAACAGTAAACATCGCGCTGCGCCTGAATTGTGGTTTGCGCCCCGAAGCCCTGATCGAACTGCTGTCGCTGGTGGCCGAGGCCCGGACGCTTGCGATCACCGAAGCCGGTTTGCACCTGTCCACGGGGCTGGCCACCGGGACCGGGACCGATTGCATCGCCGTGGCCGCACCTGCAGGGGCTGGGCGTTTTGCCGGTCTGCACACGGCCATCGGCGAAGCCGCCGGGGCGGCTGTCCTCTCGGCGATGCGCGCCGGTGTCGCGGGCTGGCGACCGATCACCACGGAGGCGGGTTTGCCCGACGGCACACCCTAGGTGCCCGTCGCACGGGCGCAGGGCTTCGTTGCCCGTTTGGGGCCAACATTGGGCGCAAGTCCCTGTACAGGGCAGCCCTTGTCGTGGTTTTCTTGCCGAATGACTTGCCTGTGTCCGTCCCGGATTTCTTAACAACTCGTTAAGGTATCCCCCTGACATTCGTCCAGCAGGGGGCGAACGAATCCATATCGTGCCGAGCCTTCGGGGCGCGCCGGTGCAATTGCAAGGACAGGCGGTGCAGGATCCATTGCGCGGGAGTGGGAATGAACGAAGAGGTCTCAGTGCCGGCAAACCAGATGACCGGTCCCGGCCCGTGTCCTGGCGCGCCGACCGGTCGCGGCCCGGAGACCCCAGGATGAGCCCGGCGGAATTCGGTCCGGTGACGGGCGATGGCGGGCCAGCGCGCGCTGCGGAGCCCGGCGACAACGCGCTGGAGGATCTGACACAAAAGCTGTGCGCGGTTGCGCAACTGGCACAATCCACGACCGGGGCGCGGTCCGTGGTACTGCTGCTGAACCCGGCGCTGATCAGGGGCGCGGAGCTGCCCGCGCCTTCGGCCGGGCTTTTGCCGCCTGCGGCGCCGGAGGTGGGCGGCGATGCCTTCAGCCCGGTGCTTTTTACCCACGGCCCGGAGGCAGAGGCGCGCAGCCTGCGGGAAAGGACCTGGGATCGGCTTGTGCTGCTCGGCAGGTCCCGGACGCGTCTGCATTCCGACGAGCCCGGCGAAAGGCCGGCCGCCATGGCGGTCACGGGCAACCTGGGCCAGGCCGGGCACCAGCACGGGCTGACCTGGGCGCTGTTCCTGCGCAACGGCGATTGTGCCGGGGTCCTTGGGCTGGGCTTTTCGGCGGCGGGCCCCGCGCCGGGCGAGGCGACAGAGGCCGGTCCGACGGAGGCGACGTCGCCCGAAACCATTGCCGTGCTCGGGAAACTCGCCGAAACCCTTGAATTCATGATCGGTGCCTGGTGGGACCGGATCGACCTTGAGCGTGATCTGGCGGCCAGCCGGTCCCGTGCCCTGCGCCTGCAACGGGTTTCCGAACTGGACCCGCTGACCGGGCTGGAAAATATCGCAACATTCGAGGGCAAGGTGCGCGAACGGCTGGACAGTTCCGTCGAACCGGGGGCCTTCATCCTGATCGACGTCGATCACTTCAAGACCGTCAACGACATGTATGGCCACCAGTTCGGGGACAATTACCTGAAGACCGTGTCCCAGGCGATCATGGATGCCTCTCCGGCGCGGGCCATCGTGGGCCGGGTCGGCGGTGATGAATTTGCGATGTTCACCGATCTGCCGAAACGAAGCGGGAATTACCTGCGCGCGCTGATGACCACCTGTCGGATGACGATTCTGCGAGCTTCGGCCTTTTTGAACAAGCCGGATCTGGGGCGGGTCAGCATCGGGGCCTCCTTCACGCCGGATCACGGGAAGGCTTACGAGAAACTCTATCACAGCGCGGATCTGGCGCTCTATGCCTCCAAGGAGTCTGGGCGCGGCACCGCGACGGTCTACAGTCAGGACGTGGCCGAACGGTTCGATCACGCCCAGCTTGCCAAGACATTCCAGGCGGCCTGCCATGCCGGAGAGGTCGTGCCCTATTTTCAGCCGTTGGTGGACCTCGCCTCGCGGCAGGTGACCGCCTACGAGGTCCTCTGCCGCTGGGAAAGCCCACGTCACGGACTGCTGTCGCCGGCAAGTTTTCCATCCATCTTCACCGATCACGGGCTGGCGACACAGCTGACACGCCACATCATCCAGGCCTCTCTGAAGCAGTACGTCGATGTCGTCGCCAGCATGGAAAGCCCGGTCAAGCTGTCCCTGAACCTGACCTATTTCGATCTGATGGACCGCGAATTCGTCTTCGATTTCCAATCGGCCCTGAGTGATTCCGGCGTCGATTGGGGGTCCATCATCATCGAGGTGCAGGAAACTGTCGTCATGGGGGAATCCACCGGTCAGGTGTTTCGCACGCTCGAGGAACTGCGCCGCCGGGGCGCGAAGATCGCGCTGGACGATTTCGGCACCGGCTATTCCGGCCTGCGCCATCTGAAGAACTGGCCGGTCGATATCGTGAAAATCGACAAGTCCTTCGTCAAGGATCTCTGTTCGGATTACCGGGACCGGGCGATTGTGGGGTCAATCGTGCAATTGGCCAAGGACCTCGGCTTTCGGGTGATCGCCGAAGGGATCGAGACCGAAGACCAGGCCCGCCTGCTTCTGGAAATGGGATGCGACATGGGTCAGGGGTACAATTTCGGGCGGCCGCTGGCGCCTGTCGGATCTTCGCCGCGCGCGCTGGCAAGCGAATGATCCGTGGCGTGGCGCGCCTTGCCGCCGGCGTTGCAGGGTGCAAGGTCAGCCCGGTCGGCGGCACAGGCGCAGGATGCTGCGGGTCAGTTCGTCGACCTTCATCGGTTTGCGCAAATGGATGCCGGGGGGGTGGTCGGCATCATCGGGATGGCTGCCGGCATAGCCGCTGATGTAGATGACTGGCAGATCGGGCTGACTCCGACGCCCCATCCGCGCCAGGTCAAAGCCGTTGACCCCGCCCGGCAGCACGATGTCGGTGATCAGCGCATCCAGATGGGTGCCATCCATCAACCGGCTGGCCGCGGCCCGTCCATCGGTGACATGGGCAAGATCGGCCCCCAGGTGCCGCAGGGATTCCGCCAGGATTTCCCCGAACAGCGGATCGTCCTCGATCAACAGCAGCTTCAGCCCCGCGAGAGCGCCTGCCTTGGGGGCCTGGGCAACCTCTGCTTCGGGCAGGGGGTCTGCCGGATCTTCGATGGTTTCGGTGCTGCTGGCGGCAAAGCTGATACGGGCGGTCGTGCCCTGTCCCGGTGAGGAGGTCAGCTTGAAATGCCCGTGGTTGCGCCGGGCGAAATTGGTCACCATCGTCAGGCCCAGCCCGGTGCCGCCCTGCTTCTGGCGGGTGGTAAAGAACGGCTCTTCGGCGCGGGCGAGGACTTCGGGCGTCATGCCGGGGCCATCGTCATCGACCGTCACCACGATTTCGTTGTCCCGCGCGACCACCGACAGCAGGATATGCCCTTCGCGCCGCTTGGTATCGGCCAAGGCGTTCTGGGCATTGACCAGCAGGCTGATCACCACGTTCTCAAGCTCTCGCGGGTCGCAATCGGCGGTCAGGGGGGCGTCTGGCGTGGTGACCTGCATGCTGATGCTGCTGTGGGTCGTGCGCCGGACAAAGGCGGCGGCCTCGCGGACGACGCGGGCCACGTCAAAGGCCTGCCCGCCGCCGCCGGGCTTGCCGGACAGTTCCAGAATTCGCTGGGTCAGTTCGGCGCCCCGGTCACAGGCCGTCTGGATCGCGTCGAAATACCGGACAAGCGGTGTGTCCTGTGCCGCGATCAGCCCGGTATCGGCTGACAGGCGCACGACGCCGAGGATATTGGCCATCTCATGCGCGATTCCGCCGGACATCTGAGTGATGGCATCCAGACGTTCTGTCCGGTCTGTCTGCGACTGCAGTTTCCAGCGATCGGTTTCATCCACGACGCTCAGGACCCACTGAGCCGGGGACCCGGCCCGCCGGGAGGTAAAATGCAGGATGCGTTCGTCCTGCAGCGGATCGAGATAGCCGAGGGTCATTTCCCCGGCGTTGTCGCCGCGGATCAGGCGGGCGAAAGGGCGGTCTTCGGCAGGTAGGGGGTCATCGCGCAGCTCCAGGTGGTAGAAGGCGGCCTGATCGAGCCAGGCCTGAGGCGTGTCCACATGGGCGGTCAGATTGCGGGCCGCGGCATTGACACGCAACAAGCGTCCCGACGGATCGAAGGCAAAGACGGCTGCGTCCAGCGCATCCAGCATGTCGCGGATGCCACGTTCCTGCGCTCCGGCCCGTTGCGCGGACCGGTTGCGCGCCGAAGCGATGAGCAGGGCGACCGTCACGCCCAGTGCGGCCAGCAGCACGGTCATCAACCCGAGCAGGAATTCCGATCCATTCGGGCTGACCACCGGGTGCGACCTCAGGTACAACCCCAGCATGACCGGCAGCGCGATGGCCGCCGCGACCAGCCGGCGGGCCCGCCGGCTGTCAGAACTGCGCGCCAGGATCAGCGCCGTCCAGCCTTCCAGGGGTTTGAAATGCATATGTGCGGTCAGCAGCGCGACCAGGCAGAGGCCGTTTGCCGGACCCATTGTGGCGAACAGCACACCGGTCCCGAAACCATTGCCGCCCAGCAGGACATTGCTCAGCCCGATGAGGCAGATCAGAAGGCCAAGGGTCGCCGCTGCGCGGCTACGCCGGCGCAGGACCCGGTCGGACCAGCCGCCGGGCATGCAGCGCAATGCCGCGCAGCCTGCCACCAGCAACAGGCAGAGCGTCGTCGACAGGGCCATGGTGTCGGGGGGCGTCGTATCGTGCAAATCGACCTCGCCCAGAAAGACCGGTGTGCCAACCCCGAGCCAGAAGCCGAGGCGAAGCGCGGCGTAGCACCCCGGCAGCGCAGCCAGGATCGTGCCGGCCTGTCGCAACAGCCGCGCGGCCCTGTCGGACAGTTGCGCCTCGCTGCGCAGGGCCAAAACCTGCGCCAGCGCGACCATCATCAGCGAGATCGCCGCGCCGGGCGTGATGCGCGGGAAATCCGGATGCAGGCGTGTCAGCAGGTCGTTCCCGCCCAGCCAGCCGGGTAGAAGCACCACCAGACAGGTCAGCACCACCGCCAATGGCAAGGCTATTACCGGGAACCTGCGGCCGATCTGGCCGCTTTGCTGCAGGGGTTCGCGGGTCATGTGGTCAGCTTCGTGACCAATTGCCCCAATTCAGCCAGGCTGGCCGTCTTTCGCATCTTTGCCTGTGCCAGTCGCAGCCCGTTTTCGAACAGCGGCGAACCGGCGAATTCAGACTTTCCGGTGATGACCACCACCGGGATATGGGCATCGGACTTGCGGATGTCATGCAGCAGCACAACCGCGCCGCCGCCTTTCATGAACACATCCAGGAAGACGATGTCGAACTTTTCCGACGCGAGCAGGGCCAGCGCTTCGACCCCCGACGCCACACCATGCGCGTCATGGCCAAGGGCCTGCATCCCTTCGCAGAAGGCCGCAACATAGCCCGGATCGTCATCTGCGATAAGAATACGCGCCACTTTTCCCCCGATCGGCTTTCTGGTTATGGTTGCGCCACTACTATGGTAGCTTCAACACCTATTTCCCGTATGCAAGGCAGGGACGGTATGGACAACAGCGAAACAGATGGCGAAAGCCAGGATACGCGCCTTACCCTGGTTGCTATCGGTGCTTCGGCCGGCGGTCTGGAACCGCTGGAAGATTTTTTCAAGGCCGCCCCGGCGGACGCCGGATGGTGTTTCGTGGTCATTCAGCACCTGTCGCCGGACTACCGGTCGATGATGCATGAATTGCTGGCCCGCCAGACCCGGCTGGAAATCCGCCATATCGAAGACGGCTCGCGCTTGCGCGCGAATACGGTCTACCTGAACCAGCCCAATACGAACGCGGAACTGGATGGCGACGTGTTCCGGGTGCGCAGCAATGTCGATGATCGTCCCTTGCCGCATCTTCCCATCGACGGGTTGTTCCGCACGCTGGCGTCACGCGGCGTGGACCGGACCTTTGCGGTGATCCTGTCGGGCTCGGGCTCTGACGGATCGCGCGGCGCGCAGGAATTCCACAAGCTGGGCGGCACGGTGCTGGTCCAATCCCCGCAAGAGGCCGGGTTTTCGTCGATGCCCCGCGCGGCGTTGACCGCGGGCGTGGTGGACCGGGTGCTGGGCGCAGCGGAAATGCCCCAGGCGATCCGCCTGCATATCGACTCGGGCGTGTACACGGATGCTCGTCAGGAAGCCGAGGATTCCCGTGCCGAAAGCGCGATCCTGGGGCTTCTGGAACGACAGCATCATGTGGATTTCTCGGCCTACAAGGCCGCCAACGTGCTGCGCCGTATCGAACGCCGTCAGAAGCTTCGCGGTATTGCCACGCTCTCCAGCTACCTGGAGTTCGTGCAGGACAATGCCTCGGCGCTGGATGAATTGTATCAGGATCTGCTGATCGGAGTGACGCAGTTCTATCGCGACCCGGACGCCATCACTGTGCTGCGCAAGAAGGCCCTGGAGGAGATGGTGGCGAATTCCACCGAGGAAAGCTCGTTGCGGATCTGGGTGCCGGCCTGCGCCAGCGGCGAAGAGGCCTATACGATCGCCATCGAACTGAGCGAGGCCCTGGCCGCCGCCGGTGTCGAGCGACGCTTTCGCATCATCGCAACGGATGTGCACCGGGGCTCGCTGGATATGGCATCCTCGGGGATCTTCCCGGAATCGGCGTTGGAAGGGGTCTCGCAGGATATCCGGGACCGCTATTTCACCCGTCACCGCGATCGATATGTCGTCGATCCGGTGCTGCGCCAGAAGATCGTCTTTTCGGTCCATGATCTGCTCAGCGACCCGCCCTTCATGCAGCTTGACTTGATTTCCTGCCGCAACCTGCTGATTTATCTGAACGAAGAGGCCCAGCTTCGGGTGATCTCGATGTTCCTTTTCGGGCTGCGCAAGGCGGGGTTCCTGCTGCTTGGTCCTTCCGAAAGCCTGGGTCGCTACGCCGATGAATTCGAGGTGATCAACGGACGCTGGCGTCTGTTCCGCAATACATCGGACCGGCGGGTGCTGGACCGGTCGGTGTTGGCCAACAGCGTCAACCTGACCTCGCGCAGCGAACTGGTGCCGAACCTGAGTTCGCGGCTGCAACGCAAGCCCGGGATGAGCCGACAACCGGCCATCGCCGCCACGGTGCGGGACCGCGACACGTTGGTCAGCAGCTATGATGCCCTGCTGAAACGCTATGCGCCCTCGTCGATCCTGCTGGCTGCCGATGGGGCGGTTCTGGCCTGGTTCGGCCAGGCAGGCACCTATGTCGACACGATGAACAACCTCGCCGAATGGACGGTCGAGGATATTGTGCACCCGGATCTGCATTTCCCGATCAACGTCGCGATGGAACGGTTTCGTCATGGGTTGCGGGAAGCCTATGTGCGAAGCGTCATGCTGGAACTGCCGAGCGGTGAAAAACACCAGTTGGCGGTCACCATCGAACCGCTCGATATGTCGCCCCGGCCGCGTTTCTTGCTGATCGGGCTGAAACGCGAAGATCTTGGGGAAACGGAACCCGCCGCGCCACAGGACAGCGCCCCCCCGCCGGGCAACACGGCGGGCGGTCCGACGCGCGAGGATCACATCTTTCTGTCTCGCCGTATCCAGGAGTTGGAACGCGACCTGCGGCTGACGGAAGAGACCCTGCAGAATGTCACCGAACGGCTGGAAGCCAGCGGCGAGGAACTGCAGGCCTCCAACGAGGAATTGCAGGCCTCCAACGAAGAACTGCAAGCCTCCAACGAGGAGTTGCAAAGCTCGAACGAGGAACTGCATGCGGTAAACGAGGAGCTTGTTTCCGTCAGTTCCGAACACGAGCGTCAGATCGAGATGCTGTCGGAGCTGAACCGTGACACAGAGGTGGTCCTGCGGTTGTTGAAGACCGGGGTGATCGTGCTGGATTCCCAGTTGCGGATCCGCCGGTTCTCGCAGTTGATCGGGCGGGTGTTCCAGATGGAAGCGCATGATGTGCAGCGAAGCCTGGACGTGGTGTCGCCGCGGCTTGATTTTGCCGATCTCGCCGGGATGGCCCGGCAGGTGATCGAAACCGGCGAGCCCGTCGTGCGGTCCGGCACCTACGGTGGCCATGACCTGGAAGTGCGGGCCCATCCCTTTGACCGGATCGAAGACGACGGGCGGACGCGCGGCGTGGCGGTCCTGTTCACGGGCGCGGGCGTGTTTTCCTGAGGGTTGGCATTTTCCTGAGGTTCGGCACCGGGCCCCGGGGAGGGGGCTCTAGGATGCGGGCCCGATCTTCTGGGCGCGCAGGACCGTGGTCAGGGGCATCCCGGTCACGCGGGCTACGGCCACCGGATCGAATGCCTTGCCAAGGCGAAGCTGCTCCTCGCCGGTGAGCCGCTGCAGCCAGTCGGGCACGCGGGTCTCGGGCAGCAGGCGGGGCGTGCCATCGGGCATTGCGGGCTGGCCATAGGATTGCAGGTGCTGGACCAGAAAACTTTCTTCTTCCGGGCGGCCGGCCGATTCCCTGATCGGCAGGTGGAATTGCGTTCCGAATTCGTCCCTGGCCGGAATGGCGCGCATGACCTGCAACGCGTCGCTCAGCCGGCTGCTGACCGCGCCGCTGTCGCGTGGGATCAGCAATGTCTCGCCTGGTTGCGACCAGCTTGACCAGATGCCCGAGGCATAGGCGCTGTTGGCGGCGGCCTCGGCCCAGGAACCGGCGGTGATCAGATCGGGCAGGGTCTGGCTGTAGCGGGCCAGCAGGGCCAGGCCGGGGCGCAGCATGGGCGGAAAGCTGACCGGCAGAAGCGGCGCAATCGACTGACCAAAGCGATCCCGTACGGCGCGGACAAGGGCGCTGAGGCTGTGGGGCAACGTGCCCCCGAGCGCCCGTTCCAGCGCCGCCAGCGTCAGCATCAGCACATCGGTGGACCGGGGCATCAGGGCCCAAAGCTGTTTCAGCGCCGCATCGTTCAGCCCGCTGCCATCGCGGGTTGTCAGGAAATGCGTATGGGCACCGGCAAGAGCAAGGAACGGATCTTCGGCCGCGCCGCCAAGCAGACGGGGGCGCAGTTCCATCGGCAGCAGATCGCGCCGTTCGGCAAGCCCGGTCAGGGTGGCGTCGACGATCTGGGTCAGCTCGTTCTCGGGTTCGAAGCCGATGCCGCGCAGGGCAGGGGTCAGCCCGGCGCGGGACAGTTGCGGCCGCCCGTCGTGGGGCAGGAATATCTGCATGTCCCAGTCGCCGTACAGTGCCAGCGGCAACAGGATCAGGCCCTGCGGGCTAAGCTCGGTCAGGATGTATTCGCCGGGATGAAGCTGAGCGGACCATACGGCCCAGCCTTGATGGCTGTTCCCGGCCATCAGGTCTTCGGTGAAATCGGTGACCTGACGACCTTCGGTATCGAACAGGGCCAGCCGGCCGGCCAACGGTTCGACCGGGGCCATCCCGCCAGCTGTGCCACGCAGAAAGACCATCAGCCGGGGCCAGGTCGTTGCCGCGCCAAGTGGATCGCAGGTGTTGTTGCGGCTGAAATGACGGCTGGCGTGGGGCAGGTAATCGGCGCTGTGCTGGGCATCCAGCAGGGGCATGGCCGAATCCCGCAGCGGAATATCGACCCGCAGAAGGGTCTCGGCCTCATGCACCAGGTGGTCTTCGCGGTGGGTGCCCAGGCGGTCGACCCGAAGCCGGTAGGCTCCGCTGGGCAGGGTCAGGGCGACCTCGGGGCCGCCGCCCTGATGGACCGGCAATCCATGAGCGTCGAAGATCGAGAACCGGGTTTCGAAATCCTGCTGTCCGGTGATCGGGTTGCAGGCGATCAACCGGAAATTCGCCTGATCCTCGGGGGCATCCGGCTGCGGGGCGAAGGTATCCGGGGGGCGGGCAGAGGACATCAGACCGGCCCTGCGCCGTGATCTATCGGCAATGGCGTCCCGGTTACCGGCATGGCCCAGCCGCCGTGCGAACCGTTCCCTCGGGGCGGCCCTTCGCCTGCGTCCGGCATGCTGCGGCACGCCTCCGATCGGGGCCGAAAAGGGTGATATGCAGGGCGTCGTCGCAGTTTGATGGCATGAAATCGCCGTTCAGTGGTCTGGGATACATCCGACAACCGATAGCTGAAAAATACATTTATTTAAAGCGTCATGGGTGTCGGGTGCGCAAATTGCTTCCGTCAGAGGCCAGTATCCCGCATGCCGGAACACGGTGACTGAATAGGCCAGGGTCAGAACAGGAAATCCCCCTCATCCAGGTCGGCTACCGAGACGTTCTTCAGCCGGATCGAATTGCCCTGGCCATCGGTGATCATGCTGTCCGAACCGATCTGGGACAGGTGAGATGCGACCAGATCGTCGAAGGATGCTATCTCGGTCACCTCGCGCAGATCGATCCGTTCCCACCTGTTGAACGCATCGAAATCGGTGATCGTGTCCTGACCGAAATTGCTCCGGAAGGAAAAGAGATCGGCGTTGAAATTGCCCCGCAGGATATCGTTGCCCTCGCCGCCGTCGATCCTGTCGAACCCGGCACCGGCGTTGATCGTGTCATCGCCAGAGCCCCCTTCGATGGTGTCATTGCCGTAGGACGCAAAGAAATTGTCACCCCCGGCGCCGCCGAACAGGTGATCGTTGCCATAGTCGCCGAACATGCCGTCCTGCTGGTCGCCGCCATAGGCGATATCATCCCCGCTGCCCGAAAACAGCCGGTCGAGACCGAAATTGCCGTAAAGGACATCGTTCCCAACGCCGCCGTACAGATTGTCTGCCTGATGCCCGCCGTCCAGATGATCATCGCCCGACCCGCCTTCGAGCCGGTCAAAGCCGGCGTCCCCGAACAGGCTGTCCTCGCCCTGACCGCCATAGATCCGGTCATGCCAGGTGCCTCCGTTGATGACATCCTCGGCCTCTTCGCCATAGAGCCAGTCGTTGTCGCCATCGCCGCGCAGACGGTCCTCGCCCTCGCCGCCGCGCAGCGTGTCGGTGCCATGGCCACCGGACAGGGAATCCTGTCCCTCGTTGCCCTCCAGCTGGTCATTGCCCTCGCCGCCGACGAGGCTGTCGTGGCCGGCCTTGCCGACGAACCAATCATTCCCCCTGCCGCCGATAAAGGTATTGGCCGCGTCGTTGCCCGAGGCGATGTCGTTGCCGTCCCCGCCCGCGAAATTTTCCATCTTACCACTGATCGAAACCCAGCGGGTACCGTCCACGCGCATTTCGCCCGAGTAATTGCTGAGGCTGAGGCTGACATTCGCGGTCAGCGCGGCCACGTTGATCCAGTCATTGCCGTCATTGTCGTCGCTGATCTGCCCACGCTCGTATTCCACGGCCAGCAATTCCTGGAAATCCGAGGTGAAGGTGTAGATGTCGTTCTTGTCCTGACGGCTGCCGTGGAATTCCAGTTCCAGATCGTAGACGACCCCGGAATCACGTTCGACGGAATCTTCGATGACCAGTTCCCAGGTGCCATCGGCCGAAGTGCCCATCAGGGAAGAGACGCCAAAGGTCCAGGAGTCGTTGTAGCTGCCATAGCCTTCGTTGCGCAGTAGTGGAATTTCGGTACCCGCCGGGGTGAACAGGCTAAGCTCCAGGTCCGAGACCCAGCTGTGCTTGTAGGAAATCGTGACGTTCAGGTGCTCGATCTCGATCTTTGCGCCCCGAACCTCCATGCTGATGACCGTCCGGTCGTCATCCAGGATCGTGACCGGATCATCGATATCGGCCGTCGCGATGTAGCTGGCCTGCCGGTCGGCCGCGTCGGGCGCCATTTCGGTCCAGACCTCTGCCATGCGGACCGCCATGAAGGCATCGACCTGACCATAACCGTAGCTTTCGTTGAACGTCAGGCCGCCACCGTTCCAGGTTTGCGCGGCATTGGCGAACCATGAATCGATTTCGTAACCGCTCGCCTCGCTGCCGAAATCCGACCCGGTCTGGCTTGCCGAAAGCGCAAGGATGTTGCGCACATCGGTCCAGTGCAGGTCGGGATTGGCCTCCAGCATCAGGGCGACCACGCCTGACACGACAGGCGCCGCCGCGGAGGTGCCGCCAAAGGTTTCGGCGTAATTTCCGGTCGAAAGCCCGCCGCTGCCTTCGATATCGGTGGTCACGGTTGCTGCGGGGGCCGCAACAAGGATGCTCTGGCCCCAGTTGGAATAGGATTCCACGTTGCCATCTCGGTCCGTCGCCGCGGTCACGATGATCCCGTGGGCGGCGTTCAGCCCTTCGGCATTGGCGTTGCCCTCGATACCAAACTCCAGCCAGCCCGGGTCATTGGCATAATTGCCGGCAGATTTGACGAAGATGGTGCCCAGTCCGTCCCGCCCGGTGTCCAGCGCGATCTGCATGCGCGACACCTCGGCATAGGCTTGGCTGTTTTGGTCTCCTATATTGTTGAAATCATTGAAATATGGCAGCGAGGCCCAGGAAAAATTGACCACGTCGAAGCGTGCCGTATCCTCGATCAGGCTCAGGTAGTTGGCATAGGACAGATCGAAGGCTTCTGTCAGGTAATTGACCCCGGTGATCTGGGCGTCGAAGGCGATGCCGATACCGCCTGTGTCGTTGTCCGCCGCTGCCACGATCCCCGCCACGGCTGTGCCGTGAGCGTAGTCGTCGTTCAGCGGATCGGATCCGATCAGGGTGACCCGTGCGCTGTAATTGTAGTTGGTGATCAGATCCTCGTGCTGCGCGACACCGTCGTCGTAGATGCCGACAAGGACGGAATTGCCCGTGTAATCCGCCCAGATCGCATCCAGGTCCCCGATCATGCGAAGGTGCCACTGGCTTGATGAAAGTGGATTGCTCCCTGTTGGCATTTCGATCCTCCATGAACGGATGCTGGCAAGGGGGATAGCAATTCGGGGTAAATGGCCGCAGAAGGCCGGGCCATTTCAGGGGGGCATTCTAGGAAGAGCTTTAGGAAATTTGACGCCAACTCTTTCGCTCCGGAGCCTGGGCCGGAAACCCCAGATGGTAACCAATGGTTGAGGGTTTTTGCGTAAACCGACGACAGACAGAACGTCGGAACTGGTGGTCAGAATGATTGAAACGAACAGACATCCCGGCCTTTTCGGCCATCTTTTCCTTAGCGCGGGGGCCATGAAGGCCGGAACGACCTGGCTCTACTCGGTGCTGGCGCAGCATCCGCAGCTGCACTTCTCGCTCGAGAAGGAAATTCACTATTTCTACCATGTCTATGTGAACGACCGACAGCTTTGCGATGCCCGCCGCCTTGCCAATGCGCAGGATCGTTACCTGCAGCGCTATGATCCGGAAAAGACCAATCCGGACCGGATCCGCCACAACCTGCATTGGGTGGCGAACTACCTGTCCCGGCCTGTAGATGATCTTTGGTATCGCAACCTGTTCACCCGACCGCGGGGTGAGCTGTACAATTGCGATTTCTCGAACCTCTATGCTCATCTTCCGTCCGAGGCATGGGAGCATATCCTCGGCAATTGCACCCAGCTTCGGGTGATCTACACCATGCGCCACCCGGTAAAGCGGCTGTGGAGCCATGTGAAATTCCACCTTCAGGTGACAGACAAGCTTGATCTGCTGGAACGATGGTCGCCGGACGACCTGAAAGCCTTCATGCGCAAGCCCTTCATGTGGGAAAATGCTGAATATGGCCTGATCCTGCGGCGAATGAAGCAAGCGTTGCCTGAAGGCGCGCTGATGCCGCTGTTCTATGAGGACATGCGCAGTGATCCCCGTGCGACGCTGGCCCGGATCGAGGATTTTCTGGGATTGGACCATCACGCCTATCCCGAAGAGCTGATTTCCCGGAAGGTGAACCAATCCGCCGTGATCCCGATGCCGGAGTATTTCCCCGACCTGGTCGCCGGAGACATCGAGCGGATCATCACTGAGGTCGAGGCCGAAGGCATCACGGTTCCGGAAAGCTGGCGGGCAGATCTGCGTCGAGAGGGGCAGGCGGCCTGACTCCAACCAAGGGTCGGCCATGGCCTGCATGGGTGTTGAGGTCCATAGGGTCTCCGCAGTCTGGATCGTGGTCGCCTGTCGGGCGATATCCAAGCTTGCACCAAGGCCGGGGCCTGACGATCTGTCTCGGCCTTCCTGCATCGGAGCCTCAGGTGGTGCGCTTTCGGGGGCTGGGACCGCCACCGGATCACGATCGCAGGACGCCATCTTGACTGACGGAGCGTAGCTTCTCGGGTGGCAACGCCGCATAAGACAAATGCCTCTAGGCGCTATCCCCGCAGACCTCTCAGCAGTCCGACGCCCTTTCCAACAGGCACCTCCGATACCCCGGTCGGTGTCACGCCCTTGGTCGAGAGGGTGCAAACCCCGTCACGCGGTTCTTGCCGCAGAGCCGGAGGGATCGTGGGACCTGGCCAGTTGAACCGGACGGACAGTCGGCATGCCCATGGTCTTGTGCAGCAAAGGTTGCACCAATTCAGCGAAGTGATCGGCCTGGCTGTCGAAATCCGGGACGGCAACCGGGTCGGGCCAAGGATCCAGACGGGCCAGCGCATGCAGGATCTCAGCCCGCAAGGCCTCCGGCCGGGCACCAATGGGGAAGACGCGATCCCGGTCCGGCCCCGTATGTTCGACAGTCCCGCCGCTATTGGTTTGAATCACACGGATTCCTCGACACAGGGCCTCGCGGATGGTCAGTCCGAAGGTTTCCTTCCATTGCGAGGGAAACAACAGCACATCAATGTTTTGCCAAAAGCCATCCATTTCGTCCTGACTGTAGCGCGGATGCACCTTCCAGGTTCCCGGCAGAGCTGCGAATTCACTGTCTTTCCACCAGCTTCCGTCCATGCTGCCGTCGGCCAGAAGGACCTTGAAATCGGAACGTTCGAGACCCTCGAACGCCTTGCGGATCAATGGCCAGCCCTTGATATCCGAAGGCCCGCCGCAATAGCCGAAAACCGGGGTCGGATGGGTCCGTCGCCGCCGTGCCTGGTTCCGAAAGAACCCCGGACCCGGATGACGGACCCCGTTTTGCCAGACCGCTTCCCGTTGCGGCAATAGGCCGGATCGATGACACAGATCGCGGGCAAATTCGGAGGGGTAGGTTACCAGGTCGACCTCCTGCATGGACTGTTTCAACTGCAATTGCCGGGTGCGTGTTTGCGACATGTCCAGAACGCAGCCACGGCAGACATTCAGATCGACCGGATCCTGTCCACAATAGCGGCCATCAGGACGGATCATGAACTGCCTTTCGCAGATCCACCAGAAATCATGCGCGGAGACGACCACCGGCAGGCCTTCCTGCCGGGCGGCGCGGATTACCCCAGTGCCGAGTTCCTGAATGCAATGCGCATGAACAAGATCCGGCGCCAGGGATTGAATCAACCGTCCGGCGGCCTCTGCGACCTGGGAGTTGCAGTACATCTGTGCATAGGGCCGCGATGGCGGCAGGTTGATGACGAAGTTTGGGATCTCGCCGGTCTGGATCTTGCGAACCGCATAGGGTGGCAGGTCGATGCGGCTGACGGCGCTCAGCACCGAGACCTGCCAGCCGTGACGCTGTGCCAACGCGCGCGCGACTTCTTCGGCGACAATGGTCGCGCCTCCGTAAGTATAGGGCGCAAAGAAGATATTCGCGATCAGGACGTGGGGCGCTGTCATGCGGCGATCCAACGGATCATCTCAGGGTCGATCACCGGTTCTTCGACCCTTGCGGACCAACGCGTTTCCAGCCCCGATCGCGCCTCGCGACCCATTTCACGCACCAAGGGCCTGTCGCTGGCAAGGTCCTCCAGGGCGGCGCCCCAATCGCCTGCGGAGTCGATCACGCGTCCATTCCGACCGTCTTGGACAAGGGCCTGCATGTCCGAAACAGTGCCGACAAGGCTCGGCACACCGACCGAGGCCGCATCGATCACCCGAACCCCGCTCTTGCAGCGATTGAACAGGTCATCGGCCAGCGGCATGATCGCCGCATCGCAGCCCGAAAGATGCGCCAGATAGCCCGCATAGTCCGTAAATGCATGTGTTTCGACCTGGTTCCGGATCTCGGCCGGCAGGCGGCGGGTGTCGAAGTGGCCGAGGATCACCAGTTTCCGGTCGGGTTTTCGGGCCAGAAATTCGGTCACATCCTTTTCGATCACTGCGAAATCGACCTCATGTCCTTGCGAGCCGCTGGCGAAGCACAGGCGAAAGCCCTCGCCATGCGGACCGTCGGGGCGCGGCTGTGCCTCCAGCGTGCTGCGGTCGGCGAAGTTCCTGCGCAGGAAGACCGGACGCGAGGTGAATTCCGACGCATGATCCCGCAGCACCGGGGTCGAGACAGAGACGACATCGGCCATGTTCATCACCTCGGCATAATGTGGCGCTTCGTCGATGAAATGTGCTTTCAACTCGGGCGGCAGGACATCCATGTTGCCATAGGTCGCATAGGCCGGCACCGAGAACAGCGGATCGTCAATATCATAGAGGATCGGCAGCTTCAGCCGATGTGCTTCGTAAAGGTGGCGGGTGACATGGGGATGCGAGCGCAATCTGTAAAGCAACAGATGCGTGGCGTCCTGCAGAATATCCATGCAGCGCGGCAGGTCCTCATAATGGGAAAAGACGTAATCGGCATCGGCAGCGGCAAACACCTCGGCCAATTGTTCGACCCGGTATTTCCGACATTGCGGCAGGTTCAGATCGCCGATCATGGCGATCTTCGGGCGTTGGCGCCGGATCGGTGGGGTCGGGATCGAAAACGCCGTTCTGGATGCACTTTCGGTCCAGAAGGAGCTGCTATCGCTGCGGAAGAAGCCTGTCAGATCCGTTACCCCGCCGGTCACTTCCGGGGCAATCGAACCGCGTCGGCCCAGGCCGGTATTCCGCCACCAGGTCAGAGAGCGTCGGAGCGTGTTCTTCAACCCTTCTTCCCGCGTGTAATGCGCAAACCGTCTGGCAAGGTGAAGGGGGAGGGCGGCGTATCGCATGTCTCTGTTCCATTCTGAAACGCGTTGCATTCTGATAGACGTGAGGCAGTGAACGAAGCGTTTACGCTCAAGGTTTTCCATCAAGCACACTGCAATTTGCCGTTTTCTTCTGAAATCCTTGGAAGGATCATGCGCGATTAGACCAAAATTAACGGCCCATAGGCGAGGTTGACGGCAAGCAGAAACAAGAGAGCCTCATGTTGATCCTGATGGGTGTGCGCAACGGTGAAAAATACCTTGAACCGCAACTGGCCAGCTTTTTGGCAAGTGGGTGCGAACGCTGGGTACTTTGGGCAAGCGATGATGGGTCAACGGACCGGAGCATTGACGTGATCAAGCGGTTCTCGAATGCCTTGGGCGAGGGACCCTGCAGCGTAAGCCTGCGCCAGGGGCCAGAGGCGGGCTTTGCCGCCAATTACCTGTCGATGCTGGCGGACCTGCCGGATCTGCCGGGTCATGTGGCGCTGGCCGATCAGGACGACATCTGGCTGCCCAAACGCCTGGGCCGCGCAGTGGCCATGCTCAACCGCCTGCCCGCGACGGTTCCGGCCTTTGTCTTCGGGCGGCGGATCGATTGGACGGCGAACAATCTCACGCCTTCGCGCGCACCGCGCCGACGGCCTGGTTTTTCCAACGCGTTGGTCGAAAACGTGGCCTTCGGCAACACAATCGTCATGAATGGCGCCGCGGCTCGAATCGCGCGGGATGCGGCGCCTCTGGCCCATGGTATCTATTCCCATGACTGGTGGATCTATCAATTGCTGACCGGCGCGGGAGCGGTCTGTCTGATGGATTGCGAACCTTCCGTTCTTTATCGCCAACATGAGGGCAACGTGATCGGCGCCGGGCGTGGCGTGACCGATTGGGTGCGACGCAAGGTTCAGGTATCACGGGGCCTATACGCAAGACGAATACAGGCTCAACTCGCCGGGCTGGAGCGGTGTTCGGAGTTTCTGGTTCCCGAGAACCGAAAGATCCTTCAAGCTTTCTCGGACGGGCGGCGCGCGCCATTGCGGGGTCGCCTGCGCCAGATGCGGCGTGCCGGCGTCTACCGGCAAAGCCGGGAGGGCTGCGTCGGGTTCTGGGGGGCCGTGGTTCTTGGCCGGGTCTGATCGTTCACCTCTTCCCAGGCCGCGCATTCTGTTGATCGGCGGCGCTGGCGGCCACAGCGGAGTACCCCGCCACATCCTGCAACTTGTCCGGGCCCTGACCGGCATCGCCGATCTGACCGTGGCATCGGACAAATGCGCGGGCGTCTACAAGGAGCTTGATCGCACACCGGCCCGTCATGTCGAGGTGCCGGGGCTTGAAAGCTCTGTTTCCCCTTTGCGATGGCTGCGCGCCGCGCGTCATCTACGACAATTGATCGGTCGGGAGCAGCCTGCTCTGGTCTGGGCGCATTCACGGATGGCCGTGTTCCTGCTGCGCTCGATGGCGTTGTGTGGGGTACTGCCAGGCCGGCCGGAAATTGCGGTAACCTTTCACGGGTTGCCGTTCGGAAAGGGGCACAGGGCCTCAGCCCTGACGATCCGGGCCGAGAAGCTGTTTTTGAGCCGCCTTTCCGGGCTGCATTTGCTGTTCCTTTCCAAGGCTGCGGAACATGAGTACCGTGGTGCGGTAGGCGAGGACCTTTGCCTTGGTCATCAGATTTCGCAGCGTCCCAATTGTTCGGATATCGGTGAAATCAAGAGGCGAGAGCCAGATGATACCACGCGGCAATTGCTCATGACGGGTCGCGCGGCCCGCCAGAAGAACCTGCCGCGCGCTTTGGCAATTTTTGCTGCCTTGCCCGGCACTTACCGGCTGACCATCTGTGGCGCTGGTACGGAAACCGCAGGTTTCCGAAGAAAGGCCAAGCATATTCTTGGCCCGGGTCCGTTGAGCCGAGTCACCTTTCTGGGCGAGGTTGCTGATATCCGTCCGTTGCTGGCCCGAGCTGACGTCTACCTGCTGACCTCGCGGTACGAGGGCATGCCGATCGCGGCCCTTGAAGCCTTCGAGGCCGGGTTGCCCCTGGCCCTCAGCGCGACGGGTGGCACCGCCGAAATCAGTGCAAGGCACCCCTTTTGCACTGAACTCACGGCAGGCGAGGGTGTGGATGACCTCCAGGAAGATGCCTTGCGCATCACTGCTTTGACCGAGGCTTTCCGCGCTGCCCCGGAACAGTTCCGGACCGAGATCCGCAGGGCTTTCCAGCAGGAATTTTCCTTTGCGGCTTGGGCGCGAGACATGCGTGTGCAAGCGTCCCGCATGTGCCCGCCCGTTCCGGACCCGAGCCTGACGCCAGAGGGCGCAGCCAATGTTCCGTTGCCGCCGATTATCCCGCAGCCGATGCCAGCAGGCGTCATCCCCTCCCAAGTCTCTCTATCGGGAAACATGCAAAACACTGCCCGATCGCCCAGAGCCTGATCGCACCTTTTCGTCCGCCATCGCGCAAGACCTCCTGCCCAAAGATCATTCTCGAAGGGAGTGGATATTGACATGGCCGCCGTAGAGGCCAAAGTCTGCCCCGGCGTTTGCCTTTGGCAAGCCGGAGCCGAAGCCAGGACAGGGAAGCAAACCATGTACAATTTCGAATTCGTCAAACCCACGAGCATCGAAGAAGCGGTTGCTGCCCTGGCCGATGAAGAGGCGCAGCCTCTGTCCGGTGGGCAGACCCTTATTCCGACGATGAAACAACGGCTGAATGCTCCGGGGGTTCTGGTCAGCCTGCTCGGGATCGAGGAAATGCGCCATGTCGGCATGGAAGGTGATCTGCTCACTGTTGGAGCCGCAACCTCGCATGCAGAAATCGCCCGTTTGGCCGCCACGTCTTATCCCGCGCTTGCAGCCCTTGCGGGGCAAATCGGCGACCCGGCCGTGCGCAGCCGTGGCACGATCGGCGGCAGCCTGGCCAACAACGACCCCGCGGCCTGTTACCCGGCTGCAGCGCTTGCTTCGGCTGCGGTGATCGTGACGGACCGGCGTGAAATTGCGGCCGACGATTTCTTCGAAGGTATGTTCACCACCGCCCTCGAGGAAGGTGAGATCGTGACTGCGGTTCGGTTCCCGATCCCGGAGGGCGCTGCATATGTGAAATTCGAACAGCCCGCGTCGCGTTTCGCAATGACGGGTGTCTTTATCGCCCGCTTCGCCTCTGGCGTTCGCGTGGCCGTGACCGGCGCTTCGGAAGAAGGCGTTTTCCGTTGGGCAGAGGCAGAAAATGCACTGTCTGCCGACTTTTCCCGCAAGGCCATTGCCGATCTCAGTCTGCCTGCAGAGGGCATGATGAGCGACCTGCACGGATCGGCGGAATACCGGGCGCATTTGGTGAAGGTGATGACCGGGCGTGCGGTGGCTGCGGCTTAGGTCACCAGCCAGTCAGGGGCCCAGGTCACGTAATCGAGCCCGGCGAAACGGGCAACTCGATCCAGTTCGGCGCATAGCCGCGCGATCCGTCCGGCCCCGAAACGGATCGCGGGCTCAGGCCAGACACGTGTGACGACCAGTGCCCCGGTTTCCCGGTTCGCCTTCATGTCGATGCGCCCGACAAGACAGTCGCCTTCGAGCAAGGGAAAGACGTAATAGCCATAACGCCGCTTGGGCGCGGGCACGAAAATCTCGATCCGGTAATGAAATCCGAAAAGCCGTTCGGCGCGGTTTCTGTCCCGCAGGACCGGATCGAAGGGACTGAGGACCCGTATTCGGCCGGGGGGATCGGCCAGAGACGCAATGGTCTCGATCGTGCCGGGGCGCAGGAAGACCCGGCGCGGCCGCCCGTCGGCGCCGGTGATTTCGGCTTCGGTCAGGCGGTTTTCCCCGAGTTCCGCCTGGCACCAGTTCCGGGCTTCGTCGGCGGTCGCGATGTCCCAGAAGGCCGCGATCTCGCCGCTTGTGGCGAAGCCGAGCCTGTCGAGCGCGGCCGCGTTCAGCCAATCCAGGCTTTCTTTCAGGTCCGGGCATTCTGCTGGATGCTCATAGACCCGCTCTGCCAGGTCGTAGTATTTCCGAAATCCCTGCCGCCGCGAGATGGCAAGGACACCGCTGCGCCAAAGGTATTCAAGCGCGGCTTTGGAGGGATGCCAGTCCCACCAACCCGTTGATTTCGCGGCGGGAGTTGATTTGAGGTCACCCGAACATACTTCTCCGTGGCGGGTCACATGATCCTGCACATTGCGCAGTTCGCCCAAGAAGGCGTCGCCTTGCCACCGTGGCCATCGGGCCCGCAACCGTTCCGCGTCACGGCCAAAACGGTGGCGCAAATGGGGCAGGAAGGCCATGGGCAGGATGGCCGCGTCATGGGTCCAATGTTCGAACAAATCCCGGTCGCGTTCAAGCAGTGGGGCCAGATTGCCGGTGCGGTAGGTCGGGCGGCGTGCAAAGAGGATCATGTCATGGGCGCGTGCAAGGGTGTTGACGGAGTCCACTTGAACGAAGCCCAGGTCCTGGATCAGACCTGTCAGATCCGCGCCCTTGCCCGTCCCCTTGGGGGGAGTGCCCAGCAGATGCCGATGCAGAAACAGTTTCCGGGCGTTGCGGTTGTCCAGGGGCGCGGGTCTCTCCTGGGGCATCTTAACCTTGTTCCCAACTCTGTAATAGGGCGGCTGCAGGCCTAACTCAGGCGCAGGGTGTCGCCGAAATTGATTTTCGGGGACAGTTCGACCTTGCCGGCCGAGGCGCTTTCCGGGGTTTCGACGCGGGCCAGAATAATCTCGGCGGCGCGGCGGCCGATCTCGGCCCGGCAGGAATCCATCGTGGCCAGCTTGCGCGGCAGACCTTGCAGCAGTTCAACGTCGTTGAACCCGGCCAGACCGATCTTTTCGGGGATGTCATAGCCTTGCTCGATCATCCAGAGAAGACCGCCGGCGCCGACTATGTCATTGGAATAATAAAGACAATCAAGGTCCGGGCGGCGCTTCAGGATGTTCTGCGTCATCTCTCGGCCCTTCCCCAGGGCCGAGCCTTCGGTATAAAATTCCGTATCCGAGATCTCGATGCCGCTCTTGGCCAATGCCTCGGTAAAACCTTCGAAACGTTTGCGGGCACGGTGATCGGCTCCAAGCCGGGTGCCGAGAAATCCGATCTTGCGATAGCCTGCGCGTAGGATCGCCCGCCCCATTTCGCGGCCCGCGCGCCGGTGCGAGATGCCCACGGCGGCATCGATCGGCGTACCATCCGTATCCATGATCTCGACCACGGGGATGCCGGATGCCTGCAACATGGCGCGGGAGGCGTCGGAATGTTCCAACCCGGCAATGATGACGCCGGAAGGCCGCCAAGACAGCATTTCGTAAAGGACTTTTTCCTCTTTCTCCGGAATGTAATCCGTCACCCCGACGACGGGTTGCAGGGGAGAGGTTTCCAGAACTCGGGAAATGCCGCCCATGACCTCGGGAAAAACCATGTTGGACATGGATGGGATGATGACGGCGACAAGGTTCACCCTTTGGCTTGCCAAGGCGCCCGCGATCTTGTTGGGCACGTATCCCATGCGCTTGGCGGCTGTCAGCACCTTCTGCCGCGTCGTATCCGAGACATCGCCTCGATTGCGCAGAACGCGGCTAACCGTCATTTCCGAAACACCGGAAGCTTCGGAAACGTCACGGAGGGTCAAGGGACGGCTGGGAGGTTTTGACACGAGGGGATCCTGATTATTTGCCCAATGCTAGCCTGCGCTCTGCCCTTCCTTCAAGTTGTCATTGCCTTCCAACAAGATGACCGAAGTATTGCCAGCTAAACTTGGCTTTTCAGTAAGACGCGATATCCCGAGTGCTGGCAAGGTTTGTCCGGCCACGTTGCTTGGTATCGGGATCATGCTTTGATAGCCGCTGACCTGCTCCCTCGGGAGTCCTCGTTTATGAGTTAGCACTGTTCAGGTTTTGGTCTTCGTCTGGCCGGTCAGCATATTCCCATGGTGTCATGCCAGCGAGGCTTAAATGTGGGCGGTGGTGGTTGAAGTCTTCGCGCCATGCCGCCACTGAATTGCGGGCATGGCGCAAGCTTTTTGAAAGGTGCTCGTTTAGCAGTTCATCGCGCATGGGACCGTTGAAGCTTTCAACGAAGCCATTCTGCATCGGCTTACCTGGCGCGATGTAGTGCCAGTCAACCCTGCGGTCCTCCTGCCATTTCAGGATGGCGTTGGAAGTTAGCTCCGTCCCATTGTCAGAGACCACCATGCAGGGATAGCCTCGCATCTCGGTGATCCGGTCCAGTTCGCGACCGACCCGGATGCCCGACAGCGATGGGTCGACTACGGACGCCTGGCATTCGCGGTTGAAGTCGTCAATCACATTCAGGATGCGGAACCGGCGGCCAAAGGACAGGCTGTCGGACACGAAGTCCAGGCTCCACCGCTGGTTTGGCCCCTGCGGGACTGCCTTCGGGGCTCTGGTGCCCAGGGCACGCTTTCTGCCACCATGTTTGCACGCGGACAGGCCCTCTTCTTTATAAATGCGATACAGATTCTTCCAGTTCACCTGCCAGTCCTCACGCCGCGGCAGCACGTGCAGGCGCCGATACCCGAACCGCCGCCGCTCAGATGACAGGTCCTTGAAACGTGCCCGGAGGTCAGTATTTTCCGATTGCGTTGGCGGTCGTCGATACACACGCGGACCGATCCCGACCAAAGCGCAGGCCCGCCGCTGTCGATATCCCTTCTGTGTCATGGCCCAATCCACAGCTCTTCGCCGCGCACCAGGCCTTAGAAGGGCCGGCAGGCTCTCTCGGACCGATGGCGTTCACCTGCCTCCATTCCCAACATTTCCTTCAGCGTCGAGACATCCATCATCTGTTCGGCCAGCAGCTTCTTGAGCTTCGCGTTCTCAGCCTCCAGCGCCTTCGGCTTCTTCGCATCCGACACTTCCATGCCGCCAAACCGGGCACGCCATTTATAAAAGGTCGCATCGCTGAAACCGTGCTTGCGACACAGATCCTTCGCGCCAAGCCCTGCCTCGTGCTCCTTTAGAATAGCGATGATCTGTTCCTCCGTGAACCTTGATCGCTTCATCGTCTGTCTCCTTCAATAGGAACAGACTAACCCCAAACTGCGGACTTTTCAGGGGAGCAGGTCACCGCGCCTTAGAATTCGGCCCAATCGTCAGAGCTATTGTCCGCTCCGCCGATCGGCGGGGCGTTGACGACGGCACGGGCGGGTTGTTCCTTGGCAGGGGCGGATTCGATGGCGCGGCGGACCTTGCTGTTGTCGCAATGGAAGCTTTGCGAGATCCTGCTGAGCTTGGAGGCCTCGCTGACCATGACCTTGCCCGTGCCGTGGACTTGCGACGCCACCGCCGCATTTTTCTGCGTCACGCCATCAAGCTGATCGACCGCCGTATTGATCTCTTCCAGGCCAACCGATTGTTCGCGCGCGGCTGTTGCTATGGAGGTGACCGAGGCGGCGACCTTGTCGAACTCGCCGATAATGCTTTGGAAGGATTTTCCGGTGCGTTCAACCAGTTCGACCCCACCCGACACGTTCTGGGCGGCTTCCTCGATCAGTCCGTTAATCTCCTTCGCGGCTTCGGAGCTGCGCTGCGCAAGGGCGCGGACCTCTGAGGCGACGACTGCAAAACCGCGTCCTGCCTCGCCCGCCCTGGCCGCTTCGACACCGGCATTCAGCGCAAGGAGGTTGGTCTGGAAGGCAAGGTCTTCGATCACGCTGGTTACCTGCGTGATCTTTTGGGACGAGGTCGAGATCTTGTCCATTGCGACCATGGCCTGATCGACGACCGCCCCGCTTCGCGTAGCATCTTCCTTGGCCTTGCGCACCACATTGTCGGCTTCGCCGGCCGAATCTGCCGTGGACTTCACCGATGCGGAAAGCTGGGTGATCGCGGCAGCGGTTTCTTCCAGGCTGGCGGCCTGTTCGATCGCACGCTGGCTGAGGTCGTTGGAGGCGTTTTCGACGTCATGGGCATTGTTGTCGATTTCCTGCGCCGAAGAGACAAGCTCCGATATCGTATCGTTGAGTTTCATCAAGGCAACATTGAACCCGTTGCGCAGTTCCTCGTAGTCACTGGCAAACTGGGTCTGGATTACGGCCGTCAGGTTGCCGTCGGACAGTTCATTGATCGCGCCAGTCAGATGCTGCACCACGGTACGTTGCTCTTCCGCTCGTTGTTCCTGCAGTTGCCGCTGATCCGAGGCCTGGGACAGCTTTCCACGCAGGTTGTCTAGGCTGCGGGCAAGGTTGCCGACGTCTTCACGCCGATCTGTCATGGGGATGGTGCTGTCGAGATCCCCATCGGCGACCTTGCGGATTGCAGCACCTATCTGGACAAAGGGTTTGGAGATCGTCTGACCGATCACGACGCCCAGAACTGTGATTATCAGCCCCAGAACCCCCAGTTGCACGAACAGCATGTTGCGCAGCTTGACGATGGGTTGGAGAAGTTCGGAATCCTTCTGCTCGACAATGATCGCCCCGCTGGCCGAGCCGATGTCGATCGGGTCGATCAGCGCATGTACCGGCTCTCCATTGGTGCCGACCGTTTCGACGAAGGCTGCACGGCGACTGGCCACGGCTTCGCTGATATTGCCATCGTCCGGCAGTTGCTCCAGAAGCTGGGGCCCGTCGGTAAAGCGGCTTGCACTGCGCAGGCGCATGTCTGAGCCGACGTAGAGCGCATCGCCCGTGCTGCCCAGGCCCTCGCCGCGTTGCATCAGCGCATTGATCGGTGCCGCAGACAATTCGAAGGCCAGCACACCGAGTGGCTTGCCGTCGCGCCCCAACATCGGCGTTGCAAAGAAGCTGACCGGCATGTTGTCCTGCACGGCATAGGGCGCGAAATCGAAATAGGCGACCTCTCCTTTTCCGGCGTCAAGCGAGTCGCGGAAGGCGTGGGCAATCGCGGTATCGCGCCACCGGCCGTCAACCAGGTTGGTGCCGTATTCCGCCGTTTTCGCAGTGGAATAGACAATATTGCCATTGGGATCGATCAACATGACATCCTGCATGTTCCGCGATCGCATGAAGCGGCGCATGTACTCGTGATATTTCTCGTGCACGCGGTCGTATTGGGGGAATTGGCCGGAGGTCGTCATTTCATCGCGATCGCCGATAGGGTTCGGGTTGTTCTGGATGTATGCGGTTTGCAGGGCGTCTCCGGGGTTTTCGCCGATGCCGGGCCAGGCCAGTTTGAAACTGTTCATGGCGGCGATGACGGTCGGATTTTCGGCCTGCGACGTTAGCAATTCATCCATCGAAGCCATGAACTCCAGCAGCGCATGCTTGCGCGCATCGGCCGTGGCCTGGAATTTCTGCTCCAGCTGCTCTGTCATGATGATCCGGGCGTCCCGGAAGGCGGTATAGGCAAGAGCGCCACCCACGATCAGGCTGACCAGGGTGATGATCAGTGGCAGTTTCACGGCCAGGCGGATATTGCCAAGTAGGGTAAACCGCGAACTTCTTGAGGCTGATGCCCCGCCGGAACCTGAAAATGCCGTCATGTTGTCATCCTCTGCAGGTGGCTACCATCGGGGGCGCCGAAACGATTTCGTCGGGCCCCCGCTGCTTGTCATTGGGAAGGCCGCATCCGGCGGAAGAGATGGCATCAACGCTTTAAGGACAGCTTAAATGGCGGTGAAGTTGCTCGGTTCGGCCTGAAATTATGTTTCGACTTCAACAGACCTCGGGCGGGAATCCGACGATGACAAGCCTGATTTGACCGGGTAAGAGATGCTCAGGTCGGCCCCGTGGCTCAACTGGATAGAGCAGCCCCCTCCTAAGGGGCAGGTTGCAGGTTCGAATCCTGCCGGGGTCACCACTGAACATCAGTTGTTGTTCGACATCCAAAGACCGTCTTTTCGACAAAAGACGGGTTTTGAACGGCTATGTTGCACAAACCGCGTGAGCGATTCATCTTGTGAATCCAGTATGGTAGCTGGGCTCCATGAGCAAACCTACACCCCCAACCTACAAGACCAGGAACTGGCCAGCCTACAATGAAGCGCTCAAGCGCGTCGTTTCACGACCTCTCGGACGATTTGGTTTGACCCCGAGATGATTTGGGATGCCACGCCGACTGGCAGGCGTGGCCGACAACAGACCTACAGCGATACCGCCATTCAAACTTGCCTGACGATGCTTGCTTGACGATGAAGGTGCTGTTCGGCATGGCTTTGCGGCAGACGACCGGTTTCGTCGAGAGCCTGCTTTCTCTAATCGGTCTGAACTGGGTGGTGCCAGACTTCAGCACGCTGTCCCGCCGTCGGAAGATCCTCGCTGTGAATGTCCCGTATCGCGGCTCCAAGGGGCCGCTGCACCTGCTGATCCCCTCTCGGGATCATGCTTCGCGTGACCCTGCCGGGCAGCGGATAGCACCGGGATCAAGATCGAGGGCGAAGGCGAGTGGAACGCCCGCAAGCATGGCGGTCCCAAGCGGCGGGTCTGGCGCAAGATCCTTCTCGGGATTGATGAGCAAACACTGGAAGTCCGAGCCGTTGAAGTCACAGGGAACCATATCGGCGACGCACCTGTTCTGCCCGACCCGCTCAGCCAGATCCCGGCGGATGAGCAGATCGGCAGCGTCACCGCCGACGGTGCCTATGACACGCGCAAGTGCCACGACGCTATCGCCGACCGCGGTGCGCATGCCGTCATCCCACCTCGCAGGAACGCCAAGCCCTGGAAACCCACGACAGCAGGCGCAATCGCGCGCAACGAGGCGCTTCGCGCATCGAAATGCCTCGGTCGCGCCATCTGGCGAAACTGGACCGGATACCACCGCCGAAGCCGCGTCGAGATATGAGCCGGGCCAGGAAACGATCCGGGGGATCGTTTTCCCGGCGATTGGATGCACTGTATGAAACTGCTGGGCCAACGCCTCATGGCCCGGGATTTCGACCGTCAGGTGGCGGAAGTCCAAGTCCGTATCGCCGTCATGAACGGTTACACCGCGCTCGGCATACCCGTTACTGTGGCCGTAGGATAATTCCGTCCGGGGAAAGGGGGAGCCTGATCATCAGCCGATTTGTGCAACAACGCCGTTTGCCCCCGACGTTTTCACGGCTCTGGCCCGGCGCGCCCCTAGCGTTCGCCACGCACATAGGCGGCGCCAAGGGCGGTCGGCAGCTTTGCCTTGCGGCCCGCGAACAGCAGCACCAGCATCACGGCCGCATAGGGCAGCATCTGCACCACGTCCGTCGGGACATTCACGCCCGCCACCTGCAGGGCCGTCGCGGCGGAAAGGCAGGCTCCGAACAAAAGCGCCCCAAGCAGCACCCAAAGCGGGCGACCGCGCGCCAGCATCGCCAGCACGATGCCGATAAAGCCGTTGCCATGGGTCATGAAGGGCACAAAGACGCCCGCCGCGACGATGGACATGAAGGCGCCGCCAAGTCCCACTAATCCGCCACAGGTCAGCACGGCAAGGCTGCGGATCGCCAGGACGTTTTCCCCTGCGGTATCCAGCGCGGCGGGCTTGTCGCCGGCGGCCTGGATGGCAAGGCCAAGATGGGTGCGCCGGTAAAGCCAGACGAAGAATGGTACCAGCAGCAGCGCCAGGTAGACGACCGGTTCGCGGTCGAACAGCGCCGGGCCGAGGATGGGAATATCCGCCAGCCCCGGGATGCGCCAAGTCGGCACCTGGGGCAGGCGGGGGTAAAGGCGGCTGAACTGGATATGGTGCAGCAGGGCCGTCGCCCCTTCTGCGCCAAGGGTCAGGGCGATGCCGACGACGATCTGGTTCAGGCCAAGCCGCACGCAGAAGATCACCATGAACGAGGACACGGCCAGCCCGCCAAGGACCCCACCCAGCATCCCCAGACCGATGCTGTCATAGGCCCAGGCAACCCAGAACCCGGCATAGGCCCCGCCCAGCATCATGCCTTCGATGCCGACGTTAAGCACCCCGGCCTTTTCGCTCAGCTGTTCGCCAAGCCCGGCCAGCAGCAGGGGAATGCCGGCGGAAATCGCTCCGACGAAAAGGGCGATCAGGAAGGTATCTGTGAACAGCGACATCTCAGGCTCCTGCCTTCTGACGCCGCCGGGCGCCCATGTATTCCGTGACGCCGAGGACGATCAGCAGGATCGCCACAGTGACGAGGGTAAAGTAGTTCGGCACGCCCATGCGCCGGGCGGCACTTTCCGACCCGATCGAGAGGATCGAGAACAGCGCAACGAAGGCGATGGAGGCAAAGCCGTTGAACCGCGCAAGAAAGACCAGCGGGACGATGGACAGCGAATAGGCCGGGTTCCAGTCGGCGCGCACATTGCCGTACTGGCCAAGGATGGCGACGCCGCCCGACAGTCCGCCCAGCCCGGCCGAGATGGCAAAGACCGAAACGGTCAGTGCAGGCACCGCGAGGCCCGCGTGGACGGCGGCGCCGGGGTTCGCGCCGACCACCCGCAGGCGCAGTCCGAAGGCGGTGCGCGTCATCACGAAATGCACGATCAGGATCGCCACCAGCCCGATCAGCAGGCCGCTGGATACCGTGGTTCCGAACAGCGTCGGCAAGCGGTCCGCCACCGCCAGGGTCCGGGTCTGGGGCACCGTGGTGTCGGGGTCGAAATAGACCAGCTTGACCAGCACGCTGGCAAGCGAGATGCCGAGGAAGTTCATCATAAGCGTGGTGATGATCTCGTTCACGCCCTGGCAGGCGCGCAGGATGGCCGGGATCAGCCCCCAGATCGCGCCGAAGATGAAGGACACGCCAAGGCCCGCCAGAAGCGCCACGCTGACCGGCACATGGCTGACCAGCAACGGTGTCCAGGCGGCGGCCAGCACGGCGCCCATCAGGAATTGCGCGTCCCCGCCAAGGTTCCAGATCCCGGCGCGGAAGGCGACGATCAGGCTGGCTGCGATCAGCAGAAGCGGCCCCATCCGGGTCAGCGTGGCCTGTACGCCGGTGGGCGACAGCAGCCCGCGCCCGAAGACATAGGCGTAATATTCCAACGGGTTGACCTGCATCACCAACAGGATCAGCCCTGACAGCAGCAGCGCCACGATCACCGGGCCGATGCTCATCGCGCAGGCGGTGCCGAGGTCGCGCAGGCGTCCGTTGCCACCCGGCGCGTCGATATCTGCCATGGATCCGGCGCTCATTTGCTTACTCCGCTCATCAGTTCCCCGATCCGCCTGCGCGCATCCTCGTCATTGTCCACGATCCCGGCGACCCGGCCCTGATCCATGACCAGAACCCGGTGGCTGAGCTCCAGCACCTCGTCGAGTTCGGTAGAGATCAGCAGCACCGCCGCCCCGGCCGTGGCCGTTTCGCGGATCCGCGCCCGCGTGGCCGAGATATTGGCCAGGTCGAGCCCGTAGGTCGGCTTGTTGAAGATCACGGCCCGCGTCGTGCCGGTCAGTTCGCGCGCCAGAAGGACCTTCTGAATGTTGCCGCCCGAAAGCTTGCCCACCGGGGTTTCGATCGAGGGCGTGCGAATGTCGAAATCGCGCCGCTTGGCGCGGGCATTGGTGGCAATCGCCGCAGGTCTTTCCAGCCCGTTGGTCCAGTAGGGTGCGGCGCCGATCTGCTTCAGCAGCAGGTTGATCGAGACCGGAAAGGCCCCCACCGTACCTTCGCCAAGACGGTCGTCGCTGACATAGCGCAGCCCGCGCGCACGACGCTGCCCGATGCTGAGCCCGTCGATGAAATCACCGTCCAGACGGATGCGACCGTCCGACAGGGGGGCCTGTCCGGCCAGCACCTCGGCCAGTTGTTTCTGGCCATTGCCGTCGATCCCGGCAATGCCGAGGATCTCGCCCGGCCACACCTTGAAGTCGATATTGGACAGCGGCACATGGGCGGCGGCGGCATATAGCGCCTGCACTTCCAGCGCCGGACCTGCCTTGCGGTCCAGCGTGGCCGTCTCGGGGCGGCTCGTCCGGGCGCTGGTCATGTCGCTGGTACCGAACATCAGGCGCACCACCTCGGCGGTGGCTTCGGCCGGGGCCATGGCCTTCAGCGCGTCCGGGGCGATCCCGCCCACCTTCTTTCCCAGCCGCAGGACCGAGATCCGGTCGCCATAGGCCACCGCCTCGTTCAGCTTGTGGGTGATGAAGACGACTGCCACGCCCGAGGCCGCCAGCCGCTGCATCAGCTCGCCCAGCCGGGCGGCGTCATGCGGGGTGAGCATCGCGGTGGCTTCGTCAAGGATCAGAAACCTTGTGCCACGCATCAGCGCGCGCACGATCTCGGCCTGCTGGCGTTCCCCGAGCGACAGGTCGCTGGTCAGCGCGCGGGGATGGATTCGGACGCCGATCCGCTCGGCAACCTCGGCCATTTCGGCGGCGGTGCCGTCGCGGTCGGGACGGCGCAACCAGCCGCGCCCCAGCGTGGCGTTTTCGACCAGGGTCAGGCTGGGCACCAGCATCGAATGCTGAAAGACCGTGCTGATCCCGATTTCCAGCGCGGCGGCAGGCGAGGCCACGGCGCGCGGCGCGCCATCGACCAGAATGCGCCCGTCATCGGGTTGCTGCAGCCCCGAGAGCATGGAGACCAGGGTGGACTTGCCCGCGCCGTTTTCCCCCAGAAGCACATGCACCTCGCCGGCGTGAAACTCCATGTCGATGGAATCATTGGCGATAATGCCCGGGTAGCGCTTGGTCACGCCCTCCAGCTGCACGATCACCGCGCCGGGGGCGACGGGCTGTGCGGCAAGGGGGATCTGCTGTCCGTCCGGCATGTCGGACCTCCGGGGAAGTTGGGAAATGCGGGCCCGGTCGGGGCCCGCATGAAGCGTTTCAGCGGTTGGGGCGCGGGTTACTCGCCCGCCACCAGGTCATGCACCGACTGGGCGTCGAAATGCGGTTCGATCACCAGGTCGCCGGCGACGATCTCGTCCTTGACGGTCATGACCTCGGCCCAGACGTCATCCGGGATCTGCGGGGTCTGCAGCAGCGCGACCGACCCATCGGCCAGGTTGATGCCGTAGTTGCGGGTGCCGAAGGTGTCGGCCTTGATGTCCGCGATCATCTCTTCGTAGACGGGCGCCAGGTTCCACAGGACGGAGCTGAGCAGATAGCCCTTGTCGATCGGGGTCTTGTCGCCGATCACATCGATGAACAGCACCTTTTCGCCATCGGCGGCCGGCGTGGTCTCGACCGCCTGCAACATGCCGAAGGACGACCCGTTGCCCTGGCCAAAGATGATGTCGGCCCCGGAAGCGATCAGCGATTCGGTCACGCGCTTGCCGCCCGCCGCATCGGAATAGGCTGCCGGGCCGATCACGGCATACCGTACGGTGGCATCGGCATTGGTCGCCTTCACGCCTTCGGCGAAGGCCGCGGATTGGGAATTCCACGAGGGCGGCTCGCCCGAGGTGACGATGCCGACGATGCCGGAGCGGGACATCTTGGCGGCCAGAACACCGGCAAGATAGGCGCCTTCGTGACCCGAAGAGGTATAGTCGACCACGGCGCCTTCCATCAGGGAATCCGGGCTGTCGGTGATCGCGACCTTCACACCGGCTTCGGCGCCGATTTCGGGTGCGGCAGTGTTGTAGCCACTGGCATGGGCGATGATCAGGCCGGGTTTTTCTTCGGACAGTTCGCGCAGGGTCGGGCGCACATCGCCGTAGCCGAGGTTTTCCGCGACGATCACGTCGACGCCCATGGCGGCGCCGGCGGCCTTGGCCCCGTCGATCCCCTGCTGGTTCCAGCCGAAATCGGTGCCCGCTTCCGGGGTCAGGATGGCGATGGAGGAGATGTCTTCGGCCCAGGCCGGAAGCGCCAGCACAACGCTTAGCGCTGCAGCAGACACAAGGTGAGTCAGTCTTCGATTCCGAGAATGTTGCATCATTGGTTCCCTGTTGTTGACATTCAGCCCGTTTGGTTTTCGTTTCTCGGGCCTGTAAGGCCCGCCTGTCCCGGCGGTGCCCGCTTTCTTCTTTCCGATCAGACGAGGTTTGCCGTGACCGTTTCCTTCTTCCGTTCCGCGCTGACCTTCTGCGCCACCCTTGCCCTGGCCGCGCCGGCCCTTGCCCAGGGCCATGGCCTGACGCCGGAACGCGGCACCGAAGGTCTGGTGGCCGTGCCTTTTGCCGTGCAGAACATCGGCGTCGTGCCGCTGACCTGTGGGGTGAAGCTGGCGCATTGGTATTCTTTCGACATCGGTACGGTCGCCTTCGGGGCGACCCTGTCGAGCGGCTTCTGGTCCGATCCGGAAACCGGCGCGGTGCTGCTGCTGAACCCGGTCGAGGACCAGATGCCGGTAGAGCGGATCTGGTGCGGGGTCGCGGGGCGCAGCTGGGACACACGCTTTGAAATGCCGCTGAAGCGGGCAGTCGGCGCGCAGGAGGTGCCGATGGAATACAGCTGCACCACATCGCCCGAAGACGCCCTGCCCGAGGCGGTGGAAAAGACCGTCTGCACCGCTTTCTGATCGCAGGCCTTCTGCACCACCGCCCGGACGGCAGGCGCCAGGCCCTTCCGGGCGGCGCGTCTGTGCGGGGTGGGGAAGGCGGTCATCAATCCATGCTCCTGTCACAGGGCTCCCGGCACCGGAGACGGCGTGTCGCCGCCGGTCTGTCGCCGGACGTCCTACGTGATTTGCGGTGGTCGAGGGGACTGCAACCAACCGCTACGAGTCAGACCATATCCGGCGAAAATGGTCCGTCAACACATCTCAACCGTTTAAATGGTTGCGGGCGAACTTCTTGCGGTCAATCAGTGAAAATGCCCTGACTTTGGGCAAGCGACCCCCTGAATGTTCCTATTTGCACTATTTTTGCGGGCATTATTACGAATGTGGCTTTGATTTTTGGGATGCTCTGCGTGAATTTCAGGCCCGGAAGGTAGAATTCGGTCGCAACCATTCTTTTTGGTTGCAATGGTTCGGTCGGCAACCATACGCTCGACTCATACCAAGAGGTGCCGGCACGGGCGGGCCAAGGGCGCCCTGAAGACGTGCAAGAGCCATCCGCCGCTTCGGTCCGCCGACAAGGAAGTTTCAGGAGACCCCAATGACTGTGCAAGATACCAATCCCGCGGCCGTGAAGCCGGCGCATCGCCTCAAGACCGGGGCAGAGTTCAAGGCCTCGCTTGATGATGGACGCCAGATCTGGCTGGGGGGCCGCAAGCTGGACAAGGTCACGGACGAACCCGCGCTGGCTGCCGGGGTCGACCTGATTGCCAGCATGTTCGACGACCAGTTCAAGCCCGAGTTCGCCGAGGCCACCACCTATAACGATCCCGCCAGCGGAGAGCTGGTCAGCCGGTCCTGGCAGGTTCCGACTACGCCCGAAGAACTGACTGCGCGGCGCAAGATGATCGAATATACCAGCCTCAAGACCGCGGGCACCTTCGGCCGTCCGCCGGATCTGTCGCCCGCCATCGTCGCCGGGCTGATGGCGCACCGCGAAGCCTTCAAGGAGAAATCCTCGATGATCGACGGCTGCCAGCCTGATTTCGTCGAGAACATCGAAGCCTACATGGACTTCGGCCGGAACAACAACCTGACCGCTTCGGAAAGCCTGGCGGGTCCGCAGACCGACCGGTCGAACCCGAAAGCCGCCGAGATGGCCTTCCTGCGGGTCAAGGAGGCGCGGGCCGACGGGATCGTCGTATCGGGGGCCAAGACCGTCGGGTCGATCGCCGCTCAGGCCAATGACATCTTCTTCACCAACCTCGGCGGGCTGACCACCACCCCGCCCGAAGCCTGCGTCTGGGGTGCGGTGCCGATCAACACGCCGGGGATCAAGATGATCTCGCGTGAAATGGTCTCGCAACCCGGTGCGGACAAGTTCGACCATCCCGTCGCTTCGATGGGGGAAGAGGCCGACCAGTTCATCATCTTCGACAATGTCTTCGTGCCGAAGGACAAGATCTTCAACCTTGGTGACCCCACTGGCATGTCCTGGTACGGGCCGGTCTGCGTCTTTGCCCACTGGCACGTGCTGACCCGCCTGGCGGTGAAGGCCGAGCTGTTCGTGGGTGCCGGTCAGATGGTGCTGGACGTGCTCGGCACCGGCAAGATCCCGGCTGTGCAGTTGATGCTGGGCGAGCTGATCGAATACGCCCAGACCCTGCGTGCCTTCGTCATCGCCGCCGAAGCGCAGGCCACCATGACCGCGGCCGGTGTGCTGACGCCCGATGTCTCCATGCTGACGGCAGGCCGGCTCTATTCCATTGATAACTATCCGAAAGTCATCCACACGCTTCAGGAAATCTGTGGTCAGGGCCTGGTCATGCGCTTCGGCAAGGCCGCCTTCGAGAACCCCGAGGTCGGTCACTACCTGCAGGATCTGCTGCCCGGCCACGGTGTGTCCGCGATGCAGAAAGAGCTGTTGATGAACTTCATCTGGGACATGACCAGCGGGGCCCTGGCCGGACGCGTGGCGCTGTTTGAAAACGTCAATTCCTCGCCCGCGCCGCGCCTGCGCGCCCGCCTCTTCGAGGAGGTCAAGCGCGAGGCCTTCGTCGATCAGGTCAAGACCATCGCGGGCATGGACTGGTAATACCGTTGTCCCGGACCGCGCTGCCTGCGGTCCGGGGTTTTCCAAATCCTGAATCCCGGAAGACTTCCCGCCATGCTGGATAACCCCCTGCTGGAGGCGTTCTACGCCGCCTATAATCGCCATGACGCCCCTGCCGCCGCCGCGCTGTATCACGCCGATGGCTGGCACGAGGAAATCGCCATGGAGGGCCGCCGCGAAGGCCAGGTCGCCCTGGCCGATGGCCTGTCGGGGCTGTTCCGCATGTTGCCCGATGTCCGCTGGGCGCCGGGCAAGGTGATCCGATCAGCGGATTGGACAGCGGTGAATTACGTCATGACCGGCACATTTACCCTGCGCGGCGGCAAGGACGGCGAGGTGCCCGGCAGCCGGCAGGTCGTGCTGGATGGCCTGCACCTGATCCGGATCCGCGACGACCGGATCGAGGGTACGCGGGATTACTGGGACAAGGGCGCCTTCCTCGCCCAGATCGGCTGACCTATGATTTCGGAATACGACACCCTTGATGCGACCGCGCTTGCCGCGCTGGTGCGAAGCGGCGAGGTGACCTCGCAAGAGGTCCTTGCGACCGCCCTTGACCGCATCGCGCGGCTGGAACCGCAGATCAACGCCATCGTGCATCCGCATTTCGACCTGGCGCAGGCCGATATCGTGCGCGGCCTGCCAGATGGGCCCTTTACCGGCGTGCCCATGCTGGTCAAGAACACCGGCATCGCCGTGGCGGGGATGGAAATGTCGACCGGTTGCCGCCTGTTTCAGGGTATGACAGATGCGGCGGATTGCACGTTGGTGGCCCGCTACCGCAAGGCCGGTGTCGTGCTGATGGGCAAGAGCAATACGCCGGAATTCGCGCTCAGCTTTGCCACCGAACCTGCCACTTCCGGGCCCACGTGCAATCCGTGGAACAAGGATCATGGGCCCGGCGGATCCTCGGGTGGATCGGCGGCGGCCGTGGCGGCTGGGCTGGTGCCCTTCGCCAATTCCTCGGACGGGGCAGGGTCGACACGTCTGCCGGCCAGTCACACCGGTCTGTTCGGGTTCAAGCCCAGCCGGATGCGCAATCCGCTTGGCCCCGTGGTGGTCGAAGGCATCGCGGGCATGTCGACGCCCCATGCGTTGACCCGGTCGGTGCGCGACAGCGCGGCCCTGCTGGATGCGACCGCGGGCGGCGATGTGGGTGACCCTTCGGCCTGTCCCCCTGTTCACGACAGCTTTGCGACCTCGGCGGCGCGCGATCCCGGTCCGCTGCGGATCGGGATGACCCTGGACTCACCGCTTGGCACGCCCGTCGATCCCCAGGTCCGGGCGGCCTGCGTGGCGACTGCGCGCCTGCTGGAAAGCCTTGGGCATCATGTCGAAGAGATCACCGATGCCGGGTATGACGCCCATGCGCTCAAGACCGCCTGGCGGGTGATCCCCGGAGTCAATGTCGCCAGCGCCGTGACGGCGCGCGGCGCCATGCTCGGGCTCGCCGATCCGGTGGCCGAGCTTGAACCGGTGAACCGCGCCTGGATCCGCGAAGGCATGGGGCTGAGCGGGATGGACTATCTGGCAGCCGTCAACCTGTTGCACCGCACCGCGCGCGACATGGGGCGGTTCTTTGCGGGCTACGACATCCTGCTGACCCCCGGCAGCGGCGAACTGCCCCCCCGCATCGGCGAGATGTCGAGCGCCACCGGCGACAGCCCGGCGGATCTTGATGCGTTCTATGACCGGTTCTGGCAGCACAGCCCCTTTACCTGCGTCTTCAATTCCTCGGGCTGTCCGGCGATGAACCTGCCCTTCGGCCTGTCTGTCGAGGGGCTGCCCATCGGGGTGCATTTCGGGGCCGGCTACGGGCAGGATGCGCTTCTGTTCTCGCTCGCCGGGCAGATCGAACGCGCCGCCCCCTGGGCGCACCGTCGCCCCAACCTGACAGAGAAGTCCCCAGCATGACCGACCCCATCCTGTCCCTTGATGCCTGCAGCCTGATCGCCGGGGTTCGTGATGGTGCATTGAGCCACCGTGCCGTGGCCGAGGCCTACCTGGACCGGATCGCCACGAAAGAAGAGTCCGTCGGCGCATTCATTTTCCACGATTCCGCAATGGTCCGCGATGCGGCGGATGCGCTGGATCTTGCGGGCACGAGGGGGGCGCTGGCCGGGCTGCCGGTCGGGGTCAAGGATGTGATCGACACCTGCGACATGCCGACGGGCTATGGCTCGGCCCTGTATGGCGCGACGCAGCCGGTCTGGGATGCGCCCTGCGTCACCCAGTCCCGGCAGGCAGGCGCGCTGATGATGGGCAAGACGGTTTCGACCGAATTCGCCATGGCGAGTCCCGGCAAGACGCGCAACCCCTGGAACACCGCCCATACGCCCGGAGGCTCCTCCAGCGGGTCCTGCGCTGCGGTGGCCTCGGGCATGGCGCTGATGGGGTTCGGCACCCAGACCGCCGGGTCGATCATTCGCCCGGCCTCCTATTGCGGGGTAGTGGGCTACAAGCCCAGCTTCGGCCTGCTGGATCCGTCCGAGATCAAGGTGTTGTCCCATTCGCTCGACACGCTGGGGGTGGTGACGCGCCGCGTGGCGGATGCGGCCCTTGTCGCCGCGATCCTTGGCGGGCGCCCCGGTCTGGCGCTGAAGGGCCTTCCCGATACAGCGCCGCGCATCGGGGTGTTCCGCACGCCGCCCTTCAACACCGAGGCCGCGACCGATGCCGCCCTCGATCATGCGATCAGGGCGCTTGGCGCGGCGGGTGCCCGGGTAACCGACATCACGCCGCCGACCGATTTCGGATCGACCCACGGGCTGCACGCCGCGATCATGGGCTGGGAGGTCTCGCGCGCCCTTTCGCATGAACGTCTGGTGCTGGGCGACCGTCTGACCGAGGTCACGCGCGCCTTCCTGGCCGAAAAGGCCAGGGTCACGGTCGAGGAATACGACGCTGCCCGGCGCGCCTTGCCCGCCGTCCACCAAAGCCTTTCGCAGGCGATGGCAGAGGTCGATATCCTGCTCGCTCCCTCGGCACCGGGCACCGCGCCCAAAGGACTGGAGGCGACCGGGTCGCCGGAATTCAACACGCCCTGGACCGTGCTGCACATGCCCGCGCTGACCCTGCCGGCCATTCTGTCCGACGGGCTGCCGGTCGGGGTTCAGATCATCGGCCGTATCGGTGAGGACGCGGCCACATTGCGGGCCGCGGCCTGGGTCGAGCGCTGCCTTGAAGCGCCGAAGGTCGCGCCGTGACAGGAGTGCCCCGCCTTGATCTTGGGCGCACCGAAGGTGTCCGGGGGGCGCTGCAATGGGCGGCCATGCTGAGCCTCGCATCGGCGCTGGCGCTGGTCCTGACGCTGGTGCATTTCCCGGCTGCGCCGCTTCTGGGCGCGATGATCGCCGGGATCGGCTTTGGCGCCAGCGGCAGTCCCTTGCGCATTCCGCGGCCGATCTACGTGCTGGCGCAGGGCTGCGCCGGGGTCTTCATCGCCACGGCCATGTCGCCCGCGATCCTGGTCGACATGATCCAGGACTGGCCGCTGTTGCTGCTGATGACCGCGTTGACCCTGACGGCCGCCTTCGCGATTGGCTGGGCGGTGAACCGGCGCACCGGGATCGACCGCGACGTGGCGATCTATGGCAGCCTGCCCGGCATGTCCGGCGCCATGGTCATCATTGCGACCGAGCGGGGCGCCGATGCGCGCGTCGTGGCCCTGATGCAATACGTGCGCCTTGCCGGGGTCATCGTCTCCATCGCCGTGCTGGCCAGCCTGCTGCCCTCGCAACCCGGAGAGGTTGCCGTGCTGCGCGAGGTCACGCCGCTGTCCTCGGTCGTGGCGCTGGGGATCGCGGCCATGTCGCTGCTGACCGGGCGGCTGCGCTTTTTGCCCGGCGCGGGAATGCTGGTGCCGATGATCCTGGGCGCGGTGATCGAGGCCGGCGGCTTCATGCACCTGTCGATGCCCGCCCCGGTGCTGGTGCTGACCTTCGGCATCATCGGGCTGGAGGTCGGGCTGAAGTTCACCCGCGATGTGCTGGGCAAGGTCATGCGTCTGATGCCCGTCGTGCTGGTCTCGACCATGGTGCTGATCCTGATCAGCGCGCTGCTCGGCTGGGCGCTGTCGATGCTCACCGATCTCGACCTCAAGACGGCGCTGCTGGCCACCGCGCCGGGCAGCATCGAAACCGTCGCCCTTGTCGCCATATCGACCAATGCCAATGTCGCCGCCGTGCTGGCTTTCCAGACCGTACGCATGTTCGCCGTGGTCCTGTTCGGGCCGATGATCGTCGGCCGCCTTGCCCGGCTGCCGATCTGGAGCCCTGCGCGCCCGCCCTTGCCGTCGAGGAGATGACCGTATGACGATACCCATGACCTTCCCGCGCTCCGATGCGGTCGATGGCCTGAAGATGGCGATGCGCCATTTCGCGTCGGGCGTGACTGTGATCACTGCCGGCAAGGGGGATCAGCGGCGCGGGCTGACCGCCACGGCGTTTTCCTCGGTGACGATGGAGCCGCCGACGGTGCTGGTCTGCGTCAACCGCAGCGGCGCCACGCATGAGGCGATTACCGAGGCGGGGCACTTCTGCGTCAACCTGCTGGGCGAGGACGCGCAGGATCTGGCCGCCGACTTTGCCGGGATGACCGGGCGCAGCGGGGCCGCGCAGTTCGACGGCCATGACTGGGTCGAAACCCTCAACGGGGCGCCCGCTTATGCCCACGCGCTGGCCCATATCGCTTGCAGTCTCGATCAGGCGCTGGTTGCGGGCAGCCACAGCATCTTTATCGGGCGGGTCGAAGAGGTCTCGGTCAACCCCGATCGCCCGCCCCTGCTGCATTTCAATCGCGGCTTCCATCCGCTTGGCGAACGCCGCTAGAGACATCGCCCCAAGGGCCCCGAAAAGGAGCAAGACAGACATGCCGATCAGTGACGCAGATTTCGTCATCGCGTGGAAAGACGTGCTGGAGCAGTGCAAGGTCCGGCCTGGTGAACAGGTCGCGATTCTGATGTCCGACGACAGCAACCCGCAGATCGTGCGCTGCGCGCGCGTGGCCGTCGGCCTGATGGGCGCGGTGCTGACGCTGATCCACCTGCCGCCGATCAATGGCGAAAAGGCCCTGTCGCGAGACAAGTCCGGCTATGTCGGCAAGACCCCTCTGGCTTTCAACACGGTGGCGATGAAGGCGCTGGAATCCGCGGATATGATCATCGACACGATGCAGCTGCTGTTCTCGCCCGAACAGGAAGAGATCCTGAAGAAGGGCACGCGCATGCTGCTGGCGGTCGAACCGCCAGAGACCATGATGCGCATGATGCCGACGCCCGATTTCAAGGCCCGCGTCCGGGCCGCCAACAGGTTCATGGAGCCGGCGCGCGCGATGCATGTGACCTCGGCTGCGGGGACGGATTTCCATTGTGCGCTCGGGCAATACCCGGTGCTGATGCAATACGGTCTGGCCGATGAGCCGGGCCGTTGGGACCATTGGCCAAGCTGCATGATTGCCCGCTGGCCCGATGAAGGCAGCAGCGAAGGCACCATCGTCATCGACGAAGGTGACATCCTTCTGCCTTTCAAGACCTATGCCCGCGACCGCGTTACCCTGACCATCGACAAGGGCTTTGTCACCCGCGTCGCGGGCGGCGGCATGACGGCCGAGTATATCCGTGCCTTCATGGACAGCTTTGACGATCCCGATGCCTATGCCATGGCCCATGTCGGCTGGGGGCTGGACCCCCGCGCCCATTGGACGACCATGGGGCTTTATGACCGCGAGGCTGCGTTGTTCATGGATGCGCGCTGTTTCGAGGGCAACTTCCTGTTCTCGACCGGCCCGAATACCGAAGCGGGCGGCAGCCGCGACACGCCTTGCCATCTGGATATCCCGCTGCGGGGCTGTTCGCTGTCGCTGGACGGTGTGGCGATGACCCGCGATGGCAAGGTGGTGCATGGCTGAGGAGGATGCCTCAGCCCTGAATGACCCGGTTCGCCGCCGCGACCCCCGCCCCGATGTCGAGCGGCTTGCCCGTCAGCGCGCCCATTGCCCCGCCGAGGGCCGTCAGCGCCAGCACCGCATACAGCGGATAGGCGGTCGGCCCCATGTGGCCGATGCGCACCAGGGCGTTGAAGGTCTCGGCCCGACCCGAGGATATGACCACGCCGTAATCCTGCTTCATCCGGTTGCGCAACAGGGTCTCGTCGACGCCCTCGGGCAGCCTGACGGCCGTGCAGGTGGGCGAGGCAATCGCTTCATCCGTCGCCCAGAGGGTCAGCCCCATGGCCTTGACCCCGGCGCGCATGGCCCTGGCCGTCAGGGCGTGGCGGGCCCAGACCGCTTCGGGCGTTTCGGACAGGTAGCGGTCGAGCCCGGCATCCAGCGCGTTGATCTCGGCCACGGAAGGGGTGAAGGGAAAGCCCTCGCTGGCCTTCCAGGCCGTCTTCCAGTCGAGGATCGACAGGATAGAGGCGCGCGGCGCCTTCGGGTTCGCCTCCAGCTTGGCCCAGGCGCGGTCGGACAGGGTGAGGATCGACAGGGCCGGCGGGCAGCCGAGGCATTTGTTCGGGCCGGTGATCAGAAGGTCGGCGCCGATGCCTTCGATGTCGATCTCCATGCCTGCCCAGGACGACACCGCGTCGACGATGAGCAACGCGCCATGGGCCTGGACGATCTTGCCGATCTCGGCGATCGGGTTCAGCGTCCCCGAGGGCGTGTCGTGATGGCAGACCGCGACCACGGCCGTGTCGAGATGCGCCGCAAGGAAGGCCTGCACATCGGCCGGGTCTATGGCCTGATCATAGCCCACGCGGATTTCGTGAAACGCCCCCGCAAGCGGTTTGAGCCATTCGCCATAGCCCGCCCCGTAGACCCCGGAAACCAGGTTCAGCACCCTGTCCCCCGGCGCGACCAGACCATGTGCTGCCGCTTCGAGGCCCAGAACCGGCTCGCCTTGCAGGATGACCGGCATGGTGCTGATCCCGAGGGCCTTCTGCAGTTTCAGGACAACCGATTGATAATGTTCGAGGAAGCTGGGGTCGTAGTCGTAAAGGACCGGCTTGCCGATGGCCGAGAGGACCTCTGGATAGCAATTCACCGGTCCGGTGGTCAGCGTGAAAAGGGCGGGGGCCGCAGTGGCGGCAAGACTGTCATTCATCGGTTCGATCCTGTCGGTTTCTGTCCGGCCTTTCCCGGCCCCTTGCACGATCGGCTCCTTTTGGGGCTGGCCAGGGGTAAGGCAAGGCGCCGCGCGACCAGCGCCCCCTGTGTGCAGACGGGGCGCAACCAAATCCAACCATATGCCAACCAAATCGGCAACCAACTTCTGACCAGATTTGACTTTTTGGTTGCAAAGCGGGCGCAATTCTCTCAAACTTCTGCAAAACAAAAGGCATATGGCTGCCCTGCCATGGCAACCGAAAGCTTCGGCCAGACGAGGAGAACGAGGTAGGTATGAGCGATCAGGATCACTTGCCCGACCAGCCCGCAGGCGGAGCCGAGCAGGACGACAAGCTGGAGACGGTGCTGGCGAACCTGCGCCGCCTCCTGTCGGAAAGCCCCAAGATCCCGCCGGAACGCAGGCTGTCCGAACAGCTTGACGTGTCGCGTCATACCCTGCGCAAGGCGCTCAAGACCCTGCGCGACAACGGAGAACTCGAGCCGGCGAAAAGCGGTCGTCGCGCGGCGCCGGACAAGTCGACGCCAAGCGCCCGGCTGGTGCAATCCACCAACCCGCTGGAAGTGATGGAAATGCGCCTGATGATCGAACCCTCGTTGGCCCGGCTTGCAGCGCTGCGGGCCTCGCCGGACGAGATCGCGCGGATTGTGCAAACCTCGACCTCGCCGGGGGGGATGTCGCCCAGCCAGGCGGATCAGGAATTCCACCGCGCCGTCGCCGCCGGGTCGCGCAATTCGCTGGCGTCAGAGCTGCATATCCTGCTGCACCGGGTCCAGAACGATGCCCGGCTGCGGTTTACCGACAGCGATTCCGACAGCAATACCACCGTCGAGCGCGTCCGTGCGCGCGATCTGGAACATCAGGAAATCGCCGCCGCCATTGCCGAACGCGACCCCGACAGTGCCGAACAGGCGATGTATGAGCACCTTGAGCGAACGCAGCGCAAGTTGACGGGAAGGCTGGGCTCTCGCTCGACCGATGCGGCCTGAATTGGCGGCCTGATCCGGAAGCCCGAACTGCAGGGAACGCCCCATGACCGATATCCTGATCCTCGGCGCCGGGTCTGCCGGCTGTATCCTTGCGGCCCGCCTGTCGCAGGACCCCACCTGCGAGGTCACGCTGGTCGAGGCCGGCGGCTGGCCGAACGACCCCGATATCGCCCGCCCTGCCATGTGGCCCTTTATCCAGGGGCGGGATTTTGACTGGGGTTTCGTGACCGAACCGCAACCGGGCACCGCAGGCCGGCGGCATCACTGGGCGCGGGGCCGGGCGCTTGGCGGGTCCAGCAACCTGCACGCCATGGCCCATGTGCGCGGGCACCCCGAGGATTTCGACACATGGGCGCGCCTGACCGGCTCGCAGCGCTGGTCCTACGACAGCCTGCTGCCCTATTTCCGCATGTCTGAAAGCTGTTCCACAGGGGCGGACGATCTGCACGGTGGCGACGGCCCGATGCCGGTCCTGTTGCCGCAGGGCGAAAGCCATCCGATCGTGGGCGATTACATCCGCAGCTGGACCGCCCTTGGCCTGCCGCGTCTGGCGGATCACAACGGGCGCGAGATGATCGGGGCGACGCCGAATGCCCTGATGATCCGCGACGGCAGGCGGGTCACCGTGGCCGACGCCTACCTGACGTCCGAGGTGCTGGCCCGGCCCAACCTGACGGTCCTTGATGACACGCTGGTCCACCGGCTGACCGTGCAGGGTGCCCGCGTGACCGGCGCCGAGGTCACGCGACATGGTCAGCCCGGGACGGTGACCGGAGGGTGCGTCCTGTTGGCGATGGGCGCCATCGCCAGCCCGCTGCTGCTCATGCGCTCCGGCTATGGCGATCCGGCGGTGTTGTCCGCCGCCGGGATCGCCTGTCGCGACGCGCGGTCCGAGATCGGGCGCAACCTGCATGACCACCTGCTGGGCGCCGGGAACCTCTACCGATCCGCGCGGCCCCTGGCCCCGTCGCGGTTGCAGCTATCGGAATCCATGACCTACCAATCCGCTGACCCTTCCCGCACCACAGGCAAGCCCGATATCGTTGTCGGTTGCGTCGTCGGTCCAAGTGCCGCCGAAGGGTTCGATGCCCCGCCGCCGGGCGAGGCCTTTACCCTGCTGTTCGGTGTTACCCACCCGACCAGCCGGGGCGCGCTGCATGTGACGGGGCCTCGGATCGACGACAAGCCGGTGATCGACCCGCGCTACCTGCAGACGGACCACGACCGCCGGATGTTCCGCATCGCCCTGGACCGCGCCCGCGCCGTCGCCCGCAGCGCGCCGCTGTCGGAATGGGTGCAGGAAGAGGTCCTGCCGGGGCCTGTCGTAGCCGATGACGCGGCCCTGGATGATTTCATCGCCCGAAGTGCGATCACCCACCACCACCCCGTCGGCACCTGCCGCATGGGCGCGGACGAGGCCTCGGTGACGGATGCGGACCTGCGGATGCGCGGGCTCGACAACCTCTGGATCGTTGACAGTTCGGTCATTCCGGCGATCACTGCAGGCCCTGTCCATGCCGCTGTCATGGCTCTGGCCGAAAGCTTTGCCGCCGGGATGCGCGCCGAGGGGTAGCTTTGCCGCGCCGGGGGCAGGGGATCAGCGCGGCCTTGCCGCCAAGGGGACCTCCGACAAAACCCGCCACTGCTCCGGAGGCAGGCTGCGGTTCGAATGGACAATCTGCAACGCCTCAAGGCGGAGGGTCTCGCCGATCAGATCGCCGAGGCGCTGGATTTCGTCCTTTTCGCAGGGCTCCAGCGGCCCATAGGCCAGGCTGAGATGCGGTGCGAAGGGCGAGGGGGCCAGCCGCAGGCGCGCAAGGATATCATCGCGCCACCGGTTGAGGTCCGGCTGTGTCCCGAAATCCAGATAGAGCGATTTGAAGTAATGCGGCTCGGCCCCGATGGCACGCACCTGCATCTCGGGCGCGGCAGCATCGCCGGTGTCGTGCAGGGCCGCTTGCAGGCGGTCTCTGGACACCGGCAGATCGCCCAGAAGCGTCAGATGGGGCGCAAAACCGGGCCGCCCTGTCCGGGCTGCCAGATCGTCGATCCGGGTGCGCAGTCGCGCGGCCTGCGACCGGGCCGGGACCAGCCACAGCGAAAGATCCGTGTTCAATGGGTATTCCTGGCAATGAATTCGGGAGGAATGCGGATGACCCGCGATGGGCTGTCGGGATCGGCAAGCCGGGCGCTCAGCAGGCGCATCATCTGAGATACGGTTTCATCCATGTCGTTGCGGATGGTCGACAGGGCAATCGCGGGCCAGCGGGCCATGGCGATATCGTCGAACCCTATGACCGACAGGCTTTCGGGGACCTTTCGGTCGCATTCCTGCCCGGCGATGGCAATCGCGCCAAGCGCCATCGCATCATTGGCACAGAACAGACCGTCGATCTGGGGATGCTGCGTCAGAAGCTGGCGCGCCTGACTGGCCCCGCCGTCGAAACTGTAGTCTCCGCTGAACAAGGCGACCGGTGTCAGGCCCGCAGCGGCCATTGCGGCGACGAACCCGGCGCGGCGTTCGCGGTCCGAGGTCAGGTCCTGCCGCCCGCCCAGATAGGCAATCCGGCGTCGCCCGGCCGCGACCAATGCCCCGACGGCCAGTTCCGCCCCGGTTTCATTGTCGCAGCAGACCGAATCCACCCCCGGACGGTCCAGCACGCGACCCGAGACGATCAGCGGGATCTGCAGCTTCAGGCATTCTTCCACGACCTGATCCGGGACCGACCCGCCGCGCAGAATCATCGCATCCAGCGGAAAGCCGAGCACCCCGAGAACATCCGATTCTGTCATTTCGCCACCGCCGATGACCATGGGCCACTTGCCCAGATCCCTGAGGCGGTGGATCAGCTTGGCAAGGATCTCTCCGTCGTAATGGTTGGCAAGGTCCCCGGTGACGACCGCGACCAGGTTGGATCGCCCCTGCGCCTGCAACCCCGCTGCAAGGGCGTTGGGCCGATAGCCGAGATCCGCCGCAACCTGCAGGATCGACACGCGTTTCTCCTTGTCGAGGTAGGTGCCCTCCGTAAAGGCGCGGGATACGGCGGACCGCGATACCCCGGCCTTCTTCGCGACATCGGCCGCGGTGACGCGGTGCGGGCGTGTGGGGGGAGGCTGGGAAGGGCTCATCGGCGCAGCTTTCTTTCTGGTCGGGCGTCATAACCTTGTCACGCTCTACCCGTATATGAACACGTGTGCATACTTTGTGTAGCAGAATTATGAAGGGCCGCCCGGATGCTGCAGACCCCCATCGCGACGACGCAGACCCGCGCGCCCCTTGGCAAGGCGATCACGCTGCGTGGTCTGCATCTGGGATACGACAGAACGGATGTGATCGCCGATCTGTCGCTTGAGGTGCGCGCGGGCGAATTCATTGCCCTGCTGGGCGCTTCGGGCTGTGGCAAGACCACCTTGCTGCGCGCGCTGGCGGGGTTCGTACCTGTGCGTCAGGGGCAGATCCTTCTGGATGACCGGGACCTTAGCCGGACCCCGCCCGAAACCCGCGGCATGGCGATGATGTTCCAGTCCTACGCGCTCTGGCCGCATATGACCGTGGCACAGAACATCGGCTACGGGTTGAAGCTGCGCGGCGCCGGCCGGGCCGAGATCACCCGCCGCGTGGCCGAGATGGCCGCGCTTGTCGGGTTGGGAGAGTTGACCGCGCGCAAGATCCCGGCCCTGTCGGGCGGGCAGAAACAGCGCGTGGCGCTGGCCCGCGCCCTTGCGATAGATCCCCCGGTGCTGCTGCTGGACGAGCCGCTTTCGAACCTCGATGCCGGCATCCGTGTCGCGATGCGCCATGAAATCCGCGCCCTGCAACAGCGGCTTGGCCTGACCACGATCCTTGTCACCCATGACCGCGAAGAGGCGATGTCGATGGCGGACCGGGTGGTGATCCTGAACAAGGGGCAGATCGCGCAGATCGGCACGCCGGAGCAGATCTATCATCGTCCGGCGAACAGCTATGTCGCGCGCTTCATGGGGGCCACGAATGCGCTTCCGGTCGAGGTCCGGGCCGAGGCCGCGCGCCTTGCGCTGACCCTGCCCGATGCCAGTGTGGTGACTTTGCCCCGCGCCGCCCTGCATGCGCCCGAAGGCCTGCCAACTGGACCGGCGCAGGTGATGTTCCGCTCGGACGCGGCGCATTTCGATCCTGACCCCGCCGAGGCCCTGCTGCTGCGCGGCAAGGTGGTGCAGCACGCCTACCTCGGGTCGACCTATCGTCACGAAGTTGAAATTGGCGCGCTTCGGCTCATGGCCGATGCCAGCCAGAAACGCCCTGTCGGCAGTTTTGTCGAACTGGGTGTGCCGGCCACGGCGCTCAGTCTGTTTCCTGCAAGATCCCAGACCGCCGCGACCGGCTGAAAGGCGGCCGCTTGTGCCGCGACCTCCCCCCTGACCCTTCCGGAGAAATACCATGTCATCCAGAATTGCAAAGCTTTTCGCCTCGGCGGCGGTTGCATTGGTCACCGCCAATGCCGCGCAGGCCGAAACCCTTGTCGTCGTCACCGGCGGCAGCGAGAATATGGTCGACTACGTGACCGACTATCTCGGCCCGCTTTTCGAAGAACAGAACCCCGGCTGGACGGTCAAGTCCCTCGGAACCGGCCCCGGCGATGCCGGCTCTCAGGCGGTGCTGGAGAAGCTGACAGCCCAGAAGGACCAGCCGACCTGGGACACGGACGTGATCGTGACCAACCAGCTGAAGACCGCTGAAATGGTGACGGAGGGGTTGCTGCAAAAGTACCGCGATCAGATCGAAACCGGCGCTTTGGTGACTTCGGACGCCGCGAAAATGGCGCTTGGCACCGATGTCGACGGCTATGTGATGCCGATGTTCATGTCTCAGACCGCCATCGCCTATAACCCCGACTTGGTGCAGGACGTCCCGACCTCGCTCGAAGGGATCAAGACCTGGTCCGAGGCCAACCCCGGCGCCTTTGGCTATAACGGCATCAAGAACGGTATGTCGGGCGTCGCCTTTGCGACCGCATGGATCTATGCCTTCGGCGGTAGCGATCCCAAGACCCTGATGGAAGGCCCCTATGATGCCGGTGCCGAAGCCGGCTGGGCCGAGGCCCTCGCGGATCTGAAGACTTTCAACCAAAGCGTCACCTTCACGCCGGGCAATGCCGGCACGCTGGACATGCTGAACCGTGGCGAGATCGCGATGGGCCCGGTCTGGGTAGACATGTTCTACAGCTGGCAGGCCGATGGCCGCCTGAACCCGAACCTGAAGATCACCCTGCCCGAGCCGGGCATGCCGGGTCAGCCCTATTACTACGCTATTCCCGCCAAGACGGCCCATGCCGAAGCCGCCCGCAAGTTCATCGCGCTGGCCACCTCGCCCGAGGTGCAGGCCGAAGGCATCGTGAAGAAGTTCAACTGGTATCCGGGCATCGACGCGCAGCACCTCGAAGCCTCGATGGACGAGGCAAGCTGGGACAAGCTGTTCACCGATGTGACCCCTGCGGATCTGTCGGAAAAGGCCAAGCCCTTCCCGCTTGGGCCCTTCTTCACCGATCTGATGGATCAATACGAAACCGAAGTCTCCAACTGAGGCTTCAGGGGGGCGGCCTGCGCCGCCCCTACCTGCCTGCGGAGGGCAGCATGATCTCTTCCAAAGCGTCCCTTCTGCTGATCGCGCCCGCGCTGGCACTGATGGCCGGTCTGTTCATGATGCCGCTTGGCTATTCGCTGCTCTGGGCATTCCGAGAGGAAGAGGCGCAGACCTGGGGCATCGGCAATTTCCTGAAGGCCTGGGAGTATTATTCCGCCGACATCCTGTTCTCGCTGGTGATCGTGACCCTTGCGACCGCGCTGATCGCGGGGTTCTCGCTGGCCATCGCGGGTTACCTTACGCTTGGGCGCAGCGGGTGGGCAGTGACGCTTTTGCGCTGGCTGTATCGCTGGCCGCTCTTCATTCCCTTCGTGGTCGCGGCGCAGGTGATGCGCACCTTCCTGGCCAAGAACGGCATGATGAACAATGCGCTGGTCGAATTGGGCCTGCTGGCCCCGCTGCAGACCGCCAGCTACCTGGATTGGCGGGGCATCGTGATCACCTTTGTCTGGAAGCAGACGCCTTTCGTGACGCTTCTGGTGGCCGGGGCCATGGCGGCAATGGACCGCGCGATGATCGAGGCGGCGCAGAACATGGGGGCGAAACGTGGCCGGATCCTGTTGGGGATCATCGTCCCGCAGATCTCGCGGACCCTGATGGTCGGGCTGATCCTAAGTTATGTGACGATGATGTCGGTCCTGTCGGTGCCGATGATGATCAACGCCCAGCAACCAACCATGCTGACCGTGGATATGGCGTGGCGGATCAATGCATACGGTGATTACGGCGTCGCCAATGCGCTTGGCTTCATCGCCTATCTCATGACAGCGGGCGTGGCGTGGATCTATCTGCGAGGCGAGCTGCAGACGCGCGGAGGGGCTGCCTGATGCCGGGATTGATGCGATCTGCACTGATCGGGATGGCGGTGGCGCTGCTGGCGCTGGCGATCTTCGGGCCGATTTCGAACATGATCCTCTGGGCCTTTGCCGAGACCTGGTATTTCCCTGCGAAACTGCCTCAATCCTATGGCTTTGCCTTTTGGGAGCGGGTCTTTCGTCCCCAGGGCCATGCGCTGGTGTCGCTGGGAAACTCGGTGATCATAGCCGGTATGACGGTGGGGGTGTCGCTGATCATCGCGATTCCGGCCGGGCTGGCCCTTGGCCGGGGGCGGCTGCCGTTCCGCGTGCTTTTCCTGCTGATCTTCTTGCTGCCGCAGGCCTTCCCGGCGCTTGGCGTGCACATGAACATCGCGCGGATCTTCTATACCATCGGGCTGAACGGAACCTTTCTGGGCGTCGTTCTGGTGCATGCGTTGCAAGGCATGGTGTTTTCGGTCTGGATCGCGGCGGCGGCCTTCGGCGCAGTGGACCGGCAGTTGGAAGAAGCGGCGCAGAACATGGGGGCTTCAGCCTGGACGGTCTTTCGCACTGTGACCTTGCCTCTGGCCCTGCCTGGCCTCATGGCCAGCGCGATCTTTGTCTTCCTGATCTCGCTCGATGAATTCACCGGGACGTTCTTCGTCGGTACGCCGGACATCACGACCATGCCCCTGCTGCTTTATACCGCTTCGATGGAGGGCAACTACCAGATCGCTTCGATCACGGCACTGCTTCTGCTGGTGCCCTCGATCGGGTTCATGCTGGTGATCGAACGGTTCCTGAAGGCCGATGTGCTGGCGAAGGTCGGACATTGATCGCGAACAAACAGGGCCGCCCATGGGCGGCCCTTGTACAGTGTCGGAAGCGCCGCAGCCCGCTTAGGCCGCCAGCCCTTTCGAGCCGATGTCGAGGAACTTCTGCCGCCGTGCGGCGATCAGTTCGGCACGGGTTTTCCCGTCCATCTCCGACAGCATGGTTTCCAGCGCGCGGGCAACGCCCCCCATGGCTTCGACGGGCGCGCGATGTGCGCCGCCGGTCGGTTCGGGGATGATCTTGTCGATCACCCCTAGGCCGTGCAGATCCTGGGCGGTCACGCGCATCGCTTCGGCGGCTTCGCGCATCTTTTCGGGGTTCTTCCACAGGATCGAGGCGCAGCCTTCGGGCGAGATCACCGAATAGATCGAATGTTCCAGCATGGCGACCTGATTGGCGGCGGCAAAGGCTACGGCCCCGCCGGATCCGCCTTCGCCGATGACGATGCTGATCAGCGGCACGCCGATCTGCAGGCATTTCTCGGTCGAGCGCGCGATGGCTTCGGACTGGCCGCGTTCCTCGGCGCCCTTGCCGGGATAGGCGCCGGCGGTATCGACCAGCGTCACGACCGGCAGGTTGAAGCGGTCGGCCATGTCCAGCAGGCGGATCGCCTTGCGGTAACCTTCGGGGCGCGCCATGCCGAAATTGCGTTCCAGCCGGGACTTGGTGTCATTGCCCTTTTCATGGCCGATCACCATCACCGGGCGGTCGCCCAGCCGGGCCAGCCCGCCCATGACCGCGTGATCGTCGGCAAAGTTCCGGTCCCCGGCCAGCGGGGTGTATTCGGAAAACAGCGCCTCGATGTAATCCTTGCAATGGGGGCGGTCGGGGTGCCGCGCGACCTGGCATTTGCGCCAGGGCGTCAGCTTGGCATAGAGATCCTTCAGCATCTCCGCCGCCTTCTTGTCGAGGGCGGCTGCCTCGGATTCGATATCCATTTCCTCGTTCTGGCGGGCCATGGCCCGCAGTTCCTCGGCCTTGCCTTCAATCTCGGCCAGGGGACGTTCGAAATCGAGATAATTGGTCATCTGGGGCTCCCGCTACGGTCAACACGTTATATGAAGGTGACGGGCAAAACATGCAATAAGGCAAGATTTGCCGCCTCGGGTCATGGTATCCTGACGGAAAGACCCCGGAGCCTGATGGGGCGGACCGACTGACCGTCATAACGGCTCTGCGCCCCCGGAAAGGATATCCTTGCCATGTCATCTGATGAATATCCCGTCACGATCGCCTTCGCTCCGGCCCGGCGCCTTGTGGGGGTTGCCCATCGCGGCAGCTATGTCACCATCAACAAGGCCTTCACCCGCCTGTCGGAAATCTTTGCCGCGGGGCAGCTTTTCGGCTCGGCCGGGGCGATGGTCGGGATCTTTTACGATGATCCCTCGGTGGTGGCCGAAGATGACCTGCGATCCTTTGCGGCCTACGAATTGACCGAGGATATCCCGCTGCCCGACGTGTTGGAGATCCGCGAGATGCCCGCCGGAGACGCCGCCGTGCTGGCGTTCAGCGGGTCCTATTCGGGTCTGCCTGCCGCCTATCAATATCTTTACGGTACATGGCTGCCGGCCTCGGGACGAGCGCCGGACAGCGCGCCATCCTACGAGGTCTACCTGAATTCGCCGCTCGACACGGCGCCTGGCGATCTGCGGACCGAGATCTTTCTGCCGTTGACAGCAACCTGATCCGCCTTAGTGCGGGATCAGCACCGGCGCCAGCGAGGCGACCAGAAGCACGGCCATCGTCCAGTTGAAGATGCGCAGCCGCGCCGGGTTGCCCAGCCATCGCTGCACCTGCTGGCCGAGCAGGGTCCAGAGGCTGAGCGCCGGCATGCAGACCAGTCCGAAACACAGGGCGATCAAGGTGACCCCGAGGAGGTTCCGTTCGGGCGCGAAAAGGGTGATCGCGCTCAGGGCCATGGTCCAGGCCTTGGGGTTCACCCACTGGAAGGCGGCCGCCTGAAAGAATCCCATGGGCCGCGCGCCATCCTCGGCCCCGCCTTGCGGTGGGGTGGCGTGGGCGACCTTCCAGGCGAGGTAAAGCAGGTAGATCACGCAGGCGACGGTCAGGATGTCGCGCAGCATTGCAAAGCGGTCGAACAATTGCATCAGGCCCAGACCGACCAGCAGCACCATCAGCGAAAAGCCGACCGCGACGCCCAGCATATGCGGCAGGGTGCGCCGATAGCCGTAGTTCGCGCCCGAGGCCATGACCATCAGGTTGTTCGGTCCGGGGGTGACCGTGGAGACGAAGCAGAACGCGAAGATCGCGCCGAGGACGGAAAGGGGCATGGAGGGGCCTGTCGGTTCAGAGTATGGCAATGATATGTCTGTTTTCGTGGCCAGTTGTTGCGATCGCGCGGGAACTGGTGCTATTTTCACAATCTATGACGAAGATTGACGACATAAACCGCAGGATATTGCGTGAGCTTTCCCGCAATGGCCGGATCTCGAATCTCGAGCTGGCGGAGCGCGTCGGCCTGTCGCCTTCGGCTTGCCTGCGCCGGGTGCAGGACCTTGAACGCGGCGGGGTGATCCTTGGCTACCGGGCCGTCACCAGCGCCGAGGCGATGGGGCAGGGGTTTCTGGCCTATGTCTCGGTCGGGCTCAGTGAACATACCAAGGCGGCGCAGGAAGGGTTCGAGCGCGCCATGGCTCACGCCCCCGAGGTGCGCGAATGCCATAATATCACCGGGACACGGGAATACCTGCTGCGGATCGAGACGGCGGACCTGGGCAGTTACAAGCGCTTTCACACCGATGTGCTGGGCACCCTGCCGCAGGTCAACGCCCTGACGACATATGTCGTCATGGGCTCGCCCAAGGATGAGCGAGCCTAGCCGGGATTAACCGCAATACGCCGCCTGTTCGGTGATCGCCTTGCCCGCTCCGGTCAGGTCTACCGGCAGCGACTGGCCGAGAATCGTCAGCTCCTGCCCGCGTTGCAGGGCGGTCAGGAAATCGGTCATCGCCTGCGGGCTTGGGAATTGCACACGGTAGCTGTGGAAAGTGCCCTTGTGGATCTGGGGGTCCTCGACAGGGCCGGTATATTCCAGCGCATAGCCGCCCTGGTTACCGTCCACGGCGACCAGCATCTGGGACGCATAGGGCTTGTCGCTGCGGGGCACCTTGCCGTCGGTCGAGGGCAGCTTTTCAGCGAAGGACACCCGCACGGACCGCCCCCCGCCCTCTTCGCAGCGAATCGAGAAATATTCGCCGGCGACTGCGCGTTCCGGGGTCAGGTACATCAGCAGGCCGGCCTTGTCGGGCGCCTTGCTTTGCATCCAACGTTCATTGAACACCTTGGCCTGGTCGTTTTCGACCACCGATTGCGCCAGGGCGGGCAGGGGGGCGGCAAGGCTCAGGGCGACGGCCAGGTACGGGGCCCACTTGGGGGCAAGTTTGCGGGCGGCGGGCAGGGATGTCTGGAAAAGGCGCATGACGGGGCAGGTCTCCGGGTCACGAGGGGTCAGATATTGGGGCCTGCGGTGCCGTTATGGACCCGACAGGCATGTCTTGCAGGCAAACTGGCGTGTTTGCGACCCATTGCCAAGGGCTTCGGCAGGGCTTCGCCACTTGGGCGGGTTTCGCACCGACAGCGGGGGCTTGGCGGCGAGGGGCGGCGCGAACACGCGCCCGGACCTGCCTTGCGGTCGGGTCGGGACAGGGCCGCATGACGGAAACTGAAATGGGTTTGCAGAATCAAAAAAGCGCCCGCGAGTCCTCCTCACGCGGGCGCTTTGCCGAACCGGCCTGCTGGGTTACCCCGCGGCGATAAGCTCGGCCTGTCTCACGATTACTTGTGCCTGCTTTATGGACGCTATGTCAACAAGTCTTCCTTTATAGACCGTCGCGCCCGCTCCTTTGGTCTGGGCCTCTTGCATTGCGGCAAGAATTGCTTCTGCCTCTGCGACCTTTTCCGCGGAGGGGGTGAAGACCTCGTTCGCGAGGGCGATCTGGCGGGGGTGGATGGCCCATTTGCCGACCATGCCGAGCACCGCCGAACGATACGCCTGCGCCCGATAGCCCTCGTCGTCCGAGAAGTCCCCAAAGGGCCCATCGACCGGCAAAAGCCCGTGGGTCCGGCAGGCGGCGACGATGGCGGCTTGGGCCCAATGCCATGGATCTGGCCAGTATTTCTGGCCCTCCCGCAACATGTAGTAGTCTTCCTGGGTGCCACCGATTCCGGTCGTCTGCATACCCATGGAGGCCGCGAAGTCCGCTGCGCCCAGGCTCATGGCCTGCATCCGGGGCGAGGCGGCGGCGATTTCCTCGACATGGGAAAGGCCCGCGGCGCTTTCGATGATGACCTCGAAGCCAATCCGCTTGCCGCGTCCCTTTGCAGCCTCGATGGCAGAGACAAGCGCGTCGACAGCATAGATATCCGCCGCGCAGCCGACCTTGGGAATCATGATCTGATCGAGCCGGTCGGCACAATGCTCCAGAAGGTCCACGACGTCGCGGTACCACCAGGGCGTATCCAGACCGTTGATTCGCACCGACAGGGTCTTGCCGCCCCATCCCTGATCCCCAATCGCGGCGATGACATTGGCGCGGGCGGCTTCCTTGTCGTTCGGGCTGACCGAATCCTCCAGGTCGAGGTTGATCACATCCGCCTGTGATCCCGCCATTTTGGGAAACAGCTTTGGGTTCGAGCCGGGTCCGAACAGCTGACAGCGGTTTGGGCGGGCCGGGGGCGTCGGTTGGATCTGGAAGGACATGCGGCTTCTCCGTGGGGAAACTTAATTGCGCCGTTGGTTGTTTTGTTGGTATTAAATTGCGTAACGATAGGCAAGTCTATTTTGCGCTGCAGCATGGCTGCCCGCCAGCATGGCAGAATCTTCTGTCTCGGGGGTAAAAGTTCGCAAAACCTCCCCCAATTCGACGTTGGCGCGCGTAATTTGCAAACAAATTGATGCGCTGCCGGTGCATCGTAAGGAAAACCATTCATGGAGTGCACCGGCATGATCGAGACCCCTTATCTGCTTTTCCTCGGCGATGCGCCGGACCCGCTGGCGGCCAAGGTGGCCCAGGGCATCAAGGACTGGCGTCCGGACAATTGCGTCGGCCAGTTCCGCATGGAAGGCTGCAAGGCCGACATGAAGCTGCAGGACATGACCCTGGCCGAGGCCAAGGCGGCCGGTGCCAAGACGCTGGTCATCGGTGTTGCGAACCGGGGCGGCGTGATTTCTCCGGCGTGGAAGAAGGTCCTGATCGCGGCGCTGGAAGAAGGCTTCGACATTGCTTCGGGCCTGCATAACCTGCTGCGTAACGAAGCCGATCTGAAGGCCGTGGCCGAGGCGACCGGGCGCACGCTGCACGACGTGCGTATCCCGTCGGTGCAATATCCCATCGCCAACGGCGTGAAACGGACCGGCAAACGATGCCTGGCCGTGGGAACCGATTGTTCGGTCGGCAAGATGTACACCGCGCTGTGCATGGACCGCGAAATGAAGGCCCGTGGGCTGAAATCGTCGTTCCGGGCCACCGGGCAGACCGGTATCCTGATCACCGGCGATGGTGTGCCGCTGGACGCCGTGATCGCGGATTTCATGGCCGGATCGGTGGAATACCTGACGCCGGACAATGATGATGACCACTGGGACATGATCGAAGGGCAGGGGTCGCTGTTCCATGCCTCCTATTCCGGCGTCACCATGGCGCTGGTTCATGGCGGTCAGCCCGATGCGCTGGTGATTTGCCACGAACCGACCCGCGAGCACATGCGCGGCCTGCCGGATTACACGCTGCCCTCGCTGCAGGACGTGCAGGATATTGCGCTGCGGTTGGCCCAGGTGGTCAATCCGGGCGTCAAGGTCGTCGGGGTTTCCGTCAACACCCAGCACATGGACGAGGAAACTGCCAAGGCCTACCTCGCCAAGGTCGAGGAAGAGATGGGGATGCCGGCCACGGACCCCTATCGCTATGGCGCCGAAAGCCTGGTGGATGCGCTGGTCGCGCTCGGCTGAGCATTGATCCCATGTCCCGCCGGTAGTGGCCTTGCACGGCCTCCGGCGGGAGTATTTCCGACAGGATGAATGAAGGAGCGACCTCATGAAGATCGAGGTGACACGCGATGTCTTTCCGCTGGCGCAGGTGTTCCGGATCAGCCGGGGCGCGCGGACCGAGGCAGAGGTGCTGACGGTCACGCTAAGCGATGGCGACCACGTGGGACGCGGCGAATGCGTGCCCTATGCGCGCTATGACGAGACGCTGGCCTCGGTCGAGGCCGAGATTGCCGCGCTGCCCCATGACATTACCCGCAAGGGGCTTCAGGATCTGATGGAACCGGGCGCGGCGCGGAATGCGCTGGATTGCGCGCTTTGGGATCTTGAGTCGAAGAAGGCCGGCAAGCGGGTCTGGGAACTGGCCGGGCTGCCGGCGCCCAAGCCCGAGGTCACGGCCTATACCCTGTCCCTTGATGAGCCCGCTGCGATGCAGGCCCAGGCCGAGAAACACGCCTGGCGGCCGCTGCTGAAGATCAAGCTCGGCACGCCGGACGACATGCCCCGGCTCGAGGCCGTGCGACGCGGTGCGCCGACATCGAAGATCATCATTGATGCCAATGAAGGCTGGTCGCCGGAGGTCTACGCGGATCTGTCGCCCCATCTGCTGCGTCTTGGCGTGGCGCTGGTCGAACAGCCGCTGCCCGCAGGGCTGGACGAGGGTCTGATCGGCATGGATCGCCCGGTGCCCGTCTGCGCCGATGAAAGCTGCCATGATCGTCACAGCCTGCCCGGTCTGAAGGGCAAGTACGATGTGGTGAACATCAAGCTCGACAAGACCGGCGGGCTGACCGAGGCGCTTGAGTTGCGCCGCGCCGCGCTGGCCGAAGGGTATGACGTCATGGTCGGCTGCATGGTGGGGTCATCGCTGGCCATGGCGCCGGCGGTCCTGCTGGCGCAGGGGGCAATGGTGACCGATCTGGATGGCCCGCTGTTGCTGGCGTCGGACCGGGCTTGCCCCTTGCAATATGATGATGCGGGGGTGCATCCCTCGGATCGCGCACTCTGGGGCTGACCGAGGCCTGATGCCTCACTGAAAAGGACATGAAATGACCCGTACCGTCTATGTGAATGGCGACTACCTTCCCGAGACCGAGGCAAAGGTGTCGATCTTTGATCGCGGCTTCCTGATGGCCGATGGGGTTTACGAGGTGACCAGCGTGCTGGGCGGCAAGCTGATCGATTTCGCCGGTCACGCCAAGCGGCTGGAACGGTCGCTGGGAGAGCTGGACATGGCCGCGCCCGTCACCAGCGAGGAACTGCTGGAGATCCACCGCCAGTTGGTCGAAAAGAACGGCATCACCGATGGGCTGGTCTATCTGCAGATTACACGTGGCGCGCCGGAGGACCGTGATTTCGCCTTCCCCGATCCCGCGACCACACCATCGACCATCGTTCTGTTTACCCAGAACAAGCCTGGACTGGCCGACAGCCCGGCGGCGAAGGTCGGCATGAAGGTGATCTCGATCCCCGACGTCCGCTGGCATCGCCGCGACATCAAGACGGTGCAGCTCCTGTACCCGTCGATGGGCAAGATGATGGCCAAGAAGGCCGGCTGCGATGACGCCTGGATGATCGAGGACGGTTTCGTCACCGAAGGCACCAGCAACAACGCCTATATCGTCAAGGGCGGCAAGATCATCACCCGCGAACTGTCCACCGACATCCTGCACGGGATCACCCGGGCTGCCGTGTTGCGCTTTGCCGCAGAGGCCCAGATGGAGGTCGAGGAACGCAATTTCACCATCGAGGAAGCCATGCAGGCCGATGAGGCCTTCATCACCTCGGCTTCGGCCTTCGTCATGCCGGTGGTCGAGATCGATGGCGCCTCGCTGGGGGATGGCAAGCCCGGTCCCGTAGCCGCGCGGCTGCGCGAGATCTATCTCGAGGAAAGCCTGAAGACCGCGATCTGATTGCCGTCTTGCTGTCCCGTGCAAGGCCCGTCGGTGATCCGGCGGGCCTTTTGCGTGGTCTATTTGTCGGTGACGTTGTCCCGCAGGGCGGTGGCGAAGGCGGCCTGCTTGTCGGCGGGCGCTTCGGTCTGGTGCGCCGTTTTCCAGTCGTCATAGGGCATGCCGTAGAAGACCTCTCGCGCCTCTTCCTTGCCCATGTCCATGCCGCGTTCGCTGGCGGCCTCCTGGTACCAGCGGCTGAGGCAATTTCGGCAGAACCCGGCCAAATTCATCAGGTCGATGTTCTGAACGTCCATGCGGTCGTCCATCAGGTGCTGGCGGAGGCGGCGAAAGGCGGCGGCTTCCAACTCGATGCGGGTCTGGTCGTCCAGGGTGTCCATGTCATGTCCTTTCCGGCAGGGGATGCCTGTTAATGACCTCTGGCGAGGCCAGTGTCACGGGGGCAGGCAGGCGCGCGCCGCCTAGATCCTGAGCGAACCATCGCCCCCGCAGCGCTTTCTGGCACCATGAAGCTGCCCAGAGAACACAAAAGCGTTAACCTGTCAGGGGTAAGACCGGGCCTGTCGGGCCGGATGAAGGGGGGGAGCATGTCAGGCAGCATCATCGGGCGATCCGCCCCGCGCGGCGCAGCTTCATCAGGATGTCACCCTCCCGGCACAGGGTCCGGGTGCGCGCGACGGGTGCCAAAGGGACACGTGTCGCGGGTGTCGGACAAGCGCCCCTGTACAGACCGGCTTGCCATTGGCAATGCTGGCGGGGCGCAATAGGATGCATGTGAACGCTAACATCCAGCCCGATCGGGCCAGATAGCAGGGGAAGACCTTATATGATACGCAAGCGCAATACCAAAATCGTCGCCACTCTGGGGCCCTCCTCCTCGGATTACGAGACGATCCGCGCGCTGCATGAAGCGGGGGCGGATGTGTTCCGGCTGAACATGTCCCACGGCAGCCATGACGAGATCCGCGAACGCCACCGGATCATTCGTCAGATCGAACGCGACGTCGACGGGACCATCGGCATCCTCGCCGACCTTCAGGGGCCGAAGCTGCGGGTAGGGACCTTCCGCAACGAGGATGGCGAAGATCTGGCCGAGGGCGCGGCCTTCCGGCTCGATCTTGACGACGCGCCGGGCGATGTGTCCCGCGTGAACCTGCCCCACCCCGAGATATTCGCGGCGCTCGAGCCGGGTTCCAGCCTGCTGGTCAACGACGGCAAGATCCGTTTGAAGGTCACCGATTGCGGCGAGGATTTCGCGGACTGCGAAGTGATCGTCGGTGGCCGGATCTCGAACCGGAAGGGCGTGAACGTGCCCGACGTGGTGCTGCCGCTGGCGGCGCTGTCGGAGAAGGACCGCAAGGATCTGGAATTCGTCTGCCAGCTGGGGGTCGACTGGCTGGCGCTGTCCTTCGTGCAGCGCCCCGAGGACATGCACGAGGCCCGGCGCCTGGCCGATGGTCGCGCCGCTGTTCTGGCCAAGATCGAAAAGCCCGCCGCTGTCACCGCCTACGAGGAGATCCTGGCGGTTTCGGACGGGATCATGGTGGCGCGGGGTGATCTCGGCGTCGAACTGCCCGTCCACGCGGTGCCGCCGATCCAGAAACGCCTGATCCGCAAGGCCCGTGCGGCGGCCAAGCCGGTCATCGTCGCCACCCAGATGCTGGAATCGATGATCGAAAGCCCGGTCCCGACACGGGCCGAAGTCTCGGACGTGGCTGCCGCCATCTACGAGGGCACCGATGCGGTGATGCTTTCCGCCGAAAGCGCCGCCGGCCAGTACCCGATCGAAGCGGTCGCGACGATGGACAACGTGGCGCGGTCGGTCGAGGGCGATCCGCTGTATGCCGAGGTGATGGAAGCGCAGCGGCGCACCACCACCGGGCGTGGCACGATTGCCGACGGGATCGTCGCCGCGGCACGCGAAATCGCCGAGACCACGAACATCAAGGCGATCTGCTGCTTTACCCAGCATGGCACGACTGCGTTGCTGGTGGCCCGCGAACGGCCCAAGGTGCCGATCCTGGCGCTGACCCACCTGCGTGGCACGGCCCGCAAGCTGACCCTGGTCTGGGGCTGCAATTGCCACATGACCGGCGAATTGCACCGCTTCAAGCAGGCCGTCGTCAATGCCGCGCGCTGCGCCCGTGTCACCGGGCTGGCGACCGAGGATGACCAGATCGTCGTCACTGCCGGGGTGCCATTCAACCAGTCCGGCACCACGAACATCCTGCGCGTCGCGCCCTGCGATGAACGCCTGATCTTTGCCGCCGATCCGGATTGACCGGACAGGGGGCGCCGGGCGGGTCTGATCCGGCCCGGCGCCCCGATTTGTCGGTCGCAGAATACGAGCCCCGAAAATTTCATGCTGCACGATACGATCTATGATGCGATCTACGTCGGGGGCGCTGCGGTGATCTTCTTCGCTGTTCCGGGGCTGGTGACCGCCCTGGCCGACCGCCGGCCGCTGCTGCCGATGTCGCTGATGCTGGCAATCGGAGTCGCGGCGATGGGCTGGGTCTGGTATCTTGATCCTCAGATCTATGCCCTGCGCAATTTCCCCGAGACGACTTATCGCGTCTTCGGCGCGGTCTGGCACAGCTTTTAGAAACGGCCCGCCCCGCTTGGCATTCCGCGTCCGCCCCATGGCCGCGAAACCACGTCTTTCCCTGCACCGGGGGCTTGCCAAATCCTCACGCCCCGCCTATACGCGCCTTTCTGTTGCGCGTCCGGCGAAAGAGGCATGCCGAGTCGCGTCGATTCTCTAAAGACAGGAGACGAAAATGCCCAAGATGAAGACAAAGTCGAGCTGCAAGAAGCGGTTCAAGGTTACTGCCACCGGTCGTATCCTCGCCGGCCAGGCCGGTAAGCGCCACGGCATGATCAAGCGGAGCACCAAGTTCATCCGCAATGCCCGTGGGACAACCACGCTGTCCAAGGCTGATGAGCAAATCATCAAGCCGATGATGCCCTACGCACGCTAAGGAGATCAGCACATGTCCCGCGTTAAAGGTGGAACCACAACCCACGCCCGTCACAAGAAAGTCCTCGACGCAGCGAAAGGCTATTACGGCCGTCGCAAGAGCACCTTCAAGGTTGCCCGTCAGGCTGTCGACAAAGCCAACCAGTATGCGACCCGTGACCGCAAGAACCGCAAGCGCAACTTCCGCGCCCTGTGGATCCAGCGGATCAACGCGGCCGTCCGTTCGCACGACGAAGCGCTGACCTACTCGCGCTTCATCAACGGTCTGACGCTGGCCGGTATCGAAGTGGACCGCAAGGTCCTGGCTGATCTGGCCGTGAACGAGCCCGATGCTTTCGGTGCCATCGTCGACAAGGCCAAGGGCGCTCTGGCGGCCTGATCCGATACAGCGCAAGGCCCGGCCCCTTCGCAGGCAGGCCTTCCGATGTGTCGCTGAAATAGTTAAAACCCCGCCCATTCGGCGGGGTTTTTTTCATTGTCTTTACGACCCGTTAGCGCTTCGTCCCTAGGTCTGGGGCCTGCGCAATCCGGGACCTTTCATGAAACGCATCGCTTTCCTCGCGATTGGCCTGTACATCCTGCCACTGCCTGTGCCGGCGGCCGATCAATTCGCTCTGCAAAGCAATCTCGACCACGTCTGGACCATGACCGCGGCGGGGCTGGTCTTCTTTATGCAGGCCGGGTTCCTGCTGCTTGAGGCCGGGCAGGTGCGGTCCAAGAATTCCGTGAACGTGGCGCAGAAGAACCTGATCGACTTCATCCTGTCGACAGTTTGCTATGGCGCCTTCGGCTTTTGCGTGATGTTCGGCACCTCGCAGGGGGGCTGGTTCGGCTGGTCGCCAGACATGCTTTGGTTCGGGACCGGCGATCAATGGTCGATGACCTTCTTCACCTTTCAGGTGGTGTTCTGCGGTACAGCCGCGACCATCGTTTCCGGCGCGGTTGCGGAACGCATGTCGATGTTCGGCTATATCGCGATCACCCTGCTGATTACCTTGTTGATCTACCCGGTGGCCGGGCATTGGGTCTGGGGCGGTCTGTTGTCGGGCGGCGGCGATCCCTGGCTGGCGCGGCTGGGGTTCCTGGATTTCGCCGGCTCGACCGTGGTTCATTCCGTCGGTGCCTGGGCGGCCCTGGCGGCGGTGATCCTGATCGGCCCGCGCTTCGGCAGGTTCGATGAAAACGGGCGCCCGCGGGTGCTGCACGGGCATTCGCCGGTTCTGGCAACTGCGGGCTGCGTGATCCTCTGGGTCGGTTGGATCGGTTTCAACGGCGGGTCGACCACCGCCGGGACCGGTGCCTTTTCGGGAATCATCATGGCCACAATGATCTCGGGCGCGACGGGGGGCGTTTCCGGAATGATCCTAGGGCGCAGTCTGGATGGCCTTTTCCGCCCCGAGGCTGCGGTGAACGGAGCGTTGGCCGGTTTGGTCGGGGTGACAGCGGGCTGCGATCTGTTGGATGGCGGTGGCGCTGCGCTGACCGGCATCGGGGCGGCCACAGTGGCCTTCTTCTTTGCGCGTTTCATGGAACATGTCTGCAAACTGGATGACCCCTTGGGGGCGATTGCGGTCCATGGGGCGGCGGGGGCTTTCGGCACCCTGTCGCTGGCCCTGCTTGGTGACCCCGCGGCCCTGCCGGCAGGGTCCGTCCTTGGGCAGCTTGGCATCCAGGCGCTTGGGGTCGGCGTAGTCTTCGTCTGGGCCTTCGGTCTGACTTTCCTGGTGCTTGGCTTGGTGACATTGTGCTCCCGCAGCGACGACCACCCGGGCGGCGGGCTGCGGGTCTCGCAAGCCTTTGAACGCGACGGGTTGAACGTTTCGGAACACGGCGCTTCGCTGGGGCTGACACGCGTGCAGGAAGCGGTCCGCGCCATGGTCGTCGAGCCCGGCCGGCCGGACCTGAGGATCGAGGTCGATCAAGGGGATGAAGCCTTTGAGCTTGCCATGGATTTCAATTTCCTCCTGGACGCCCTGGATACGCAGCGACTGCAGGACGCCGAGGCTGAACAGGCCCGCCGGAAAGCGGCGCAGGACGAGGCGATCGCGGATTTGCTGGCCTCCGAGGTCGGGCAGGTCCTCGACCGTTTCGAAGCCGGCGATTTCGCCGCCCAGGTCCCGCTGGATGGCAAGGATGGCGTGTTGCGGCGTCTGTCGGAGCGGATAAATGACCTGTCCCGGGCCGCAACCTACGGGTTGGAGGATATGTCGGCGGCCCTTGCGGATCTGCTGTCCGGGGAAGGGCGTCATGTGATGCTGAGACGCTATGAAGGCGTGCTCGGCAGTCTTCAGGAAGACTTCGAAGCCATGGCGCAGCAGATGGCGCAGGCGGTTTCAGGCGTGGATTGCGCGGTGGAGGCCGGGATCGAAGGGCGTTTCGATGCCGTGATCGGCCTGGAAGGCCAGTCGGGTCAGATCGCGCGGATCTGTTCCGGGTTGAACCGGCTTGGCGCGCATTCGGACAAGGTCGTGACGGAATTGCACGATGCCTTGACCCGCATGGCCGCGGGCGATCTGGCGGCGCGTATGCTGGGGGATTACAGCGGCCGCTATGCCGAGATCCAGGAATGCCTCAATCAAAGCTCGGCCCGGCTGTCCCAGACCCTCGTGCAGGTCCGCGAGGCGGCGGAAGACAATGCGCGGCTTGGGGCCGATGGGTCCTCTGCCTCTGCCGGCATCCGCAGCGGGGTGCAGGATCTGGCTGCCAAGATGCAGCAGGCCGAGAGCCTGTTGCAAGAGCTGCGCGCCCTGTCGCGGGACGGCAAGAGCCTGGCCGAGGAAGCCGCCGAGCAAAGCCGCAAGACCCAGGGCAACGCCCGCGAAGGGCTTTCGACGGCCGAGCGCAGTCATGAAAACATCCTGTCCGCCGAAGAGGCCACACAGGAGATCAACGGCTCTGTCGACCTGATCGAGGACATCGCGCGCCAAACCAATCTTCTGGCGCTGAATGCGGCGGTCGAAGCGGCCCGAAATGGCGGCTCTGCAGGGTCGGGGTTCAAGCTGGTCGCGGAAGAGGTCCGCGCCCTCGCGGGCCGCACCCGTGAGGCATTGCAACTGATCCGGGCGCGGGCCGAAACGGTCAGGGACCAGGTCTCCGCCGGGGCCTCTCTGGTGTCCGCCACCCGCGAACAGTTGGGCCGTATCGCCGAAACCGCCGAACAAAGCTACGAGGTCAATTGCGCCCTGGCCCGCGCCGGTACCGATCAGCACAAAGCGGTGACAGAGGTCGATATCATTGTCATGACCGTGGCCGCCGAGGCCCAGCAAATGGCGCGCCATGCCGAAGATGCGGATGCGATTGCCACCGATGTCTCTGCCGGAGCAGAAACCACCCGCGTGCTGCTTGAGCGGATGATGCTCGACCGTCGCCTGAGGCCACGCGATGCGGCCTGACGCGCGGAGCCACCCGGTCCATGATCCTTGCAATCCGGGACCCTTGTGGTAACCCCAACGCCGTCTGCGAACGGAGGCGGCGATGGACGATCTGAAGGCAAAATACCTTGGCGCGATTGCCGGGGCGGGCGATGAAGCCACCCTGGAACAGCTGCGGCTGCAGGCGGTTGGCAAGAAGGGCGAGATCAGCCTGAAGATGCGCGAGCTGGGCAAGATGACCCAGGAAGAACGTCAGCAGGCCGGCCCCGCGCTGAATGCCCTCAAGGACGAGATCAACTCGGCACTGGCTGCCAAGAAGGCCGCCCTGTCGGATGCCGCGCTGGACGAACGCCTGCGGACCGAATGGCTGGACGTGACGCTGCCCAGCCGGGCGACACGCCAGGGCACGATCCACCCGGTCAGCCAGGTCTGGGAAGAATGCACCGCCATCTTCGCCGACATGGGCTTTGCCGTTGCCGAGGGGCCGCAGGTCGAAACCGACTGGTACAATTTCGATGCGCTCAACATCCCCGGCCACCACCCCGCGCGGGCCGAGATGGACACTTTCTACATGCACCGTGCGGAAGGCGACGACCGCCCGCCGCATGTGCTGCGCACCCATACCAGCCCGGTGCAGATCCGCTCGATGCAGGAACAGGGCGCGCCGATCCGCATCATCGCGCCGGGCCGCGTCTATCGCGCCGACTACGACCAGACCCACACGCCGATGTTCCACCAGATCGAAGGCCTTGCCATCGACCGCGACATCTCAATGGCGAACCTGAAATGGGTGCTCGAGGAGTTCTTCTCGGCCTATTTCGGCACCAAGGTCAAAACCCGCTTCCGCGCCTCGCACTTCCCCTTCACCGAGCCTTCGGCCGAAGTCGACATCCAGTGTTCCTGGAAGGACGGCACGGTCGTGGTGGGAGAGGGCGACGACTGGCTCGAGGTGCTAGGCTCCGGCATGGTGCACCCGCATGTGCTGAAGTCGGGCGGAGTCGACCCGAACGAATGGCAGGGCTTTGCCTTCGGCATGGGGATCGACCGGATCGCGATGCTGAAATACGGCATCCCGGATCTGCGCGCCTTCTTTGATTCAGACCTGCGGTGGCTGCGGCACTACGGGTTCAGCGCCTTGCAGGTGCCGACGATCCGGGGCGGGGTTTGACCCCCGCCCCCGGTCATAAGTTTTAGGTCAAGACGACCGGCACGCCGAGAATTTCGGAGCAATGGCCAAGGCGGCTTTCCACCTGTTGACGGGACAGGTTCGAATCGTAGAAGTACCCGTCTCCGAGTTCGAGGCCGAAATGCGCAAGTCCGTCTCCGTCGTAGAGGGCTTCAGGAGATTTCGCGACGATCCTGCGACGTGAGTATTTTACGGCCGAAAGTTCGTCTAGAAAGTCGGGATTAGCCTCGCGCATTCGCTTCAGTGCCTGGAAGTAGCATTCCTTGAGGCTTCCGGCGCTGACTGTCGCGTCTCCAAAAGCGATGCTGAACTTCTGCCTTGAAGAGTTGCTTCCTTTGATCGGCTGCATAGGCTTTGTAAGATTGCTTTCTGTCTCACTAGTGTCTGCTAACCCAAGCTCTTTCTTTATGATTTCACAGGGCGATTGTTCGAAGGAGCAACGCTTTGCTTCTATAAACTTGTGGAGAGCGAGGTCAATTTTGATCGTAATACTGTTCATGGTGTCTTCCTTTGTGGTGTCTGGCCGCGAGCCACTTAAGTTTCTTAAGGCCACTTAAGGATACTGCCTCGATTTGGAGCGCCACGCAAGCCTTAAGTGTACTTAAGTTGAAATCGGTTTTGGCAGGTCGCTGTAGGAAGCATTGTTTACATCGTGGTCAGCCCCCGCCCATGGGGGCGGTCGGTGGCTGGCCGTGCCGCTTCGCGACACGGCTTGGCAGTTTGGCAACCGTTCCACGAGCAATTCCATGCTTCCCAACCTGCGCGAAATACTGGCCGCCAGGCAGCAGGGGACTATACTTCGCCAACCTGTCCAGCCTCCCCCGCAAAAGGATTCTCCCGCATGCTTTCAAAACTCTTCCGCCACGAAGCCCGACAGAAATCCGAACACAGCAAAAGGCTCTACGCGCAGTTCGAGATCCTCTACACGCTGGTCGATTTCCTCGCTGCGGCGTTTTTCATCGTCGGATCGGTGTTTTTCTTCTATGAAAGCCTGATGATCGCAGGCACCTGGTTTTTCCTTTTCGGATCTTTCCTCTTTGCCGCCAAGCCGACGATCCGGCTGGTCCGGGAGGTCAAGCTCTACCGACTCGGAGATGACGAGGACCTGGCCGCGCGGCTTGACCGCTAGGCTTGTCCACCACCGAAGGAACGCAGATGACGATGAAGGCCCTATGCATCGCGGCACTGACAGTCTCGGCGTTCGCCGGACCGGCGGGTGCTGACGACTACCCACCGCTGGACGTGCTGGTCTCAAGCTCGCAAACCGTGATCGGCCAGCCCTTTGCCTATCCCGAAGGGGTGGCAAAGATCACTGCGGCCATCGTCTCGATGCAGCCCGGGCAGACCACGGGGTTGCATCACCACGACGCGCCGCTGTTCGCCTATATCCTTGAAGGCGAGATTACGGTGGATTACGGCGCTGACGGCAAGAAGACCTATCGGGCGGGCGATGCGGTGATCGAGGCCTTCGGCTCTGTTCACGAAGGTGAAAACACCGGTGCTGGCCCGATGCGTCTTCTTGCGGTCTTCGCGGGTTCCGATCAGGCCGCCAATACGTTATCCGAATAACCGACGCGCACCCGGCGCATAAGGATCAGACCGATGAAATTCACCCTTTCCTGGCTCAAGGAACATCTCGACACCACCGCTTCGCTGGACGCGATCCTGGAGGCCCTCACCGATATCGGCCTCGAGGTCGAAGAGGTAACGGACCCCACGGCCAAGCTGAAGGGCTTTACCATCGCCAAAATCACCGAGGCCGAGCAGCATCCCGATGCCGACCGCCTGCGGGTCTGCAAGGTTGAGACCGATGCGGGCCTCACCCAGATCGTCTGCGGCGCGCCCAATGCGCGGGCCGGCATCACCGTGGTTCTGGCGAAGCCGGGCATGTATATTCCCGGCCTGGACATCACGATCTCCGTCGGCAAGATCCGCGGCGTCGAAAGCCACGGCATGATGGCGTCCGAGAAAGAGCTCGAGCTTTCGGACGAGCACAACGGCATCATCGAACTGCCCACCGGCGAGGTGGGGCAGGATTTCGCGGATTGGCTGGCGCAGAACCGCCCTGAAACCGTCGACCCGATGATCGAGATCGCGATCACGCCGAACCGCCCCGATGCGCTTGGCGTGCGCGGCGTGGCGCGGGACCTGGCGGCGCGGGGCCTCGGCACCCTGCGCCCGATGCCCGATTACAAGCTGACCGAGGCGGGCGCCTGCCCGATCCCCGTCACCATCGAGGACAACGCGGCGGACGGCTGCCTGGTCTTCGCCGGGCGCCTGATCAAGGGCGTGAAGAACGGCCCCAGCCCGGCCTGGCTGCAACAGAAGCTGACGGCCATCGGCCTACGCCCGATTTCCGCGCTGGTCGACGTGACCAACCTTTTTACCTACGACCTGAACCGCCCCCTGCACGTCTTCGACGCGGGGAAGGTCGCGGGCGGTCTGAAGATCAGCCGCGCCAAGGGCGGCGAGGAACTGCTGGCGCTGGACGAAAAGACCTATGCCATGCCCGAGGGCGCGCTGATCATCTCGGATGACAACGGCGTCGAATCCATCGGCGGCATCATGGGCGGAGAGGCCTCGGGCTGCAACGAAACCACTGTCGATGTCTTCGTCGAAGCCGCCGTCTGGGATCATATCTCGATCGCGCATGGCGGGCGGGCGCTGAAGATCAATTCCGATGCGCGCTATCGCAATGAACGCGGCATTGATCCCGGTTTCAACATGGAAGGGCTCGACCGCGCCTGCGCCCTGATCGTGGAGCTTTGCGGCGGCAGCGTGTCCGAGGCCGTGGTGGCCGGAGAAGTCCCGGATGTTGCGCGGGCCTATCGCCTCGACACGGATCGCTGCTCCTCGCTCGTCGGTATGGAAATCCCGGCGGATGACCAGCGCGCGACCCTCGAACGGCTCGGCTTCGTCATGGATGGCGATATGGCGCAGGTTCCCTCCTGGCGGCCTGACGTGCTGGGCGAAGCGGACCTGGTGGAAGAGGTCGCGCGCATCGCCTCGTTGTCCAACCTGGAACCCAAGCCCCTGCCGCGCATCGCCCCCGGCGTGCCGAAGCCCATCCTGACCCCGCTGCAAAAGCGCGAACAGACGGCCCGCCGCACGGCCGCCGCGCTTGGCTACAGCGAATGCGTGACCTACAGCTTCATCGACAAGACCTCGGCGGCCCTCTTTGGTGGCGGCACGGATGCGACCATGGTCGGAAACCCGATCTCGTCGGAAATGAGCCATATGCGTCCCGATCTTCTGGCCGGCCTGCTGCAGGCGGCGGCCCGTAACCAGGCACGCGGCCAGCAGGACCTTGCCCTGTTCGAAGTCGGCGCGGTCTGGACCGGCGGTGAGCCGGGCGAACAGCACCTTCAGGTCGCGGGTCTACTGGTCGGTGCCACCAGCCCCAAGGACGTCCATGCATCGGCGCGGTCGGTTGATCTTTATGACGCCAGATCCGATGTCGAGGCGCTGCTGAGCGCCCTCGGCGCCCCGGCCAAGGTCCAGGTCCTGCGCGACGGCGCCCCCTGGTGGCATCCAGGTCGCCATGGCCGTATCTGCCTGGGGCCGAAAAAGATGCTGGCCGTCTTCGGTGAAATTCATCCCAAGGTGCTGCAACAGATGGGCGTCAAGGGTCCGGCGGTCGGCTTCACTCTCTGGCCCGAAGACATCCCGCTGCCCCGCGCCGCCTCCACCTCCAAGGGCGCCTTGATCCTCAACGATCTGCAGGCGATCGAGCGGGACTTCGCCTTCATCGTCGACACTTCGGTCGATGCGCTGACCCTGGTCAACGCCGCTTCCGGTGCGGACAAGACCATGATCGAAGACGTCCGCATCTTCGATGAATTCACCGGCGCCTCTCTCGGGGAGGGCAAGAAAAGCCTCGCCTTCGCTGTTCGCATCCAGCCGAAAGACGCGACCCTGAAGGAAAAGGAAATCGAAGCCATTTGTGCGAGGATCGTCGAAAAGGTCGAAAAGGCCACCGGCGGCACCCTCCGCGGCTGACACCTTGGGAGGGCGTGCCCGAAAGCGCTGCCCTGATCGTTTCCCTGTTCCAAATATCCCGGGGAAACGCCCGAAGACCGCGTCGAGCGGTCTTCGGGCGTGGGGGCAGAGCCCCCGCCCCACGTCGAAGTATCCCCAATCCGGTCAGGTCTGCCGGGCTTCGCGAGCGCAAGTTCACCCTGGCGCGTGCATATCCTTTCACCTGGTGGGCGTCGGAATAGAGCCCGATCTCCTCCAGCGTGGCTGAGATCTTCACCCCGTTCGGTCTGGGAAAGGAACACAGTTGCCGGATTTCGGGACTTGCCGCGGTCGATTTCCGGGAGATCGGGGCGTCGTCGGGGACCACCGGTCCCTTTTGTTGGATCTTTCCCGGACATAGCCAGCCGAGGCCAAGGATACCTTGTGCGTCGTCGCGCTCGACCTTGAACTGGCAGGCGGTGATGCGGAACGTCCTGCCCTGCCAAACTTTGGGCCAGATCTGCCGGGAGGCGGAAACTTGGTGCAAATCCGGCGTCTACAGGAGGAATCCCTCGCCAATCTTCCCTGGATCGGGATAATCTGCGAAAGAACAGTGATTTTGAAAGAGGCATGATGCCCCTCGACACGATGGACCGTGCCATTTTGCGCGCGCTGCAAAAAACCGGGCGTATGTCCAATGCCGAACTGGCGGACCGGGTCGGCTTGTCGCAATCAGCCTGCCATCGCCGGGTTCAGAGCCTCGAGAAGGAAGGGTATATTCGTGACTATGTCGCCCTTCTGGATGCCCGCAAGATGCAGTTGGCAACCACCGTCTTTGTAGAGATCGGGCTATCCGGTCAGGCCGACGACCTGCTGGAGGCCTTTGAAACCGCCGTGGCGCGGGTGCCCGAAGTTCTGGAATGCCACCTGATGGCGGGCACGGCGGATTACCTGCTGAAGGTCATCGCCGAAAGCTCAGAAGATTTCGCCCGCATCCACCGCCAAAGTCTGGCGCGGCTGCCGGGCGTCCAGAGGATGCAAAGCTCTTTCGCGCTGCGGACGGTTTTCAAGACGACGGCGCTGCCGGTCTGATGTCACATGAAACGGCCGCCCCCTGAAAGGGACGGCCGTAAAGGGGAAGGCCGACAGCCCCTGCCCGTGATCCAACCTGCCTGCAAAAGACCGTGGCGGCACCGGTGACCCGGTCGCCTCGACTATTCGGCTGGTCTGACCTGCTCGCCGAACCAGGCCCGCGCTTCGGGGGCGGCACGGCCGTAGAGACCGGGGTTCTGGGGGCGGACGAAGATCAGCAGGGAAATCAGGCTGAAGGAATACTCGTAAAGCTCGTACTGACGGTAGACGCCGGTGATCGCCACCATGACCAGCGAGGCCCCGATTGCCAGCCAGGCGTGCATGGCGCGCGGCACGGGCACGGCAAGGCTTGCTGCGGTCCGACGCACCCAGGCGGCACGCGGATAGAGCAGCGGCAACACCACGAGATACATCAGCAGCACCGGGGTCAGCCAATTCCCGAACAGGGTCGAGGCAAGCTGCTCTTGCCCGATGACCAGATTGTGCAAATTGGTTTCCGCTTGCTGGTTGTTGGCAACGAAGAAGTCGCTCGACTGCCAGCCAAAGATCCGCTGCCCCCAGGAGATCTCTTCGCCGGCGACGAAAGTGTAAAGCAGCGCATAGAGCCAGGTCAGCCCGGCCCGTATATGGTGGCGCAGCCGCAAAAGCTGAACCCCGCGCAGGGCCAGAACGAGGGCGGCGGCGAAAAGGAAGATCGCGGTCAGATATTCGATCAGGCCGTCTTCCTGAGCAATCCGACTGGAAAAGACATCGGGGTTTATCAGGGCGACCGGGATCGCGATCAGGTTGGCAATCACCAGCAGGGCAAGGGCGCCTGAGGTGGTAAAGCGAGATAGGCTCATCATGGATTGTCCGAAATTCAGGTGGTTGGAGAGGCGACGACCGAGACGTGAGGTGCGCCGCCCAAACCGATTATCTAGACCGGACCGTTCACTTTTCAAGTAACTGTTACATTTCCCGGCGATTCCCACGCGTCAGATCCGGCTTGAATCGCCGGTTTGCGACACGAGGGCTCAGGATCTTTGGGGGGGGGGACGGGGGGGTGTCCGGCGCCTGTGACCTAAGGCCTTTGGCCGGTGGCACGTTGCGCGTTTGCACAAAAACGACAAACCCCCGAGGCCAGGCCGCGGGGGGTCATCTTTTTTAGGTTCGTCTGAACAAAAAGTTCAGAGAAGTCCTTCGCGTTGCGCTTTCTTGCGCGCCAGCTTACGGGCACGGCGAATCGCTTCGGCCTTCTCGCGCGCTTTCTTCTCGGACGGCTTCTCGAAATGTTGCTTGAGCTTCATTTCGCGGAAAACGCCTTCGCGCTGCAGCTTTTTCTTCAGGGCACGGAGCGCCTGATCGACATTGTTGTCGCGAACACTAACCTGCATGTGGTTGTCACCACCTTCCTAGTTTGAGTTGCATGAAATTGCAGGAGCTGGCCCTATAGCAAGGTTGGCCCTACATGTCCAGTATAGCCGGCTGCCTCTGCGGCCGGATCAGGGTGCGATAGCCGCCCGTTTCAGAAGGAGCGCAATATGATTGATAGCGACCCAAATGTTCAGCCCGAGGCGGGCCGGACCAGCGATGCCGAACGACTGCTGGACGCCGCCCTGACCCATGTCCCCTTTGATGGCTGGAGCGAGGCCACCCTGCGCGCTGCTGCGCGGGATGCGGATGTGTCGCCCGATCTCGCGCGGGCGCTTTACCCCCGTGGTGCGGTGGATCTGGCGCTGGCCTATCACCGCCGGGGCGACGCGGAAATGGTCCGTCAGCTTGAGGCAGAGGACCTGTCCGACCTGCGCTACAGCGAAAAGGTCGCTCGCGTGATCGAGATCCGCCTTGCCATTGCCGATCGGGAACTGGTCCGTCGGGGGGCTGCGCTGTTTGCGCTGCCGCTTCATACGGCCGATGGCGCGAGGGCGGTCTGGGACAGTGCCGATGCGATCTGGACGGCCCTTGGCGATACCTCGGATGACGTGAACTGGTACACCAAGCGGATGATGTTGTCGGGGGTCTATTCCTCCTGCGTGTTGTTCTGGCTCGGGGATGATTCGCTGGACAGTCAGGCCACACGGGATTTCATCGCCCGCCGCATCGCAAATGTGATGCAGGTCGAAAAGACCAAGTCGCGGATTGCGGCCAGCCCGCTGGGTCAGGCGCTTGGCCGCGGGCCGTTGGCGCTGCTGTCGCGAATCCGCCGCCCCGGATCGGCCAGCGATCTGCCGGGCCATACCGGCTGAATCGTCCCGTCCCGCAGCCGCCAAAATCCCGAAGGAGCCCTTCATGCGTGCCATGGAAATCTCGCGCCCCGGTGGTCCCGAGGTCCTGACCCCGACCGACCGCCCCCTGCCGCAGCCCGGTCCGGGCGAAGTCCGCATCCGTATCGCCTATGCGGGCGTCAACCGCCCCGACGCGCTGCAAAGGGCAGGGGCCTATGACCCGCCCCCCGGCGCCAGCGATCTGCCGGGGCTCGAAGCCTCGGGCGAGATCACCGCCCTTGGGCAAGGTGTTCCCGCCGAGGCGCTTGGCCAACGCGTTTGCGCCTTGCTCCCCGGTGGCGGCTACGCCGAAGAGGTCACGACGCCCCATGCCCATTGTCTGCCGGTCCCGGAGGGCATGGACATGCGCAGTGCCGCCTGCCTGCCCGAGACCTATTTCACCGTCTGGTCCAATGTCTTCCGCCGCGCTGCCCTGCAGGGCGGCGAGGTCCTTCTTGTACATGGCGGCTCCTCTGGCATCGGTTCGACAGCGATCCAGCTGGCCACGGCCTTCGGCGCGCGGGTTTTCACCACGGCCGGGACGCCCGACAAATGCGCCTTCTGCGAAAGCTTGGGCGCCGAGCGGGCGATCAACTACCGCTCCGAGGATTTCGTCGAGGTGCTGAAATCCGCAGGCGGCGCCGATGTGGTGCTGGACATGGTGGGCGGCGATTACATCCCGCGCAACATCCGCCTGCTGAAACCCGACGGGCGGCTGGTGATGATCGCCTTCCTCGGTGGCCCCAAGGCCGAGGTCAACTTTGCCCAGGTGATGATGAAGCGGCTGACGGTCACGGGATCGACCCTGCGGGCGCAGTCCGACCAGGCCAAGGCCGAGATCGCCGAGGACCTGCGCACCCATGTTTGGCCGCTGCTGTCGGCGGGGCGCTGCCTGCCGGTGATCGACAATGAATTCCCGCTGGAAGAGGTCGGCGCGGCCCATACCCGCATGGAAAGTTCCGGCCACATGGGCAAGATCGTGCTGAAGGTCGGGGGCTAGTCCTGCACGTCCCAGGTCACCGCCCCGCCCCCGCAGGAGCTGCGCAGATCCGCGCCGCAGGGGCGGGGGGACAGGTCGTCGCGGTCAAGGCAGATGCGTACCTCGCGCAGGCGCCCGTCTTCGCAACGCAGCACGTAGCCGTCCGACGGGATCGCGGGGTTCAGTGCCTCCAGTGCGGCGCCGATCCGCGCGGGGCGCAGGCGCAGGTCCTCGGTCGCCTCCTCTGGGAAGGCGGGCAGGCGGATCGCCTCGAAGGCCTTGCGGGACAGGTCGAAATAGGCGCGCGCGCTCAGCCCGCTGCAGGTGCCGTGGGTCCGCCATTCGTGAAAGGCCAGCCCGGCCGTGCCCATGATGTCCGCCATCTCGGCGGTCTGGCGGCGCGAGGGCGCGGCGACGGTGCTGGGGCAGTCGCGGGGGTAGCCCCGTTCGTACTGCGGCCAGAGCCCGTGCAGGATCCAGGCGTAGTCCGCGCCGGGCGCGCATTGCTCGGACTCTCCGCCGGTTGCCTCGCAATACCCCGGTGACCAGCTGAAGGCGGCAAGGTAGTAGTCGAACTGCCCGGGCCGGTCCTGCGCGCGCAGCGGCAGGGCGAAAAGGCTCAGGATCAGGCAGGCAAGGAGCTTTGGCATTCGTCTCTTCCATTTTCGGCACGACTTGACTATATAGCGCTCAAGTTCCCCGACAACGGTAGCCTGCATCGCCCCGCCGATGCCGCCTCGGCCCCCCGGCCAGGCAGCGGGAAAGATATGACGTTCAGGAGTTGAGAGACATGACCGGCAAACCACTGATGGCCAAGGCCACCGCCGTCTGGCTGGTGGATAACACGACAATCACCTTCAAGCAGATCGCCGATTTCACCGGCATGCACGAACTGGAAGTCCAGGGCATCGCCGATGGCGACGTGGCTGCCGGCGTGAAGGGTTTCGACCCCGTGGCCAACAACCAGCTGACGCAAGGCGACATCGAAAAGGCCGAAGCCGATGCGTTCCACCGGCTGGCGTTGAAATTCAACCCCTCTGCCGTGGGCGAGGAAAAGCGTCGTGGCCCGCGCTACACCCCGCTGTCCAAGCGTCAGGACCGTCCCAACGCGATCCTCTGGCTGGTCAAGTTCCACCCTGAACTGACCGACGGCCAGATCGCCAAGCTGGTCGGCACCACCAAGCCGACGATCCAGTCGATCCGCGAACGGACCCACTGGAACATCTCGAACATGCAGCCCATCGACCCCGTGGCTCTTGGCCTGTGCAAGCAGAGCGAGCTTGATTCGGCCGTGCAGAAAGCCGCCGCCAAGAAGGCCGCCGATGGCACCGCGATGACCGACGACGAACGTCGCAAGCTTCTGTCGACCAACCAGAGCCTGTCGATGGACACCGAGCCGCGCATTCCCACGGCCATCGAAGGGCTGGAAACCTTCTCGCTGTCCGAGGACGACGAGGAAGAAGAAGACAACAAGTCCACGCTGGTCGATGCGGACAGCTTCTTCAATCTGCCCAACGACGCGCCGGAAGACGACGAAGATGATTGATCCGGGTCGCCGCTGCCCGGATCCGGGCGCAGCAGACATCAGTGAAGGCCCGGAGGTATCCCCTCCGGGCCTTTTGCATGTGGCGCAGGGGCTCTTGCCTTCCGCTTGCCGGGGCGCGACCGTGGCGGCAACCTCGGGAACGCAAGACAGGACTGCCCCATGCATATCGCCGTGATCGGTGCCGGAATGATCGGGGCCGCCGCTGCCCGCCACCTCGCCCTGGCGGGCCATCGCGTCACGCTGGTCGGGGCGGCGGAACCCGCTGACCGCATCGCCCATGACGGGCCATTCGCCAGCCATTACGACAGTGGCCGCATCACCCGGCAGATGGACCCCAGCCCGTTCTGGAGCCGCGCTTCGCGCGCCTCCATCGCGCGTTATCGCGGGCTCGAGGCCGAGACCGGCGTGCCGTTCTTCAGCGAAGTCGGGTCCCTGATGACCGCCCCCGGCGAACATCCCGATACCGCCAGGTGCCGGGCGGTGCTGACCCGCGACGCGCTGCCCTGTTCCGTTCTGGACACGGCCGAGATGGGCGCCCGCTTTCCTGCCTATGCCTGCCCCGAGGGGTTCACCGGCTTTCATGAGCCGAGCCTTGCCGGCATGATCGACCCGCGCGAAATGGTGCGCGCCCAGATCATTGCCGCCCGGTCCCATGGGGCGACCCTGATCCGCGACGTGGTGATAGGCGTGGATGAGACCGCGCAGGCCACGCGGATCGCCCTGCGCGACGGCGCCCCGTTTGAAGCCGACCGCGCCCTGATCGCCACGGGGGGTTTTACCCGCGCCCTGACGGGTGCCGCGCTGCCTCTGACCACTATGGGCCGCACCGTGGTCCTGTTCGAGGTGACCGAGGCCGAGGTCGCGCGCCTTGGCCCTTTGCCCACCCTCATCAGCCTCTGGCGCGGGGGAGAGGACTTTTACCTGCTGCCGCCGCTGCGCTACCCCGATGGCAGGCTGTACGTGAAGCTGGGCGGGGATCCGGCGGATATGCCTTTGGAAGTCGCGGATATGACCGAATGGTTCCGTTCAGACGGGGACGCGGGGGTGGCACGCTATCTGAAGGGGCTGATGGCGCAGATCATGCCCGGTCTGAATGTCACTGCGACCAGAACCCTGCCCTGCGTGACCACCTACATGCCCAGTGATCTTCCGGCCATCGGGGCGCTGTCGGACCGGGTCTTTACCGCTGTCGCAGGCTGTGGCCGGGGGGCGAAGAATTCAGACGAACTGGGCCGCCTTGCCGGGCTTCTGGTCAGCGGAAAGGCGCTGCCCGATTGGGCGGCGGGGCCGCTTGGGTTGTGATGTTATTTTTTCAAGACTCTGAAATGTATCGCAAATAACTGATCCCCGGAAATTTGAACCCAATGCCCCTTCTGGCCCGTCACCAAAGTGTCGCCACTGCGTCACCGGGTTGTCAGCGGATCATGCGAGGCAGGCTGGCACAGGCCGCCATGGATGGCGGCGGCATCCAGCAGATAGCCAGGGGTCACGGACATGGACATCAAGAAGACAGTCAACCTGTCGTGGGACGCATTCGACGAGCTCCGCTCGCCGCGTCCCGAAACCAATGATTTCGACAAGGTGGTCGAACGCGCGATCTCGCGGCGCGGGTTCCTTGGCGGGGCGCTGGCCATCGGGTCGGGCGCCGCTGTCTTCGGCAGCAGCCTGTTCCCGGCCGCTGCGCGCGCCCAGACCGGCGCCTTTGCCTTTACCCCCATCGACATCGGCACCGGCTTCGACATCGGCCTGCCCGAAGGCTACCAGTGGAAACCGCTGGTCCGCTGGGGCGATGCGCTCTGGTCCGAAGCCCTCGACAGCTATTCCCCGGAAACCGGCGTGCCGGTCGCCATGTCCGACAAGGTCTTTGGTGAAAACACCGACGGGATGGAGCTTTTCGAGGTCGATGGCCATGTCCTGCTGGCGATCAACTCCGAATACGTGAACCCCGGCATCAACCTGCCCGAAGCCTCCGAAGGGGTGCCGGCCAGCGCGGAAGAAGTCACGCTGCTGAAGAACCTGCAGGGTGTCACCGTGGTCGAGATCGCGGATAGCGGCAATGGGTTCGAAGTCGTGGTCGACAGCCCCTACAACCGCCGCATCACCCATGAGACCCCAATGACCATGGACGGCCCCGTGGCCGGCAGCGAGCTGGTGCGCACCAATGCCGATCCCGATGGCATGTCGCCCGTCGGCACGATGAACAACTGCGGTTCGGGCCTGACACTCTGGGGCACCTATCTGACCTGCGAAGAGAACTTCAACGGCTACTTCGGCGCCACCGGCGATTATACCGAAACCGAAGGTTTTGCGCGCTACGGCATCGCCGCCGAGGGGCGCTATGCCTATGAAACCTTTGACGCGCGCTTCGATCTCTCGAAGGAGCCCTTCGAGCCGAACCGCCATGGCTGGGTGACCGAGATCGACCCCGCCGATCCCGAAAGCATGCCGGTCAAGCATTCCGCCCTTGGTCGCTTCAAGCATGAGAACGCCGCGATGGTGCAGGCCGCCGATGGCCGGGTCGTCGTCTACATGGGCGATGATGAACGCGGCGAATTCATGTATCGCTACGTCTCGAACGGCATCTACAGCGAAGGTGGTGCGACGGACGGCCTGCTGTCGGATGGCACGCTTTACGTCGCCAGGTTCAATGACGACATGACCGGCGAATGGCTGGCCCTGACGCCCGAGACCACCGGCATGGATATGGCGGAAATGCTGGTCTTTGCGCGGATCGCGGGCTCCAAGGTCGGTGCGACTTCGATGGACCGTCCGGAATGGATCGCCGCCCATCCAAACAAGGCCGAGGCCTATTGCGCCCTGACCAACAACTCCAGGCGGGGCGGCGAAGACATGCCGGTCAATGCCGCCAACCCGCGTCCGGCCAATGACTTCGGCCAGATCGTGCGCTGGCGTCCCGAGGGCGGCGACCATGGGGCCGATGCCTTCGACTGGGATCTCTACGTGATGGCCGGCAACCCGGAGGTCTTTGACGACGCGATGGCCGGATCCGAAAACGTGACCCCCGGCAACATGTTCAATTCGCCCGACGGGATGATCTTTTCCACCGATGGGATGCTCTGGATCCAGACCGATGGCGATGACAGCAACGAAGGTGATTTTGCCGGGCAGGGCAACAACCAGATGCTGGTCGGCAATCCCGAAACGGGAGAGATCGCGCGTTTCCTCACCGCCCCCAATGGCGCCGAGGTGACGGGCCTGACCTGGTCGCCGGATCGCAAGGTGGCCTTCGTCGGCATCCAGCACCCCGGCGGCCAATGGCCCGATGGCGCTGGCAAGCCGCGGTCGTCGGTGATTGCAGTCTGGCGGGACGACGGCGCCACGATCGGCTGATCCGGGTCAGGATCTTCGGGCGAAACAAGCGGGCGGGCGGTGTCGGAAAGGGCGCCGCCCGCGGGTGTCAGCGGACTTCAGATGTCCTTGCGGGCGCGCAGCGCGGCAGAGATCGTCCCGTCGTCGAGGTAATCAAGCTCGCCCCCGATGGGCACGCCCTGCGCGAGCGACGTCATGCGCACCTTGCCCTCAAGCTGGTCGGCGATGTAATGCGCGGTGGTCTGGCCATCGACAGTGGCGTTCAGCGCCAGGATGACCTCGCGCACCGATTCATCGGCAACCCGTTGCACCAGCTTGGGGATTTTCAGGTCTTCCGGGCCGATGGAATCCAGTGCGCTCAGGGTGCCGCCCAGCACGTGGTAGCGCCCGCGAAAGGACCCGCCACGCTCCATCGCCCACAGATCGGCGACGTCCTCGACCACGCAGATCTCGGGTCCGGCCCGTTTCGGGCTGATGCAGATGTCGCAAAGCGGGGAAGAGGCAAGGTTGCCGCAGGTTTCGCATTCGCGCACCGAAACGCCGACCTGGTGCATCAGGTCGGCAAGCGGCAGCAGCAACAGGTCACGCTTGCGGACAAGTTGCAGCACGGCCCGCCGGGCCGAGCGTGGCCCCAGCCCCGGCAGCCGCGCCATCATCTCGATCAGAGACTCGATGTCCTTGTTGCTGCTCACCGGGTCAGAACGGCATCTTGAAGCCTTCGGGCAGGCCAAGCCCCTCTGTCAGCTTGCCCATTTCCTCTTGCGAGCGTTCGGCGGCCTTGGCCTGAGCGTCCTTGATGGCGGCCAGGATCAGGTCCTCGACGACTTCCTTGTCATCGGCGGAAAAGATCGACGGGTCGATATCCAGGCTTTTCAGGTCGCCCTTGGCGCTTGCGACGGCCTTGACCAGGCCGGCGCCGCTTTCGCCGGTGACGGTGATGTCGTGCAGGTCGTCCTGCAACTGGCCCATCTTGTCCTGCATTTCCTTGGCCGTCTTCATCATCTTGGCCATGTCGCCCATCTGGCCCAAACCCTTGAACATCCGTTTATCTCCTTGTCTGCGGGCCGCCCTGCGTCGCGCGTCGGGGGCCGGTCATGCGCTTCTGACTGTCATATCGCCATGCGGGGGCCAAGCTGCAAGGCTCAGTCGTCCTCGAAGGGGTCCCATTCGTCCTCGACCTCGGGCAGAGCCTCGGCCTGGGCTTCGGCGCTGATGTCCTGCTGGCTGCGGATGCCGGTGATCTCGGCCTTGGGAAAGGCGGCTTTCAGCGCCTGCACCATGGGGTGTTCCTCAGCTTCGGCGCGCAGGGCACGGTCCTTGGCGTCGCGCTTTTCGACAATGGTTTCAGCGCCTTCGGCATTGCCGAGGATGATTGCCCACTTGTTGCCGGTCCACATTTCCAACCGGTCGCGCAGACGCTGGACAAGATTGCCAGGTGCATTGGCGGCCAGGGCGAATTCGATGACGCCGGGGCGGTAGGCGATCAGGCGCACGCCGGCTTCGACCTCGACCAGCAGCTTGACGTCGCGGTTGGCGCGGATCAGTTCGACCACGTGATCGAAGGTCGGGTAATGGGCCAGCGCCTGTTCGGTCTCGGGCGCCAGGGCCCGGCTGGTCGCCGCGCCGCTGCCCTGACCGCCTGAGCGGCCCCCCGATTGCATGCGCGGGGCCTGGGCCGAAGGTGCCCCCGGCCGCCCGCACCGGCCGAGCGTAAGCCGAGGCCCCCCGCCCGCCGCAGGCGCGCCCGTGCCCTGCACGGGTCCGGAGCCACCACCCGCCATTTCCACCGCCGCCACCGTTCGGGCCGTCGGGGGGGCGGGGGGTATCCTTCAGCTTGCGCAGCAGGTCTTCGGGGCTGGGCAGTTCGGCGACATGGGTCAGTCGGATCACCGCCATCTCGGCGGCCATCATCGCATTGGGCGCGACCGAGACTTCCTCGAGCGCCTTCAGCAGCATCTGCCACATCCGTGTCATGGCCCGCATGGGCAGGCGTTCGGCCAGCGAGACCCCGCGCGCGCGTTCGTCCGGGCCGATGGTCGGGTCCTCGGCAGCGTCGGGCGTGATCTTGACCACGCTAACCCAATGGGTGATCTCCGCCAGGTCGCGCAGCACCGCCAGCGGATCGGCCCCGCCGGCATATTGGGCGGACAGTTCGGTCAGGGCGGCGGCGGCGTCGCCGCGCATGATCATCTCGTAAAGGTCCAGCACCCGGCCCCGGTCGGCCAGTCCCAGCATCGCGCGCACCTGATCGGCGCTGGTTTCCCCCGCGCCATGGCTGATCGCCTGATCGAGCAGCGAAGTCGCGTCGCGGGCCGAGCCTTCGGCGGCACGGGTGATCAGGGCCAGCGCCTCGTCGGTGATCTCGGCGGTTTCGCTGTTGGCGATGCGGCGCAGCAGGCCGATCATGTCCTCGGGTTCGATGCGGCGCAGGTCGAAGCGCTGGCAGCGCGACAGCACCGTCACCGGGACCTTGCGGATCTCGGTCGTGGCAAGAATGAATTTCGTGTGGGCGGGCGGTTCCTCGAGCGTCTTCAGCAGGGCGTTGAAGGCGCCCGTGGACAGCATGTGGACCTCATCGATGATGAAGATCTTGTAGCGGCCTTCCGCGGGCCGCGTGTTGGCCATCTGGTTGAGTTCGCGGATGTTATCGACCCCGGTCGAGGAGGCCGCGTCGAGTTCCAGCACGTCCATGAAGCTGCCGGACATGATCTTGCGGCAGGGGTCGCATTTGCCGCAGGGGTCGGTCGTCGGGCCGCCATTCCCATCCGGGCCGACGCAGTTCATGCCCTTGGCGATGATCCGCGCCGTGGTGGTCTTACCCGTGCCCCGGATGCCGGTCATGATGAAAGCCTGGGCGATGCGGTCGGCAGCGAAGGCGTTCTTCAGGGTGCGCACCATGGCCTCCTGGCCGACAAGATCGGCAAAGGTCTCGGGCCGGTATTTCCGGGCCAGGACCTGATAGGGGTCTTTCCGGGGGCTGTCGCTGTCGGTCATGTCGGCGGGCAGTCCTTTGGTTGAGCGGGCGCGGGGGCCTCGGATTCGGTGCGGGGTCGCGCAAGAGTAAACGCGGGCAAGAGGGGCGTCCACCGCCGAACCCCGCCCGAGCCTGTCGGGCGCGGACTTCCTTCGCAGGTGGAACCCCGGTCGCGGAATGGTGTTAGTTTGTGAAGCAGGGTCCGGCGCTGGCCGGTCGAAATCGTGCGGCGACCTCGTGCGACACAACGGAGAAGAGCGGATGCGGTTAAAAGGGCGGCGGGCAAGCCGGAACATTGATGATCGACGGGCGCAGGGCGGCAGGGGACGCGGGAGCGTCGGCGGGATCGGTGGCCTCGGGATCGGTGGCGTGCTGCTGGTCCTTGCCATAGGCTGGTTTGCAGGTGTCGACGTGACGCCGTTGCTGACCGGGGACCAGGGGAGCTATTCAAGCGACGGCACTACGCGTGAACTGAGTGCAGAAGAAGAAACCGCAGGGCAATTCGCCGCCCAGGTTCTGGCCACGACCGAGGATGTCTGGGCGGAGGTCCTGCCCCGGCAGGTCGGTATCGACTACGAGCTTCCGGTGATGGTGCTGTTCTCGGGGGTGACCAACAGCGGTTGCGGCGGGGCGTCGCAGGCAACCGGACCTTTCTACTGCCCGCTCGACAACAGGGTGTACCTCGACACGGATTTCTTCGCGACGCTGGAGCGTGAACTGGGTGCAGAGGGCGATTTCGCCGCCGCCTATGTGGTCGGCCACGAAGTCGGGCATCACGTGCAAAATCAGCTTGGCATCCTCGGCAAGGCGAACCGGGTGCGCAGCGAGGCCAGCGAGAGCGAGGCCAACGCGATGTCGGTGCGGATCGAATTGCAGGCAGATTGCTTTGCCGGCGTCTGGGCCTCTTACGTGGATGGCTTGCTGGAGCCCGGCGACGTGCAGGAGGCCGTGAATGCCGCTCGGATGATCGGCGATGATCGCCTGCAGGAACAGGCAGGTCGGGTGCCGCAGCCGCACAGTTTCACCCATGGCACTTCGGAACAGCGGGCCAACTGGTTCACCACGGGTTACCGCAGCGGTGAGCTTGGGGATTGCGATACATTCAACGCCGCGCGGCTCTGACAGCTGCGCAGACGTCGGTCAGTCTTCGGACTGGCCGCGCTTCTGTCGCCCGCGCTTGCGCCCTGAATTGTACATCTTTTCGCGTTTCTTCGCGAGATCCCGTGCGGCCGAGGTGCTGGCCTGGCTATGGGCCTCTTCGGCCTGCAGCTTGCGCCAGCGGTCCAGCCGCGCCGGGTCGATCTGTCCGGCGGCGACCGCGCCCAGGATGGCGCAGCCGGGTTCCGAGACATGGGCGCAATCGGAAAAGCGGCAGGTGCCAAGCAGGTCCCCGATATCTGAAAACACCGCATCGATGCCTTCGGAGGTGCCCGACATGCCCAGTTCGCGCATGCCGGGCGTGTCGATCAGCCAACCGCCAGTGATGGTGGGGCGAAGGGCGCGGGCGGTGGTCGTATGGCGGCCCTTTGCGTCGTCTTCACGGATGCCGGCGGTGCGGTCGGCCTCTCCGGTCAGGGCATTGCGCAGGGTGGTCTTGCCGACGCCCGAGGAGCCGGTCAGCGCCAGGGTGCGGCCGGGACCGCACCAGGGCGCGAGGCGCAGGGCGTCTTCGGGGTCCTTGGCATTGAGTGTGATGGCGACCAGCAGAGGAGAGATCGCCTCGGTCTGGCGGCGGTAGCTGTCGGGGTCGTCGGCGAGGTCGGGCTTGGTCAGGATCACCAGCGGCAGGGCCTCGGCCGCCATGGCCATGGCGAGGTAGCGTTCGATCCGGGCCGGGTTGAAATCGGCATTGCAGCTGGTGACGATGCCGAGCGTGTCGACATTGGCTGCGATGATCTGCGGCAGCAGCGTATGCGGGGCCGCGCGCTGGATGACGCCGGTGGGGTCGAGGCTGCGGGTGATGCGGTCGTGATCATGCAGGATCCAGTCGCCGATGGCCAGCCCGGTGCGACCGGACAGCGGCAGCGACAGGTGTTCGGCACCCGCGCCGAGGGCGATGATGCGCGCGCGGTGGATATCGGTGATCCGGGCGGGAATGTCGGTGTTATCCGCCGCGATCTGATCGGCGAAATGATCGGACCAGCCAAGATCGGCAAGGGTATAGGAGGTCACGAGAGAGGTCCGGAACAGCCAGACACCGCCTGTCCCGTCGAAGGGGCGACGGGTGCGGTGGGGCGGACAGGCAGCGCGGTCAGCCGCGTGCTGCCCGGAGGGTCACTTGCACAGGCATTCGTGGTCCTCTCGTTCTGGTGCCCGCCTCCTGGGATTTTGGCGGGGCGGCTGCACCCGAGACCGGGCCTGGAAACCGTGCAGGCGGTCTGGGCCTGCGTCCGGTTCAGGCCCCATCGGGGCCATGTGTCGGGGTGAGAGGCTGGACAACGACCCAAGCGGGGCTCGTTACGGCTGCTTCCTTCCGGATCTGACCGGGTTGGCGAGGCGCTCGCCCGCGCCAACCTCTCACCGGGGGATATAGGCGAGCCGGGGCGGATTCGCAAGATGGGGCGGTCATGGAAAACCCGCCGGGGTCGAAGCCTCCGGCGGGGATATTTGGAACAGGGAAACCGGGGGCGCCATGGGCGGGGCCCCGGTTCCGGGTCGGGGGGTCAGAGAGAGATGCGGAAGAGCTTGAACCCCTCTTCGCCGTCGCCTGCCGGTTCGATGGTGACACCGGGGACGCTGTCGGCATATTGCGTTGCACCGGGGCCGGTTTCGAACAGGACGCTGGTGTCGGGGAGCGGGGCGAAAGTCCAGTTGCCGTCCGCCTTGGGGCTGATCGTGCCCTTGTCGACGATGTAACGCACAATGATGTCGCGGTTGGTGTCGGGCCCTTCGAAGATCACCGTGTCGCCGGTGCCGGGGAAGTTGCCGCCGCCCGAGGCGCGGTAGTTGTTGGTGGCGACGACGAAGGTCATGTCGTCGGTGACCGGGGCATCGCCGAACATCAGGTCGGTGATGCGGCTGTCGGTCGAGACCTCGTTCCCGTCGGCGTCGTAACGCGCAGGCTTGGAGAGGTCGATACGGTAGGTCACGCCATCCATCACGTCGTAATTGTAGGACGGGAAGGAGGGGTTCAGCAGCGGGGCATCGGTGGCGCCGGGCGTTACCTGGTTGAACATGCCGGCCGAACGATCGAGCCAGCCGCGCAGTTGCGCGCCGTCGATTTTCACCGCGCGGATGGTGTTGGGGTAAAGGTAGAGGTCGGCGACGTTCTTGATCGCGACCGGGCCGACGGGGACCTCGGTATAGTATTCCGCGCCACCACGGCCCCCGGCCTTGAAGGGTGCCCCGGCCGAGAGGATCGGCAGGCCTTCGTACTCCGTGCCCACCATCATCTGTTCGATGTACCATTTCTGTGCATCGGTCACGATCTGGATCGAGGGATCATCGGCCACCAGCGCAAAGTAGGAGTGCAGCGGCGTATCGGTTTCGCCTACCGCGCGGCGCACGTAGTCGAGCGTTTCATCGTGTTCCTGCTGTGCGGCTGCCAGCACCGGCGCGGCGCTTTCGACCAGCGGCGTGATGGAGCGGTCCTCTTCGCGCTGGTAGATCGGCCGGGTGCCTGCCTCATGCGCGAGGACGCGCCATGCGTTGCCGTCGCGTTCCAGCAGCAGGTCGATGGTGCCGAGGTGCGAGCCCCAGAAGCCCCCCATCACGGCGGGCTTGCCATGGATGGTGCCCGCGGCCACGTCGACGGCGGCGTAGTCGGCATAGGTGGGCGAGGGGAAGACCAGGTGCGAGTGCCCGGTCAGCAGGGCGTCGATGCCCTCGACCTCGGCCAGCGGGACCGAGGCGTTTTCCATCAGGTCCTCGTGGTTGGCCGACCCGATGCCCGAGTGCGACAGGGCGATGATGATGTCGCAGCCCTCTTCCTTCATCTGGGGCACCCAGGCCCTGGCGGTTTCCACGATGTCGCGGGTGGTGACCTTGCCCTCGAGGTGCTTGCGGTCCCAGTTCATGATCTGCGGCGGCACGAAGCCGATCAGGCCGACCTTGATCGGGTGGCTTGTGCCGTCACCGTCGGTGATCGTCTTTTCGAGGATCACGTAGGGTTTCAGCAGGGTGGTGTCGCCGGTGGGCGATCCGCCCATTTCCTTGACCACGTTGGCCGAGACGACGGGGAAGTTTGCGCCCGCCAGTGACTTCATCAGGAAGTCGAGGCCGTAGTTGAATTCGTGGTTGCCAAGCGTCGATCCGTCGTAGCCAAGCGTGTTCATCGCCGCGATCACCGGGTGCATGTCGCCTTCCTTCATGCCGCGCTCGTAGGCGATGTAGTCGCCCATCGGGTTGCCCTGCAGGAAGTCGCCGTTGTCGATCAACATGGAGTTCGTGGCCTCGGCGCGGATCGCGTCGATATGGGCCGCCGTGCGGGCAAGGCCGACCGTGTCGTCGGGTTTGTCGGCGTAGTAGTTGTAGGGGAAGACATGCACGTGCAGGTCGGTCGTTTCCAGGATGCGCAGGTGCGCTTGGGCGCCGGCGGCGCGGGCCGAGAAGGGGTGAAGGCTGAGCAAGGAGGCACCTGCGATGGAGCTGGCAAGGAAGCCGCGGCGAGAGAATTTCGAGGACGAGTTTTGCGACATGGGAGTCTCCATCTGTTTGCTGGGCCGCATTTTCCTGCTTCTTGATGACAGCGCGACTACAAAAATCGGGTGGCGTTACGTCAGTCGGTGGGCGGGTGGTGAAAATTTTCCGGACCAGCGGTGGCCTTGTCCAATTTCGATGCGGTGGCGGCGGGGCGTTGCACCCGGCGGGAAGAATGGTCAGTCTGTGCCGCAGGCAAAAGATAACAGGCGGGACCCATCATGACCAAGAGCTTTGCGACCGGGGGCTTGGGGGCGGGGACCTTGGGGGCGGATTTTCCTCTGACGTGACCTTCGGCGGCGCGTCGTCCTTCGAGCGGGCAGCGCATCTGCGCCCCGCTGCCGCTGCGCAGGCCGCCTTGCCGGGCGCGCGCACGATCCTGTTGTGGCGCGGGCTGGTGCTGATGCAGGGCGATGGACTGGCGCGGTTGGCGATGGACCATCCGGCGCTTGCCGAAAGCGGGGAGGGAGAGATTTTCCTTGGTCTGGGCGATGCAGGCCCGATCTTTGGCCGCGACATTTCAGGCTGGGAACCGGCGCCCGAGGCGGTCGGCGCAGACGGGGCGGCCCCGCAGCATCCCGCCTTCGGCACCGCCCGGTTGGCGGGCCTGCGTGAGGTGATGACCCGCCTGACACCGCAGGACGCAGAGCTTGTCACGACCGCGCGCGCCCTGTTTTGCTGGCATCAGAGCCATCGGTTCTGCGCCGCCTGCGGTATGGCTTCGGCCATTGCGGACGGGGGCTGGCAGCGCCAGTGCCCGGCTTGCGCGGCGCGGCATTTCCCGCGCACGGACCCGGTGGTCATCATGCTGATCACCCGGGGCGACAAGGTGCTGCTGGGGCGGTCGCCGCATTGGCCCGAGGGCATGTATTCCCTGCTGGCCGGCTTCGTCGAGCCGGGCGAAACGATCGAGGCCGCCGTGCGGCGCGAGGTCCTGGAGGAATCGGGTATCGCCGTCGGCCGCGTCGATTACGCCTGTTGCCAGCCCTGGCCATTCCCCAATTCGCTGATGTTCGGATGCACCGGCGAGGCCCTGTCCGAGACCATCACCATCGACCCGGTCGAGATCGCAGATGCGCTCTGGCTGTCGCGCGAAGATCTGGTCTCGGTCTTTGCGGGCGATCATCCGACCATCAACCCGCCGCGCGACGGGGCAATTGCAGCGCATCTTCTGCGCTATTGGCTTGCGGACCGCCCGCATTGACGCGATGCTTGCGTTAGGTAATCCCCAAAGAACGAGCCCCGCGTCACTTCATGAAAGTCGTTGCGAAAGAAGACATTGAGGCCCCGATCCAGAAGGTTTTTGCGGGCCTGACGGATTTTCGGACCTTCGAACGGTCAGCCATCCGTCGGGGAGCTGGGGTCAAACGCGTCGGCGACTTCGAGGTGGCGGGCGAGGGTGTTGCATGGGACGCGAATTTCACCATGCGCGGCAAACGCCGCGATATCCGTCTTCAGATCGAGCAATATGATGCGCCCGAGCATATCCGGCTGACGGTGCGGTCCGATGGCATGCACGGTCTGGTCAAGGTCGATCTGGTCGCCTTGTCGCCCAGCCGGACACGGCTGCGGGTCGAGACGGAGATCAAGCCGCAGACCCTGTCGGCGCGGCTGTTGCTGCAATCCCTGCGCTTGGCGCGGTCCAATGTGCAAACCCGGTTGCAGAAGCGCCTGTCCGATTTCGCCGCAACCATCGAAGGGCGCCCCGGCATCCGCCGCGCCTGAGCGCACCGGACGCACTGAGCGGGCAAGGGGGCAGCGCCGCCCCGCGTCTTCAGGCTCGTTTGGGATCCGCGGGATAGGTGCCCAGCACCTGAACGTGGGACGAGAAATACGCCAGCTCGTCCAGCGCCCGACCGACATTCGCGTCCTCGGGGTGGCCATCGATATCGGCATAGAACCGGGTCGCGGTAAAGCTGCCGCCAACCATGTAGCTTTCCAGCTTGGTCATGTTCACGCCATTGGTCGCGAAACCGCCCATGGCCTTGTAAAGCGCGGCCGGAATGTTGCGGACCTCGAAGATCAGCGTGGTCATCATCTCGGTCTCGCCGCGGCGCGTCATGTCGGGCTCCGACGACATGATCAGGAAGCGGGTGGTGTTGTTGCCCTCGTCCTCGATATGGCGGGCTAGAACGTCGAGGCCATAGACTTCGGCGGCCAGTTCGCTGGCCAGGGCGGCGCGGCTGCGGTCGGTCTGTTGCGAGATCAGCTGCGCCGATCCGGCGGTATCGGCGCCGGTGATCCGATGGATACCGTGTTCCCCGAGAAAGGCGCGGCATTGCCCCAGCAGCATGGAATGGGAGGTTGCCGAGGTGATGTCGGACAGTTGGGTGCCCGGCAGTGCCATAAGGTTGATATGGACCCGCACGAAGGCCTCTCCGATGATATGCAGACCGCTGGCTGGCAGCAGGTAGTGCATGTCCGCCACCCGTCCGAAGGTCGAATTTTCCACCGGAAGCATGGCCAGGGCCGCTTCGCCATCGCGCACGGCGGCTATCGCGTCCTCGAAGGTCCGGCAGGGCAGGGGCTCATGGTCGGGACGAGATTCGATGCAGGCCTGGTGGGAATAGGCCCCCAGCTCTCCCTGAAAGGCGATGCGGCGGGTCATTGCGCGTCAATCCATGTAATTCCAACTGAAATCTCCCGGTCGGGCGATTGGTCGCGGTAACTACACCTTGCGTTGAGGAAGGGGAAGCGGATAGATGAGCGCCGAAACACCTGCATCGGAACCATCGAGGGCGCGGCATTTCATGTTTGATACTATGACGATCACGAAGGTTGTGGGCGGCCTCTGCGGTACGCTGCTCGTGTTCCTTCTTGGCAACTGGGTTGCCGACCTGTTGTACGAAACCAGTGCAACCTCAGGTCATGGCGGCGAAGAAGCCGCCGTTCAGGGCTACCTGATCGAAACCGCCGATGACGGTGATGCGGGCCCTGCCGAAGAGGGTCCGAGCTTCGAGGAAGTTTTCGCGACGGCCGATGCCGGCGCCGGCGAACGCGTCTTCAACAAGTGCAAGGCCTGCCACAAGGTCGACGGCTCCAACGGGACCGGACCGCACCTCGACGGCGTCGTGAACCGTGCCGTCGACAGCGTCGATGGCTTCAATTATTCCGGCGCCCTGGAAGAGCATTTCGATGTCTGGAGCCCGGAAAATCTGAGCACCTTCCTGGCCAGCCCGAGATCTTCGGCGCCGGGCACCAAGATGACCTTCAACGGTCTGCCCAAGATCGAGGATCGCGCCAACGTGATCGCCTACCTCGAGTCCCTGCCGAACTGATCCCGACCGATCGGCCCCGAGGGGCCAGACTGGGCCAGATCGGGTAAGGCCGGCCATGGGACGGGGTAAACCAGGTCCTCACACCTGAGCGCCGATCCGCCACCTGAACCTCCAAGGGACCGTCACTTTTACAGGTGGCGGTCCTTTTGGTGAAAACAATACGCCGATCACAGGGCCTTCACGCAATCTCAACTTGAATACCGGCAAGAACGACCGATAGCCTGTCCGGAATGACGGGTTTGCCTTCGGGCGCGCCGAAGGGCCGCCCAGACCGCCCAAACCGTCCAGAAGGATAGTCGAGGAGCTATAGATGCAGCGTCCCAATTGTCGCGCCATGCGCGTTTCGTCCGATGTCAGAGAGATGCGAGCGGATGAGAAGGGACAGACCTGGCGCGTCGGTATGGCCGCCCTTGCGCTCGGGGTGCTGGCCCTGGGCCTTGCCGCCACAGACGCGCGGGGGCAGGATGCCGGTACGCCGGAAACCGCAGACGCCACCGCGTCGGATGGCACCATCGTCAAATCTTACGGCTATTCCTACTTCGGGGATCTCAAGTACCCTGAGGATTTCGCGCATTTCGACTATGTGAATCCTGATGCGCCCAAGGGCGGCGAGATCGCCATCCAGGCCTCCGGCACCTTCGATTCGATGAACCCCTTTACGGTCAAGGGGCGGGCCGGGGCGCTGGCCTCGACCATGTACGAAAGCCTGCTGACCGAGGCGGCGGATGATTACAACGGCTCCTACTGCCTGCTTTGCGAAAGCCTGGAATATGACGAGGGCAAGACCTGGGTCATTTTCCACCTGCGCAAGGATATCACCTTTTCGGACGGAACACCGTTGAAGGCCGCCGACGTGGTCTTCAGCCACGACCTGTTCATCGAACAGGGGCTGCCGTCCTATTCCGCCGGTGTCAGCGCGCGGGTGCTGGGCGCCGAGGCGCTGGATGACTACACGGTGAAATTCACCTTCGCGACCGGGATTTCCCGCCGTTCGCTGATCAGCCAGGTCGGCGGCACGCCCGTCTTCAGCAAGAAATGGTACGAGGACACTGGCGCGCGGCTCGACGAATCGCGGTTTGAAACCTCTCCCGGTTCGGGCCCCTACATGCTGGACGGCTACGACGTGAACCGGCGCATCACCTACAAGCGTAACCCCGACTATTGGGCCAGGGACCTGCCGGTCAGCATCGGGCGCTACAATTTCGACCAGATCCGCGTGGAATATTTCTCGGATGAATCCGCCGCTTTCGAGGGGTTCAAGGCTGGGGAATATACCTTCCGCATAGAAACCAACCCGCGCCAGTGGGCGACCAGCTATGATTTCCCCGGCGTGCAATCGGGCGCGATCAATGCTGTCGAACTGCCCGACGGGTTACCGCCCAGCAACCTTGGTTTCGTCTTCAACCTCGGCAAGGACAAATTCAAGGACAAGCGCGTCCGCGAGGCAATCGCGCTGGCCTACAACTTCGAATGGTCCAACGAGAGCCTGCAATTCGGGCTCTACAAGCATCGTGAAAGCTATTTCCAGGACACGCCGCTGCAGGCCGAAGGCCTGCCCGAAGGCGATGATCTGGTCTTCCTTGACGGTCTGGGCGACGTGGTGCCCGAGGCGCTGAAGACCGAGCCGCCCGTGGGGATCCATACCAGTTCAGCAGACCGCCTGAACGATCGGGGCAACCTGCGCAAGGCCGCCGCCCTGCTGGAAGAGGCCGGTTGGATCGTCGGTGACGACGGGCTGCGCCACGATGCGTCGGGCGAGGTCCTGTCCATCGACTTCCCGATCAACTCAGCCGCGGCCAGTTCTTTGGAGCCGGTGCTGGAGAACTACGCGATCAATCTCAAGACGCTGGGGATCCGGACCAATTTCGAAAAGATCGATCCCAGCCAATACACCACCCGGACCCGCGCGCGCGAATACGACATGGTCTATGACGGCTATCGCGCCATCCTCGGCACCGGCACCGGGCTGATGCAGATGTATGGCTCCAAGGAGGCCGAGTTCTCGGTCTTCAACCCAGCCGGCCTGGCCAGCCCGCTGGTCGATCAGATCATCGAAGCCTCGTTGCATACCGAAAATCAGGACATGCAGGACGCCTCCCTGCGTGGTCTCGACCGGGCGCTGCGCCATGAATTCCTGATGGTGCCGACGTGGTACAAGGCGGGCAGCTGGGTGGCCTATTACGACATGTTCGAACACCCCGAGATCCCGCCCTATGACCTCGGCTACCTCGATTTCTGGTGGTATAATGCGGATCGCGCGGCCGAGTTGAAGGCCAACGGCGCGCTGCGGTAACCAAGCACAATGGGCGCCTATATCCTTCGCCGCCTGGCATTGGTCATCCCGACCCTGCTTGGCATCATGATCATCAACTTCGCGCTGGTTCAATTCGTCCCCGGCGGGCCGATCGAACAGATCATCGCCCAGGTTCAGGGCCAGGGTGATGTCACCGCGGGCTTCACCGGCGGCGGCGTCGATTCGACCGAGATGCTGGGCGGGGGCGGCAATGAGTCGTACGTCGGCGCCCGTGGCCTGCCACCGGAGTTCATCGAAAAGCTGGAAAAGGAATTCGGCTTCGACAAGCCGCCCCTGGAACGGTTCGGCCGGATGCTGTGGAACTACATGCGGCTCGATTTCGGGGAAAGCTACTTCCGTTCTGTGTCGGTCATCGACCTGGTGCTGGAAAAGATGCCGGTGTCGATTTCGCTCGGGCTGTGGTCGACGCTGATCGCCTATCTCGTCTCTATCCCGCTTGGCATCCGCAAGGCGGTGAAGGACGGCACCAGTTTCGACAACTGGTCCTCGGGCATCATCATCGTGGCCTATGCGATCCCCGGTTTCCTCTTCGCGATCCTGCTGCTGGTGCTGTTCGCGGGAGGGTCCTATTGGCAGGTGTTCCCGCTGCGGGGGCTGACCTCGGACAACTTCGACCAGCTCACCCTGCTGGGCAAGATCGGGGATTATTTCTGGCACATTACCCTGCCGGTGCTGGCCTCGACGATCTCGGCCTTTGCCACGCTGACACTGCTGACCAAGAATTCCTTCCTCGACGAGATCAAGAAGCAATATGTCATCACCGCCCGCGCCAAGGGCCAGACCGAACGCAAGGTCCTGTACGGTCACGTTTTCCGCAACGCGATGCTGATCGTGATCGCGGGCTTTCCGGGCGTCTTCATCTCGATCTTCTTCGCCGGCAGCCTGATCATCGAGACGATCTTTTCGCTCGACGGTCTCGGCCGTCTCGGCTTCGAGGCCGCGGTACAGCGCGACTACCCGGTGATCTTCGGCACGCTCTTCATCTTCGGGTTGATGAGCCTGGTGGTCGGGATCGTTTCGGACCTGATGTATGTCTTCGTCGATCCCCGTATCGACTTTGAAAAGCGCGAGGGCTGAACCATGCAGGACCCCGTGCCGCATATTCCGGGCCATGACGCGCCCGCACCCGTGCCCGAGGTGAAGAAATCCCGCCTGTCGCCGCTGAACCAGCGCCGCTGGCGCAATTTCCGTCGCAATCGCCGGGCCTTCTGGTCGTTGATCGTCTTCGTGATCCTGTTTGGCGCTTCGCTGATGGCCGAGGTGATCGCCAACGACAAGCCGATCCTGGTCAGCTATCGCGGCGATTTCTACATGCCCATCTTCCGCACCTACCCCGAGACCACCTTCGGCGGGGATTTCCGCACCGAGGCGATCTATCGCGACCCGGAGGTCCAGTGCCTGATCGAAAGCGGCGGGCTGGAAAGCTGCTTTGACGATCCCGACGGAATCATGGCGCAGGCCGAGACGGGCACCGTCGATGGCGAAGCGATCGAAGCTGGCTGGACCGTCTGGCCGCCGATACGCTATTCCTACAACAGCCCTGTCGACCGCCCCGGTGCCGCGCCCTTGGCGCCCAACCGGCAGAACTGGCTCGGGACCGATGACACCAAGCGCGACGTGATGGCGCGGGTGATCTACGGGTTCCGCCTGTCCATCGTCTTCACCCTGATCGTCACCGCCCTGTCATCGCTGATCGGCATCGTCGCCGGTGCCGTGCAGGGGTTCTTCGGCGGATGGATCGACTTGATCTTCCAGCGCCTGATCGAGATCTGGTCGGCGACGCCATCCCTATATGTCATCATCATCCTCTTCGCGATTGTCGGGCGGGGATTCTGGTTACTGGTGGTGCTGACCGTGCTGTTCGGGTGGATGGCGCTGGTGGGCGTGGTGCGGGCGGAATTCCTGCGCGCCCGCAACCTTGAGTATGTCCGCGCCGCAAGGGCACTAGGCGTGTCGAACCGCGTCATCATGTTCCGTCACATGCTGCCCAATGCCATGGTCGCGACCCTGACCATGATGCCCTTCATCGTCACCGGGACCATCTCGACGCTGGCGGGGCTCGATTTCCTCGGCTTCGGGCTGCCTTCGTCCTCGCCGTCTCTGGGCGAGCTGACGCTGCAGGCGAAAGAAAACCTCCAGGCGCCCTGGCTGGCCTTCACGGCCTTCACGGTCTTTGCCCTGATGCTGTCGCTGCTGGTCTTCATCTTTGAAGGCGTGCGCGATGCCTTCGACCCAAGGAAAACCTTCCAATGAGCCTTCTCGAGGTCCGCGACCTGAAAGTCGCCTTCCGCCAGGACGGCAGCAGCCACCTTGCCGTGCGCGGCGTGTCCTTCGATGTCGACAAGGGCGAAACCGTGGCGCTGGTGGGGGAATCCGGATCCGGCAAAAGCGTCTCGGCGCTGTCCACCGTGCAGCTGCTGGGGGACAACGCCACCGTCACCGGCAGCGCGTGTTTCGACGGGCAGGAGATGATCGGCGCCGGTGTGGAAAAGCTGCGCAAGCTGCGCGGCAACCGGATCTCCTTCATTTTCCAGGAGCCGATGACATCGCTGAACCCGCTGCATACGATCGAACGCCAACTGGCCGAAACCATGGCCCTGCATCAGGGGCTGAAGGGGCGCGGTTGGGGCAAGCGGTTCCTGGAAGGCTGGATGACCCTCAGCCCGCGCCCCGTGGCGGCGGCGCTGGCGGTGTTATGTGCCTTCTTGGCCCTTTACGGTGCCTTCGTGGCCACCGCGCCCGATGTGCCCTCCCTGACCGGATGGGATAACTTTTGGGGCGAACTGGGCCTGCGCCTGTTGCACGGCCTGTTCTGGGTGGTGGGCCTGACCGGGGCGCTCTGGCTGGTCAAGGCGCTGCTGAAGGCCGGCGCCGGCGCCTGGATCATGGCCAGCGATACCCGCGCCCGGTCGATCGAATTGCTGGAACAGGTCGGTATCCGCGACGCGGAAAGCCGGCTGACGGCCTATCCGCATGAATTGTCCGGCGGTCAGCGCCAGCGGGTGATGATCGCCATGGCGCTGGCCAACAGCCCCGGCCTGCTGATCGCGGATGAACCGACCACGGCGCTGGATGTCACCATCCAGGCGCAGATCCTGGAACTGCTCGCGGATCTCAAGAACCGCTCGTCGATGGGGCTGCTGTTCATCACCCATGACCTTGGCATCGTGCGCCGCATTGCCGACCGGGTCTGCGTGATGAAGGACGGCGAAATCGTCGAAACCGGCCCGACAGACCGCATCTTTGCCGACCCGCAGCATCCCTATACCCGGAAACTGCTTTCGGCCGCCGCCGCCGGGACACCGGAGCGCGCGGCCGAAAACGCGCCCGTGGTGCTGCGGGCCGATCACCTGAAGGTCTGGTTCCCGATCAAGGCCGGGTTGATGAAACGCACCGTGGGTCATGTGAAGGCGGTCAACGACGCCAGCTTCAGCCTGCGTGCCGGCGAGACCCTTGGCATCGTGGGGGAAAGCGGATCGGGCAAGACGACGCTGGCGTTGGCGGTGATGCGGCTGATCGGCTCGGAAGGGCAGCTGACCTTCGGGGATCGCGATATCCGCAGCCTGACCACGCATCAGTTGCGCGGTCTGCGCAAGGACATGCAGATCGTGTTCCAGGACCCCTTCGGGTCGCTCAGCCCGCGAATGACCTGCGAACAGATCATCGCCGAGGGCCTGTCCATCCACAAGATCGGCGATGGTCGCGCCCCGCGCGATCTGGTGGCCGAGGTGATGCGCGAAGTCGGCCTGGATCCGGCGGCGATGGATCGCTATCCGCATGAATTCTCAGGCGGTCAACGCCAGCGGATTGCCATTGCCCGTGCCATGATCCTGCGTCCGAAACTGCTGGTGCTGGACGAACCGACCTCGGCGCTGGACATGACGGTGCAGGTGCAGATCGTCGACCTGCTGCGCGCCCTGCAACGGAAATACGGGCTGGCCTATCTGTTCATCAGCCACGACCTGAAGGTGGTGCGCGCCATGTCGCACCGGGTCATGGTCATGCGCCATGGCGACATCATCGAAAGCGGCACCGCCGAGGGGATCTTCAACGCGCCGCAGGAGCCCTATACGAAAGAGCTGTTCGCGGCCGCGATGGACCACTAGGCGCAGCAGGGCGCCTTACCTCGGCCCCCTCAGATCGCCGAGGAATGGCGTGCCCGCGCATGGTCATAGGCGTCAAAGGCCCGTGCCACGATCCGCGTCAGGGGCCGCGCCTTTGGCGGGATCGACAGGCCGTGTTCATCGAGCCGCAGCAACCCGTCAAAGCGGCTGGCAACGGCGCGGAACAGCCCGTCGACCTCGGGTCGGGAAAGGCCGAAGCGGCCGCTGATCTCGGCCGTGGAGACGGTGAAATCGCACATCAAGGCCTCGATGATCCGGCCCCGCATCCGGTCGTCCGCGTCAAAGCCATGACCCCTCGTGGTGGAAAAACGCCCCCCCCGTATCGCCGCCGTATGACCCGAGGTCGCGGGATTGTTCTGGCTGTATCCCTGCGGAAAGCGGGAAATCGACGCTGCCCCGATGCCGATCAGCACGTCGGAGGAATCATCGGTATACCCTTGGAAATTGCGCCGGAGCCTGCCGGCCTGACGGGCGGTTTCCAGCCCGTCGCCCTTCAGCGCAAAGTGGTCGATGCCGATCTCGGCGTATCCATCCCAGCTGAACAGCTTTCGGGCGGTTTCGAACAGGGCCAGACGTTCGCGCGGGGTCGGCAGGGACTCCGATGGCAGCATCGATTGCCGCCGCGCCATCCAGGGCACATGGGCATAGCCGTAAAGCGCCACCCGGTCGGGGCACAGGCCCAGCAGTTTCTGCACGCTCTCGGTGATCTTTTCTGGGGTCTGGAACGGCAGCCCATAAAGGATGTCGGCGTTCAGGCTATGCACCCCATGGGCGCGGATCGCCTCGGTCACATCGCGGGTCTTTTCGTAGCTCTGGATGCGCCCGATGCAGCGCTGTATCTCGGGATCGAAATCCTGCACCCCGATAGAGGCGCGGTTCATTCCGGCGCGGGACAGCACGGCCAGCCGGGCGTCATCGACCTCATTGGGATCGATTTCGACCGAAAACTCGGCGCCGGGGGCCAGTGGGAGCACGTCGTGCACCGCTCCGGCGAGCGTTTCCATCATCGCCGGGTTCAGCAGGGTCGGGGTGCCGCCGCCCCAATGCAGGCGGGACAGGCGCACGCCCTCGGGCAGATGCGCCTTCAGCAGCGCCAGTTCCGCCAGAAGGGTGTCGAGATAGGCGATCACGGGGGCTTCGCTTTGCGTGCCTTGGGTGCGGCAGGCGCAGAACCAGCAGAGCCTTCGGCAGAAGGGCACATGCAGGTAGAGCGAGATCTCGGCTCCGGGGCGGATCGCCTCGATCCAGGCGGTATGTTGTGCCGCGCCGGTGGCGTCCGAAAAATGCGGGGCGGTGGGATAGCTTGTGTAACGCGGCACTTTCGCGTCAAACAGTCCCAACCGTTCAAGTTGCGTTCCATTGACCATGGCACTAGGCTTAACGTGACCGCGCAACCTGTCATTGACCCAGATCAACAAACCAACGAGGGGCCATGCTTCAGCCTGACCTCAGCATCGTGCCGCAAGATTGCGGCGTCTGTCCGATCCGTCACCGTGCCGTCTGTGCCCGGTGTGATGCGGACGAATTGCAGATTCTCGAAGAGATCAAGTATTACCGCAGCTACGAGGCCGGTCAGACCGTGATCTGGGCCGGCGACCGGATGGATTTCGTCGGCTCGGTGGTTTCGGGAATCGCGACGCTGACCCAGACGATGGAAGACGGGCGGACCCAGATGGTGGGCCTGTTGCTGCCGTCCGATTTCGTCGGTCGGCCGGGACGTGACGGGGCGGCCTACAACGTCATGGCGACCTCGGATCTGGTGATGTGCTGTTTCCGCAAGAAGCCCTTCGAAAAGCTGATGGAGACGACGCCACATATCGCACAGCGCCTGTTGCAGATGACGCTGGACGAATTGGATGCGGCCCGCGAATGGATGCTGGTGCTGGGGCGCAAGACCGCGCGGGAAAAGATCGCCTCGCTCATGGTCATCATCCTGCGCCGGGATGCGACGCTGAACCTTGCCCAGCCCCGTGACCGGATAAGCTTTGACCTGCCTCTGACCCGCGAGGCGATGGCAGATTACCTGGGCCTGACGCTGGAAACCGTCAGCCGCCAGATTTCGGCGCTGAAACGCGACAAGGTGATCCATCTGGAAGGCAAGCGGCATGTCATGGTGCCCGATGTCGGCCGCCTGCTGGAAGAAGCGGGCGATGACAGCGACGGCGGCATGCTGAGCTAAGCTGAGCCGCGTGCGCGGCGCCTCGACGCCCTGATATCACGAGCCAGGAAACCCGCGCCCGGTTCGGGGGCGCGGGCAGGGGCCCCGGCTTTGGCGGTTCCGCTTCAATGCGCCATGAAGATTGGCAGCGTGGTGCCTTCCATCATGTTGCGGGTCGCACCGCCCAGGATCGCCTGGCGGAACCTGGAATGCCCATAGGCCCCCATCACGACCAGGTCGGCGCTGATATCCAGCGCATGGCGGCTGATCAGGTCCGAAATCCGCGGCAGGGTCTTGGCTACGACCTCGATCTCGGCCGAGACGCCGTGGCGGGACAGCCAGTTCGCCAGCATCCCGCCGGGATCAGAGCGGTCGGGGCCATGGCTGGGCGGATCGATGATCACGATATGCACGGCCTCGGCGGTTTTCAGCATCGGCAGCGCGGCGCGGATGGCGGCAAGGGCTTCGGGGGTTTCGTTCCAGCCCAGCATCACCGATTTCGGCGCCACCGGGGCCGCCACGTCGCCCGGCAGGATCAAGGCCGAGGCGCGGCCTTCGAACAGGACAGATTCCGTCACGGGTTCAAGTTCGACGCCCTTGTCGTCGCCATAGGGCTTGGGCAGCACGACCAGATCGGCGAAGCGCGCCTGCCAGCCGATGCGCCGCCCGATGTCCCCCAGTTGGGCCAGGTCCGATTCGGTGGACCAGCGGATCGATTCGCCGGTCAGACGCTGGATCGCGGCCTCTTCGATTTCCTTGGATTCGGCGGTCGCGCGATCCACGGCGTCCTGTAGAATCGTGGCATCGGCGCCGCCGTAATAATACCCGATCTGCGCCCGGTCGATCCCGAGGCAAAGCACGTCGAGATGCGCATCATGGCGGTCCGCCAGCGCAACGGCCTGATCCAGAAGCGACGTTGCACCCGATTTGGATGTGAGAACGGTAAGGATTGATTTGTAAGACATGTTCACCTCCTGCGGGAAAAATTTGCTATCATTAGTCTACGGTGAATTTTTTTGGATAACTTTGATCCCGGTCAAGACTTCAGGCGCAACCGCTTGATACAGATCAATGTCACGGCCCCGTGTGGACGGCATGTCATGGGGAGATATCTCGGCTAAGCGGCTGCGTCAGGGCGGTCGCGGCGACGGAAAAGGACGCGAAATGACGAACGCAATCAAGCTCATTGCGCTGGCAGCCATCACGCTGCTGGCGGCAATCGCAGCGAATTACGCACGCGACCTGGCCTATATGGTGAACGCCCTTGTGGTCATGTTTGTGGCCGCGGGCCTGTTCATCTGGGTCTTGCGCAACACCGACGAGGCCGTCGTGCCCGTCGACCGGTCCGGCGAATACATGGACGATGTGGTGCGCGCTGGCGTGATCGCGACGTCCTTCTGGGGGGTCGTGGGCTTTCTGGTCGGCGTCTTCATTGCCTTTCAGCTGGCGTTTCCGGTGCTCAATTTCAACTGGGCCGAGGGATACCTGAACTTCGGTCGGCTGCGCCCGCTGCACACCAGTGCGGTGATCTTTGCCTTCGGGGGCAATGCGCTGATCTGTACGTCCTACTACGTGGTGCAGCGCACCAGCGCGGTGCGGCTCTGGGGTGGGAACCTGGCCTGGTTCGTCTTCTGGGGTTACAACCTGTTCATCGTGATGGCGGCGCTCAGCTACGTGCTGGGGGGATCGCAATCCAAGGAATATGCCGAGCCTGAATGGTACATCGACCTCTGGCTGACCGTCGTCTGGGTCGCCTACCTCGCGGTCTTCCTCGGCACGATCATCAAGCGCAAAGAGCCGCACATCTACGTCGCGAACTGGTTTTTCCTGGCCTTCATCGTGACCGTTGCCATGCTGCATGTGGTCAACAACCTGGCGGTGCCGGTGTCCATCTGGGGCGGTAAATCCGTGTCCCTGTTCGCCGGTGTGCAGGATGCGATGACGCAGTGGTGGTACGGGCATAACGCCGTTGGCTTCTTCCTGACCGCCGGTTTCCTCGGGATGATGTACTACTTCATTCCCAAGCAGGCCGAACGTCCGGTCTATTCCTACAAGCTGTCGATCATCCACTTCTGGGCGCTGATCTTCCTTTATATCTGGGCCGGTCCGCACCACCTGCATTACACGGCGCTGCCCGACTGGGCCTCGACCCTGGGCATGGTCTTTTCGATCATCCTATGGATGCCGAGCTGGGGTGGCATGATCAACGGTCTGATGACCCTTAGCGGGGCCTGGGACAAGCTGCGCACCGACCCGGTGCTGCGCATGATGGTGATCGCGGTGGGATTCTACGGCATGTCGACCTTTGAAGGGCCTGTGATGTCGATCCGCGCGGTCAACAGCCTGAGCCACTATACGGACTGGACCATCGGCCACGTGCATTCCGGTGCGCTCGGCTGGAACGGCATGATCACCTTCGGGGCGCTCTATTTCCTGGTGCCGAAGCTGTGGAAACGCGAACGCCTTTATTCCCTGTCGATGGTCAACTGGCACTTCTGGCTGGCGACGATCGGTATCGTTCTCTACGCGGCCTCGATGTGGGTCTCGGGGATCATGGAGGGGCTGATGTGGCGCGAGGTCGATGCCAACGGCTTCCTGGTGAATTCCTTCGCCGATACGGTCGCGGCCAAGTTCCCGATGTATATCGTGCGCGGTCTGGGTGGGGTCATGTACCTCGCCGGTGGGATCATCATGTGCGTCAATCTCTGGCTTACCGTCCGGGCACAGCCCGCGATGGCAAGCGAGAACAGCCTTGTGCCCGCGGAATAAGGACCGGAAACAATGGGAATTCTCGACAAGCACAAGTTCATCGAAAAGAACGCCACATTGCTTCTGGCTGGGTCGTTCGTGGTGGTCAGCATCGGCGGCATCGTGGAAATCGCGCCGCTGTTCTACCTGGAAAACACGATCGAGAAGGTCGAGGGGGTGCGCCCCTATTCGCCACTCGAGCTGACCGGGCGGGACATCTATGTCCGCGAAGGCTGCTATGTCTGTCACAGCCAGATGATCCGTCCCATGCGGGACGAGGTCGAACGCTACGGGCATTATTCGCTGGCAGCGGAATCCATGTATGACCACCCGTTCCAATGGGGGTCCAAGCGGACCGGGCCGGACCTGGCCCGCGTCGGGGGGCGCTACTCGGACGAATGGCACGTGGATCACCTGAGCGACCCCGAAAGCGTGGTGCCCGAATCGGTGATGCCGAAATACGGCTTCCTGCTGAACACGCGGCTGGACGGGCGCTACATAGGTGATGCGATGCAGGCTCATTCCATCGTCGGCGTGCCCTACACCGACGAGATGCTGGACAACGCGCAGCGGGATTTCACCGTCCAGATAGATCCCTACGGCGATATCGACGGGCTGCTGGAACGCTATCCCGGCGCCCAGGTGCGCAATTTCGACGGCGAACCGGGGATTTCGGAAATGGATGCGCTGATCGCCTATCTGCAGATGCTCGGGACGCTGGTCGATTTTTCGACCTTCATTCCCGACGAAAGCCGCTGAGGGAGGCGCGAGGACAATGGATACCTATTCGATCTTCCGTGAATTCGCCGACAGCTGGATGCTGCTGTCGCTGTTCATGTTCTTCATCGGGGTCTTTCTCTGGGTGATGCGTCCGGGCAGCCGCCAGACCTATCGCGAGACGGCGGGCATTCCGTTCCGCAACGAAAGCCGCCCCGCCGCCCCGGACCCCGAAAAGCCAGCCGCCCCGGATGCGGCCCTCACGGAAAAGGATGCGTGAGATGAGCGAAAAATCTGATCTTGAAAAGCAACATGGCACGACCGGGCATTCCTGGGATGGCATCGAGGAGCTGAACACCCCACTGCCGCGCTGGTGGCTCTGGACGTTCTACCTCTGCATCATCTGGGGCATCGGCTATGTCATCGCCTATCCCGCCTGGCCGCTGATCAGCCGCGCCACGCCGGGGCTTCTGGGCTTTTCGACACGTGCCGAGGTCGCCGCGCAGATCGACGATGCGACCCGGGCGAATGCGGGCATCAACCAGCAGCTGACCGAGGTCGCGCTGACCCAGATCCCGATCAATGCCGAGCTGAACCAATATGCGGTCAGCGCTGGTGGGGCGGTCTTCAAGACCTGGTGCGCGCAGTGTCACGGCTCCGGCGCGGCAGGGGCGGTCGGCTACCCGAACCTGCTGGATGATGAATGGCTCTGGGGCGGCTCGGTCGAAGAGATCTACCAGACCGTGGCCCATGGGATCCGCAACGAAACCGACCCGGACGCGCGCTACAGCCAGATGCCGGCCTTCGGGACCGACGACCTGCTCGAAAACGATCAGATCGACGCGGTGGTCAACTACGTCATGTCCCTGTCCGGAGAGGCGCCTTCGCCTGACCTGATCGACACAGGCGCGACCGTCTTTGCCGACAATTGTGCCACTTGCCACGGCGACAATGCCATGGGTGACCGGGAGCAGGGCGCGCCGAACCTGACCGATGCGATCTGGCTATACGGCGGCAGCTACGAGGCGATCCACGAAACTGTCGTCCGGGCGCGTTTCGGCGTCATGCCCGCCTGGAACGACCGTCTGAGCGAATCGCAGATCCGCGCCGTCTCGACCTATGTTCACCAGCTTGGCGGTGGCGAATAACCGGTCCGCCCTCTGGGATCTGCCAAATCAGGACAAGGCCCCGCAGGCGCGAACGCTTGCGGGGCCTTTATCACTTGGGTGCGCAGCGCTGCCGACCCGGCAACCTGTGCCACCATGGCATCCTGTCGGCGCCCTTCGGTTGCGGATCAATCGCGGCTGGCTTGCGGTCCTGCCAGCGGCTTGCATGGCGCGCGCGTGCCGAGACCATATCGAGGGGGCGATAGATGATCGGGTCCATGACGCTACCCTCGCGACTTGCCGGTGGTCCGGTCAGGCACGGAGTCGGCCGTGCGACCAGCCGGGACGCTTAGCCGGGGCAGCACCGCGTCGGGGTGACGACTGGCGTTGGACACCCGCTTTTCGGAACGGGTCGCGGTCATGAAGCTTCTTGCGTAGATGTTCAGCATGTCTGGCCTCCTTCGGGCTGGTTGATGTCTGTCTCTGCTCACAGATCTACAGCACCCGGCGGCATCGCCCTATTCAGAAAGCCTGACTTCGTGTAAGTTCAGCTTACATGATCAATTGGATATCCCTCCCGCCCCTGACGGCGCTCCGTGCCCTTGCAGCCCTGTCCGAAACCGGATCGACGGTCGAGGCTGGCGCGCGGTTGAATGTCAGCCACGCGGCTGTAAGTCAGCAAATAAAGACCTTGGAGGCGCATCTGGGTGTGGCGCTGGTGGATCGGTCCGGGCGGCAGTTGGTCCTGACCGAAGATGGAAAGCAGCTGGCCGAGGCGATGATCGGCGGCATGGTCCAAATTGAGTACCTGATTGAAAGACTTACAGGTCAGGATGCCAGTCGGCCGCTGACCGTTTCCTGCACCCCCGCCTTCGCGACCTCTTTCCTGATGCCGAGGCTGGCAGATTTCCAGCGGCGTTATCCCGGCACCTCGCTGATGATCGACCCGACTCCGACCCTGAAAAAGGTCGGCCCCGGTGGCGTCGATGTGGCCCTGCGCTATGGCGCCGGGGACTGGCCGGGCCTGAAATGCGAACTGGTGATCGACACGCCGATCGCCATCGTCGCCTCGCCTGATCTTGTGCCGGGCAACGGGCAGATCGCACCGGGCGATCTTCAGGCCTATCCCTGGCTGCAGGAGCTTGGGACATCCGAGGCCAGCGATTTCCTGCGCCACCACGGAGAGGACCTGGACACGCGCATGGGCGTGACCTCGTTGCCCGGGAACCTGATGGTGGACGCGGCGCGGGACGGGCGCGGCGTCGCAGTCATCGCCCGCGCGTTCGTCGAGGCCGATATCGCCGCCGGGCGGCTGCGCCTGCTGTATGAGGACCGCCGCAAGAAAGGGTACTTTCTGGTCACGCGCCCCGAAACGATGCGCCCCGTGGCGCGGGATTTCGCGGCCTGGATCCGCACCCAGGTCCGTGGGCAGATCAGTGGCACCTGGCAGGATCACGCGGCGGGGCAGGACAGCACCGAGTGATCGGCGCCGACGCCATTTCGCGATTTGTCCTGCTGGTTGTAAACTCTTTGGGAAATGATTCGGCGAAAATATGGCATTTGATGCAGGTCAATGTTTCGCCCCGATCCGGCTGACAAAAGGATCCGGAAATACCTTGGATAAAGCGAGTCGCCCCAGTGACTGCCAACGAGCAAGAGCCCCAGCTATACGCCGCCAGAGAACCTATTTTCCCACGCCGGGTCTCGGGTAATTTTCGCCGGCTGAAATGGGTGATCATGGTGCTGACCCTCGGGGTCTATTACCTGACGCCCTGGATCCGCTGGGACCGGGGGCCGAACCTGCCGGATCAGGCGGTGCTGGTCGATCTGGGCAGTCGGCGGTTCTTCTTCTTCTGGATCGAGATCTGGCCGCATGAGTTCTATTTCGTCGCCGGGCTTCTGGTCATGGCGGGGCTGGGGCTGTTCCTGTTCACCTCGGCGCTCGGCCGGGTCTGGTGCGGGTATACCTGCCCGCAGACCGTCTGGACGGATCTGTTCATCCTTGTCGAACGCTGGATCGAAGGCGATCGCAACGCGCGCCTGCGCCTGCACCGGCAAAAGAAATGGGACCTGCGCAAGATCCGGCTAAGGGTCACGAAATGGACTATCTGGTTGCTGATCGGGCTGGGGACCGGCGGCGCCTGGGTGTTCTATTTTGCCGACGCGCCGACCCTGCTGCATGACCTGGTGACGCTGACGGCGCATCCGGTCGCCTATACGACCATGGCGATCCTGACCTTCACGACCTTCCTGTTCGGTGGGTTCGCTCGCGAACAGATCTGCATTTATGCCTGTCCCTGGCCGCGTATCCAGGCCGCGATGATGGACGAGGAAACCATCACCGTCGCCTACCGCGAGTGGCGCGGAGAGCCGCGCGGCAAGCACCGCCGCCGGGCCAAGATGCAGGCTGCCGCCGATTCTGCCCACAGCGACCTGCGCGCCACCGGGCCAAAGGAGGGGCGGCAAAGTCCGCTCATCCCCATGCCCGGCATGCCCCGCGGCGTGGGCGGTGCGGTGCCGGAAAAGGAAACCCTGGGCGATTGCATCGATTGCAACGCCTGCGTCAACGTCTGCCCAATGGGCATCGACATCCGCGACGGCCAGCAGATGGCCTGCATCACCTGCGCCCTGTGCATCGACGCCTGCGATGACGTGATGGACAAGATCGGCAAGCCGCGCGGCTTGATCGACTACATGGCACTGACGGATGAAAATGCCGAACGCGCCGGGGCCGAACCGCGCAAGATCTGGAAGCACGTGCTGCGGCCGCGCACCATTCTTTATACAGTGCTCTGGGCGGGGATCGGGCTGGCGATGCTCTTTGCCCTGTTCATCCGCCCTGAGATCGACATGACCGTCGCCCCGGTGCGCAACCCGACCTTCATCACCCTGTCCGATGGCGCCATCCGCAACGTCTATGACATCCGCATGCGCAACAAGAGCGGCGATGCGCGGCCCTTCCGCATGGCGCTGGCCGGCGATCCCTCCCTGGAGGTCGAGGTCGAGGGCAGCGAAGACGGCACGCTTGAAGTGCCCGCCGACAGCGCCCGTCTGGCCCGCGTCTATGTCACCGCGCCGGCCGGGACCCCGGCGGCAAGCATCGATCGCACGGAATTCCGCTTCTGGATCGAAGACCTCGACAGCGGAGAGCGGGCCAGCAAGGATACGGTCTTCAACGGAAGGGCAAACTGATGGACGAGGCATTGGAACGATCCGCAAAGCCGGGCTTTCAACTGAAGGGCTGGCATGTGCTGGCGGGGTTCGTCGCGGCCTTTTCGGTGATCATCGGGGTGAATATCTTCATGGCGACCCAGGCGGTGCGGACCTTTCCGGGGCTGGAGGTCAAGAACTCCTATGTCGCCTCGCAGCAATTCGACACCCGCCGCGTCGCGCAAGAGGCGCTTGGCTGGACCATCTGGGCCGATGAACAGGACGGGATGGTGCATCTGAAGATCACCGATGCCGATGGCACGCCGGTCCGCGCACGGGAACTGCACGCGGTGGTCGGGCGCGCCACTATCGCATCAGAGGACATCAGCCCGGCCTTTGCCTGGAACGGCAGCTTCTACGAAGCGCCGCTGGAACTGGCGGACGGGAACTGGAACATCCGCATGACCGCGATTGCCGAAGACGGCACGGAATTCGGCCAGCGGGTCGTCCTGCACGTGATCCGCTGACATGGGCGAAACGGCCAGTCTGTCTGCCTGTCCCGCCTGCGCCGCCGCGCCGCTGGCGCAGGACCGGGCCGCCCGCGTGATGGGACCGGCGCAGATTACCTTGTCGGTGCCCGGCCTGCATTGTGCGGCCTGCATGGACAAGGTCGAACGTGCCTTGCAGGGGCAGCCGGGGGTCCGGCGGGCGCGGGTCAACCTGACCCTGAAGCGCGCCATGATCGAGACCGAGCCGGGCCTCACCCCGGCCGACCTGATCCCATTTGTCGAGGCCGCAGGCTACGAGGCGCATGAGCTGGACGCTGGCAGCATTGCGGCCACGGCCACCGACCGTGCCGGGCGCGACCTGCTGATGCGGCTGGCGGTGGCGGGCTTTGCCTCGATGAATGTCATGCTGCTGTCGGTTTCGGTCTGGTCGGGGGCAGAGGACGCCACCCGCGACATGTTCCACTGGATCTCGGCGGCGATCGCCCTGCCGGCCATTGCCTTCAGCGGGCAGCCGTTCTTTCGCAGCGCCTGGGGTGCGCTGAAGGCTGGGCGTTTGAACATGGATGTGCCGATCACTCTGGCAATCCTGCTGGCTCTGGTCACTTCGGTCTGGGAAACCGCGCTTTCAGGTGAAGACGCCTATTTCGACGCGGCGCTAACGTTGACCTTCTTTCTGCTGGGGGGGCGCTACCTGGACCACCGGACCCGCGCCGTCGCCCGATCGGCGGCAGAGGAACTGACGGCGCTGGAGGTTCCCCGTGCCACTGTCCTGCGCAACGGACAAGAGGTCCTGCTGCCCATTGCCGAAGTCGTCGTCGGGGACCTGATCCGCCTGCGCCCCGGCGCCCGCCTGCCGGTGGACGGCGAGATCACCGAAGGCCATTCCGAACTGGACCGCGCCCTGCTGACCGGGGAAACCCTGCCGGTCGTCGCCGCGCCGGGGCAGCGCGTCAGCGCGGGCGAGGTCAATCTGACCGGCCCGCTGACCCTGCGCGCCACGGCGGTCGGGCGCGATACCTCGCTGCACCGCATGGCTGATCTCGTCGCGTTGGCCGAAAGCGGGCGCAGCCGCTACACCCCGCTGGCCGATCGCGCGGCGCGGCTATATGCGCCCGGCGTGCATATCCTGGCGGCGCTTGCCTTCATCGGGTGGCTGGCCTGGAGCGGCGATGCGCGGCTCGCACTGAACATCGCGGCCTCGGTGCTGATCATCACCTGCCCCTGCGCGCTTGGGCTGGCGGTGCCGGCGGTGACCACGGCTGCCTCCGGGCGGCTGTTCCGGCGCGGGATGCTGATCAAGCATGAGACCGCGCTGGAACGTCTGGCTGCTGTCGACACGGTCGTTTTCGACAAGACCGGGACGCTGACCACCGGCACCCCGCGCCTGCTGAACCCCGAGGCGCTGTCGCGCGAAGATCAGGCGCTGGCGCTCGGCCTCGCGCAGGGCTCGTCGCATCCGCTGAGCGTCGCAATCCGCACGGCCCTGACAGGGCAGGTGACACCCGCAGCCGTGACGGCGCTGCGCGAAGTGCCCGGTTTCGGGACCGAAGCCCAGTGGAATGGCATGACCCTGCGCCTTGGCCGGGCGCACTGGCTTGGTGTCGAGGCGGGTCCGCAAACCGCGACATGGCTGCAATCGGGCAGGGCGGATCCGGTTGAGCTGCGCTTTGCCGACAGCCTGCGCGAGGGCGCGGAAAGCACCGTGGCGGCATTGCGTGCCCAGGGCCGCCGGGTTCTGCTGATCTCGGGCGACAGTGCCGGGCCGGTGGCGGACCTGGCAAAACGGCTGGGGATCGAGGATTGGCAGGCCGGGGCGCTGCCGGGCGACAAGGCCGCGCGCATTGCGGCTCTGCAGGCCGAAGGCCACAAGGTACTGATGGTGGGCGACGGATTGAACGACACCGCTGCGCTGACTTCTGCCGATGTCAGCATTTCACCCGCCTCGGCGCTGGATGCTGCGCGGGTTGCCTCCGATATCGTGCTGCTGGGTGGCGATCTGGCGCCCATTCCGGGGGCTTTGACGACCGCCTCTCGCGCAACGGCGCGGATTCGTGAGAACTTCCGCATTGCGACACTGTATAATGTGATCGCTGTGCCGCTGGCCGTTGCGGGGCTGTGTTCGCCCCTGATCGCTGCTCTGGCCATGTCGGCCAGTTCGATCACCGTGTCGCTCAACGCGCTGCGATTGAGGTAAATCCAATGGACGTGCTTATCTGGCTTATCCCGATCTCCCTGTTTCTCGGGGCAGTCGGGCTTGTCGCCTTTGTCTGGAGCCTGCGGGCCAATCAATATGACGACCCGGACGGCAATTCCCAACGCATCCTGTCGGACCAATGGGACAACCATCCGCAACCCTGAATCCGCGTATCGCTCGCGGTCAGGACAGCAGGAAAAAGGGCGCCGGGTCATCGACCGGGCGCCCTTTTCGCATGTGGATCAGCTTCGGGTCAGGTGCCCGGATGCAGCATGAAGCAGGTCTGGCTGCGCGCCACCAGCCGCTGGCAGGTCCGGTCGGCTTCGTCCCGTGTCAGCCCTGTGAAGGTGGCGTCGAAACCACGCGGCCCGCGCACGACCTTGCGCCCGGCGCCGTCCAGAGTCTCGATTTCCGACAGGGCGGTGGTCAGCAGGGCGCGTTCCGCGATGCCTTCGGTGTTGAAGCGTCCGACATTCACGGCCCAGTTGGCTTCGCCGGCGTCGGTGCGGCGGGTGACGACCACTTCGCCGGCGCTCTGTGTCGATGCCGTCGATCCGGGCGTGGCCGGCAGAGCGGCAGGGAACTGGCCCAGCAGATCACCGGGGCGGGCCTTGGGGAAGATCTTGGGCGTCGTGATCGCAAGGCTCGACAGCATGACCGGTTGGGTCGCAGCCTGTGGTTCCGCTGTCGCGGCGATCTGAGCCGGGACTTCCGGCGGCAGCACAGCCGGAGCCGCGGGTTCATAGGCGGCATCGGTGGCCGTCGCTGTCGCCCCTGTGGGGGCCAGCGCGGCAACCTGGCGGGCGAGCATGTCCTCGATTTGCGGATCGTTGTCCTGATCGCCCTCGGCAAGGGCCAGCTGTTCGGGAATCTCGGGTTCGACAATGCCGGCGACATTGGCAGGCGCGGGTTCTGCCGGGGCGGGGCGTTCTGGGCGGGCGACAGGGCGCAGGCTGGCGGTGACGGCGCGCAGGCTGTTGCTTTCGCGGCCCGACATCAGCAACGGATCCTGAGGCGTGTAATTCGGCAGGCTGGGTTTGCGGGTGGTCACCGACTTGTCGGCGCGGTCAAAGCCCATGTCGAGCAGTTCGGCCATGCGCTGATTGCGCCAGGGGGTCGAGCTGCCGCCGAAAACGGCCGCGATGATCCGGACGCCACCCCGTTCGGCCGAGCCGACAAGGTTGAAGCCAGCGGCCCGGGTATAGCCGGTCTTGATTCCGTCCGCGCCACGATAGGCGGCCAGGAACTTGCGGTTGGTATTGTAAAGGGTCCGTCCCGGCACCGTGGTCGTCGTACGCCCGAACAGGTTGTAGTAATCCGGGTAGTCGTAGAACAGGTGGCGGCCCAGGTTGGCCATGTCGCGGGCGGTCGACATGTGCCCGGTGCTCGTCAGGCCATGGGCGTTCTTGAAGGTCGAATGGCTCATCCCCAGGGCACGGGCGGTGCGATCCATCCGGGCCGTGAAGGCGGATTCGGACCCGCTGATGGCTTCGCCGATGGCGGTGGCCGCGTCATTGGCGCTTTTGACGGCGGCAGCGCGGATCAGGTAGCGCAGTTTGATCTTCTGACCGGTACGCAGCCCCAGCTTCGACGGCGGTTCCGACGAGGCGTTGCGCGACACGGTGACCATCGTATCAAGCGAGATCTCGCCATTGCGGACGGCCTCGAAGGCAATGTAGAGCGTCAGCATCTTGGTCAGCGACGCCGGGTGCAGGCGCGTATCGGCATTGCGCGAATGCAGGACCTCGCCCGTCCGCGCGTCTATCACGATTGCCGCATAGGGCGCTGCCCGGGCTGCGCCGGTCATCATCCCGACCGCACAGAGAATTGCGAAGAATGTCGAAAATAGCCCCTTCAGGGCTGGCCAGACCTGCCGCTTCGTCACGTCGCTCACCTATTTGCCTCAAGGCGACCGGGATGGCCGCAACTGCCTTTTCCGCCGCCGGTTATCCGACTGGCGATGTTATCCAAAAAAGGTAGCACAGCAGAATATTGACGCAAAGCCCTTTGTTTTTAGGGGTTTGGAGAGGAATCTTAACGCACCCTACATCTGGTTGTAAGGCGCTGTTAACCTACAATAAATGCCATCCCGTGCCGAAGATTTTAGGCAATTTCGCAACAGCGGACGTTGAAAAACAGGGCTTCAAGGCCCTGTGAGTCCGCGTGATCCGAAGTTTCGGGTGCGGATTTCTGCCGATTGTGCCCCCATGTCAGCCGATGGCGTCGATCAATGCGGGCAGGGCCGCCAGGTCGTCGAGTTGGTGAAAACGCGCGGCATGATCATCGCGGGCCGGTGGTTCGGCGTGTTCCAGCGCCCAGGCCGGACCCTGAGGCACGAAGACGCCCCAGCCGCCGGCCTCGATCGGGGGCAGCACGTCGGATTTCATCGAATTGCCCACCATCAGGGCGCGGTCAGCGCCGTTGCCGTGGCGGGCGAAGATACCGGCATAGACCGTCGCGGTCTTGGCCGAGACGATTTCGACCGCATCGAACAGGTCCCCGAGGCCGGATTGCGCCAGCTTGCGTTCCTGGTCCAGCAGGTCGCCCTTGGTGATCAGGATGACGCGATGGGTGCGGGCGGTGGATTCCACGGCGGCGCGAGCGTGGGGCAGAAGGTCTATGGGGTGGCGCAGCATCTCCTGCCCGGCGTCGATCAGTTCGCGGATGGTAGCGGCGGGCACGCGGGCATCGGTGATCTCGATCGCGGTCTCGATCATCGACAGGACAAAGCCCTTGATACCGAATCCGTAGTGGCCGATGTTGCGCTGCTCGGCCGCCAACAGGCGGGTTTCCAGGTCACCCGGCTCGGCATAGTCGCGCAGCAGGCTTGCAAAACGTTCCTGCGTGACGCGAAAGAAGACCTCGTTATGCCAGAGCGTATCATCCGCATCGAAACCGATTGTCGTGACTTTTTGTGGCATTTCCGGGTAACCTTGGTTTCCCGCCCCCTTTCAAACAGGGGTCGAGACGCTATATAGACGCATTGATTCCAGCACCACAATTGCCCGAACCGGGCGGATGAGCGCAATGATGAACCTGTGGCCGATCTCCATGGCGGACAAAGACAACGACAACGATGACGGAGATGCCTCTGTCGTCGTCGAGACCCGTACCCGGACAAAACGCCCGCCGCTCTATAAGGTGCTGCTGCTGAACGACGATTACACGCCGATGGAATTCGTCGTGCTGATCCTCGAGCAATTCTTCCACCTGAACCATGCTCAGGCCTTCGAGATCATGCTGACCGTGCACAAGAAGGGCGTCGCCGTCGTCGGCGTCTTCAGCCACGAGATCGCGGAAACCAAGGTCGCCCAGGTGATGGATTTCGCCCGCAAGCATCAGCATCCGCTGCAATGCACGATGGAAAAGGAATAGATCCGGCCATGATCGGATCCCGCCTGCCGCTCGCCCTGGACGAGGGTGGCCTTGTGCTGCCCGATGGTCCTGTTGCGGTGCTCGCCCCGCGTGCGGGGGCAGATCTGACGGCCCTGCCGAAGGATCGCCTGCGTATCGTCACCGGATTTTATCCTGATCATGCGGCCTTTCGCGCCTCCGGCCATGCCTGTGCCTTGGGACCGGAGTGCGCTGTAAAGGCCGATGGGGCCTTTGCGGCCGTGATTGTCTGCCTGCCACGGGCCAAGGCGCAGGCGCGGGGGCTGATCGCTGCCGCCCGTACCATGACCGCCGGGCCGGTGATCGTCGATGGCCAGAAGGAAGACGGCATCGATTCGGTCTTTCGGGATTGCCGGCGTCGCGCTACTGTCGAAGGCCCTGTGAACAAGGCACATGGCCGGATGTTCTGGATGCAGGACGGCGATTTCGCCGATTGGGCCGTGGCCGGCCCGCAAGAGGTCGTGCCGGGCTTCACCACCTTGCCCGGCGTGTTTTCGGCCGATGGTGTCGATCCGGCTTCGGCCCTATTGGCCGAGGCGTTGCCGGCGTTGAAGGGCCGGGTGGCCGATCTGGGTGCCGGCTGGGGCTGGTTGTCCGCCGCGGTGCTGAAGGCCTCCGCAGTCACGCGGCTGGACCTGGTCGAGGCCGATCACAGCGCGCTCGCCTGCGCGCGCCGCAATGTCACCGATACGCGTGCGGCCTTCCACTGGGCCGATGCCCGCGACTGGCAGCCCGAGACGCCGCTGGACGCGGTGGTGATGAACCCGCCATTTCACAACAGCCGGGCCGCCGATCCGGAGCTTGGCCGCGATTTCATCCGCGCCGCCGCGCGCGGGCTGAACGGGCGCGGTCAACTGCTGTTGGTCGCCAACCGGCATCTGCCCTACGAACCGCTGCTGGACGAGCTTTTCGTCGATTCGGGTGAATTCGGCGGAAACCGCAGTTTCAAGCTGTTGCGCGGGCTCCAGCCCCGCGGCAGCCGGTCTCGCCAAGCTGCGCGCGGCGCAGTAGGCTCGCCACCGGGACAAAAGGGAAAACAGAGATGAGCTTTTCGATTGCCGGCAAGACGGCCATCGTGACGGGTGCCGCGAACGGGATCGGCCTGGCCATCGCCAAGCTGTTTGCCGACAAGGGTGCCAATGTCATGTTCGCCGACATGGACGAAGCCCGGTTGCAGGCCGAGCTGGGCGAGATCGGCGAGGACGAAGGCAATATCCGCTATTTCGCCGGCGACCTGCGGGAAAAGCTGACCATCGCGAACCTGCTGTCGGCGACTCTGGATGCCTTTGATCAGGTGGATATCCTGGTCAATGCCTCGCGTCAGATTGCGGTGTCGGATGCGCTGAACCCCGATGATGACGCAGTCGAAACGCTGTTGCAGCAGAACCTGATCACGGCCCTGCGGGTCAGCCAGACCATTGCCAAGCGGATGATCAAGCAGGCCGAGGCGCGCGACAGTGTTCAGGGATCCGGACAGAACGGGGCCATCGTGAACCTGTCCTCGATCGCCGCCCGACGCACCCACCCGGACCTGATGGCCTATTCGGTCTCGACTGCGGCTCTGGATCAGATGACGCGCAGCATGGCCTTGGCGCTGGCACCGCACAAGATCCGCGTCAATGCTGTGGCCTTCGGGTCGGTCATGTCCTCGTCCCTGCAGGAAACGCTGAAGGACAACCGCGAATATCGCACCGATATCGAGGATCACACCCCGCTGCACCGGATCGCCCCGCCAAGCGAACTGGCCGAGGCGGTGCAATATTTGGTCTGCGAGGCGTCGTCCTTCATGACCGGTCAGATCATGACCGTGGACGGCGGGCGTAGCCTGCTGGATTCCGTCGCCGCACCGGCACATTAACAAGGCGCCGCACCAGCGCATTTAGAGCGGTCGCTACCGCAATGAATATAGCCCTTCGGCCCGTTCAGAGCGGGCGCAGGGCAGGGGCGCTGCCCCTCTTGAGGCCCCAGGGGCCCTCAATTCACCCCGGAGTATTTCCGGCCAGATGACAGGGGAGCCTTCATGGCAGACATGGACACCGAAAAGGCCCGCGCCAGCGCCTGGTTCCGCAGCCTGCGGGACGAAATCGTCGCGGCCTTCGAAAGGCTGGAGAAGGCACAGGTGAAGGGGCCGCTTTCCGGGACCGCGCCGGGTCGTTTCGAGGTGAGTGAGACGCGGCGGGCCTCTGAAGACGGTTCGGACGCCGGGGGCGGGCTGATGAGCGTGATGCGTGGCGGGCGCGTCTTTGAAAAGGTCGGGGTCAATGTTTCGACCGTGCATGGCCAGTTGGGCGAACGCGCGCAGGCGGCGATGGCCGCCCGCAAGGGGCTGCCGGGGATGGCTGATGATCCGCGTTTCTGGGCATCGGGGATTTCGCTGGTGGCGCATATGCAGAACCCGCATTGCCCGGCCGTGCACATGAATACCCGCATGTTCTGGACCCCGCATGGGTGGTGGTTTGGGGGTGGGTCGGACCTGAACCCCTGTCTGGAACGTCCCGAGGATACGGCGCATTTCCATTCCGTGCAGAAATCCCATTGCGACCGCCACGACGCGGACTTCTACCCGCGGTTCAAGGCATGGGCGGACGAGTATTTCTATGTCCCGCATCGCATGCGGGCACGTGGCGTCGGGGGGATCTTCCTTGACGATCATTGTTCGGGCGATTGGGAGGCCGATTTCGCCTTTATCCAGGATGTCGGACGCGCCTTCCTGCCCGCCTTCCTGCCGCTGATTGAAAAGCGACGCGGTATCGAATGGGACGAGGCCGACAAGGAGGCGCAACTGGTGCATCGCGGTCTCTATGCCGAATACAATCTGGTTTACGACCGGGGCACGAAATTCGGGCTGGAGACCGGTCATGACGCGAATGCGGTCCTGATGTCACTGCCCCCGTTGGCAAAATGGATCTGATCCCGGGACAGGGGCGGCGCACCTTCGCCCCGCTGCAAGGACGGATCTGAACGAAGCGATGCATTGCTGCCGCTGTTGCTGGTGAAAATGCCCCGGGCCATTTCCTGCGTCGGAGCATCGGGCTAGCTTGTCCCCGACGGAAGGGGAATTCCATGAGCCTGCGCGACATCTGGACCTTGATACGCGGCATCATTGCCCGCATGGGGCAGCTCAACATGGGGCTGATCGCTGCCGGAGTGGCCTTCTATGCCATGCTGGCGACGTTCCCCGCGCTTGCGGCGACCATCGCGCTCTGGGGGCTGATTTCCGATCCCGATGTGGTGTTGCAGGAGCTGCAATTGCTGCAAGAGATCATCCCTGCCGAGATCTATTCCCTAGTCGAAGCACAGATCATGACGCTGACCACGTCCAGCGGCAGCACGCTTGGCTGGGCCGGGGCGCTGTCGCTGTTGATCGCGATCTGGTCGGCGCGCTCGGGCGTGGCAGCGCTGATCCTGGGGCTGAACCAGATCCACGGCGAAGACAACCGGTCGTCCCTGCTGCACTACCTGATTGCCATCGCCCTGACCGTGGCGTTGATCGGGGTTGCGATCGTGACATTGGCTTCGGTGGTCGTGGTGCCCGTGGTGCTGAGCTTCGTGCCCCTTGGCGGCCTGGCGACGGTGCTGGTGGAGTTGGCACGATGGGCGGCAGCTGTCCTGGCGCTATACGTCGGGCTGAGCCTGATTTACCGCTACGGCCCCAACAACGCCGGCGCGCGACTTGGCTGGGTGACACCGGGGGCGGCCTTCGCCGTGTTGTTCTGGGCCGTGGCCTCGATCGGGTTCTCGGTCTACCTGTCGAATTTCGCCAATTACAACGAGGTCTACGGATCGCTTGGCGCGGCCGTCGCGATGTTGTTCTGGCTGTATATCAGCGCCTTCCTGGTGCTGATCGGCGCGGTCCTGAACGTGCAATTGCGCGCCCGTCAAAGTGAAGCCAAGGTCAACCGCGAGGCCGCTGACCCGGCAGCGGAAGACCCCGCCGCATCCCCGACGACGCCCGCCCCCGTCGGTCGCTCCGAGCCTGCGCATACCGCCTAGAGGCTGCGCAGGGTCTCGATCATCAGAGCCACGTTTTCGGGATCGGCATCCGGTGTGATACCGTGGCCAAGGTTGAAGATATGCGGACCTTGCGAAAACGCTCCGGCAATGCGTTTCACCTCTGAAACCAATTCATCGCCACCGGTGACCATGTGGCCGGGGGCCAGGTTGCCCTGTACACAGCCGTCGACCTGAACATGGGATGCCGCCCATTGCGCATCGACGGAATTGTCCAGCGCGACACAGCTTGCGCCGGTTGCCTTGGCGAACCCTTCATAGCGCGGCCCGGCCTGGCGTGGGAACAGGATCACCGGCAGCTCGGGGTATTTGGCGCGCAAGGCCGTCACGATGCGGCGCATGGGCTCCAGAGCATAACGGTCGAAATCCGCTCCCTGCAACGACCCGGCCCAGCTGTCGAACAGCTTCACCACCTCTGCCCCGGCCTCGACCTGGGCCGAAAGGTATTCGATGGTCCCCTCGATCAGCCGCTCGATCAGCGCGTCGAAAACCGCCGGATCTTCGTTCTTGAGCTTGTGCGCCGGCCCCTGGTCCGGGGTGCCACGCCCGGCCACCATATAGGTCGCCACGGTCCAGGGCGCGCCGGCGAAACCGATCAGCGTCGTTTCCTCGGGCAGGGCGCCCTTCAGGATCTTCAGGGTGTCGTAAATCGGCGACAGCACTTCGTGCACCTCTGACGCAGGCTTCAGCGTCGCCATGCCACCTGCGTCGGTGATCGTCGACAGGCGTGGTCCCTCTCCGGTCACGAACCACAGATCCGCGCCAAGCGCTTGAGGCAACAGCAAGATATCGGCAAACAGGATCGCGGCGTCGAAACCATACCGCCGGATCGGCTGCAGGGTCACCTCGGCGGCCAGTTCCGGGTTGTAGCACAGCGACAGGAAATCCCCCGCCTGCGCCCGCGTCGCGCGATATTCCGGCAGATACCGCCCGGCCTGCCGCATCATCCAGATCGGCGGTGTGGGCAATGTCTCTCCGGCCAGGGCCCTCAGGATCGTCTTCTGCGCCATTTTTCCCTCCAGCATTTCCCCTTCTGGTCGCGGTCCGCCCTCCGATTGTCAAGCCGATGCCCCCATTCCCCCGCCCACCAGCACCGAAAACCCTGCCTCTCCTGCGCCTCCCCTGATGTTTCCCTGTTCCAAATATCCCCGCCGGAGGCAGTGCCAACGCCCGCCGCGCCGCGACATCCCTGCTTCAAGGTGCCACCCATGCCCCGCGCACCCTTCCTCTTGCGCCCTCGCCTGCGCCCGCCTATCCCTCGGAGCATGAAAAACGCCCTGCCAAGCCCCGCCGCCCCGCTAAAGATCGGCACCCGAGGGTCCCCCCTCGCCGTTGCCCAGGCCGAGGAAACCCGCGACCGCATCGCCGCGGCCTTCGACCTGCCGCAGGAGGCCTTCCGGATCGTCCCGATCTCGACCGCGGGCGACAGGATTCAGAACAAGGCACTGCGTGAAGTCGGCGGCAAGGGGCTGTTCACCCGCGAAATCGAACAGGCGCTGCTGGAAGGCAGCATCGACATCGCGGTGCATTCGATGAAGGACATGCCGGTGGAGCAGCCCGAGGGGCTGATCCTCGATTGTTACCTGCCGCGCGAAGACCCTCGCGACGCCTTCGTCTCGCGCCGTTTCGAAGCCATTGCCCAGGTGCCCCGGGGCGCCACCATGGGGACCTCCAGCCTGCGTCGCCGCGCCCAGCTTCTGTTGCGCCGGCCGGATCTGAACGTGGTGGAGTTCCGCGGCAATGTGCAGACCCGGCTGCGCAAGCTGGATGAACGGGTGGCCGATGCGACCTTTCTTGCCATGGCCGGGCTCAATCGCCTCGGCATGGCCGAAATCGCCCGCAGCGCCATTGCCCCCGAAGACATGCTGCCCGCCATCGCGCAGGGCGCCATCGGCATTGAACGACGCCAGACCGACAGCGCTACCGCTGCGCTGCTGGAGCCGATCCACCATCAGCCCACCGGTCAACGCCTTGCAGCCGAACGCGCCTTCCTTGCCCGTCTCGACGGCTCTTGCGAAACCCCCATCGCCGGGCTGGCAGATCTTGACGGCACCTCCCTGCGCCTGCGCGGAGAGATCCTGCGCCCCGACGGCTCCGAAGCCCATGCCGACGACCAGAGCGCCCCGATCGAGGACGGTGCTGCCCTTGGCCGCGAGATGGCGGAAAAGCTGCTGTCCCGTGTCGCGGATGATTTCTTCGACTGGCGTCAGTAGCCGGGGCGCGGTCGCCGGCGTCGGGGACCGCGGCACCTAGACAGGTCAGATCAGCTCGTCAGCGAACAGCTCCAGCACCCGCGCATAGACCTCGCGCTTGAAGGGGACGATGTTTTCCAGCAGGTCGCCGACCGGCATCCAGCGCCATTCGGTGAATTCGGGGTGCTCGGTGGCGATGTTCACGTCCGAATCCTGGCCGTGGAACTGCATCAGAACCCATTTCTGTTCCTGTCCGCGAAACCGGCCCTTCCAGATGCGGGGCACGATGTCATGGGGCAGGTCGTAGGGAATCCATTCGCCGGTTTCTGCGATGATGCTGACCTTGTCCGCGGTCACGCCGGTTTCTTCCCAAAGCTCCCGCAGGGCGGCCTCCTGCGCCGATTCGCCTTCGTCGATCCCGCCCTGGGGCATCTGCCAGGCAGGCGGCTCGCCCGGTCGCATGTCGTTGCGCTGCCCGGTGAACACCCGGCCCTCGACATTGACCAGCATCACGCCCACGCAGGGACGATAGGGCAGGGCGGCGATCTCTTCGGGGGTCATGGGGCACTCCATTGATTTTCACTGCATCCTATCTACTGCTGCGCGAACCGCAACGCGGCGGGGGCTCAGGCCCAAATTCCGGCAATTTCCGCGCTCAGCCAGTCGCGGAAGCGCGCCACATCGGGCCGGTCGGCGCTCCGATCGGGGTAGATCAGTGTATAGGCCTGCCCGGTTTCCAGCCTGCGGGTCGAGGCCTGGCGCAGCCGCCCGTCGCGCAGGGCGGTCGCTGCGATGATTTCGGGCACCAGACCGACGCCCAGCCCGGCGATGGCGGCATCCACCACCATGTCGAAATGATCGAACCGCGCGCCCCGCAGGCTGCGGCGCGGGTCGATCCCGGCGGCGCGGAACCAATCGGGCCAAAGGCCGGGCCGCGTGCTTTGCTGCAAGAGAGGCAGGGCCAGCAGATCGCCATCCGGCAATGGACCACCCCGGATCAGGGCGGGGGCGGCAACGGCCACCATGTCTTCGTCCAGCAGATGCAGGTGATGCGCCCCGGCGCTGCGGTGCTGGCTGCGCTGGATCGCCAGATCGAAAGGCGCCGTTTCGAAATCCACCGGCGCAAGCCTGGCGGCCACGTCGAACCCGACGCCGGGGGTCGTCGCAGCAAAGGCCCCAAGGCGCGGGATCAGCCAACTGCGGCCGAAGCTCGGCAGGACGGCCATGCGCAGCACCGCTGCCTGGCCGGCAAAGGCCATCACCCCGGTCGCCGCCGCATCGAGCCGCGTCAGCAGATCCTCCGCCTCGGCCAGAAAGGCCCTGCCCGCAGCCGACAGGCTCAGTCGTTGCCGCGCACGCAGGAACAGCGCCACGCCCAACCGGTCCTCCAGCGTGGCGATCGATCGGCTGACCGCGCTTTGCGTCAGGCCCAGGTCCCGTGCAGCCCCCGTGGTCGTTCCGGCCCGAGCACATGAACAAAAGGCTTCAAGCTCGCCCACCGAAGGTGTGTATGCTTTGCGCACCCGGGTCCCCTTCATTCCGAAATCTCATAGCCCTGCCAGAATTACTCGTTAGCCTCGCCGCCGTCCATCGCCTATCCTGTCCGCGAAACGACACACCCGGAGGATGCCATGGACACGCCCGTCAAACCCGCACTGAAGGACAAGGACCGCCCCGGCATGTCCAGCTTTGCCTGGGAAGACCCCTTCCTGATCGAGGATCAACTGGAAGAAGAAGAGCGCATGATCCGCGACACCGCGCATGCCTTTTCCCAGGAAAAGCTCGCCCCCCGGGTCGAGAAAATGTACCTCGAAGAAGGCGTCGAACCGGACCTCTTCGCCGAGATGGGCGAAATGGGCCTGCTCGGCGTGACTGTCCCCGAGGAATACGGCGGCATCGGTGCCGGCTATGTTTCCTACGGGCTTGTCGCGCGCGAAGTCGAACGCGTCGACTCCGGCTATCGCTCGATGATGTCGGTGCAAAGCTCCCTTGTCATGTACCCGATCTATGCCTACGGCAGCGAGGAACAGCGCCGGAAGTACCTGCCGAAACTGGCGTCCGGCGAATGGATCGGCTGTTTCGGCCTGACCGAACCTGATGCAGGCTCCGATCCCGGCGGCATGAAGACCCGCGCCATCAAGACCGAGGGCGGCTACCGTCTGATCGGGTCCAAGATGTGGATCTCCAACGCACCGATCGCGGATGTCTTCGTGGTCTGGGCCAAATCCGAAGCCCATGATGGCGCGATCCGCGGCTTCGTGCTGGAAAAGGGCATGAAAGGCCTGACGGCCCCCAAGATCGGCGGCAAGCTGTCCCTGCGGGCCTCGATCACCGGCGAGATCGTCATGGACAACGTCGAAGTCGGCGAAGAGGCGCTCCTGCCTCATGTCTCCGGTCTCAAGGGACCCTTCGGCTGCCTCAACCGCGCGCGCTACGGTATCGCCTGGGGCGTCATGGGCGCGGCCGAGGATTGCTGGTTCCGTGCACGGTCCTACGGGCTCGACCGCAAGCAATTCGGCAAGCCGCTGGCGGGGATGCAACTTTACCAGAAGAAACTGGCCGATATGCAAACCGAAATCGCCCTCGGCCTGCAGGCGGCCTTGCGCACGGGGCGGCTATTTGATCGCGCCATGGCTTCGCCGGAGATGGTCTCGCTGATCAAGCGCAACAACTGCGGCAAGGCGCTGGATATCGCGCGCATGGCGCGGGACATGCATGGCGGCAACGGCATTCAGATCGAATATCAGGTCATGCGTCATGCGATGAATCTGGAAACGGTCAATACCTACGAGGGTACGCACGACGTCCACGCCCTTATCTTGGGTCGCGCCCAGACCGGTCTGCAGGCTTTCTTCTAGGCCCTGCCCAATCTCGCTCCCCCCTGATGTTTCCCTGTTGGAAAATATCCCGGAGGAACGCCCGGAGACCGCGTCGAGCGGTCACCGGGCGTGGGGGCAGAGCCCCCGGCACGCCGCCTGACCGGCAGCGCCCACACAGCAGGCTTCCCAGCGACCCGACTGCATGGCATCCTGTCGCCATGCTCAGCCATGTCACCATCGCCATCTCTGACTTCGACCGCGCCCGCGCCTTCTACCAGCCGCTGCTGCTGCGCCTCGGGTTGCAGGAATCCTGGTTCCTGCCCGGAGAGGAAGCCGCCTGGCGTGCCCCTGGGCAACCGCGCCCGCTGTTCTTCCTAGCCCGGCCCTACGAAGGTGAACCGGCACCCGGAAACGGGCCGATGATCGGTTTTCTCGCGCCCGACCGGGGCGCGGTGCGCGACACGCATCATATGGCTCTTGCCACCGGCGCGACGGACCTCGGGGCGCCGGGTTTGCGGCCGCGCTATCATCCGAATTATTACGGCGCCTATTTCCGGGACCCCGACGGCAACAAGATCTGCATCGTCTGCCATGATCCGGATCCCGCTGATCCCACCCCCTGACCAGTCACGCAAAAGGGGCGCTGCAGATGCAACGCCCCTTCAGGTCAGCGATGGACCAAGGACTTAGGGGTTGGCAGCGGCCGCGTCATCGCCGCCGGCGGCGGCTTCCAGGCGATACTGGGGACCAAGCGCCGACAGGCCTTTCAGGATGTCGATGGCATAGGCCAGTTGGTAATCCTCATCCCGCAGCTGGGCGGCTTCATCGGCCTTGGCGCGCTCTTCCTCGATCTGGCGGATCTCGTCCTCGGACAGCGAATCATTGTCCAGCGCTCCGCGCAGATCCGCTTCGGACCGCGAGAAGCCCAGCGGAACTTCGTCTTCCGCGCTGGCATCTGGATCGACACGCGGCTGTTCCACCACGATATCGGGCGAGACGCCAAGGTTCTGGATCGACCGGCCCGAGGGCGTGTAATACCGCGCCGTCGTCAGCCGGATCTGGCCATCCCCACGCAGCGGCATCACCGTCTGGACAGAGCCCTTGCCAAAGCTCTTGGTACCCACGACGATCGCCCGGCGATGATCCTTGAGCGCACCTGCGACAATTTCCGAAGCCGAGGCAGAGCCGCCGTTGATCAGCACCACGATGGGCTTGCCGTCGATCATGTCGCCCGGCGTCGCGTTGTAGCGGTCGCCATCGCCCGGATCGCGGCTGTGGGTCGACACGATTTCCCCTTTGTCGAGGAAGGCATCGGAGACCCGGATCGCCTGCACCAGCAGACCACCGGGGTTGTTGCGCAGGTCCAGCACCACGCCGTTGATGTTGTCCAGCCCACCGGCGGCCTCGATCTCGGCTTCCAGGTTTTCCTGCAGGTTGGGGAAGGTCTGGTCGTTGAAGGTCGAGACCCGCAGGACAACGGTCTGCCCCTCGGTGCGCGCCCGCACGGCGGTCAGCTTGATCGTGTCGCGCGTGATGGTGATGTCGAAGGGATCGGCCTCGCCTTCGCGTACCACGGTGATCACGATCTCCGAGCCGACGGGGCCGCGCATCAGTTCGACCGCATCGTCCAGGGTCAGACCCAGCAGGCTTTCACCATCGACATGGGTGATGAAATCGCCGGCCTCGACACCGGCCTGATCGGCGGGGGTGCCGTCCATCGGGGTCACGACCTTGACGAAGCCGTCTTCCTGGGTGACCTCGATCCCAAGTCCGCCGAATTCACCGCGGGTCTGGACCCGCAGGGCGTCGGCTTCGGCCGGGGGATGATAGCTGGAATGGGGATCAAGCGACGTCAGCATTCCGTCGATGGCTGCTTCGACCAGCTTGGCGGGATCGACTTCTTCTACATATTGGCTGCGGATCCGTTCGAAGACATCGCCGAAAAGCTCGAGCTGCCCATAGACATCGGCCTCGCGGGCATTGTCCTGCGCCAGAAGCGGCGGGGCGATCTGCGTCGTGGCCAGCACGGCGACGGCAGCGCCGCCGATGGCCGCCAGGGCGAATTTTCTCTTCATTGCGTTTCCTTCGTCATCTCGAACCAGCCTGCGGGGTCCTGCGGCACGTTATCCTGCCTGACCTCTATATAAAGCGTTTCGTCGGAGGCAGGACCAGCCTCTTCTGTTGCTGCGGCCGGTGCAACCCCGTCACTTGCGCGCGATTGCCCTGCCATCAGGCCCAGCGGAGCACCCGCCGAAAGGACCTCTCCGGTTTCTCCGTATACCGTCTTCAGCCCCGCCAGAACAAGGAGTACGCCGGATTGCGGTTCCAGGATGATCACGTTTCCGTAGTCGAGCAAGGGGCCGAGGTAGCGGATCGTCGCGGCAACCGGTGTTGTCACCAGCGCCGAGGGCAGGGTGGCGACAAGGATTCCGGGGCGCACGATACCAGCAGCATCGGCCTCGCCCGCCTGGCGCAGCAGCGTGCCGGCGACGGGCAGTGGGATGCGCCCCCTGCGGCCCGTCAGGTCGTGGTCGGGGGCATCGGTCACGCTGTCGTCATCGACGATATCGGGCAGGCCTTGCGCAAATTCGCGCAGGGTTTCGGTCGTGGCGACCAGCAGTTGCACCTTCAGGGGATCGGCCGAGAACCGTTTCGGCAAGCCGCGCCGGTCCGAAACGGCCTGGCTCAGTTCGGTCCGGGCCAACTGGGCGCCGCGAAGCCCCTCCTGCAATCGGGCCGCAGCGCCTTCGCGCAGGCTGCGCAGGGCGCGGGCCTCGTCCAGCTCGGCCCGCAAGTCGCGCGCCTGTTGCGCCAGGGCCGGCGCGGTGTCGGACATCATCATGCCCGCGCGCACCGTCCCGATGGGACCGGCGGGATGCAGCAGCAGGACCGGCGCCGGTTCTGTCGAGATCACCTGCAATGTGCTGACCAGCGCCGCAATCTCCTCGCTCTGCGTGGTGAACTTGTCCTGCAGGGCGGTTTCGCGGCGGGCGGCATCGCGCAGGCTGTCGCGCAAGGCGGCAAGGCCCTGTTCATAGGCCTTCACCGTCTCGGTCAGGGCCGCGACCCGGTCGCGCGCGCCTTCTGCCGCATCCAGCCGCATATGCGCGGCCTCCAGCGCATCGGCTGCTGCGCGCGCGGCCGTCGCCGCCGGAGCCTCCTGCGCCAGAACGCCTTGTGCAAGGGGCGCGCAGCCCAGCAACAGCCCAAGCGCCGCCGCTCGCGCGGTCAGGCCTGCATAGGTCCGGCGCGCGGTGGTCATTTCGGGGCGGTCTCCCCGACGATCAGGGTCTTGCCTGTCATCTCGGTGGGTTGCTCAAGCCCCATCAGTTGCAACAGCGTCGGGGCCAGGTCGGCCAGCCGGCCATCCCGCAAGGCCACGCCGCCCGGCCCGCCGACCAGCGCCACGGGCACCAGGTTCGTCGTATGGGCGGTATGCGGGCCGCCGGTTTCAGGATCGATCATGGTTTCGCAATTGCCGTGATCTGCGGTCAGGATCATCGCCCCGCCGGATTTTTCCAACGCGTCGACCACCCGGGCCAGACCCCGGTCCACAGCCTCGCAGGCGGCGACGGCCGCATCGATATCGCCGGTATGGCCTACCATGTCGGGATTGGCGAAATTGGTCACGATCAGGTCGTAGCCATGTTCGATTGCCTCGACGAACTTGTCCGTCACCTCGCCCGAAGACATCTCGGGTTGCAGATCATAGGTCGCCACCTTCGGCGACAGCGGCATGTAGCGATCCTCGCCCTCCTTGGCCTTTTCGACCCCGCCATCAAGGAAGAAGGTAACATGGGGATATTTCTCGGTCTCGGCCAGACGGAACTGCGTCTTGTGGTGCTTTGCCACCCATTCGCCCAGAGTGTTGACCAGATCCTGCTTGGGATAACAGGTGGTCATATAGGTGCTGTGCTCGTTGGAATATTGCACCATGCCGAGGAAGGCGGCCAGTTTCGGGCGCGACCCGGTGTCGAAACCGTCGAAACCGGGCTGACCGATCGCGGCCAGGATCTCACGCGCGCGGTCGGCGCGGAAGTTCATGCAATAGAAGCCGTCGTCATCCCCCAGCCCGGCATACTCCCCGATCACGGCCGGCAGAACGAATTCATCGCTCTTGCCCTCGGCATAGCTGGCTTCGACCGCGGCCTTCGCGCTTTCGGCGGCCACCCCTTCGCCCTTGATCATCGCGCCATAGGCAAGGCTGACCCGCTCCCAGCGGTTGTCCCGGTCCATCGCGTAATACCGCCCCGAAACGGAAACAATTTCGGCGTTCTCGGGCAGCGCGGCTTCCAGTGTCTCAATATAGCTCAGCGCCGATTTCGGGGCCACGTCCCGCCCGTCCGTCACCGCATGCATCTTCACCGGCACCCCGGCAGCGGCAATGATCTTCACGGCGGCGATGATATGCACCAACGAGCCATGCACGCCACCATCGGACACCAGCCCCATCACATGGGCGGCACCTCCGCTTTTCTTCAGGGCCGCGATCATGTCGTTCAGCGGCCCGTTCTGCGCAAAGGAGCCATCCTCGATCGCCAGATCGATCTGGCCCAGATCCATCGCCACAACCCGTCCTGCACCGATATTGGTATGCCCGACTTCGGAATTGCCCATCTGCCCGCGCGGCAGGCCCACATCGGGCCCATGGGTGACCAGCGTCGCCTGGGGGCAGGTCGCCATGATCCGATCATAGGTCGGCGTATCGGCCAGCGCGGGCGCATTGGCTTCGCGCTCTTCGCGCAACCCCCAACCATCGAGAATGCAGAGAACAACGGGAACGGGAATGCGCATGACGGGATCCTTGACCTGTTTCGCCCGGTTCTAACCGCTTGGCGGCGCCGGGTGAACCGGCTTTGCACCATCAGGGCGGATTGTAGCGGATGCACTCCCGCCCAACCCCGGGGCAAGACCATTTTCCCCGCATCTGCCGGGCCCTGACCTGCAAATGTTTCCCTGTTCCAAATATCCCGGGGAGTCTCCCGCAGGGAGACGGGGCAGAGCCCCTCTACCGTCGTCGGACACACCCGCTCAGACCCGATGGTAGGGAGAACCGCCAAGGATGGTCACCGCACGATAGATCTGCTCGGCCAGCATGGCACGGGCCAGCATATGCGGCCAGACCATCTTGCCGAAAGACAGCATCAAATCGGCACGCCGGCGCAGGGCCGGGTCCAGCCCGTCGGCGCCACCGATCAGGAAAACCGTATCGCGGATGCCTTCATCGCGCCAGCCCGCAAGGACCTGCGCGAAATCAGGGGATGTCAGAAGCTTGCCCCGTTCATCCAGGGCCACGACGCGGGCGCCATCGGGGATCATGCGCAGCAGGATCTCGGCCTCGGCCGACATGCCGCCCTTCTTAGCCTCGCCATCCTGCACAGAGGCGGGGCCAAGGCCCATGGACCGGCCGGACTTGCCGGCCCGGTCCAGGTAATCGTCGATCAGCGCCTTTTCAGGGCCGGCGCGCAGCCGGCCGATGGCGCAGATACCCAGCTTCATGGATCGGCAGCCGGATCAGCCGCGCGGGGTCGCGCTGGCCGGTTGCTGCCACATCTTCTCAAGCTGGTAGAACTCGCGGACTTCGGGGCGGAACACATGGACGACCACGTCGCCGGTGTCGATCAGCACCCAGTCCCCGGTTTCCTTGCCTTCCACCTTGGCGGTCCGGCCCGTCGCCTGCTTCAGCCGGTCGACAAGCTTTTCCGAGATCGCCGCGACCTGCCGCGACGAGCGGCCGGAGCAGACGATCATGTAATCGCCAATCGACGATTTGCCCGCAAGATCGATGGTCACGATCTCTTCGGCCTTGTCGTCGTCCAGCGATTGCAGGATGAGGTTGAGCTGCCCCTTGGGCGAAAGCTCGTCTGGGGCGGTCATCACAAAGGCCCCGTCTTGCGCGGAATGATCCGCTGATGTGTCGAATGACAGGACATTGTCCTCCCTGGCAGCGCACCGCCCAAGCCCCGGTGCCGGGCGTGTTCCAAAGATAGCAAGCCTGCGGTTTCATTTCAACGAAAGCGCGCCCTTTGGCAGGAACAGGCCACTTATAGCCTTTGGGCCCCCGCTTCAAGCCGATGAATAAGGCCGCTGCGTCACACTGCCTTCGCTCATCCAGCGCGCGGTTTCACACCCCCACCACTGCTTGCGCGCCCCCAGGTCCGGACCGCCGCCCCACGGGATCTGCACCCCACAGCCCCGTAAAAGCTTGCCGATCGCCCCGACTGAGAGTATCTGGAGCCCCATGACGCAGATATTCGACATGGATGACCGAGCGCGCCTGCCCTGGCGTTTCTTCGGCGCGACCCTGACGATCCTCGCCCGCCTATGAGCGCGGCGGGTTGATCCCGCATGTCTCCATCACCGATTCCACGCAAATCCAGGGAGAGGATTCCCATGTCCCCCAAGACGCTTTACGACAAGATCTGGGACGCCCATGTCGCCCACGAGGCCGATGATGGCACCTGTCTTCTTTATATCGACCGTCACCTCGTGCACGAAGTGACCAGCCCGCAGGCCTTCGAAGGTCTGCGTCTGGCGGGGCGCAGCGTCCATGCGCCCGACAAGACCATCGCCGTGCCGGATCACAACGTGCCGACCACGCTCGACCGCGCCAACGGGATCGAGAACGAGGAAAGCCGCATCCAGGTCGACGCGCTGGACAAGAACGCCAGGGACTTCGGCGTGCATTACTATCCCGTCTCGGATGTCCGCCAGGGCATCGTGCATATCGTCGGGCCCGAACAGGGCTGGACCCTGCCGGGCATGACCGTGGTCTGCGGTGACAGCCACACCGCGACCCATGGCGCCTTCGGGTCGCTGGCCCACGGTATCGGTACCTCCGAGGTCGAGCACGTGCTGGCCACCCAGACCCTGATCCAGTCCAAGTCCAAGAACATGAAGGTCGAGATCACCGGCCAGCTGATGCCCGGTGTCACCGCCAAGGACATCACCCTGTCGGTCATCGGCGCGACCGGCACCGCCGGCGGCACCGGCTATGTCATCGAATATTGCGGCGAAGCCATCCGGTCGCTGTCGATGGAAGGCCGCATGACCGTCTGCAACATGGCCATCGAAGGCGGCGCCCGCGCCGGCCTGATCGCGCCGGACGAAACCACCTTTGCCTATGTCATGGGCCGCCCCCATGCGCCCAAGGGCGCTCAGTGGGAAGCCGCGATGACCTGGTGGAAGACGCTTTATTCCGACGACGACGCGCATTGGGACAAGGTCATCACCCTGAAGGGCGAAGATATCGCGCCGGTCGTCACCTGGGGCACCTCGCCCGAGGACGTGCTGCCGATCACCGCCGAAGTCCCCGCCGCCGAAAGCTTCAAGGGTGGCAAGGTCGAGGCCGCCAGGCGCGCGCTTGACTACATGGGCCTGACGCCGGGCCAGAAGCTGAGCGATATTGCCATCGACACGGTCTTCATCGGGTCCTGCACCAATGGCCGGATCGAAGATCTGCGCGCTGCGGCCGCGATCCTGAAAGGCAAGAAGGTCAAGGACGGCATGCGCGCCATGGTCGTGCCGGGCTCCGGTCTGGTCCGGGCGCAGGCCGAAGAAGAAGGCCTGGCGCAGGTCTTCATCGACGCCGGTTTCGAATGGCGGCTTGCGGGCTGCTCCATGTGCCTTGCGATGAACCCGGATCAGCTTAGCCCCGGTGAACGCTGTGCCGCGACCTCGAACCGGAACTTCGAAGGCCGTCAGGGCCGGGGCGGACGTACCCACCTGATGTCCCCGGCGATGGCGGCGGCAGCGGCGGTCACGGGCCGGCTTACGGATATCCGGGAATTGATGTAATCATGTCCGGGTCTTTCAAACCCGGCGGGGGAGCGAACCCATGAAGGTATCCACGACTTTGATCGCCGTTGCAGCCCTGCTGCTGATCGGCGGCGTCCTGGCATTGATGAACCCCTTCGCGGCCTCGCTGGCCGTGACGACCATGGTGGGGATCTTCTTTCTTGCCAGCGGGATCATCCAGGCCTGGATCCTGTTCAAGGCCGACGCCCATGACCTCCGGTTGTGGAACGCCTTCGTGGCGCTGCTGACCATCGTCGCGGGTGTCTGGCTGCTGGCCAATCCGCTGCAGGGCACGGTGTCGCTGACGCTGATCCTGGGTGTGGTCTTCTTTGTCATGGGGATCGTCCGCCTGATGATGGCGACCCGGCTGGCGGGCACGCCTTTCCTTTGGCTGGCGGTCCTGTCGGGGGTGGCTTCGGTCGGGATCGGCCTGCTGGTGTTCTTTGATTTTGCCAGCGCGGCGCCGACCCTTCTGGGCCTGCTTCTGGGCTTCCAGCTGCTGGCCGAAGGGCTGGGCCTGCTGACCTTCGGCATCGTCATCCGCCGCAACGGCAACTAAAAGATTTCGCCCCGGCGCCGTCCTGGCGCCGGGATGTCCCTAAGCATTCAAGATCAACCCGTCCGGCCGGCCCGCAGGGACCCACCGGGCGCCTGTTCCCCAGGGAGATGACCTGACATGAGGCAAATCACCAAGATCAGAACGGTCGCCGCGGCCCTGATTCTGGGCGCGCTGAGCGCCTGCGCGGCCACGAATGACAGCACGGCCCTGCCATCCGAGGAATTTCTTTTCCGCAGTGACGCTGGCCGCCTCGCCGGGACCTACAACCCGCTCGGCTTCTTCGCCGCAGAGGTGCCGACCTACCTTGGGGCGGCCTGCAGGGGCGGCAAGGTTACAGGCTATGCAGAGACCGCCCAACCCGATGGCAGGACGGTGTCCTTTGCCGCGTCCTGTGCCGAGGGTCCTCTTTACCCGCGCGGCGGTGTCTACGAGGTCGAGAAGCGGATCGATGGCAGCGTGCTTGTTGCAGGCACGACCGGCAATGGCGACGGCTTGATCAGAACAGAAAACGAGTACTGATATGGAAAAATTCGAAAAACTTTCCGGGGTTGCGGCGCCTATGCCGCTGGTCAACATCGACACCGACATGATCATCCCGAAGCAATTCCTGAAGACGATCAAGCGGACCGGCCTTGGCGTGCATGCCTTTGCCGAGATGCGCTATGACGACAATGGTGACGAAATCCCCGATTTCGTGTTGAATCGCCCGGCCTATCGCGCGGCGTCGGTGATCGTTGCGGGCGACAATTTCGGCTGTGGCTCGTCACGGGAACACGCGCCCTGGGCGCTGGCGGATTTCGGCATCAAGGTGGTGATCTCGACCTCCTTCGCGGACATCTTCTTCAACAACTGCTTCAAGAACGGGATGCTGCCGATCGTCATGCCGCAAGAGGTCGTGGATGTGTTGATGAAGGACGCCGAAAAGGGCTCCAACGCGCGCATGGACGTGGATCTTGAGGCGCAGACTGTCACCACCTCGGATGGCGAAGTCTTTGCCTTCGAGGTCGATCCGTTCCGCAAGCATTGCCTGTTGGAAGGGCTGGACGATATCGGTCTGACGCTTGAAAAGGTCGCTTCGATCGAGACATTCGAAGCCGCTGCAACCCAGTCCCGCCCCTGGGTCTGAGCGCGTGTCCCGTCAGGTGAAAGGGCGTCCTTGGGGGCGCCCTTTTGCGTTTCGGGATGGGAGACGCAGGTTAAGCCTGCGTTAACCACGCCCTGCCACCTTGCCGGACAGGACGGAGGGGCAGATGGGCAAGGCATGGCGATGGCTTCTGGCGCTGGGGACGATAGCGCTGACCACCGGGGCGGCGGCAGATCCCCGGACCCTGCGCATTGCCTATTACGACACGGAGCTTGAGGCCGAAGGACCGGGTCTTCTGCTGCGCGATCTGCTGGCGGGCAAGGATCCGCGTTTCGCCGCCCTTGGGCAGGTTGTCGCGCGGGTTGATCCGGATATCCTGGTCCTGGCGGGGATTGACTACGATGCAGAGAACCGCGCGCTTTCCGCATTGAATGCAGGTTTCGCAGCGCCCTATCCTCATCTTTTCGCCGCCCGTCCGAACAGTGGTGTGCCGACCGGGCTGGATCTGGATCGCAACGGTCGCCTTGGCGAGGCGCGCGATGCCCAGGGCTATGGTCGGTTCAACGGCGCGGCGGGGCTGGCGGTGCTGTCCCGTTTGCCGCTGGGGCCGGCGCGGTCCTTTTCGGAGCTATTGTGGCAGGACCTGCCGGGCAGTCTGATGCAACCAGACGATACGGGACGCGATCATCAACGCCTGTCCTCAGTCGGACATTGGCTGATCCCGGCGGGGCCGCTGACCTTGGGGATCTTTCGCGCCACGACACCGGTTTTCGACGGGCCCGAAGACCGCAACGGGCGGCGCAATGCGGATGAGATCCGGTTTTGGCAATTGCTTTTGGCCGGGGAATTCGGCCCGCCCCCGGCATTCCCCGTGGTGATCGGCGGCGCCAACCTCGACCCCGCCAAGGGCGACGGGCGTCGGGAGGCGATCCATGCCCTGCTGGCCGATCCTGCGCTTCAGGATCCGCGCCCTACAGATGGGCAGGGAGAGGTGGCGACGGTGGATTGGGGCGGTGCCGGGCCGGGCCGAATGCGGGTCGACTACGTGCTGCCTAGCGCGGCTTTGCAGGTGGTCGGGTCCGGGGTCTACTGGCCCGTGGAGTCTTCGCTTGCCGAGGCGCCGCAGTTGGTCGGGCGGCATCGGCTGGTCTGGGTTGATATCCTGAAGCCCTGAAACCCCGGTCAGACGGCGGCGGGGCACCAGCGATCAGGCGGCCTTGATCCCGGCGATGAACTTCTTGATCTGGGCCTGCAGGCTGTCGGATTGATCGCTCAGCCCCTGGACGGCGGTCAGGACCGTGGCGGTGTGGTCGTTGGTCTGGCGCACGACCGTGCTGACGGCCTCTATGTTCTGGGTCATCTGATCGGTGCCGGTCGCTGTCGCCTCGGCGTGGCGGGCGATGTCGTCGGTGGCCAGCTTCTGTTGCTCGACCGAGACCGAGATGGCCGAGTTGATTTCGGCGATCTGCCGGATGGTGCCGCCGACATCGTGGATTGCGTCCACGGCTTCGATGATGTCGCGATGCATCTGGTCGATGCGGCCCGAAATATCCGTCGTCGCCTGGGAAATCCGCGTCGACAACTGCTTTACCTCTTGGGCGACAACAGCAAACCCCTTGCCCGCTTCCCCGGCGCGCGCCGCCTCGACCGAGGCATTCAGGGCCAGCAGGTTGGTCTGGGAGGCAATATCGGAAATCATCTCGATCACGCCGCTGATTTCCTGGCCCGAGCCCTTGAGCGCCTGGACCAGATCGTCGGTGCGTTCCGCCTTGGCGGTTGCCTCGGCCGAAATCCGGTCTGCGTCGTGCACCTGTGCCGTGATTTCGCGGATCGAGGCAGAAAGTTCCTCGGCAGCGCTGGAGACGGACAGGATCTTGACCGCCGTTTCTCCGGCGGCCCCGACAGCGGCATCGACACGGGGCAGGGCACTGCGCGACCCTTCGGACATCGTGCGGGCGATTCCCGTCAGTTCATGCGTCGAGCTCTGGACATTGGTGGAAACCGAGCCGAAGGCGGCCTCGACCCGGGCGCCGAGCCGGCCCAGGCGTTTGCCGAAGTCTTCCTTCTGCGCGGTATTGAAGCCGTCCTGCGCGAGCATCTGATCAAGGATCGCCGCGCGGGTCACCGCATCGGCGATCTGTTCGGCCATTTCCAGCCGCAGCTTGCCGCGCCGCGCCGCGCTGCGCAGGATCACCACGTGGATCTGCGCCAGGGCCCGCCCGTAGGCGGTGAAGAAGCTTTCGATATCGAGGCCGGACAGGAAATGCGCCCGCCCGATATTGCGCGATTCCGTGGCAAAGGCGTTGTCCAGCCTGTCAGAGAACAGCCGGGACCAATGGGCCGAGCGCGCCCGGACTTCGCGATCCAGCGCCGCCTCGTCCGGGTACATGCCGATCAGGTCGGGACGGGCGCGGATCATCGCCTTCTGGTCGTTGACGATCTCTTCCATCTGGCCGGACAGGATTGTCCCGGCATCGTTCAGCAGCGACCGGGCGGCCGCATCCAGCCCCAGGGTGTTCAGAAGGTGAGGCATGTCACTGGTCATCGAAAGCGCGTCCTTTCAGAGGGCATACCGAGGGGTTGTCCACGAAAGGGCTTACCGAACAGTTTAACCGCCCCGATGATCAAGGTGCAATTTTCTCTTTCCGCGTGATGTGGGATGGTGCTTTGCGCCGCGGTCAGATGGTCGGCGGCGGGCCCGGCCGGGCAGTGAGTCCGTGACAGCTTCAAGCGCTTCGGGCAGGGGCGTGGGCTGCCAGTCGGGCAGTAGCTGCGCCAATCTGGCGGAGTCCAACCGCTGGGGTTTTTCCCAGAGATAGCGCATCTCGATCAACCCGGAGGCCCCTGCCATGACGGGCCTCAGCAGCGTCACAATCAACCAGTGGAAACGCGCGACCCGGACCGGCCGGCCCAGAGCCGAGGCCAGTGCGGCGGCCAGTTCGCCCCCGGTCAGGGTGTAGCCGGGAAAGGGTACGTCCTCGAAGCCGGCAAGATCTTCGCGGATTTTGGCCAGCGCGACGGCGGCGCGGGCGGCATCGGGAAGGTAGGCCCAGGCGTGGGGGCGGTCAGCGGGCCCCGGATAGGTGATCCTGCCACGGGCCAGCGGCCGGGTGATGATCTGGTCGAACCAGTTGCCGGAGGGCCGCGTGTCGATGAAATCTCCGCAGCGCAGCAAGATCACCCGACAGGGCGCGGTGCGGTACATCTGCTCGACCTTGATCCGCAACTGCCCCAGCGGGTTGGTCGCGCGATGTGGGGTCTGCAACGACCAGACCGGGGGCGATGCCGGACCGAAGACATAGACATTGCCGGGCAGGATCACGGTGGCGCCTGCCGCGCTGGCCGCTGCGATGACGGCCTCGTGCATGGGCAACAGCTCGGCCTTCCAACGGCTGTAATCGACCGGGTTCCAGCCCATCACGATCACGTCCATGCCCTGCGCGGCCTGCATCAGGTCGTCCTGCCCGCGCTGGAAACAATGGGTCCTCCAGCCTGCCGCTTCGAAAGCGGCCTGTGCATGAGAGCCAAATTTACCCCGCGCGCCGAGGATCAACACGTTTTGGGAAGTCTTCGTGGGTTGCATCTGTCCTGCCTCTTGTTCTGACATCTGCGGGCAGGATGGCCTGTTCACACTTGTTGGGGAATTGACCGAGACCACATATCCTATATTCAGAAATGAATGGATAACCGGGTCTCTTCCCTCGACTGGGCGCTGGTGCAGGTGTTTGTCGCCGTGGCCGATGCCGGGTCGCTGTCGGGCGCGGCACGGGCGCTTGGACTGTCGCAACCCACGCTGGGGCGGCAGGTCAAGCGGTTGGAGGACACCCTTGGGGCCGAGCTGTTCCTGCGCCATCCCCGTGGTCTTGCCCTGTCGCCCACCGGACAGCAGATCCTGCCGGCGGCGCGGCGCATCCAGGCCTCGGTCGGAGAGATCGCGCTCTGCGTGGCCGGGCAGGACGACCGGCTGGCGGGCACGGTGCGGATCACGGCTTCGGAAATGGTGGCCTTCCGCATCCTGCCGGGGATCCTGGCGCAGTTGCGCGCCGAGGTGCCCCAACTACGCATTGAACTTGCCGCCTCTGACCGGGCCGAAAGCCTGACCTTCCGCGAGGCCGATATCGCGGTGCGGATGTTCCGCCCCGAGCAGCTGGAAATCGTCACCCGCAGGCTGGGCGTGGTCGAGATCGGGGTCTTTGCCGCGCCACAGTACCTTGATCGGGTGGGGCGGCCGGAAACCATGGCGCAGATTCTGGCCTGCGACCTTGTGGGCTATGACCGGTCGGACCTGATCCTGCGCGGCATGGGCGCGATGGGGATCGCCCTGACCCGCGAAGATTTCGCGGTCCGTTGCGATGATCAGGTGACCTATTGGGAACTGGTCCGCGCCGGCTGCGGCATCGGTTTCGGCCAGCGCAGCATCGGGCGCGCCGATCCGCAGCTGGAAGAGATCCCGAGCCCGCTTGCGCTGCCGGTGTTGCCGGTCTGGCTGGCCGCCCATGAGGTCCTGCGCCACACCCCCCGCGTCGCCCTGGTCTGGGACCGGCTGGAGGCCGGACTCGCCGCCTTCGTTTCTTGAACTTTCCTCTACTTGCCGTTAGGCGAAGCGGAACAGTTCCGGTCGCTGACAGGCCGGAAGTTCAGGAAGGACAGTGACCATGAGCAACCCCTCGCTTCTTATCCTTGCCGGAGACGGCATCGGCCCCGAAGTCATGGCCGAAGTGCGCAAGATCATCGGCTGGTTCGGTGACAAGCGTGGCATGGCCTTCGACGTGACCGAGGACCTGGTGGGCGGCGCGGCCTATGATGCCCATGGCACCCCGCTGACCGACGAAACCATGGCCAAGGCGCAAGAGGCCGACGCGGTTCTGCTGGGGGCCGTTGGTGGACCGAAATACGACGTACTCGACTTTTCGGTGAAGCCCGAGCGCGGCCTGCTGCGCCTGCGCAAGGAGATGGACCTTTACTCCAACCTGCGTCCGGCCCAGTGCTTTGACGCGCTGGCGGATTTCTCGTCCCTGAAAAAGAACGTGGTCGCCGGGCTCGACATCATGATCGTGCGCGAACTGACCTCGGGCGTCTATTTCGGTGAGCCGCGCGGCATCATCGAGGAAGGCAATGAGCGCGTCGGCATCAACACGCAGCGCTATACGGAATCCGAGATTGACCGCGTGGCGCGTTCTGCCTTCGAACTGGCGATGAAGCGCGGCAAGAAGCTGTGCTCGATGGAAAAGGCCAACGTGATGGAATCCGGCATCCTGTGGCGCGAAGTCGTCACGGAAGTCGGCAAGGATTACCCCGAGGTCGAGCTGTCGCATATGTATGCCGATGCCGGTGCCATGCAGCTGACCCGCTGGCCCAAGCAGTTCGACGTCATCGTGACGGACAACCTGTTCGGCGATCTGCTGTCCGATCTCGCCGCCATGCTGACGGGATCACTCGGTATGTTGCCCTCTGCTTCGCTGGGTGCACCGATGGCCAATGGCCGGCCCAAGGCGCTTTACGAACCCGTTCACGGCTCGGCCCCCGATATCGCCGGACAGGGCAAGGCCAACCCCTGTGCCTGTATCCTCAGCTTTGCCATGGCGCTGCGCTACAGCTTTGATCAGGGTGACGAGGCGACCCGCCTTGAAGCAGCGGTGGAAAAGGTGCTGGCCGATGGTGTGCGCACCGCGGACCTGCTGAACGACGAAGGCATCACCCCGGCGACGACCGCCGACATGGGCGATGCGGTGATCGCGGCGCTGGACGCCAGCCTTTGACTGCCGCTGTCCCGGTCCGGACCGGGGCAGCCCACCCGACAATCTGACCTGAAGGGCAGGTTCCGCTTGCCTTTTCGCCTCCCGGCCCCAGCATAAGGCCGGGAGGATGTCTTTTTTGAAGGGGACAGCATGTCTGGAAATACCCGTGGGATTCTTTTCGCCTTGCTGGCCTACGGCATCTATTCGACCCACGACGTGGTGGTGAAATACCTCGGGGCGGATTATTCATCCTTCCAGATCGTCTTCTTCTCGGTCCTGTTCGGCTTTCCACTGACCTCGGTCATGCTGATGCGGGACGCCAAGCCCGGAACGCTGATCCCGGTGCATCCCTGGTGGATGCTGGCCCGAACGCTTTTCACCGTCACCGCCAATGGCTGCGCCTTCTTTGCCTTTTCGGTGCTGCCGCTGGCCGATGCCTATTCCATCTTCTTTGCAACCCCCCTGCTGATCACGGTGATCTCGATCCCGCTGCTGGGGGAAAAGGTACGCCTGCATCGCTGGATCGCCATCTGCGTGGGCCTGGCGGGGGTGGGCATCGTCCTGAACCCCGGTGGGGCGGCGCTGACCGTGGGCCATGTCGCGGCCATGGTCGCGGCCTTCTGCGGCGCCTTCGCGGCCGTGATCGTACGCAAGATCGGATCCGAGGAACGCTCGGTCGTCATGCTGCTTTACCCGATGATGGCGAATTTCCTGTTGATGGGCGTGGTGATGATCATCCTGCCGCGCAGCTATACGCCGGTCGAGGGGCTGAACATGCTGGGCTTTGC